>JAJACP010000009.1 GCA_022601445.1 Chlamydiales bacterium | reverse complement strand
ATAGTAAGTATTTTATTGAGAAAAAGAAAAGCACGGGTTTATCCTAAACGGTCACTACACCAAAGGAAAACCCATGCATCACAAACGTGACTGGAGTAAGTATAACAGAACTCTTGTAAATCGTGGCAACATCAATTTGTGGGCAACTCCACAAGCTCTTGAAAATTGGACAGCTAAGAAAGAAAAAAAGAATGGTCATCCCTTCGTCTATGGGGATGAGCTAATCAAAGTAATGTGCTTCATTCGTTTCAAATTTCACCTAATCCTGACGAAACAAAATCTTGTCTCCAAAAGGGAAGGGCGACTCTTTTAGATTTTGCTTGCTTAACGGGTAGCACTACACTTAGGAAGCCATTCGGAAACAACAAACACGTGACCAGACATATTAAATATCCTATTTTTTTATCCTACTGAGGCTTCTGATGGTAGGTGTCTGCCTGAATTACCTTAAAACCACGCCATCCCCAATACACCCGATGATTAATAATCAGACCATTTTCAACTTCCATTACTTCTAAAAAGTCCATCTGTTCACCTTGAGGAGTCTCTCTTGGATACTCAAACATTAGCGTTTTTCCGTCTGTTAAGAAGCCTTTTCTATAAAATTTTCTGATAGGAGGCTTTCTTTCAGCAACTCTCTCAATAAGAGCTCGAATTTCCTTATGTCCTTTTAGCACTCCACTCTCGCACTCCATCAAATATGGAATGAGAGGACTTTCAATAACAGCATCTGAAGAATAAAGAGAGAGCAAACCCTCTATATCATTATTTGATAGAGCTTCATCCCATTCCCTGTATATGCGTTCCATATCACTATTAGAGTTGTTCATTAGCTAACCCCATCCCTATCCCTAGTTTCTTAGAAACGATAATGTCATAAATTATCCTGCTTTTTCATCTGGGAGTGTGCCACTTAAATTTACCCAAGACATGGTTGGCAACCTTAATTTCGCATAACTCATTGGGTTACAATATTGCTCGGGGCGGGACTCGAACCCGCACGCTGTTACCAGCAAGGGATTTTAAGTCCCTAGTGTCTACCATTCCACCACCCGAGCGCGCGGCAAAGCAAATAAGGTAAATTGTTCTACGCTTTCAGTCAAGCCTTTCAAAGATATAAAGAAATTGCTTTAATGTTGGCCATGACTTATGCAAAGTGGCGCAATTGGGCCTATGTGCTCCTCTGGATCAATATTCTTGCTCTTCTAGCAAATGGGTTTACCTATGCTCTGATCACTTTTTCTATGGATGTACCTTTCCTAACCATCTACCAGTATCCGGAAACAGCCCCTTACTACCTCGCTACTTACGCGTTTATCCTGATTTTTACATTCACTTTGTGCTCTTTGGGACTCATATTTGGTGACCTGTTTGGACAGGGAGATTTGAGGGCACAGCTGGTCTCAAGAGGGCTATTGATCATCGGTGTTCTGGGCTCTTTATTGCCGATCACTTTGATTACGATGTGGGACCTTGCTCTGAAGCAACCGATCCAAAGCTGGAGTAATGTCGTCTTGGCTGTTCAGTATTTTGGTATCTGGCTCACCATGAGTATGACGGCTGTGTTTGCCTGCATTATGATCCTTATCTTCTTTCTTGCAAAAGAACGTGCTTCGATCCCTCATGGATGGAAGAACTTATGTGTCATACTCGCCTCTTTGAGCGTGATGATGTCGGTCTGCTGCTTCTGGATCACGGAGTTTGTGATTCTCTATAGAGTTGTCTATTTAGCAGGAGCCATCTGCTATCTGATTTGGGCCTTCTGGCTGGCCTTATTCATTAAAAAAGCCCACTAAGCTCACCGTCTGCAAAGGATTTTCTTGACGCAAAGTCTTTAAAAGAATTTCATACTCTTCCTAATAACAAGCAAGGAGGCATCATGTCTGCACTTACGTTCTCATCTTTCCAAGCCACTTCTACAGCTGGTCCGCTTTATCTCGCTGCTGATAGTGGAAGAGCTACTGAGAGTAAAACAATCGCATTCGTAATAGGCGAGCAGGTGTTAGCCCCTGCGCTAGATGCTGTTGCCGTTTCGTTTCAATGGATAGGAGCTCAATTTTCACGCGTGTATCACTTTCAGGTACTTCCCGGAGCGGCTGCAGCTCCTCTTAATGGAAATGATTGCTCCGGTGAGGGTATGTGTGAGATTACAAAAGACGTTCATGCCCAGATTAACAGTATGGCTCCCCTTGTATCAGCACGATCAGGGAAAGGAATCCTGAGCAACTGGGTCAATCCTGAATCAAATCTAGACTGGTTTGTAGGAGCTGCAGAGAAGCAGCTTACCGATATCTTTGCTAGAGATTTTGTCGATTCAGTAGAACTCTGCTTCATTGCGAACCTCAATTTACTTAGGGGTCTTCGTTTTTTGTATACCGATCTAAATGCATTTAAAAGTTTGAAAGAGCTACAAACAAGCTCTTACGAGCTCTATGACGGACAGTTGAGCTTCAACTCTCAAAACCAAATTCGCTTTATTCAATATGCAGAGGATGCCTATAAGTCTCTTAGAAAGGTCAACGTATGGACACAGCAAATCAAGGCAGATCCATCTAAACAGGCTGTACTCCTCCCCAAAATTCAGAATGCTGAAAAACAAGGAAACGCTGCCAGAAAAGCATTTCTCACTAAATACAAAGAGCACGCTGATACTTTTCTTGAGGTCATCGGGGGAATTAAGTCCAAAATCCAGTCTACAATCGACGTACTCTCCACTTCGAGCCATCAAGTAAGCCAAGCATTGGATCTTGTGAATAAGCTGAGCCAAGATCGAGTTAAGCTTGAAGTGGAGAAAAAAAGCATGGAGGAGGAGTTTGACGCTTATCAAAAAACAAAACAACGTGAGTTTGATTCAAGGAAAACAGAACTCACAGGAGGCTCTTCGATCAGTGTGGGAGGAACTGAAATCTGGTCTACCAGCCCTAAGCGAGAAATTGTCGAAGCTGATTTTGGATCTGCCGAAAAGTTTAAGCATTATCTTGAGCTCAAAGAAAAGACACGAGAACTGGAAAAGCAGATCAAAATAGAAGAGGCTAATTTAGCAAAAGCGCTGAGTCAGATTAATGTAAAAGCAAACAAACAAGACCTTGAGCAAGCTGCTAGGTCATTGTCTGCCGCTTTAATTGCAGTAAAAAATTTGGAAACGGCTATTGCGACTAAAAGAAACAACGCGCTCCGCCAGCTAGACACCGTTGAGATGGGAACAAGAGGTTCAGAGTTCGACACTGATTTTCCCACAGATTATCTAGAAGATGAGCAAAGGGCAATTATCTACGCACAAGCAGCTTGGGTTCAATCGCAACAACAAAACGAAGCCCTTAAAGCTCTGAGGATGGAAGAGGGTCGGCTAGAGCATTTAATTACTGGTGATATCCAGAACAATCAGTCAAACGGACTGAAGGCGTTGGAGAAGGTTTTAAAGACACTCTACTCCAGCGATCGGGAAGGCCCATACGTTCCCCTGATCGCGCCACAACAGTTGTTAGAGAAAATAGACGTCCAATAAACTAAGGAGAAAATCATGTTAGTACACACAAGCCCACAATTCACTTCTTCGGCCGTCTCTTGTTCTTCTCAGCTTGCTGGCGAAAATGGCAAGACACTTGTATTTGTGATTGGAGAACGCATTTTAGCTCCAGCGCTGGAGGCTGTTGCTGTTTCATTCCAATGGATCGGGACTCAATTGTCGAACGTGTATCATTTTCAAGTTCTCACCGGGGTAGCAGCTGCCACTGTCGGTGGAAATCAGTGTGATGGAGACCAATGTACTTTTGACAAAGGAATTCATGAGCAAATCACGAGCATGGCTCCCCTGGTTAAAGGAAGTGCAGGTAGAGCGATTCTTACCAGCTTTGTCCAGCCTGGAGCCAGCTTAAGATGGTTTAAAGAAGCGGCGCAAGAACAGCTCACTAACGCATTTGCAGGTGACTTTGTGGACTCTGTGGGACACTGTTATATTGCTAACCTTAATGTGATGAAGACTCTTCGTTTTTTACACACAGATCCAGAGGTATTTGCCAAGCTTCAGATGCTCCATCAAAGATCTTACTCTTTATATGACAGTCAACTGGCATTTAATTCCAATAGCCAAAACAGCTTTATTGAGTACTCAAAAAATGCTTACCGTGCTCTGAAAAGAGTGAGTGCCTGGGTGCAGGGAATGGAAGATGATCCTTCTAAAAGGGAAGAAAACCTAGCAAAAATTCAAAATGCTGAACAAAAAGCCAGAGAAGCAAAGGTCAACTTTCTAAGGAAATATGAGGAGCATGCTGATGCATTTTTAGCTAAAATTGATGCCCTCAAAGGTGACATCCAAGCGACAATCGAAGCGATCTCAGCTTCAAACGCACAAGTAACTCAAGCTCTAAAGCTTGTTGATCAACTCAGTGCAGACAGAGTGGTGCTTGAGACTGAGAAAAAGAGCATGCAAGAGGAGTTTGAAGCCTTTCAAAAAACGAAACAGAAGGAACATGATTCAAGAAAAACAGAATATACAGGAGGCTATACCGTTCGCGTTTGGGGCTGGACCCTCTGGTCAAGAAGTGGATCAAGAAGAGTAGTCGAGGCTGATTTTGGATCAGCTGAAAAGTACCAGAGATACCTCAATCTTAAGGCGCGAGCGAACAATCTGGATGCAGCAATCAAAAAAGGGGAAGGTGATTTAGCCGGTGCCTTGGGTAAAATAAATGTTAAAGCCAATCCCGAAGATCTCAAACAGGCTGCCGCCTCCCTGTCAGCTGCTTTGATTGCCATCAAAGGATTGGAGACATCGATTGCAACCAAAAGAAGTAATGCACAGCGTCAATTGGAAACCGTTGAAGCAGGAACAAAAGGGTCTACATTCGATCCAGAGTTTCCAGAAGACTATCTAGAAGATGAACAAACAGCGATTGTCAATGCCCAAGCCGCTTGGGTTCAATCACAACAACAAAATGCAGCGCTTAAAACTCTCCGTTTAGAAGAGAGCCGAGTCAGCGGCCTGATTGCAGATGATATCCGGGAGGACAAATCAGAAGGGTTAAAACTTATTGAGGGGACTCTTGCAGAAGTCTACTCCGATGAGGCTAAAAAGAAGCATATCAAAATGCTTCCTGCAGAAAAGCTGCTAGAGCAAATAGACAAATCCTAAGAAAGGATGCACGCCCTTCAATATTATCCAACCATTTGCTCCGAACCCTTTTTTTGCTCAGCAGCGGCTGCGGGAAAACCGATTGCCTATGTGGTGGGGGAGCGCGTTTTAGCACCCATTCTTGAGGGAATGGCTACTTCCTGGCAGTGGCTTGGAGTACGTCTATCAGATGCCTTCAATTTCCAGGTTCTCCCCGGAGCATGGGCCAAAGAAACCCCAACAGATGAAAACACTGCATACGACTTTTGCAACAGAATTCCTCAAAAACAAGCACCTCTACCCCAAGCCCCTGTATGGAAAAACCTAGCAACCAGTGTATCAGTTTGTGTAGACACTATTTTCTCGTTTTTAGACGATATTTTTCTATCTGATGAGAGGCAGCTGTATGCACTAGGGAGGCAGATACACACGATGGGAGCGCCCACGACGATCCTAAGCAAACTAGTCAAACCTCCAAAAATGTCTTGGTATCGCCGCAACGTCGCGCTGCACAGAGAAATGGGGTTTCCTGGCACTTTTTTCGACCAAATGAAAGTTGTTGTGCACACACATCTGCATTTCATCCAGGCTGTTGGATATACTCCCATCGCACCCAAAAAACCCTACTATCGAAGGTCATTCGACTTATACCGTGCCTTGATTCATCTCTACGAAAACTATAGCCTCTTGTTAGCTAAACAGATTGAAGAAGAGCACGCCACCACCAATCGGATTATACAAGGAGAGCTTCCGTTCAGTCGTAAAAGCGAAATATCTGTACAGAAAGCCTGGACCCTGGCTGATCAAGATCTTGCTCACTTTAAACAACAGATGGCCGAACTAAAGCACATCATCCGAGCACCTGAACAAATGCTAAGTGATAAGGAACTAAGGGTACAAGGAGCTGTCATGCTGGCAATAGGTATGTTTGAGAATGTGATTGACTCAGCAGTAACCACAGCTCAGCTACAACTCAATTCAATCAGGCGCCTCTCAGCAACGCAAGACGTAGAGGATCTCCAAGGGGCTTTATTTGAGGCGCACGCGACATGGGTACACCTTCAAATGCAAGTTGCTGTGATTCGCTATGTTTATAAGGAGATAGCCAAAATATTTACCAATTACTTCACGTTGAAAGGCGCGGCTAATCATTTGACAGGACTAATGGCACAAAGTAATGCATGCATGGAGAAAGGTAATTGCCCCTTTTTATCGGAAGCCCTTCCAGAGCCAGAAGCCCTTTTGTCCGACTTGCCAAAAAGAGCAAAAAAAAGAAAGCTGTTCGAGCCTGAAAAAGCCTTTCCTTAAAGTGAAGCGCAGGCCGTAACGATCTGCTGAATCTCGGGATGGTCAGGACAGTGATGCAGCGCTTGAACTAGTGTCTGGTGCCCCTTCTCAGGCTCTTCACGATTCAACTGAGTCAAAGCTAAATTCACCAAAAGACCAGGATGAGTATCCAATTGGTGTTTTTTAAGCAATTCTATACCAGAACCTTTCTGAAACTGACGTGTCAACCGAATCCACAAAGGGGGGAAAAAAACAGGACGAAAACCACCCTTGATGAGCAGCGTAGTTAACCGACACCCAAAGATAAAAAGATGCACAAAAATCAAAGACATGAAAACACGGCCGGACATAAAGACAACCCTATCTGAAAAAAATAGGTTAGAAACCAGGATGAGTACTAACCAAAAAAACACCCACAGAAGATGACTGCCTAACTTCTCGCAAAGAGGAATCGCATAGGCATAAAGCGACTCCCCTTTTTTAGTCAAAAGAGTAAACACTCCCCTGTCGGTAAAGCCGTACTCATAACGACCGTCAGTACTAAATGGGTATCTCTTCGTCATCTTCCACAGCTTGAGGAGCAGGAGCCTCAGGACTTGGGACGGAAGAGTCTTCCGACGGCTCTTCGGAAAACTCCTGCTCCTTTTTTAAAGAGGATTCTTCCTCGGGCGTCTCATGAATCACAATGTCTTTGTAACGACTAATCGTCTCCGAAATTAAAGTCGATGGAGGCGGAATAAGTGATGGCTTCTCCACAGGCTTGCCCTCCTCTTGAGAGACAGCCTCTTCCCCTTTATCTTCCTCATCCTGCCCACGACGCTTGCGCGTCCGACGACGCTCTCGACGCTTCTCTACTTTTTGCTCTTCAACAACTGTTGCTTCAACTTCCTTAATAGAAGCTGGCTCTGCACTTTCCTCACGAGCAGTTTTCTTGGATGTTTCGCGCCCGCCACCAATTTTAATGCCTCGATCCACTGAAGAGGATTTTAAAACCATGCGCGCTTCACGTACTTCTAAGACTTCGTAGTCACTAACAGGAACTAAAAAACTCTTGGGTTTCTCCAATGAGCGATAAAAGCAGTTGCTGCCAAAAGAAATCACTTCAACTGCGTCAACAAAAAATTCTTCCTGACCGCCACCTTTACTATTACGCAAAGCGAGCTTATAGCCCTCTTTGGATGAAATGACAGTTTCAATTATGGGTTCTCGAGTAAAATTCACATTGATACCTTATGTTCTTGAAGGGCCATGTAATGGACAAGATCCAAAACGCGCACAGCGTAACCAATCTCGTTGTCGTACCAGGCCACTAACTTGAAAAATTGTGGGTTTAAAGCAATGCCGGCTCCTGCATCAAAAATGGAGGAGGCTGTTGAGCCAATCAAATCGGTCGATACAAGCTCTTCATCGCAATACTCTAATACGCCTTTCATCGGTCCTGAAGCAGCCTCACACATCTTTGCGCAAATCTCCTCGTAGGAGGTTGGCTTGCTCACCCGAACCGTTAAATCAACCACAGAAACATCCGCAACAGGCACGCGAAAAGCCATGCCTGTCAACTTCCCCTTAACCTCTGGAATGCAAAGGCCAACAACCTTTGCCGCACCTGTCGAAGAGGGAATGATATTCTGATGTGCTCCCCGCCCTCCGCGCCAATCTTTTTTGGAAGGACCATCCACAACAGGCTGCGTTGCTGTCATCGCATGTACCGTTGTCATAAGCCCCTCTTCAATTCCAAAGTTGTCTAAAAGCACTTTGGTGATCGGCGCTAAGCAATTCGTTGTGCAAGAAGCATTGGATACGATCTTATCTGTAGCTGGATTATATTGAGTGTGATTCACACCCATAACAAAAGTGGGGATCTCTCCCTTAGCTGGGGCTGAAATCAATACCCGCCTGGCACCAGCTTGAAGATGCTTACCCGCACCTTCCGGAGTCGTAAAAAAACCGGATGACTCGATCACATAATCGATATCCAGCTCTTTCCATGGTAATTTAGCCGGATCTTTTTCTGAGAAAACTCTAACTTTATGCTCATCTACAACTAACTCGCCCTCTCGAGACTCGATTTTTGCCTCAAAACGGCCATGTGTAGAATCATACTTGAGTAGATAGGCTAAATTATCCGGTGGAACAATATCGTTTACAGCAACAACGTTAATTCCTGAACGCTTAAGCGCGTAACGCAGAACGTGTCTGCCAATGCGCCCTAAACCATTGATTGCGACTCTCACTTCCACGGTTGCTTCCTCCTAATCAAATCATTCCAATGAAATGTAAAGTAGTCTCTTGGAGTGAAAAAAGCAACTTATCCTTTACTCACTTAGATATTCCAACACGCATGTTTGCGCATTGTCACCGATACGGTTACCACCACGTATAATGCGGGTGTAGCCGCCGTTTCGGTTGTCAAAGCGAGGTCCCAACGTATCAAACAACTTATTGACAACACGGCGATCTAAATTATAAACAGAGGTGTTTCCCTCTTTTACTAGTCTCTGCTGCTTGCTTGTTAATGGATTATAACGCACCATTAACTTCCCCGTAACATAGCGCCGACTGGCTAATGTATTTTTCTTCGCCACTGTAATCATGCGATCTGCATGACGTCTTAGCTCTTTTGCCTTTGCAACGGTTGTGACAATACGCTCTTCTTCAATGAGCGACTTTAGCATATTTGCAAGCATACACCGATTGTGAGAGGTGGTACGTCCTAACTTTAAAGACCTCTTGCGATGTCTCATAGCGCTGCCCCTTTATGTTCATCTAAATATTCTTGGATCTTATCTTTTACATTGTCCTGTGTAATCCCAAAGCGAGATAAATCCATCCCTAAGCCTAATCCCATTTCTGTCAGCTTAGCTTTGATCTCATTTAAAGATTTTTTTCCAAAGTTGCGGAATTGCAACAGTTTAGGCTCAGGCATCACAACCAGTTCACCAATTGTCTCAATACTTGCACCATTTAAACAGTTGGTAGAACGGACCGATAGCTCAATTTCATTGATTCCCAAAACGAGCTTAGCCATCAAATCATCTAAATCACTGTCACTTGTAGTCTTAGCCTCTTCAAAAGAGATCTCGCGCTCATCAATTGTTTGGAAACTTCCCAAATGATTCACCAAAATTTTTGATGCAAAAGCAAGAGCCTCTTGTGGGGTAACACGTCCATCTGTACGCACTTCTAGAATTAGTCTGTCAAAATCGGTATCCTGACCAACCCGTGTGTCTTCTACAAAGTAGTTCACAAGACGTACTGGGGAGAAAGTAGAATCTGTTACAATCTCATTCACAATATGATTGGTGATCTCATGACGCTCCGAAGGAACATACCCTCTTCCAATTGAGACTTTTAACTCAACGCGGCGCGTCATAGGCTTAGTTACTGTAAAAATGGGAAGATCCGGATTTACAACCTCATAATCTCCCGAAGAGAAAAGCTCTCCTAGCGTGACAACGTACTGACCATTGGCTGCAAGATGCTCTTGTGTCACTTCTAACATTTTTGTAACTACTTTTTGCTCACGCGCATTGGGCACATCATCAAGCGGAAGCCTTCTTAAAAGAGCTCCTTTCAGATTCAAAACGATATTGGTGACATCTTCTACAACTCCCTCAACGGCCATATACTCATGTGGCACTCCTTCCATAAAGAAGGAGATGATTGCTGGAGCCTCGATAGAGGTAAGGAGCATGCGACGAAGCGCATTTCCAATCGTGTGACCAAAGCCTCTCTCAAACGGCTCTGCAATGAAACGGCAGTAAGTGCTCGAAGCCGTCTTTTCATCGACTTTGATCATCTCAGGCATTTCGAATTTATTATATAGAACTGATGGCATGCTTAGGTTCTCCTTATACTCTTCGTCGCTTGCGGGGTCGACATCCGTTATGGGGCACTGGAGTTTTATCGCGGATAACAGAGACCATTAGGCCTGTGCTAATTAAACCCCGAACCGCAGACTCACGGCCCGCTCCCGGACCTTTCAAGTTTACCTCAACTTCTTTCATTCCCATCGTCATGGCAAGCTTAGCGGCATCTTGAGCAGCTACGGTTGCAGCAAATGCAGAAGATTTACGTGAACCGGAATAGCCAACTTTACCAGCCGAAGCCCATGAGACAACATTACCAGCAGGGTCTGTAATCGCGATAATGGTGTTGTTAAAAGTAGCTTTAACATGGACAACGCCTGCTGGGACGTTACGCACGACCTTTTTCCGGGTTCTACCACCCTTTTTTGCTTGTGCTTGTTTTGCCAAGAGAGATTCTCCTCAATTAAAAGTTATTTCTTTTTACCAGCGACAGTCTTCTTCTTACCTTTTCGTGTGCGGGCGTTCGTCTGTGTGCGTTGGCCACGAACAGGCAGTCCAGCTCTATGCCGTTGCCCTCTATAAGAATGAATGTTAATCAATCGCTTAATGTTGCTCTGTACCTGTCTGCGTAGATCCCCTTCAACAACGTAATCTGACTGGAGCATTCCATTAATGCGGACGATCTCTTCACCTGAAAGATTGTCTGCGCGCATGTTAGGATCTAATCCCAGTTTCTCAACAATCTCTTCCGAACGTGTTCGGCCTACCCCATAGATATAGGTTAAGCTGATAACAAGTCTCTTCTTTCCAGGAATGTCTACTCCGATTAAGCGTGGCATAAACTTTTTCTCATTTAATAATTATTAGGTTTGAATGTTCAAAGATCCTATCAAACAGGAGAGATAAAATCAAGTTTAAGAATCTCCTGAACTACCTTCCTTTTCCTTTTTTCATGAACCCTTCATATCTTTTCATAATCAGATGGGATTCCACCTGTTTCATGGTATCAAGAACAACCCCGACTAAAATCAGTAGAGCAGTTCCCCCAAAGAAATAACTAATACTCGGATCAATATGTAATATTTTACCGATAATCGATGGAAGGATAGCAATGATCGCAAGAAAAATAGCCCCTATCAGGGTAATGCGATTCATTGTAGATTCTAAAAAATCTTGCGTCGGCTTTCCTTGACGTATACCAGGGATAAAGGCTCCATTTTTTTTCATATCCGAGGCAATTTGCTCAGGATGAAACTGTGTTGCTGTCCAAAAGTAGGTGAAAAACAAAATCAACAAGACATACACAGACATGTAGACGACACTACCTGGACTCATTGCACTTGCGATCGCCCCAAAAAAGCCCTCACGTCCCAAAAACTGTGCTAACGTTCCAGGAAACATTAAAAGTGATGAGGCAAAAATCACCGGAATCACACCCGCATAATTGATCTTTAGAGGGACATAAGAGCCCCCCCCTTGTGTTTCACGCCTTCCTATCACCCGTCTTGCGTATTGAACAGGTATTTTTCTCACTCCTTGAATGATCAAAATGGTCGCTATAATCACAAAAACAAAGACCGCAAAGAGGACGAGTAGCGAGGAAAAAGTGAGCTGTCCAGGCTCTTGTGAGTCGAGATTAAGCTGCTTGATCACAGATCCCATAGTGCTAGGAAGCGAAGAGATGATACCAAGCGTAATGATCAAGCTCATCCCATTACCAATCCCTTTCTCTGTGATCTGCTCACCAACCCACATCAAAAAGACAGTTCCGGTTGTCATCGTCAAAATGGTCACTAAAAAGAAGATCCAGGGCATACCAAACATCTGAGCGCGGAGCATTTCAGGGAGAATAATACCTGGATTAGAGAGATTCATCCCAATTGCATAACGGGCAAAAAGCGTTGACTGCACAATCGCTAAAAAGACGGTAAGAACGCGGGTGTATTTATTGACTTTACGTCTACCGGCATCCGGATTTTCTCGTACCTCTCGCTGCAGATTAGGCATCAGCGCCATTAAAAGCTGCATGATGATCGAAGCTGAAATATAAGGAACAACACCCAGTGCGATTACGGTCATTTGGGCAAAAGCACCACCAGAAAATATATCCACAAGTTGAAAGAGGTTTTGTCCGCCCCCTGTTGCTTGCTTAAAGTAGGCTAATGCCAACTCGCCATTAATCCCTGGGACGGGGATAAAAACACCGATCCTACAAACGACCAGCATTAACAATGTAAAGACGATTTTGCTTTTCAGTTCCGGTATACTCGCGATGCGCTTGAATGTGTCGAACATAATTAAGTCGGAATCCCAGCTTCTTTTAGTTTGTCAAGTGCTCCCTTGGAGAAGGCTTCAACTTGAAAAGTTACTTTTTTAGACAGTTTGCCATTAGCTAAGACTTTAACGCCATTGGATTGTCCGCTAAGGAACCCTTTACTTTTTAAACTCTCTAAATTGACGACCTCGCCATCCTGGTAGACCGCTTCAATTTGATCGAGATTAATCACATCAAGTTTACGTGCAAAACGGGCATTGGAAAAACCACGTGTAGGAACACGCTTGTGCAAAGGAACTCCTCCCCCCACATAACCTAAACGCGTTTTATAGCCTGAACGCGCGCCCATTCCCTTATGGCCACGTCCACACGTTTTACCGCGCTTGGAGCCTGTTCCTCTTCCTAGCAGTTTGCGCTTTTTAGATTCTCTAGAACAGTTGGATAATGATTCTAGTTTAACTGTCATGCTTGCCCCCTAATTGCCAAAGCGGCTTCACGGCTACGCAACTGTAACAGTGCCTTAAATGTAGCCTTTACCTGATTAATTGGGTTGTTAGAACCAATGCTCTTAGCCACAACATCCCGTAATCCGGCAAATTCGAGAATGGAACGTATCCGGGATCCCGCCACAACACCCGATCCTTCGGGGGCTGGCTTAAGAAGTAGCTTAGCGCCATCATAGTCTACGAGTACCTCGTGAGGAATCGTAGTACCGTTCATCTCAAAAGTAATCATGTTTTTACGCGCTGCCTCTCCACCTTTACGGATCGCATCTGTCAATTCGTTTGCCTTGGCAAAACCAAAACCCACGCGGCCGTTGTGATCCCCAACTAAAATTAGGGCTGAGAAGCTGAATTTACGCCCCCCCTTGACAACTTTAGAACAGCGGTTAACAAAGAGAACTTTCTCTTCTAGATTATCGTCGTGTTTTCCTGCCATGTTGAGTATCTCCTAAAACTCCAGTCCGCCTTCTCGGGCACCATCTGCAACAGCTGCCAAGACTCCGTGGTATTTTGCGCCACTGCGATCAAAGACAACTTTTGAGACAGCCTTCTTTTTCGCTAGATCAGCAATCTTTAAGCCTAGCTGTTTTGCAGATGTTTGGTTCCGTTTGTTAAATTCTGTGGTGCGAAATTCTTTTGATAATGTTGAGGCACTTGCTAGAGTCAACGATTTCTCATCATCAATAAGCTGCACATAAATATTTGTATTCGTCTTAATTACGCAAAGACGGGGCTTCTGCTCACACCCGCGTACACGCTTACGCGTACGCATCACTCTTTTCCTGCGCTTGTTTGTCGTATTTTTTTGATTACTTTCCATTATTTAAGCCTATTTTTTTCCAGCTTTTCCAGCTTTACGGCGTACATACTCGCCTACGTAGCGGATTCCTTTACCCTTATAGGGCTCAGGAGGACGTTTAGAACGGATATCAGCAGAAAACTGTCCCACCAATTGCTTGTCGATTCCCTTGACACAAATCTGTGTATTCTTCTCCACACTCACCTCTACTCCTTCTGGAATGGCGAGCTTGACAGGATGCGAGACACCGACTTGCAAGTCAAGCAAGTTGCCTTGCACAGCTGCGCGATACCCTACTCCAATCATTTCAAGACGCTTTTCAAAGCCTTGAGCGACTCCAACCGCCATATTGGTAATCAAAGACCAGTAGAGCCCTAAAAAATTAGAAGCGTGGCTCATACTCGGAGCTAAAGTCACTTTAATTTGACCACCCTCAATAGAGACTTCTATTCCTTCCATCAACTCGCGCGTTAAGGTTCCCTTCGGCCCTTTCACGGTGAGTGTTTTTCCACTTAACTGTGCTTCTACCCCTTGCGCTAGAGCAACAGGGACTTGCGCTTTACGAGACATATAATCGTCACTCCTACTTCATTACCAGGCCAGGCAGAGCAGTTCTCCGCCTATATTCAGCTCACGAGCTGTTTTTCCATCCACCACACCTTTTGATGTGGAAACTATTGAAATTCCCATTCCACCCAAAACTGTTGGAATCTTTTGGGAAGGAATATATTTACGCAGCGAGGGTTTAGAGACTCGCTTTAAACCGTGAATCACTCCTACTCGATCGGAGGTATACTTGAGGAAGACTCTCATGGTTTTACGTTTATTCTCTTCTTTAACCAGATAGTGGGCCACAAACCCATTCTCTTTGAGAATCTTGACAATCGCTTCGCGCATTTTGCTCCAGTCCACATCGAGATAACGATGTTTCGCTGAAGAGGCATTACGAATCCGTGTTAATAAATCAGCAATTGGGTCACTCCCCATGAATGCATCTCCTTCTAAATTATGCTTCCTTGAAGGGTAAGCCGAGTCCTGTTAGCAACTCAACACACTCTTCGTCTGTTTGGGCGCTGGTAACAAAGGTAATATTCATTCCCTGTGTTCGCTTTACAAGATCAAGATTGATCTCAGGAAAAATCTGTTGATCCTCGATCCCCAGCGAATAACATCCTCTGCCATCACATTTTCTTGCGAAGCCGCGAAAGTCACGGATACGAGGGGAGACGATGTTAAAAAAACGGTCCATAAACTCGTACATTCTCACTCCACGCAGTGTGACCTTGGCTCCGACTGTCTGCCCCTCACGCAACTTGAAACCAGCTATTGATGTGCGTGCTTTGGTTAACTGGGGTTTTTGTCCTGTCAGCATGGAAAGCTCGTTCAATGCATCTTGCAGAGCATTCTTGTCTTTCGCGCCCTCAGCAAGTCCCATGTTTACAACGATTTTTTTCACACCAGGAATTTGCATACAATTTGCGTAGGCAAATTTCTCTTGAAGCTTAGGCTTCACCACTTCGAGATATTTCTTTTTCAATCTGGACATGTTAACTCTTCTGTTTTTTTACCGGACGATAGAGCGTCTCTTTTTGACCGTCTAAGTAGTAAAGCTCTTTTTCACCCTTCTTATTAAAACGTGCACGTAGCTTGATGCCTTTCCCATTCACAGAGGACTTAATATTAGAAATGTGCACTCCACATTCAATATCAATGATTTGCCCTTTCTGGTTCTCTTGAGTTGGCTTCATGTGCTTTTTGCGCACGTTTACTCCCTCAACAACCACGCGATCACCATTTTTGGAGAGAACCTTACCACTTCTCCCCTTGTCATTTCCTGCAATGACTGTGACCTCATCACCTTTACGCAAGTATGTTTTTCCCACTGTTTTCCTCTTAAAATTAAATCACTTCAGGAGCCAATGAGCTAATCTTGATATAGCCACGATCCCGCACTTCACGTGCAATCGGTCCAAAAATACGGGTTCCCTTCGGATTCCCTTTGTCATCAATAATGACGCAACTGTTGCTATCAAACCGAAGCCACGAGCCGTCTGATCTCTTGATGTAACGGCGTGTGCGCACAATTACAGCTTTCACAACATCACCCTTTTTAACAGAAGCTTCTGGTTCAGCCTCTCTAACCGAGCAGATGATAATATCGCCGACTTTTGCATAACGACGCTTCGATCCACCGATTACCTTGAAGCATTTGACCTTTTTTGCCCCGGTATTGTCAGCAACTTTGAGTTGCGATTCCTGTTGAAGCATAGTTCTATTCCACTTTTATTATGATTCTCTAACCACACGCCAACGCTTCAGCTTTGAAATGGGACGTGATTCTACAATGGTCACCACATCACCTTCTTTCAGCGTATTCGCTTGCTCATCATGTGCATGATATTTCTTTGAGCTACGTACAACCTTGCCATAAAGCGGGTGACGAAAGGTTCTTTCGACGCGAACGACAGCCGTTTTCTCGGCTTTTGTCGAAACCACAACACCTGTCTTAACTTTACGACTTCCTCTTTGAGCTTGATCCATTATGCCCTCTTTAATTCTCGTTCCCTTTTGATGGTGAGAATCCGCGCTACATTTTTGCGCTTCTCTTTAATCAAATGGGTTTTTTGAGTCTTGCTATCTAACCGCTCGCTCCGAAGCTCGAAAAGCTCTTTGTGAAGCGTATCCAGCTTCAACTCTAGCTCTTCGTCACTTTCATTTCTCAATTCACTAGCTTTGTTCATAGCGTTTTCCTTACTTACACTCTTTCTACTCGCTCAACAAAACGCGTTTTCAAGCCGAGCTTTGCTGCAGCTCGTCGTAAAGCGTTTTGGGCTTCATCTCGTGTTACATTTCCTACTTCAAAAAGAACACGTCCTGGCTTAACAACAGCTACCCATCTGTCAGGGGCGCCCTTACCTTTACCCATACGTGTTTCAGCAGGCTTCTTACTCACCGGCTTATCAGGAAAAATGCGAATCCAAACTTTTCCACGCCTTTTAAAATAACGATTGATCGCTACCCGGCATGACTCAATTTGCTGTCCTGTAATGCGGCCTCTATCCAATACCTGCATTCCAAAATCACCGAATTCAATAAAATTGCCGGCCTTACTCAGGCCCGTATGGTTCCCTTTCTGCTGCTTACGAAACTTAGTTCGCTTTGGTATGAACGACATGATCGTAGCTCCTTAACTCTCTATTACTTTGGCGCCTGCGCTTCTTCGCCATGGTTAATCCAAACTTTTACACCGATGCAACCATACGTCGTTTCAGCGCGGGCAGTCGCATAATCAATATTAGCACGCAACGTATGTAGAGGAATTCTTCCCTCCTTATACCACTCGGAACGGGCTATTTCTGCTCCCCCGAGACGTCCTGAAACCTGAATTTTTACTCCTAAACACCCTGCATCCATACAAGACTGGAGCGACTTTTTCATCACGCGGCGAAAGGCCACTCGTCTCTTCAATTGATGCGCGATATTATCGGCCACTAGCTGAGCCTCTAGGTCAGGTCTCTTAATTTCTTCGACTTCAATCCAAACCTCTTTACCGGTTAAGCGGCTGAGCTCAAACTTAAGCTGATCAATCTCTGCTCCCTTCTTCCCAATAACCAAGCCGGGCCTAGATGTGTGAATCGTCACTTCAATTTTTCCGCTCATACGACGAATAGTGAAACGAGAAGCACCCTGACAACACGATTTTTTCTTCAAATAATCACGGATTCTAAAGTCTTCAATCAAAAGAGTTCCAAACTCTTGCTTATTTCCGTACCAAAGCGAACGCCATTTTTTCGTTACACTTGTACGGAGACCAACCGGACAGACCTTTTGTCCCATTCTATTGCTCCTTCGCTGCTTTTTCGCCGACAACCACTGTAAAGTGGCTTGTTCTTTTTAATACCGGGGCTCGTCCCCCACGAGATTTCGATTTGGCACGCTTATGTCGAGGTCCTTCATCTACGCGCACTTCTGTAACAACTAGTTGATCGCGACGCGCGTCCCACTGCATTTCTGCGTTTGCAACAGCGCTATCAAGCGTCTTTTTCAGGAGACGGCCTGCTTTCAGATTACAAAAACCAAGCTGTATACCCGCCTCTTCAACTGAACGTCCTCGGATTAAATTAGCCGCTAAACGTGCCTTACGGGGCGGAATTCGGATAAACTTTGTGATCGCTTTAGAGTCTTGCATACTTTAACCTATCCTACTTCTTCACTGGATGTGTCTTAAACAGTCGAGTTGGTGAAAACTCACCAAGCTTATGACCGACCATCGATTCGGAAACAAATACTGTCAAAAACTTACGACCATTGTGCACCTCAAACGTGTGCCCCACCATTTCAGGAATGATCATAGAACGCCTCGACCATGTTTTAATCGGAGTCTTTTTATCTTCAGCATTCACCTTTCTCACCTTGTTCAGAAGGTGATGATCGACAAATGGTCCTTTTCTTAATGATCTACCCATAGATTATTTCCTACGATCCTTGACAATCCATTTATTTGTTTTACTCTTCTTACGTGTGCGCAACCCCTTAGTGGGCTGTGCCCATGGAGTTTGCGGAATATATCCGTTATGACGTCCTTCACCTCCACCATGTGGGTGGTCGACAGGGTTCATCGCTGTTCCGCGCACTGTTGGTCGAATTCCTTTCCAACGGGTCCTTCCCGCTTTTCCCTCTACACGCAAACTGTGCTCTGCATTTGAAACTTCACCGAAAGTGGCCCGACATGTCTCTTTGACAAGGCGAAACTCACCCGACGGCATTTTTATCGTCGCATAACCGTTACTACGTGCCATGAGCTGCGCAGAGAGACCAGCAGAGCGCACCATTTGACCACCGCGTCCAGGTTTCATTTCAATGTTGTGAATCGTTGACCCTAAAGGCATCAACTTCAAACTCATCGTACAACCCACACGAAAAGGGCTTTTATCACCCGAGAGCACTTGATCTCCCATGCTGATTCCCTTAGGGGCCAAAATGTACCGCTTTTCCCCATCGATGTAGTGAAGCAAAGCGATGTGTGCTGAACGGTTGGGATCATATTCAACAGAGGCCACTTTTGCTGGAATATCATCTTTATCACGACGAAAATCGATCATACGGTAGTGACGTTTGTGCCCCCCACCCCGATGGCGGCAGGTAATATGGCCATTATTGTTCCGTCCATTCGTACGTCTCTTAGGAAGCATCAAATCTTTACACGGCTTCACTTTCGATCTAGCCTTAGAGCCTTTAAGATCCCCCTGACGCGTCAACTCATCAAAGCTGGGCAATACTAGCTGCCGGAGGGAAGGGGTCGTTGGTTTAAATTTCTTAGGCATCTTGACTCCTCAATTACACCACATCAATGGTGTCGCCAGGTTCCATTGTGACAATTGCTTTCTTATAAGAAGCGGTTAATCCCTTCTTTCCACGCCCTCTGCGCTTCTCTTTGCGCTTTGTGTGCAGCGTGTTCACTTTTGTCACTTTCACATTTTTTTCTTTATAAATCGCTTCTAGTGCATGCGCAATTTCATGCTTATTCGCATGCCGATCCACAATAAATACATACTTCGGTGTCTTGCATCGCTCTACACTCTGATTACTCTCAGCTGTGTGTAGCTGCTCGAGCACTGTCGCTTTTTCCGTAACGTAACGTGATTGAATCACTTCGTAAGGATCTTTCATATCCTCTCCTTACACCAATAAACTTTTTAATTCTTCAAAGGCAGACTCGCTAAACACAATCCCGTAGGAAGCGGCAAGATCATACCCATTTACATTCTGCGCAATCGCAAAGGCGGTTTTTGGAAGATTACGCACACTTTTCTTAAAAGCCTCATGTTTTTTAGAGGCGACAGAGACTTTTCTTTTACACCCTTCAACTTCTACCTCGTGATACTCGCCCTCTCCAACAAACAAAACACGTCTACCAAGCAAGTTGTGCTTTTTCAAGAAAGCAGCGACTGTTTTTGTGCTCGGCCTTTCGAGGCTAGCAAAGGCGCTATCTTCGAGAACATAAACCTGAGAGCTTTTAATTTTTTCTGCGAGCAGCTGGTGAGAGGCGAGCTGACGCTCCTTTTGATTAATGCGTGTGTGTTGATTGAATTTTGGCTTGGGCCCAAAGACGATCCCACCCCCACGAAACTGAGGAGAGGCTAAACTACCCTGACGCGCATTGCCCGTTCCTTTCTGACGAAACGGCTTTTTCTTAGAGTGACTCACCTCAGAGCGTCCTTTCGTGTTAGCCGACCACTGACGAATGTTCGCCCTCAGAGCGACGATATAGTCTTTGATCATTTGACGGCTGGCGTCGACATCCAGAAAAGCAGCATCTACAGCTACATCCCCGATTTCCTCACCACTCAGACTGTATTTCTTCAGAGTACTCACCGTTTTTCCTCAATTAAGATTTTTTCTTTTGCTTCTTTTTCGTAGCCGGAGCGACCGAAACCAGCCCGCCACGCGGCCCTGGAATGGCTCCTTCTACAATTAGAAGATTGCGCGCTTCATCAATACCGACAACTCGAAGGTTTTGTACTGTCACGCTCTCATTACCCATTTGACCGGCCTTTTTCTGACCGGGAAGCGTGCGTCCAGGTGTCGAGCGCATCCCGGTTGATCCACCATGACGATGGAATCCTGAACCGTGAGCCGCAGGACCTCCAGCAAAATTGTGTCGCTTAATGACACCTTGAAAGCCTTTTCCTTTTGAAACTCCGCTGACGTCAACAAATGTGGTCTCCGCAAACAGCGTAACTCCCACCTCTTGCCCGATTGCATAGTCATCTACATTACCGATGCGCGACTCAGCTAAGTGGCGGCGGGGGTCAATCCCATTCTTTTTATAGTGGCCACGCAGCTGCTTACTCACCCGTTTTTCAATTGTGCGGGGATCTTTAGTGACAATTTTCCCATACCCAAGCTGAAGCGCGTCATAGCCATCTGACTCTTTCCTCTTGATCTGGGTGATGATATTGGGTTCAGCATGAATCACTGTACAGACGACGATGTTCCCTGTCTTGTCGAACCGTTGCGTCATGCCGCGCTTTTTACCCATTAATTTTAGTGCCATAGGACGTTTCCTTTCACTTAGCAGTAATTTGTTCTGCTTACATTTCCTTGTCTAGCCAGGCTGCAACTTAGCAGTAATGAACTTTTGAGCTTCGATTACCGAGAGTTTAAGCTGCTATCATCCTGAAAGGGCACCTGCTGCCCCCACTTGGAAATAGAAAGGGAGAGCTTATCAGAGGTGTGGGATTTACGACAAGGAGAAATATAGACAAAAAAAAAGAAGGGCCCAAATGGCCCTTCTTGGTGCGCCCACCGATTAGGTGGTTTTGATACAGACGGTAATAAAGCTTAACCCAGAAATACTCAATCCAAGCGGAAGGCGAAGCCACGCAGGTCCTGTCAAACGAAGAAAGCCTAGAGAGTCTTTAATTAGTTCGAGAGATTTTGTGATCAAGTCCACAACTGAGACTGTCAGAGCGCTTTTAAAATCTTTTTCCACCTTTCGGCTCCATTGCCCTGCATTACACGTGCGCTCATAAGCTTCAAATTGATAGGCAATCTCAAAAGACTCTCCAGCCACAACTGCAACATGATTGGCACAGATGATGTAGGGAAAAGCATCAGCCACCTGGTTTCCCGCAGGAGAGAGCTTTGCACCAAAGTGCTTGCGGACATTGGCAACAGGACGAGAAACCCCGAAGCCTATTGCAAACGCTGCTGATCCCAACCATTTAAAGGAGAGCGCCCCTAATTTCAAAAACTGTTCTTTACGCCCTTGAGCATAACCGTTGTGAGGAAAAGCAGGAGAAGTCCATTCCACATAATTAGGAGTGACGCTTATTGATGCATCATCCGAATCGACAAGCTTGACATTGCTAGGCCAATCAATTCGATGGCGCGTATTTGATTGCTCGGTCCATGCTATACTTTTAATCTGATATGTGGTGACCCCTCCTACATCTGGTCCATTAGGATAATCAACACTGCCCTTTCCAGGCTTATCAAAATAAACGCGCCCATCGCCACGGTAGATTCCTTGAACCATAGTGCAGATTGTTTTTCCTCCCACATAAAGACCTGGAATCACACCGCGAAAAACATTGAGAAAGCCTGTCACATCCCGTGTCAACCTAACCGCACTATGCACCTTCCCAATTGTATCCATCGTTTCATCAGAGGCCCCCGAAGCGAAAGCCACCTCGGACACAATAGGAATGATACCTTCTGAACACAATTTTAGAAACTTGTCTTGTCCGTTAGCGGAGCTAAAAACGCGTGCAGCACGATTCTTGGGATCCGTACACATCGAAGTAGGAAAAAAATGAGCCGGAGTAAGTTGAGTACACGAGGGCATAATACGATCCTTGGTAAACGTGAAAAGGACGAGTATACCACCATCGCATAAAGAAAGTAAAGAAATAACAAAGTGGAAATAGCTGTAAATTAAAATTTTAGATGATCAGCATTCAGTCCACGAAGAAAAACATCGGCTGCAAGTGCCTTTTTCCCTTCTAACTGCACCTCCAGCAACTCGAGAGCCCCCTCTCCACAACACACAATAAGCTGCCCCTCCCCTGATGCACGCTCACCTGGCTGGCCGGAAAACTCTAGCTGAGGACGCGTTTTAAGCAGCTTAAGCCTTTTTTGAACGCCTCTCACCTCCACAAAACACCACCCCCCCGGATTGGGAGTCAACCCACGGATCTGATTGTGGATGTCTAATGCGCTACCCGACCAAACCACCCTGCCCTCTTCGGGCTTCACTTTTTTGGTAAATGTTGCCCGGGAGTGGTCTTGAGGAACCGCTTGAGCCTTCCCCTGCTCAACTTGCTGCATCACTTTCCAAAGCGCGCACGCCCCTTTCTCCGCCATCACCTCAAAAAGCGCACCAGCTGTCATCTCTAAAGAAATGGGGATCTTTGTCATGGAATAAACATCTCCAGCATCCATCTCTAGAACCATTTTCATGATCGAGACGCCGGTCTCCTTTTCTCCTGCCATTAGAGCCCGCTGAACGGGAGCCGCCCCTCGGTACTTAGGCAAAAGACTCCCATGTACATTGAGACAACCAAGCGGAGGAATTTCTAAAATATTTTCTCGCAGAATCTCGGCGTAAGCGGCGACCACAAACAGATCGGCTTTAAAGGTTTTAAGAAGCTCTGCAAACTCTGGATCGGAGGCTTTTTTAGGTTGAAAAACAGGAAGGCCGTGGGCCTCTGCCACTCTCTTGACAGCAGTTGGCCTGAGTGTTTTAGAGCGCCCCTTGGCCTTGTCAGGGCGAGAGACCACAGCTACAATCTCAACGGGCTGCTGGATCAAATAGGTTAAAATGGAGGCGGCAAAGTCAGGGGTTCCAAAAAAAACAACCCGCATGGCCTACATTCCCATTTCTACAAGGAGATCACGACTCGATTCTAAAGACTCTCCATCATCCGCAATGCCAACTCGTTTCGTTGTACTCTTTTGATGTCCTCTTTGCATCCCAATGAGCCCACGCTTAGTGGCTCGGCAGAAGCGCACAAAGTGCTCTACCTCGGGAAATTGCTCAATCTCCGCTTCGACCTGGTCTAAAGCTTCTGTCAGATGGAGGCCGGAGCGATACACAATACGGTAGGCAGCTGCCAACGCTTTGCGCGTTTCAAACGGAAAATGGCGCCGTTTCAAGCCGATGCGATTAATTCCTCCCATTGCATAAGGAATGCCACCACCCACAGTGTAGGGAGGGACATCATTTGTGACACGGCTCATCCCTCCCACCATGGCATGGCAACCAATACGAGCAAACTGATGAACAGGGGTCATCCCTCCGATGATCGCAAAGTCTTCTACGATGACATGCCCAGCTAAAAGGGAATTATTGCTCATGATCACATCGTTTCCAACGCTACAGTTATGCGCAATGTGGCAGTAGGCCATAATGAGACAACGATCTCCCACTTCAACAGTGGTTCCTTCAAAAGTCGAGCTATTAATCGTGGTAAATTCACGGATTTCACAATTTTTTCCAATCGTGACGTAGGTTTTTTCCCCACGATACTTTAAATCTTGAGTCTTTGTTCCAATGCTGGCTGAGGGCCAAATGGTCGTTCCATCGCCAATCCGCGTGTAGCCATCGATATAGACATGTGATTTGATTGTTACATTGTCTTCGAGTGTCACGTGCTCCTTGATAATGGCATACGCCTCTACAGTGACGTTCTCTCCAATGATAGCCCCCTCTTCGATGATCGCTGTCGGGTGGATATTTGATTTGGTCATAGTTCTCCGGCTATTAGATTTGTTCCTTGTTCACAAGCGCAAAACCCATTTCAGCTTCGGCAGCTACTTTTGAGCCTACCATTGCCTTTGTTTTGACACGACCACCTTTACTACTAAATACTGTCCCCTCGCAGTAGAGAAAGAGTACATCTCCAGGCTTCACAGGATTGCGAAATTTCACCTGATTCACAGTCAAAAACAGAGCAATTTTATCCATAAACCCTTTTTGATGAATGAGAACACCTCCGGTCTGCGCTAACGCCTCTAGAATGAGTACGCCTGGCATAATGGGTGCGTCGGGAAAGTGTCCCTGAAAAAATGATTCATTCATCGTGACGTTTTTTTGCCCCAAAATTGAGGGCTTCTCCAAGTCGATTTCAATGATCTTATCGACAAGAAGAAAAGGGTAACGATGTGGCAAAATCTCAAGAATTTTTTTTGTGTCGAAGAGCACGGGTGTTTCGACTGCATACTTCTCCATCAAACTCTCCTAATACGAAGCAAAGTGCTTAATAAATTCTTTTCCTAGCTCAACATTGGCGCGATGCCCAGAACGAACGGCGAGCACATGAGCCTGAAAAGGAAATCCTACAAGGGATAGGTCCCCAATTAAATCGAGTGTTTTGTGCCGCACCATCTCATCGGGAAACCTTAGGCCCTCTTTACTGAAAACAACATCATCTTTAATCACAACGGCATTTTCTAAGCTGCCCCCTCGGATCAACCCCCGCTCCATTAGGGCTGTAATCTCCTCGTAAAGGGCAAAGGTGCGACAACTACTGACCTCAGTTTTAAAACTTTCTTCATTCACAATGCAAGAAAAATACTGCGAGCGGATCACGGAAGTGTTGGGATAGTGTAGCGTATAGCTAATCCGGTACTCATCTGCAGGCAGAGCCACTAAATGCGTATCACCATGAGAGTAATAGAGAGGCTCTTTTAAGGGGTGAATCGTTTTAGTCGCTGACTGCTGAGCAATCCCTGCTTCCTCAATCAAGTGCACAAAAGGCAACGAGCTCCCATCTCCTACTGGCGGCTCTCCTTCACTCACCTGAACACACAAATTATCGATTTGAAAGGCGTAGAGAGCCGCTAAAACATGTTCTACTGTTTGCACCGAAGCAGACCCAACTCCAATCCGCGTGCTTCTCGATGTATCTTGCACATATTCAATTGCAGCAGGAATGGTCGGCTGACCAGGAAGATCAATTCGTTGAAAAACAATCCCACTATCGACAGGTGCCGGACAAAACCGGATTGTCACCTCTTTGCCTGTGTGAATGCCTACTCCAGAAAAAGAAACATGCTTTTGCAGAGTCCTCTGGGGACGCGATTTCATGATGATACCAACAAAAAATGAAGGGGGGACTTTAACTAAACCTCAGTTTTTACGCAAGAGAGAAACACCTAAATCTTTTAAAGAGAATGGCTTTCTTTTAAAAAGCCTTCCAAGCACAAGTAGGCTCAAATAGAAGGTCGAAAGGACAATTACAGGCCCATTACCAAAGCGGGTATAAAAGGTGGGATACTGATAGAGGGGGACTGAAAGGGAGAGCGTTTCTGCCGGCGCATAATCCTGCGCATTTTCGAATCCAAGCATGCCCAACACCCTGCCAATACTATCCACTCCACACGTGACCCCTGTGTTACATGAGCGTAAGAGCGGAACGCCTGCTTCAACCGCACGCAGCCTTCCATGAGCAAAGTGGACCATGGGAAGACGAGAGCGCGGGTACCAGACATCATTGGAAAGATTGATAAGCAGACCTCCTCCCAAGAGGCGGTTTTCGCGCATCAAGTGGCCAAACGTCTCTTCGTAACAGATTGAAAGGCTTAAAGACGCCCTCTTTGCGTGCAAAAGTTTGGCTTCAGTTCCTGGAGTATAGGAATCCTGGATTCCATATCGGGCCAGAAACGTGCGGCACCAATTGAAAGGAATGTACTCTCCCATGGGTAACAAAATACGCTTTTCATACCTCTGAACCTGATCTGATTGGGGAGAAAAGAGAAAAGCGGCGTTGTAAGCACGGTCCTCTTCCCAAATAAAATCTTCTAATCCCACCACAACATCTGCGCCAAATTGATCTGCAAGCGCTTTGCCCCAAAAAGCATTCGCTACGTAATCTTCTTCCTCAATCGGATAGGACTTTGCCCCTCCAAACAATGCATGAAAAGAGGCTTCAATACTTTTTTGAGAGTAAATGCGCTGATGAGCTCCATAGGGCACAGCTCCTTCTGAGACCACAATGAGGTCGGGCTGAGCCTCTGAGTAGGGCAACAGAAGGGTTAAAATGCGCTCCCATTGCTGGTGGGGCGAGAGCGGCTCAGAACCGTTTAGAGGGAGCTTATACTCAGGATAGATCGATGTCTGAACGAGAAGCGCATTGAGGTGATCAGAGTCTGCAGCCATCTGCTTGTCGTGATAAGTGATGTGCATCCAACCAAAAAGATAGGGCGTAAGTGCAACTATTGTCCACAAGGTAAAACGCTGCCAGGTAAAGGATGTGAGCCACTTGAGAGCAAAAAGGTTGGTCAAAAAGATCCAGAAACTCATTCCAAAGACACCCACTACAGAGGCAAGCTGCATTCCATACAAGGTCCCACTTAGAGCCATCCCTGACGGATTCCAGGTGTAGCCGGAGAAGAAGTAGAGACGCGCCCACTCGCACAGAGCCCACCCCCCACTGATTCCAAGGATGCGCGTTGCAGACAGATTGTTGTCTTTTACAAGTAAACAGATCAAGCCAAACTGCACACCAATGGCCAGTACTAAAAAAGTGAAAAAGCCGTAAATAAAGAGTCCGACGTACCGATCCGTTGCCAACCAGCTCAATTGAACAGCTTGAATGGCAGCAAACCAAATGATCCCTGAGAGCAGCCGTTTTTTTTGCCCTTGTGTACGCAGCATCCCTTTCCAGAAAAGGGCATACCCAAATGCTGATGTGGCCAAACAGGCAAGAACACTCCAGTCAGGTTGTGCAGAGGCAACTAAGAGAAAAGAGGCGAAAAAATAGAGTGGCTGCGTCCGCTTCATGTCTCTTTTTCACAGGCTCGACATGCGTCTAGGCTCCACCGACCTGGCCCGTAACTATAGAAAGCCAAAAGCCCGCCGTAGATCGTCAAGTTTTTCAAGAAGATCGAAAGCTGAAGCGCCATTTCTGCCCCAGTATAGCTCCAAAACCCATGAAAAATCAATGTTGTGGGGAACAAGAAAATCATTAAAATAATGATTCCTAACCGTGTATGCCACCCCAAAAGCAGAAGAAGCCCTCCGATTAGCTCCATTAAAAGGCCGATAAAAACAAAAGCAGTTGCCCCCTGAATGCCCACACTTCTCAGAGCGTCCACAGCACCCTGGAAATCCACGACTTTGCCTAAGCCTGCCAAAATAAAAATAAGACTAATCAAGAGACGTCCAAAAAAGGGAGCGGCCCCGTGAGAGCTACCTTTATGACTACAACAACCACCTTCCATACAAAAACTCCTCCACAGTTGCAACGTTTGGTGAAATTGAGTATCATGTTTATCAATTAAAATGAAACTATCTTTCCCTGAATACCATCTATTTCAACTTCTACGCCGGTTTGAGAACCAGCACCTTCCACTGGATCTATTTCTGAGCCAGTATTTTCGAGCTCATAAACAGCTTGGCTCTCATGATAGGCGTACGATTGCGCAGGCAGTCTATGGCATGTGCCGCTGGCAGTCGCTTCTCGACCATTTAGTTGAAGGACAACCCTCTTGGGAAAAACGGTATGCGCTTTTTCGTCACCTGCAGCCTGACCAGTATCTCTATGTCAATACCATTCCACTTCACACGCGTGTCAGCTTTCCCAAAGAGCTTTTTGCTCTGCTCGTCCAGGACTATGGAGAAGAAAAAGCGGTCCGCCTCTGCCAAATTGGCAATACCGAGGCGCCTATCACCATCCGAGTCAACCCACTTAAAGTCACCCGCGAGGAACTGCTTAACCGGTGGAAAGAGCTCGATGCCACCCCCTGCACCCACTCTCCTCTTGGCATTCAGTTCAAAAATCGCCTCCCTCTTGTCTCCTGTCCCGAATTTAAGGAAGGACTTTTTGAAATCCAAGATGAGGCGAGCCAATGTGCCGCTAGACTTGTCAATGTTCAGCCCGGAGATCAAGTACTTGACTACTGCGCCGGTGCGGGGGGCAAAACCCTCGCTTTTGCCCATCAAATGAGCAACCAAGGACAGATCTATCTGCACGATATTCGCGGATATATTCTCGAGCAAGCCAAAAAGCGACTTAAGCGAGCCGGCATTCAAAATGTACAGTTTTTCCATCCAGAACACCCCCATATGGAGACGCTTAAGAAAAAAATGGATTGGGTTTTGGCCGATGTTCCCTGCACAGGGACAGGCACACTGAGACGCAATCCCGATCAAAAGTGGAAGTTTTCCCTTGCTCTACTCAACAGACTGGTCGGGCAGCAGCGGATGATTTTTGAACGCGCTCTGAGTTTTGTTAAGCCTGGCGGCCACATCGTCTATGCCACCTGCTCCCTTTTGCGCTCTGAAAATGAGCGGCAAATCGAGCACTTTTTAGAAAGGTATCCCATTAAGACAGTGGGCGACCCATTTGTTTCATTGCCTAGCTATGGGGGCATGGACGGTTTTTTTGCTGTCTGTTTTAAAGCTAATGACGCTTAAACCTTTGCTTTTTTCTCAATCTCCAAAAGAAGAGACAAAGAAGACCGACTCCTCCTCCAAACAAAAGGCTCTTTCCCTTTTTGTGATCCGAAAATAAAGTAGTAAGACGATACCATACAGTAGGCTTCAGGTCTGTTAATGCCATCAAACCTGTTTCTTGAACGACATTTCCGCTCGCATCCACAACAGAAACCGTGCCTACACGATCCCCTTTGCTGATCGGCAAGGAAGGGAGATCCCAATGGACTTGTGCCTTAACAACACTCTCTTCAGCTGGATAGTAATCGTAATTCAACCCCATAGGCAATGTTGTTTTCAGCCTTCCACGTGCACCGATTACGTGCGTTGTGAGATCGGTAGTGCCCACTTTAAGCAAAACGCGCCGCATCTTCTGCTCCTGAAAAGCTGTATCAAAAAGCTTAATTGCATCTCTGTACAAATGCTCACGAGCTCCTCTATACCCAAGCAAAACAGCAATAAGACACCGTCCCTCGCTCTCAGCAGCAGCAACCAAATTTTTTCCAGCCGCTTGAGTCGTTCCTGTTTTCACTCCAATCGCTTTAGGGTATTCACTTGAACCACTGCGCAGCAACTTGTTGGTTTGCAAAAATGTGCGCTCATGCTCCAGGTTAGTTTGAGGACATGTATAGCGCTTTGTGGAGACAATTTTTCTGAAAATAGGGTTTTTCAGCCCCACTTGCGCCATTACGGCCAGATCATAGGGGGTCGTGACATGCTGTGGATGGTGGAGCCCATGAGGATTATTGAAAGAGGTACTCTTGCAACCGATCCCTTTTAGATAGTGACCAAGTTCTGTCATAAAATTAGAGATGGATCCCCCTACATGATAAGCAATTACATTCGACGCATCGTTGGCTGAGCTAATCAACATTGCCGCTAGTAGGTCATAAAAGCGGAGCTCCTCGCCCGACTTGATTCCAATGTGCGAGCCATCTGTCTCCAGCCAGTGAGAGGGACTGCGGTAATTGGACTGTTTTTTGGCCTGGGGGGTGATGGAAGCGACACACTCCCGCGTAGCCAGCATCTTGTTTCCCAGCTGCATACCTTGCCGATCTAATGCATAAAGAGCTGTTGCTATTTTGGTTGTGCTCGCAGGAAAAGTTGGAGTATACGCATTTTTTTCATAAAGGATCGCTCCTGTTTCCGCATTAATTAAGATGACGCCCTCTGCATCTAACTTGAGGTCAAGCTGCTGGGCGTAAAGTGAGGGAAGAAGAAGTAAGAGGGATAAAAACCATTTCATCTAACAAAAGACTATAGCAGCTTACTTCCTTACCTACAATTTCGAAAAATTATTTGACAAAGTGGTTCAAAACGCCCTAGAATAGTGCTGGGGGTAGAAAGAAGATGGAACCTGTAGATCTCGAAAATGCCTTTAATCACTACATGGATGATTTACCCAAGCACGTTCCTGATGGAATCGTGGAAGTGGATTTATCCCTACTTCAAGAGCTTGGACTTTTATCAGCAGAAGAGGCGGGAGAGCAAGAGTCCGACTCTTTGACACACAACTTCTATGTCATTGAGTCGACAGAAAAACTGACTCTTTTTAACGATAAATTCTCGGTTTGGATTGTACCTAAGGTGATACAAGAAGCGCCTACAACATTGACATTGATTGCTTTGAATGACCAGCACGCTCCGCAATTAGAAATGGCTTTTGCGACAACCGGTGTTTACAACCATTCTAGCCTTGTATTGAGAATACTGGAAAAGTTTCTCGAGCAAATTGAAGAGAACGAGGAAGAGATCTGTCGGTTTAGAGAAGGTTAAAGGCTAAGCGGAGCACATTTTCTTTTCCTACCCTTTGATAGCTGACGTCATCGATCACCTTTCGGATCAAAAAGATGCCCATTCCGCCCACTTTACGCTGTAAGACAGGCGTGCCAAATTGGGGATTGATTTCCACATCAATGGGATTAAACGCGATACCTTGATCACATAGAGTAATCTCGAAGCGCTTCCCTTTTTTCTCGCATGTCACGGAGATCACTCCGGGTTTTTTCTTGTAGGCGTAGGAGATAATGTTTACGATTGCCTCTTCACAGGCAAGTTCCATTTTTTGGATGAGTGCATGCTCGATGCCATTTGCTTCAGCCTGTTTACGTATGAACTCCATCACACCAGCAAGAGAGTCTACAGACGCCTTAAACTCCATAGTGTAGATAGTAATGTATGGATGAAATTATTACACCTACCAACTGTGATTGATGAAATCCACAATCTTGTTAGAAAGAAGCGTATACAAAGGAGGGGTCGCTCCATCGATAGCTAAGTTATGCATCACAAGCTGACCCAAAGAAAAATCCTGCACATCTGCTTTACCTAAATCAGGCTCAAAATCATAGGTTAACGACGATGTGACTTCACAGGGCCCCAAAACAAGACACCCTGTCCGCCTGTCAATCAAGCGGATCACTGCAGTCATCGTCAGACGTGCCTCATTGGAGACCACAATGTCTGAAAACTCTTGATCTCCAGGATCACGAGGCGCATAAGCAAATCCTATATTGGTATCAACCGGTTCCATCAAGCAGACTTTGAGCTGAAGATCTGCTCCGTATGAGCGGTAGGCAAGCCCCCCACCTGTAGTCATCGAACGAATGAGGGCAGCAGTTAAAAGTCCCTCTCCATCACCTTCTACATAAGGAATACAAACCGAAGAGTATTGCTCAAGGATTTCTCCTCGACCAAACCGATAGCCACAAGAGGAGGTCAATAGAAGAATAAGGGCAAAAATGAGTCTCATGTCACGCGATCAAGACGCGTTTGGCATTTCATAGCGGCCTCTGTTCCTGGATACTTTTGAATGGCATCCCGATAGTAAATGGCCGAAGCACTCGGTTTCTTTTTTCTCTCATAAAAACGGCCCGTCTCATAGAGGCTAACCGCATACACTTCCTGCATGGCGAGCAGGTTCGCTTCCGCAATCTCAATCCGCTCATCACCAGGAAAGCTTTTGCCAAACCGATTTAAATTCACTTTGGCCAGAGAGATCAAATCGGGATTCTGCCCCTCTTTTTGACTCTGTTCATAATAAATTTTAGAGATTTCCACATAACCGTCTGCCGAAAGTGAGTGCTTAGGAAAACGGCGAGCTAACGTTTGCAGGCAGTCAATACTCTCTCGATACTCTTTGTTTTTCCGCAGAATTTCACTTTTGGCAAAAAGCGCCTTGGCTGCAATCTTCTTTCCAGGAAGGGCCGCAATAATCTCCTCTAAAATCTCCATGGCATCCGCCTTACCAGAGGCAAGCTTAGGAAGTGAAGAGACCCCAAAAAGGTGCTTCCGACGTCCATTTTGGTAGTAATCAGCGATATAATACTTAAAATCAAAAACTTTTTCGAAATGCTTCAGTTTACCCGAAGAAGAGAGATAGAGGTCAAACTGCTTATTCGCTAGATCAAAATCGGCTTTGAAGTAGTGACAAATGCCCGAATAGAAAAGGGCATCTCCATAAAAAGGAGACTCATCGTAGTGATAGATCACCACCATGAAGTTGGTCAGGGCCTCGTCCCAATGATTTTCGTATAAGGCCTGATACCCCCTATCATAATGCTCTTGTACAGAGACTGTAGGGATATATTGATCTGGAGACCATTTGCCACTCACTTGGCTCACGCCTCCAAATAAGGCAAAAGGGAGAAAGAGAAGAAAGATACAGATGGTACGCTTCACAAAAAACACTCTCTAAAAAATGATGTGTTGGATCATACTGAGAGTAGCTACTTCCTGTCAAATGTAGGAGATCATTTCGCTTTGTCAAAATACTTAATCACCGGCGGCTGCGGCTTCATTGGATCTCATCTTGCAGAGTCACTGATTGCCTTTGGGCATGGTGTGCGTATTTTAGACGATCTCTCAACCGGAAAAAAAGAGAATGCGCCTCCAGAGGCAGAACTTGTAATCGGCTCCATCACTGATCCAACGCTTCTTAAAACCTCTGTAGAAGGGATTGACGGTGTATTTCACCTTGCCGCGATTGCCTCTGTTCAAAAATCGCTTGATCAGTGGGCTGCTGTCCACCATGTCAATAGTGGCGGAACGGTGAGACTCTTTGAGGCTCTTTCTCAATTGAAGCAAAAAATTCCCCTGATTTACGCTTCCTCATCTTGCATCTATGGAGAGGCCCACGAAACACCTATTCCAGAGAAGGCGCTCCCTCACCCTCTCTCCCCTTATGGAATCGAAAAGCTTGAAGGAGAGTGGGAGGCACAGATTTTATGGAATATTTTTCAGATCCCCACAACAGCGTTCCGTTTCTTCAACGTTTTCGGCCCTCGCCAAGACCCCTCCTCTCCCTATTCTGGAGTGATCTCTGTTTTTTTCGATCGTCTTAGGAATGGAAAAAAACTGACCATCTTTGGGGATGGCAAACAAGTACGCGATTTTATTTATGTAAAAGATGTGGTGCGTATGATGCTTGAGACAATGGTAAAGCCTATGCGGGGCGCCTCTGTTTTTAACCTCTGCACAGGAGTTGGCACCTCGATCAACCAACTCGCCACTCTCATGGCCCCGGAGGTCAAAAAAGAGTATGCTCCGGCAAGAGAGGGTGAAGTGCGGGTTTCGATCGGTGATCCCTCCAAAATACAACAAGCTCTTCAGCTCAAACCGAGCTACACATTAGAAGAGGGGCTAAAGGAAATGAGGATATGCGTTTAATTTTTTCATTATTGACTCTTGCTGGTCTAGGTTCAGGTGGTTGGTACGTATGGGAGAACTTCCCTGCCGTGCGTGAAACCGCCCTGGAAAAATTTCAAAAAGATCCTTTTCAAACGCTGGAAATCCGCTATACAGCCCAAGAGATCATGCGCCGCAACCAAGAAGAACTGCTGAAAAGTAGTGACTACACGTTTTTAGAGCCTAAGCTGCTCTACTACCCTTACCTGCTCATGGATGTTAAATACTCCAAAAACCGCTCGACAACAGCCGAGGGCATTCTGTTATGGGGACTGAACGACGGAGAGATGATTATAGACACCGAAACCTGGGAGAAGACGCACGGATTCGAAGACTGTCTCCTTTCAAGGGCGAATAAAAATGACTTTAAAGTTCTCAAAGCACTTGTTGAAAGTGGAGGCGCTATTGATCGAGAGAAACTCTACCATCGGTTCAAGGTCGACCAAGACATTTTGGACGATTGGATTGACAGCTGTCGAGAGAAAAAATTGATTGTGATTAGCGGGAACACCTTCCGTCTCCACTTCGAAAACCCACGTTTAGAGATCGAACCGATGACCCATCTCGCTCAATCCATCGTCTCACAGCCTCCCAAATACTCCTCTAAGGTGAAAAAGCAGTACGGTTCTGCTGAAATCAAGAAGTTGGCTCAGACCATATTTGGAGGGGATTTTGCCATTCGGAAGGCTGAGGAAATTTTTCTTCCGGTCTACTGCATCGCTGTCCAAAATCCCGACGGCTCAACCCGTACTCTTTATTTTAATGCCTTGAGTGGAAAAGAAATCAGTTAGGTGTACAACTCAATGTATAAGCGCTTTTTTTGAGGTCAGCTTGCAAATTGGGTGTGAGCGTGACGCCATGATCAAGGTGGAGCTCACCCAATTTCTTCTGCTCATGATAAAAGAAGATCTCTACCTTAGAGGGACCGGGATGCCCACGCAACAGCTCTTTTAACTGAAGAACATGCGACAGGCGCATCTGGGCTGCATCTAATTTAAGGGAAAGCGATTTCGGTTTTTCACTCATCTTACTGGGCTCTTTTTTCTTTTTTGATGTGTTCCCCGTGAAACGGGCTGCTTGCAGTTTGGCTCTGTCAAAAGCCTGGTCGCACGCCTCGACCATCTTCTCATCTACCTGGGTCAGATTATCTAACCAACGACACGACAAACGGAGACTCTCTTCACGCCGATCAGCTTGAAAAACTGCGTAGAGAAGCTGATTCTCCTCCAAAAGCTCTCCCTTCTCCTCAAAAAGCTCGGGCCAAATGGGCAGCTCATAGGTCTCCATCCCATCACTGATCTGCAAGATCGCAAATTTCTTCTGCGTGCGCTGCGAAATCTTGACTTGGACCATCTCCACAATAAAAGCAGTCCGTACGACTTGATTGTGTTCTAAAGCCTCTAACTCACAAAGAGGAATACAGGAGAGACGCTTCAAAATTGCTTGAAAGGCGTCCATAGGGTGACCAGTTAAGAAAAAACCGAGCAGCTCTTTCTCTTTTTTAAGAATATCGGTCTTAGTAGAGGGGTGCGGCACCTCTGGTGGCTTCTGAAAGCGATTTTTTGACTCCTCTCCCATTAAGGAAAAAAACGTGAGCACTCCAGATGCAGCCTCTTTTTGCTCGGTTGAAGCGACATCATACATCTCTTCAATGCTCATCCGCAGCGCATCGCGCGACCAATCTGTAAAATCAAACGAACCGGCATCAACCAAACACTCTATGGCCTTTTTGCCCACCCGCTTTAAGTCTATTCTCTTAAAAAAGTCGTAGAAATCGGTAAACGGGCCACGCGCTTTGCGCTCCTCTTGAATGACCTCGACAACCCCCTCTCCCACTCCTTTAATTCCACTCATTGCAAACCGAATGCCCTTATCAGTTGCCACAAACTCTTTACCTGACTCATTCACATCGGGAGGGAGAATCTCAATATTCATGGACTGACATTCACGGATAAACTTGGCCACCTTAGAAATGTCATCTCGATCGCAGGTCATGAGCGCGGCCATCCAGATAGCAGGGTAGTTTCCTTTGAGGTAGGCAGTTATATAAGTGAGAAAGCCATAAGCTGCCGCATGAGACTTGTTGAAACCATACGAAGCAAATTTCTCCATTTTATCAAAGATAACCGTCGCATTCGCGTCGGTAAGCCCATTTTCAACAGCTCCCTGGCGAAATTTCTCTCGCTCTTTTTCCATTTGAGCGCGATCTTTTTTTCCCATGGCACGGCGGAGCACATCCCCCTCTCCAAGGGAATACTTAGCCAGATTTTGCGCAATCTGCATCACCTGCTCCTGGTAGACCATAATCCCATAGGTCTCCTTCAGAATCGGCTCAAGCCAAGGGTGATCATACTCAATCGGCTCTCTTCCATGCTTCCGGTTGATGAAAGAGGGAATCATATCCATGGGACCGGGACGGTAAAGAGCGCCAATCGCAATGATTTCTTCAAACTTGTCGGGCAATAGCTGGCGCGCTAGATCTTGCATCCCTCCTGACTCCATCTGAAAAACACCCAACGTTTTTCCCTGTTGAAGTAAACGAAAGGCAATCGGGTCATCCAATGGAAGGTTCACCCAATCAATCTCTTTACCTGTCTGTGCATGAACGGCTTCACAGGCCACTTTGATACTTGTCAGCGTTTTGAGCCCCAAAAAGTCTATTTTGAGCATCCCTACAGCTTCTACTGGCTTCATTGAGTACTGGGTGGCGGCCATCTCAGAGTCTTTTGCCAAACAGACAGGAATATGATCGGTAAGCGGTTCTCCACAGATAATCAACCCCGCCGCATGAATGCCTGTGTTGCGGATTGACCCTTCCAGTTTTCTCCCTAAATCCACAATCTTTTTGGCGTCACTATCTTGGACATACATCGTGTTGAGATCAGGGTCGACCTCAAGTGCCTTTTCCAACGTCATATTTAGATCGTCTGGCACGTACTTGGCAATTTGATTCACCTTGGAAAGAGGGACCGATAGCACGCGTCCGACGTCGCGAATCACCATTTTAGCCTTCATTGTTCCAAATGTGATGATCTGCGCCACATTTTCTTTGCCGTATTTATCCAGCGTATAGTCAATCACATCCCCTCTTCGATCCATGCATATATCGACATCGATATCAGGATAGGAGAGACGTTCGGGATTGATGAAACGCTCAAAGAAGAGATCAAAGCGTAAAGGCTCAATATCTGTGACACCAATCAGGTAGAGAATGATCGAACCTGCTCCCGACCCCCGCCCCGGCCCGACCGGAATGCCGTGCTGCTTGGCCCAGCTGATAAAATCCCAAACAATCAAAAGATAGTCACTCATCTCTTTTGACGTGATGATCTCCAGCTCCAGATCAAGTCGATCGCGCACCACTTGAGAAGGGTCTTTGCCGGGGTACTTTTCAGCGACTTTTTCTAGTCTTTCGGGCGTGTAGCGCTCTTTAATTCCCTCCTCGCATAAATGGCGTAAATAAGAGGCTTGCGTAAACTCCTCAGGAGGAACAAATACCGGATAATGTTTCGTCTCAAAATCAAGATCCAATTGACACTTTTCAGCTACTTTTACCGTGTTCTCAATCGCCTCCGGCAAATCACTAAAAAGTGTCGACATCGCCTCGGGCGACTTAAAGTAGAGCTCATGGCTCGAGTAGACCCGCCGTTTAGGATTCGGAACACGGAACGTTGGGTTGCCAAAACTATCTTTTTCCCAAATCTCAACCGGTTCGCCTGACTGGATATTGAGCAAAACTTCATGAGCCTTCCAGTCATCCGGTTCGAGATAGTGCGTGTCGTTTGTGGCCACAAGGGGAATCCCAAATCGACGGCTCGCCTCGATGAGTTTCTCATTGACTGTTCGCTGTTTGTCGACAAAGTCACGGTACTGCTGCTCCAGCCAAGTCTCTGTCAAGGAGGCGATTTGATCGCTCTGCATGTGGTGGCGCTGCAACTCAAGGTAGAAATCCTCTCTAAAGAGATCGAGATGCCATTGGATTTGTGCATTGAGTTCTTCTTCGGTTCCATTGAGAGCGGCATCTGACACTTGGCTAGAGAGACAGCCAGATAGACAGATCAGCCCGTCTGAAAACTCCTGGAGAAGCTCTCGATCGATACGAGGGTTGTAGTAAAACCCCTCTAGATAGCCTTGGGAGGAGAGGCGACATAAGTTGTGGTACCCGACTGTGTTTTTCGCAAGAAGGGTGAGGTGGTAAGCTGTTTTGCGGGCCACTTTTTTCTTTTCAAACCGAGAGGTAGGCGCGACGTAGACCTCACATCCGATGATCGGTTTAACACCGTGTTTCTTGCACGCCTTATAAAAATCGACAGCCCCGTGCATGTTGCCGTGATCGGTAAGCGCCACAGCAGGCATTCCCATATCAGCCGCTTTGCGGGCGATACCCTCGACCGGACACGAGGCATCTAAAATCGAATATTGAGAGTGTTGATGGAGAGAAATCCACATAAGCTTAGACTATAAAGAAAAGCGCTATTCTTCAATAGCCCCCATCTTGACAATTGACTTTTTTAAGACATTGATTTAGGGTTCTTGTTCTGTTTAGGGATCGGTAAAATGAGAAAACGTTCACTTTTATTGCTAGGGCTACTCTTTTTAAGCACAGGGATACTCGAAGCTTATACAGCTTACGTTGCCAACCAAGCCGCTGATAGCGTGAGCGCTATTGACACAGAAACTAACACAGTGATCGGCTCTCCAATTTCTGTTGGAGATGCCCCTACAGGTGTCGCCGTGACTCCTGATGGAGAGCTTGTTTATGTTACCAACGTCAATAGCAACAATGTGAGCATCATTGACACTAGCTCTAACACAGTAGTCAACACTGTTACTGTGGGAACCGACCCTTTTGGTGTGGCTTTTACGCCTGACGGAGCATTTGCCTATATCGCAAATTCAGGAACCAGTTCAATCAGTGTGATTGACACGAGCAGCCAAACAGTTGTGGATACTATTGCTGTTGTAGGATCCCCTTTTGCCGTCGCCATCACCCCTGATGGAGCGCTTGCTTACGTCACACTTGCGCCTAACTCTGTGATTACTATTGACACAACCACGAATGCGGTAGTAGGGATCCCTATCCTGGTCGATCCCGTTCCTTTTGCCATTGCTCTCACTCCTGACGGAGCCTTTGCCTATGTCAGTAATCTAGGGGGTAACTCTGTGAGTGTCATTAGCACGGCAACTAATCTGGTCGTGGACACAATTTCAATGATAACGCTCCCCAATGGAATCGCCGTCACTCCAGATGGACAATCTGTCTATGTCAATGGCGAAGGTCCAGACGCTGTCCGCATCATTGATGTCACAACCAATACATTAGTCGGCTCTCCTATTCCTGTAGTAGCTAATCCTTATGGCCTTGCCATTACACCCGATGGAGCGTTTACGTATGTAGCAAACGGCGGAACAGCCGCATCCGTTAGCGTAATCGACAACTCCACAAACACATCAATCGCTACGGTTTCTATTGAAAATGGACCTGCCGGAGTGGCTATTACTCCAGGTGATTTTCCGATCAATGGTGCTAATGAAAAATGTATCTTTTTAACCCAAACAGATTACGTAAATGTTCTCTCATGGCCCAACGTTTTTGCTTTTGGAGGCTATGCTATCTACCGTAACGGAAGTCTCATCGCCACCCTTCCTCTGGAAGGCCCCTTTACCTTTGAAGACCATAATCGAACACCGGGCGAGTCCGCTACCTACACAGTGGAAGCAAAAAATGCAGGAGGCATTGTCGTGCGCACCGGAAGTGTCACCCTTTAACAGGACAAAAATGCAAATGCCTCTCTTTTTTCAGACCAAACACTATCTTACTCTACTTTTTTTGCTCTGCGCTATATCTGTATTCGGGCAAGGGTCTTACGCAAACTCCCCCGTTCTTCTTGAGGGAAGAGTCGCTTATTTTTACCCAACAGGCTCTGATTTTTCTGACATTTATGGGGGAGGCGTTTTATCTACTGCTGAGCTGTCTGTTGAAACTTTTCGCCAGATATACACTTGGTTTTCAATTGGCTACCTTCGTCAAGATGGGCAGTGCATGGGTGGTCAAGTGGACACAACAGTCGATTTGGTTCCACTAAGCGCCGGGTTTAAGTACTTTTACAAAGGGCAGTGGGTGCGCCCCTATCTGGGAATCGGGCTGGCTCTCAATTATGTTCACACCCATGACGACTCTGTTTATGTGATGCAGAGTCGAAGTAACTGGGGAGTAGGAGGCATTTTAAAATCGGGCCTTCTCTACAGACTCTCCCAACGCGTGTTTTTCGATGGCTTTATCGACTACACCTATGTGAAAGCAGGCTTTAAAAATAAATGTAATCGACGTATCACCTGTCATGATGCCAGTGTGAGTGGATTTGCTTTTGGGTTTGGGCTGGGCTACTTTTTTTAAACATCTAGTTTCACTTTTATTTAAGAGTTTTGACACATAAAAACAACACTGTTACCATACACGTTCTTAATTAAAAGTACTTTACACTATGTGTGCTGCTGCAGCTACTGCCTCTTCAACTCATCTAAGTGTGGTTTCATTGACAGATGTTCCACGTTCCCCTGATCCCTTCACAAAGGTGCCTCATTATATTTTTGAAAACTGTAACCACGCGATTTCCAAGACATACGATCCGCGCTTTCTTACTCTGCTCAAACAAAGAGTAGTCGACCAACAAGCTGCAGTAGCCATGTCCCAGGGGGAAACAAAACGGTTCGAAGAGTTAGATTGGATTTACGGGCTGGTTTGCCTGGAAAGGGATCTGCTTCCGCAAGGCCCCGACTACATTCTGACTGCTTTAACAGTGAATGAAGTCGTGCGTATTAATGGGCTGTTTGGAAGGTTGATTTTGGGAGAAAAATCTGGAAAAATGCGGACCAGAAATGTTTATTGGCCGTTGGGCACTCCCCCCTTTACTCAGGTCGTTGCTCATGGTCTTTTTGAAGCTCAGATTCAGCAACGCTTTGGCGAAGACTTTCTATCCTCTCGCTCTGGAACACCTCACTCTGACAAAAAAAAGCTTTTGATCAAAAAAAGTTGGGTCACAAACCAGTTTCGTCAGCTGCAATTGCAACCTGACAGAGTAGACCCTAGAGACGGAGCTCAAGATGCTAACTATATCCAAACAAACATGGCACAAACAACTCCTATGGACATGGCTGCAGCCATGCAAGAGTGGATCGCCGCTCAAAAGCGAACAGATGGCAAGCTCAATGTCTTGTATTGGATCGAAGAACATTATCACTACTTTCCGCTCCCAGATAGTATCAGCACAGAGCTGGCTGCCACTCTACAAGTGATTCGATCAGACGCTATGCACCCCATTGAAAAAGCGTGCCGCCTCTGGTTTGAGATCGTCAGGCTACACATCTCAAATGAGGCACATAAGCGGACAGGCAAAGCCCTAGCTTCCATCATTTTGTTGGCATACGGCTACCTGCCGCCTAAAATAGAGGGTGAAGATGGAAAAGAATATATCCGGATTCTTCAATCAGCTTTCAGAGAAGATCGAGGGTTTGAACGATTTATGGCCTTTATTGTGCGCAAAATGCAAGAGACTTACCAAGAGCAATCTCAAGTCGCAGGCTCAGGCTCTTCGTCATCTGGCTCCAGTGCAGGTGGTTCATCAGCAGGAGCTGCCTCGAGCTTTTGACGTGCATGCGCATTCCACATGGGTAGGAAAAGAAGAATGGTAATCGCGCAGCAAGCCACTAGAATCACAAAATATCCCCACCACCCAAACTCCTGAGCAATCTTACCAAGAGGATAACCGGCTCCTGCCGCACCAAAGTAGGCAAACCAACCGGCAAAACCGCTAGCTGTTCCCGCTGCTTTTTTATGCGAAAGCTCAGCGGCCGCCAGCCCGATGAGCATTTGAGGGCCAAATAAGAAAAAGCCAATCATGAAAAGGGCTCCAGAGTCGACCCAAGCACTTGCTTGTGGAAAGAGCCAAAGTGCCAGAACCGAAACCAACATTCCGAGAGAAAACAAGACATTCATCGGCCCGCGCCGTCCATCACATAGCTTGTCTGAAAGCCATCCCGCAACGAGCATACCCAAAAGTCCTCCGATCTCAAATAAAGAGACGCATGCATTGGCTTTGATCATCGAATAGTTCTTCGTCTCAATCAAGTAAAGCGCGCTCCAGTCATTGATCGCCATACGGACAACGTAGACAAAAAACGAAGCCATCGCCAACATCCACACCCACTTATTCCTCAAGACATGATCGAACAAAATCTCTTTGGTGGTCAGCTCTTTTTCTGTCTTATCTTCATCATTCGCTTGCTTAGGATCAGGATAGTCACCGCGAAACTTTTCGATCGGCGGCAAGCCAAGTGATTGAGGGGTATCACGAAGACGATTGATCAAGAAAAATCCCATGAGAATACACACCGCTCCCGGGATAAACATCGCATAGCGCCACCCGAAATACTGAGCACATGCCCCAGCTACAATCGGGATGAGAAAGCCTCCGACATTATGGGAGGTGCTCCACACGCTCCACCATGTCCCCCTCTCAGACTGCGAATACCAGTGAGTGAGAAGACGGGCACATGGAGGCCATCCCCATCCTTGGAACCACCCATTGATTCCCCAAAAAATGGCGAAGAGAATAAGAGAAGAGGAGAATCCAAATAAAATATTGGCCACCCCGGTAATAATCAGGCCGATTGCCATAAAGTAACGAGGATTGGACTGATCGGACATCACACCGCTTGCAAATTTGCTCAACCCATAGACGACATAAAGCACGCTCCCCAAAATGCCGAGCTGCGCTTTATCCAAGCCTAAATCAGCCATCAGAGCGGGCATGGCAAAAGTGAAACTTTTACGTGTGAAATAATAGAAGATATACCCGACAAACATCCCGTAAAAAATCCGAGCCCGCCAATAACGATACTCTTTTTTTACTGTTTTGGAGTCTTCAATCTCTTTGATGTGCTCTGCAGGCTTGAAGAAATTTAGGATAAAACTCACACAGTACTCCTTGCAGATTTAAGGGTTTTAGCCGAGCAAAACCTCTACCATCCACCCATGATAACAAAAAATGGAGTAGATGTCACACTTTTTGGACCCAAACAGGGCGCCAAACTACTAAAAAATTGTTTTACTAGACTAGGAATTACAGGTATTTCTATGATGAAAAAAATTGAAAAAATAGACAGATGATAGCTGCTAGTAAACAGGAATTAGCTGATGAGCAATTAGACGCCCTTCTAGAGGCGTGCCATTCGGCGCCCTCTTCCTCTGAAAATTTAGAGAAAGACTTTAATTTAGAACATCTTGTCAAAGAAGTGATGGAGCTCACCACGCCTCCATCAGCTCCTCCTGCGTCACCTGCACTGCCTACGCTTCCAGTCGAAGAGAAGAAAAAAAAGCGCTCTACCTCTACCATTTGGATCACAGCTACCCTTTTATTTGGCCTCACTGCCGGAAGTGCTTTAGGTGTTTTCTGGGGAAAAAGCCAGAACGTTTTGGACCAGCCCATCCTAGAACCCCAGCAGGAAATTACGGGCCAGATTTCCCACTGGATTGAGGAGCTACAAACTCTGTATAATACCCTAGAGTCCTCTCCTCCATCCGAAGTGATTGAGCCACTCGAGCCTCCAAGCGAAATGGAAGTAATCGCTCCTACCGAATTGACTTGAAGCTATCTCACCCATTAATTATGTTATTCTCTATTTGTTATGAAGTACCAAATCGCTAAAGGGGTTTTTGATATTCTACCAAAGGATGCTGAGGCGTGGCGCATGTCACACCTTTGGCAATTTTTGGAGACGCAAGTCCGCACGCTCTGTGCGACGTATGGCTACCAGGAAATCCGCACTCCCCTCTTTGAAACAACAAACCTCTTTACCCGCAGCATCGGCACCACATCCGACATCGTTAAAAAAGAGATGTACACCTTCCAAGACAAAGCGGGCCGCTCTCTTACCCTACGCCCTGAAGGGACCGCTCCGGTCATGCGTGCTTTTATCGAAAAGAATCTCGATCAAAAAGGGCCCGTCCACAAGTTTTTCTATCTCTACCCCATGTTTCGCTATGAACGACAGCAGGCGGGGCGGTACCGTCAGCACCACCAGTTTGGAGTAGAGGCAATCGGCGCCGCTACCCCCTACCAAGATGTTGAGGTGATACACCTCCTCTGGTCGTTCTACGCCAAACTAGGGCTCAAAGGGCTTACGCTCCACCTCAATTCAATCGGCGATGCAGAAGCACGCCAACACTTTCGACATGCCTTAAAAATGTATCTACGCCCTCACCTAAACGCTCTTTCCGCTGAGAGCCAGGAGAGGTATGCAACCAATCCGTTGCGCATTTTGGACTCAAAAAATCCGCAAGACCAAAAACTCCTCGCACAAGCTCCTTCCATTCTCGACTCTTTGAGTGGGGCGTCGCGCTCCCATTTTGACCACGTATGCGCCCTGCTTGAAGCTGAAAATATCCCTTTTAACCTAAACTCCAAACTCGTGCGCGGCCTTGACTACTATAACTCCACTGTTTTCGAAATCACCTCAAATGAACTAGGAGCGCAAAACAGTCTCGGCGGCGGTGGTCGCTACGATGGGCTCATTAGTCAGCTCGGCGGCCCCGACCTTCCCGCTTTTGGATTTGGCGCCGGCTTGGAACGGATCATTCAAGCCATGTTGGCTCAAAAAGTCGCTCTTCCTTCTCCGTACGCTCCTCTTCTTTTTATCATTCCCTTGGGTGAAAAGGCTGAAAAACATTGTTTCCAACTTCTCAACCAGATCAGAGCACATGATCTGCCGGCTGAGATGGATCTAACAGGTAAAAAGCTCAAGCAAGCCATGCGCTACGCAGATGCCAGTGGCGCCCGCTTTGTCACTGTGATTGGAGAGAATGAACTCGAATCCAATACAATCGAGCTCAAAGAGATGAGCTCTGGAACACAACAATCTATCCCCCTCAATAGGCTAATCGATGCATTACAAAAGAACGCATGACTGCGGCACCCTCACAGTAGAAACGGTAGGCGAAAAAGTTCTCTTAGCTGGCTGGGTCCACAGAAGGCGAGACCATGGCGGCCTCATTTTTATCGATCTGCGCGACCGATTTGGGATCACCCAAATTGTTTTTCACCCTGAACCGCACGCTGAGATGCACGCAGCAGCTGGCCATTTGCGCGCTGAGTGGGTCATCGCCGTGGAAGGGAAAGTGATTCCTCGCGCCGAGGGAATGCTCAACTCAAAGCTCAAGACCGGTGCCATTGAAGTCGAAGTCGAAAAGCTAACCGTTCTATCCAAAGCCAAAACACCCCCTTTCTCCATCTGCGATGAAAAACTGAATGTAAATGAAGAGCTGCGGCTTAAACATCGCTATCTCGATATGCGTCGAGGTGACATTGCCACAAAGCTCGCGATGCGCCATCAGGTGATGCTCGCTGCACGTAATTTTCTCGACCAGGAACGTTTTTTAGAGATCACCACCCCCGTTTTGGGAAAATCCACCCCAGAAGGTGCACGCGATTACCTCGTCCCCTCCCGCGTTTATCCAGGAACGTTTTTTGCTCTTCCCCAATCACCCCAAATTTTCAAACAGATTCTCATGATCGGGGGAATGGACCGCTACTTTCAAATTGCCACCTGCTTTCGCGACGAAGATCTCCGTTCCGATCGGCAGCCTGAATTTGCACAGATCGATTTAGAAATGAGTTTTGGCACGGAAGAGGAACTTTTTCCTCTGATTGAACAGCTGATGCACGCTATTTTCAAAAAATGTAAAGAGATCGATTTATCCACTCCTTTTAGGCGGCTTTGTTATGCGGAGGCAATGGAAAAATATGGAACAGATAAGCCCGATTTGCGCTTTGGCATGGAACTCATTCGCCTCGATTCGATTGTGAAAAATTCTTCTTTCACCGTGTTCAAGGAGCAACTGCAAGGAGGGGGCATGGTAAAAGGGCTCTGTGTAAAAGGGGGAGCTGAGCTCTCGCGCCGTACCATCGATGATTATACAGCCTTTGTCAGCCATTTTGGAGCAAAAGGGCTCGCCTGGATGAAACTGCAGCCTGAGGGACTCACCTCTAGTATTGTAAAATTCTTTGATGAACCCACCCAAAAGGCTCTAGTCCAAGCCATGCAAGCAGAGGTAGGAGATCTTCTCCTCTTTGTCGCCTCTGATGAGAAAACAACCCATACCGCTCTTGACCATTTACGCCGCCACATAGCCAAAGAGCGTAACTTGATTGATGAAAGTCGCTATGAGTTTGTCTGGATCACAGAATTTCCCCTCTTTCAGTGGGATACAGAGACGCAAAACTTCGCCTGTGAACACCACCCGTTTACCTCACCCCACTTGGAAGATGTTCCTCTCCTAGAAAGTGAGCCTCTGAAAGTACGTTCTTCAAGCTATGACCTTGTCCTCAATGGTTTTGAGCTGGGTTCAGGGTCACAAAGGATCTATAGCGGAGAGCTGCAAGAAAAAATCTTCCGACTCCTCAAACTCTCTGAAGAAGATATAAAAAAACGTTTTGGCTTTTTTATCGAGGCTCTGCAATATGGAACTCCACCTCATTTAGGAATCGCGCTTGGGCTCGACCGGATGGTGATGCTTTTGACAGGAGCTGAGAGCCTCCGCGATGTGATTGCTTTCCCCAAAACGCAGCGAGCAACTGATCTCATGACAGAAGCTCCCTCAGAGGTGTTGAAAGAACAACTAACCGAATTAAAAATTCACGTGGAGCCTCCAGAATGATGACAATAAAACGCTTGCTTCTCCTTTTTCTGACGTTATGTCTTCCCGTTTGTGCAGAAGAGATCGACCACGATCAACTCTCTGAAACCCTCGGTCACTTGCTTGTCCGCCACCTTGTTCAGCCCGGCTTTGAGTGTAATTTTGATAAAGTTGTCCAAGGCATTACCGACGCGCGCAAAGGAAAGCCCTCTCCTTTAAGTGAAGAGGCTTACGAACAGGCGATTTGCGCCATTCAAGAGAATCTCTTTATGCAAGCGGCAGAAAAAAACTTGGCCGAAGCCGACGCTTTTTTAGACAAGAATCGGACTGAAACGGGCGTTAAAGAGGTGGATTCTCAACTTCAATTCCGCATTGCACAAGCAGGAGAGGGAGAAGAGGTCAATCTCGAATCTATTCCTCTTATCCACTACAAAGGAACGCTTGTCGATGGAACTGTTTTTGCACAATCCGACGATCCTCTTCCTCTACCAATCAAACAATCCATCCCCGGATTTGCCCGTGGTTTGGTTGGGATGAAAGAGGGCGAGAAGCGCACGCTTTACATCCACCCGGAGCTCGCTTACGGCATTTCAGGTAATCTACCACCTAACTCCCTACTGATCTTTGAAGTGGAAATTGTTAAAGCCAATTCAGACCCTTTCGAAGATTTAGCGCAGACCAAATAAGTGGAAGTCGTTCTCTTTCAACCTGAAATTCCGCAGAATGCGGGGAATATCGCCCGCACGTGCGCCGTAACAGGAGTGAGCCTCACATTTGTGCGCCCTTTGGGGTTTAATTTCAGCTCGCGCCAACTCAAACGGGCCGGCCTTGATTATTGGGATGCTCTTGACTTTAGCATCGTGGACACTTTCGCCCCTGGAAATTCTTTTTATTTCTTTTCGACTAAAGGAAAACGTCCTTATACGGAAATCAGTTTTGAACAAAACACACAACTGATCTTTGGATCTGAATCGGCCGGGCTTCCAGCTGAAGTGCATGAGAAATGGAGCGAGCACTTTTACACCATTCCCATGAGACCGGAAGCCCGTTCTCTAAACTTAGCCAACTCGGTGGCCATTGTTCTTTATGAAGCCCTAAGACAGCAAGGCTTTAAAGAACTTCGTTAACCATGCTTCGTAGTGCATCAAGATCTTTCAACCCGACAACACGCTTCACAATTTGACCATCTTTAAACAGAATCAAAGTAGGGATTGAGGTCACCTCAAACTTTGCCGCCACGTTAACGGATTGGTCTGTATCAACTTTTGCTACCGTCATCTTCCCTGTCATTTCCTGAGCAAGCTCTTCAACAACGGGGGTTAGCATACGGCACGGGCCGCACCAATCAGCATAAAAATCGACAAGAACCACTCCTTGAGAAATGCCATCCTCAAAGTTGTCATCTGATAAGGGTTTGATAAAATCGGAAGCAGCCATCATTTTTCTCCTCGAAAAGGGTGTTAAAAAGGTAGAGTTTAGTCTCTCTTGAGAAATAATTCAATCTCCCATGAACCTATCTCACTAAATTGATTCGTCAGATTTTAGTCTACTTTTGAGTAGCCTTTTTGGGGCGGATTGAGGACAATCTTAAAAAGATGCCTAGAGGAGGCAAAAGATGATCAATCAATTTAGTGAGATGGGTTCATGATCGTCATTGTTGCCAATGGCCAACCTCCGGCCCCAGTTTTTCTCCAAACACTTGTACAAAAGAGCCAAAAATTGGTTGCCGTGGATGGAGGCCTACTAGCTTGCGAAAGAGCAGACCTAACCCCCGACCTTATTATGGGGGATTTCGATTCTGTCTCTCCCGAGCTTCTTAAAAAATACGACCATGTTCAACAGATTCATACACCAGATCAAAATAAAAATGATCTAGAAAAAACGCTCGACTATCTCGCTCCATTCCACTCTGTCACTGTTTGTGGCGCAGTGGGAAAGCGGCTGGATCACACCCTTTCTAACCTCTATCTTCTTTGTCGCTATCCAGGGAAAATGGTGTTTGAATCTGATAATGAGCGCTGTTTTGTCTTGGAAAAATCAACAACGCTTACATGCAAAGTCGGTCAAACTCTATCCCTTTTTCCACTCGGTGAGCCTGTTCAGGGGGTCACCTCAAAAGGGTTGCAGTGGGAATTATCCGATGTCACTTTAGATAAACATTTTGTCAGTATTTCAAACAAATGTGAACAGCAAGAGGTTTCCATCACCTATAAAGAGGGCGCGCTCATTGCCATATTAATCCATTGACATTTTGAGACACAAGTTGTTTAAAAGGATTATGAAACAAAAAGGCAGCTTACTTTCAGCCGCTTTGCTCTTGGCTGGCTACTGTATTGGAACAGGCTACTACTCTCTGCCCTCCGCTACCGGCCCCGCTGGCTTTTTTCCAGCAGTTGGGATGTTACTCATCGTTTGGGTCTACCTCCTCGCTTCCGGCCTCCTTTATCTAGAGGCCACCCTTGCTAATCCCGAGGGAGCTAACGTCATCACCATCTGCCGTAACCTGATTGGCCAATCCGGAATGGTCATTGCCACCATTGCATTTGTCATTATCAACTACACCTTTCTTGTTCACATCTTTTTGATTACCAGTGATTCTATCTCCTACTTCTTGAGTTTTTGGCTCCATCTTCAACTCCACATTAACTGGATCTATTTAGGAATCGCACTCTTGATCGGAAGCATTGTTTTTTGGGGAACATACGTAGCAGATCGGGTTAACTTTGTGCTGTTTGCGGGACTTATCCTTGCATTTATCGGCGTTCTGGTGACCGGTTCCAAGGGAGTCCAATTAGACAACCTGCTCGCCCACAGGTGGTATCTTGTTGTCTTTACAGTTCCTGTTTTAGTGACAGCTATTGACTTTCAGGGCTTAATTCCTACTCTTTCCACCTACCTAAAACGAGATAAAAAAAAGCTGGTGAAAATGGTTGTACTGGCCATGCTTTTTCCGCTTGTGATGTATATTCTTTGGCTTTGGCTTGCGATTGGTTCCTCAACTCGAGCCGCTCTTTGGGAGTCATTTGAGCAGGGTGAGCCTGTCTATAAAGGATATATGATTCAAGCGTTAAAAGTTCCATTTCATCACTTCCTCCGCTTTACCGCTTTTTTTGCTGGAGCGACCTCGCTCGTCTCATGTGGCCTTGTCATGCAAGATTTTTTGGGTGATGCCTTTCACATTCCTGTTGAAAAACGAGTGGGAAAAAAGCGTCTTGTGATCTGCGGGGCCATCTTTGTTCCTATTCTTGCAATGGGCTTCTTTATCCCCAAGCTTACCCTCCGTTTTCTGGAGTACGTCTTTTTAGAGTACCTAGTGGGTTGGGCAGAGGTGATCTTTAATGCAGCGATTCCCATATGGCTGATTGTACGAGCGCGCTACATCCTGAAGCTCCAAACAGAGCGGTGCCTTCCGGGTGGAAAAGGAGCTATCATCGCTCTTTTCATTGCCATGTTTTTCCTCATCTACCTAGAAGGCGTTCACATTCTGGGTAATTGAATTACCCTCCACCAAAGGGATGAATATCATACTCCTCTTCATCTTGCGCTTCGCGTTCATTGTAAGGATCGAATGAGGGAGAGTGATACTGTTGACTCTGATTGTATTGCCACCGCCGAGCCTTCTGCAACTGCGCTTGGCGTCGCCTTTGATTCGCTTGATTCTGGTCATTCTGACTTCTATTGTAGAGCGGATTATCACCGCCACCCCCTCCCTGTACCAATCGAGACTTTTCGCCTGCCGAAAGACTCAATGGGATAAAAGTAAGACATAAAAACAAATACATTTTTTTCATGGTTTTTTACCTTATTTGGATTGTTCTTGTGAAGCACGTTCAAGCAGCTCTTGTCTTTGAATCTCTAAATCTTGAATCTTTCTATTCAACTCTTGTATTTCCTGATTCTTTTGCTCTACAAAAGCTTGTATTTCTTTATTTTTTTCTTTTTTGAACGCATCTATTTCACGGTTTTTCTGCCTAATCATCTGATCCAAATGCCGTGCCTTATCGTTAAGAGTATCTAACCCCATGGCCGCATCCCACTTCCTATCTGATACCGTGTCTGACACGTTATCCAGTTTATAGAATCCAAAAGCATAAATGCTTAAAGGAACTATTGTTAGAAACAAAAACAAGATTGTTCTTTTCATTTTTTCACTCCTGATAAAATTTCTTTAAAAACCCAAGCCACAACCATGCCAATGCCTCTGTTGTCAAATATTTTTTAGGATCTTGAGGAATATGCCCTTTTGTAGTAGACTGCCTTTCTTTTAATGATTTATTCGAGGACAACAATGGCCATCTCTGCAGATGTAAAAAAAGGGCTTCTATCTTTTCTAGAGGAGAGACGCTCCCCTGAACTCCTGGGCGCTTATCTCTACTACCTCGAGCATAAATTTCATCTCAGCCCTGTGGTCTTTGTCAGAGATAAAATCATCTACCAAAGCACCGAGGAGGCCATCAAGAAGCTTGAAAATGAGGGCAAGGTGTGGCGTGAAACTGAGATCAAAATCGGGTATGGCCCCCCTACCGTTAACGAGCAGACAAAAAAAATCTACATCTGCCCCTTCACGGGTAAGGTCTTTGCCGATAACACGCACCCCAATCCGCAAGATGCGATCTATGACTGGGTTTCAAAATGCCCAGAGAACAAAGAACGGATTGGAGGTGTCCCTGCAAAACGATTTTTTGTCTCAGAGGATCCAGAGGTGATCAAAAATTACATTAAGCCACGTAAAGAACCCATTTCGAAAACAGTCTACTCATCAGCAGTGACAGGAAAGCTCTATAACAGCAAAGAGGCGGTTGTCCGTAACTTTAAAGAGAGTTATCTGAAGCCCTTGACGCTCGTTGAAGTACAAAACCAAAATCGATTCCAACTCGAAGACTCCTTTCTCACCTTCATCCAGAACCACCTGCAAGAAGAAAAAATTGCAACCTTTGTTGAGACCTTGGCCGAAGATGAAACCTTTCATCCATACGTGACACAGTGGGTCGAAACCGAAGATTCATAACCCATTCAGCTGAAGAAACCATTGCTTTTGCAGCTGAGTTTGGAAAGACCCTTAAGCGCAACGCTGTGCTCTGCCTATTCGGAGAGCTCGGAGCGGGCAAGACGACATTTGTGAAAGGCATTGTAGAGGGAAGGATAGGGCTGGCGCCTGAAAACGTCGTGAGCCCGACGTATTCCTACCTCAACGTCTACCAGGAGGCTGTTTACCACTTCGATCTCTACCGCCTTCACCACTGCGATGAGTTTTTAAGTTTAGGGTTTGAAGAGTATTTTGATGCAGGGGGTATCTGCTGTGTGGAATGGAGTGAACGGATTGCCCCTATTTTACCCGAGAGAGCGGTCTCGATTACCCTCTCTCATTTAACGGAAGAGAGACGTGAAATTCAAATTTCAGAATGCCACATTTTTGACGACAGCTGTTAAACCGGGACAATTTCCCTCGTTTGGCACACAGCCTGAAATCGCTGTTGTGGGCCGCTCGAACGTGGGAAAATCCACTCTCCTCAACCATCTTTTTCGCTCAAAAAACCTCGTTAAAACCTCCTCAACCCCCGGAAAAACCCAAGCTGTCAACTTTTTCCACCTAGACGAGGCTCTGGTTTTTGCTGATCTTCCCGGTTATGGCTATGCGAAAGTGCCTGCGCACGAGCGAAAAAAATGGGCGCCGCTTATTGAAAGTTACCTTGCTGAGCGCCCCTCCATGATTCTTTTTTTACTCGACATTCGCCGCACTCCCAATGCCGATGATCTCCAAATGCTCAGCTGGATCGAAGCAAGCGGCATCCCTGCTATTGTTGTGCTAACAAAAGTCGACAAGGTAAAGCGTTCAGAGCGAGCGAGGCAAACTAAGCAGATTCTCAGTAGGATAAATAACACGCCCCATGTACACTACTCTGCAGTGAAAAATGAAGGAAGGAACCAGTTGATGCACAAAATCTGCGAGGTATTAGATTGACTCTGTTAAACAAGGCCCGCTTTGTCTGTCTCGACTGCGAATTTACCGGCCTTGATCTCGATAAAGATCGAATCATCGAAGTGGCTGCTGTCCGCTTCACCTTCACGGAGATGCTAGACGAGTACGATCAGCTGGTCAAGCCCGACTGCCCCATTTCTGAAGAGGCCCTGGCTATTCACCACATTTCCGCCCAAATGGTAGCAGACAAACCCTCTATCGACACACTTCTGCCTGAGTTTCTCTCTTTTATTGGAAAAGATTTGATTGTGGGCCATGCTGTTGGCTCCGACATCGAGATGCTTTCTCGAGCAGCCGAGCGTGCGCACATTCCTTGTCACTTAAAAACCAGACCCTTCATTGACACGTTGCGGCTCGCCCGTCTCTACGGAGACAGTCCCAACAACTCTTTGGGACAGCTGGCTACTCACTTCAATATTGCCGCTGACCCCGCCCACAGAGCCCTCAACGATGTTAAAATGAATATAGAGGTCTTTAAGCACCTGGTTCAGCGCTTCAAAACAGTTGAGCAAATCCAAGAAATTCTCTCTAAACCAATCAAAATGAAATACATGCCTCTTGGGAAACATAAAGGACGTCTTTTTTCGGAAATTCCTCTTCAATATCTTCTATGGGCCTCGCACGCCGATTTCGATCAAGATCTCCTTTATACAATCCGACTTGAAATCAAAAAACGCAAAAAGGGGACGGGATTTAGAGATGCCGTCAATCCTTTTTCAGATTTGTAGGAACTTATGAAAAACGAACGTGAATTAAAAGTAGGTTTGGCAGAAATGCTCAAAGGAGGGGTGATCATGGATGTCGTCACTCCCGCCCAAGCAAAAATTGCTGAGGAAGCAGGCGCCGTTGCCGTCATGGCCTTGGAACGCATTCCTGCTGACATCCGTGCTGAGGGGGGCATCTCACGCATGTCCCGTCCCGATTTAATCCGCTCCATTCAAGAGGTCGTTTCGATTCCTGTGATGGCCAAGTGCCGTATAGGCCACTTTGTCGAGGCGCAAATCTTAGAGGCTCTTGAGGTCGACTTTATCGATGAAAGTGAAGTGCTCACACCAGCTGACGAAGAGCATCACATCGACAAACATCCCTTTAAAATCCCTTTTGTCTGTGGTGCGCGCAACTTGGGCGAGGCACTAAGACGCATTGGTGAGGGCGCTGCGATGATGCGCACAAAAGGAGAGCCGGGCACCGGCAACATCGTCGAGGCCGTGCGTCATATGCGCGCCATTCAAAGTGGAATCCGCCGTTTGACTACCCTCGATTCTGCAGAATTGATGAGTGAGGCCAAACAATTAGGCGCTCCCTATCATCTAGTTTGCCAAGTGGCGAAAGAAGGCAAGCTCCCTGTTCCGAATTTCTCTGCTGGCGGGATTGCCACACCAGCAGATGCTGCCCTCATGATGCAACTCGGCGCTGAAGCCGTTTTTGTCGGCTCGGGCATCTTCAAGTCTGAAGATCCTGAAAAACGGGCTCGTGCGATTGTCATGGCCACCACCTATTTTCAAGACCCTTCCATGCTCGCTAAGGCCTCAGAAGGTCTTCTCGAAGGGATGGATGGAGTAGACATTCGACAACTGGCAAAAGAGGAGCTCATGGCCCACCGTGGTTGGTAAAATTGGTGTATTAGCTTTGCAAGGAGCGTTTGCCAAACACCTTGAGGTGCTCCAGCGCTTAAGAGTCGAGTCGCTTGAAGTGCGTACTCAGACCGACTTAGAGGTGTGTGATGGGCTTATTCTACCTGGCGGAGAATCGACTGTCATGCACTCTCTCAACACACTTCCTTTAGCTTCTTACAAAAAACCCATCTTTGGCACCTGCGCTGGAATGATCTTGATGGCCCATCTTGGACTTTTGGACATCACCGTAGAACGAAACGCCTACGGGCCCCAGGCCCACTCCTTTTCAAAAGACCTAACCGTCTACCTGGATAAACCCCATACAGTGCATGCCCTTTTTATCCGCGCCCCTCGCATAGAATCCATTCACTCTGCAGAAGTGCAGGTTTTGGCCGACACCCCTGTTATGGTCCGTCAGGGAAATTATTTAGCCACCACCTTTCATCCGGAGTTGACAAATGACCCCTGCATCCATCACTATTTCGTAGAGATATGCAAGGGAAAACAGTCGCCTCAACAGCCGTCGAAAACCACACCCACAAAGTCTTTCCAAATGACTTAAACACAAATGGAACGCTCTTTGGTGGGCTAGTGATGAGCATGCTTGACAGGGTCGCGCTTGTCGTGGCCGAGCGGCATGGCGAGCACATTTGCGCCACCGTTTCGGTTGATGCTCTGCATTTTTTATCCCCTGCTTACGTCGGGGAAATCTTGATTTTCAAAGCCTCCATCAATCGCGCCTGGACAAGCTCCATGGAGGTGGGGATTCGTGTCGTAGCAGAAAATTTTTCTACGCGCGAGCATCGTCACATTGTTTCTGCCTACTTCACCTTCGTTGCTCTTGATGCACACAACCGACCCACACAGGTTCCTCCTGTGATTCCAGAGACCGAGGCAGAAAAGCACCGTTACGAAGAGGCCGATTTACGTCGCAGAAACCGTATCCGACACGCCCAAGAGAGAAAAGAGCGGAGAGAGTCAGGGGAATAATCTCATGGAAAAACTCTTTATAGACAATGTCGATCTCACCGGAAAAAAAGTGTTAATGCGCGTCGATTTTAACGTTCCGCTTGATAGCGAGGGAAACGTAGCTGATGCCACCCGCATAGAAGCAGCTCTCCCCTCCATCCAGTATGTGCTTGACCAGGGTGGAGCGCTGATCTTAATGAGCCATCTTGGCCGTCCCCAAAATGCTCCTGACCCTGCACTTTCACTCGCTCCCATTGCCAAAGTTCTTGCCGCCCTTCTCAACCGACCCGTCGAGATGGCACCCAACTGCATTGGCGAAAAGGTCCAGGAGCGTGTGCAAAGCCTCTCCCCCGGAGACATTCTCCTTCTAGAAAACCTCCGCTTTCATCGTGCAGAAACGCATCCTGAAGAAGACCCCACTTTTGCCAAAGAGCTTGCTAGCTATGGCGACATCTATGTCAACGACGCCTTTGGCACCGCCCATCGGAAGCACAGTTCCACCTACACCATCGCCCAGTATTTTCCTAGCAGAGCCGCTGCTGGCTTTCTTTTGAAAAAAGAGATCCACTTTTTAGGAGATATGCTCACTCACCCCAGCCGTCCCTTTTATGCCCTTTTGGGCGGGGCCAAGATTTCCACTAAAATTGGCATCATCAAAAATCTTCTTCAGAAAGCAGACCGCCTTCTAATTGGAGGGGGCATGTCCTACACCTTTCTCAAAGCCCAAGGGCATGTCATTGGCAATTCACTTGTTGAAGAAGAGCTTATTCCTTTGGCAAAAGAGCTACTCGAAACGGCAGGAGAGAAAATTGTGCTCCCGCGTGACATTTTAGTTGCTAAAGAGTGTAGTGAAGAGGCGCCTGCCAAGCTCATCGACCTCCATCAAGAAGAGATTCCAGATGGATATGAGGGATTAGACATGGGACCCCAAACCATAGAGCTTTTTAGTGAGCTTCTAGGTGAAGCCAAAACCCTTTTATGGAATGGACCTGTGGGTGTGTATGAGCTCAAGCGTTTTGCCAAAGGAACCATTACCTTGGCCCGCCGCATTGGAGAGTTGAATGCGATCAGTTTGGTAGGAGGAGGTGATTTGATTGCGGCTCTCAATCAAGCAGAGGTGAGTGATCAGATCACGCATGTTTCCACTGGTGGTGGCGCTGCGCTTGAGTACCTCGAATACGGCACCCTCCCCGGTATTGAAGCGCTATCAGGAGTTTAGCAATTGGCTAAAATCAATTGGGGATTTTTACTAAAGTACATATCCCACGCATTTTTCAGCTTACCTAGAAAATTTGGATCCTTGCTTCCCATCCAGGATATCTCATCCAGTACAATCAAAACTTGACCTTCAGTCGTGAACTTAGAGAGATGCCAAAATAAATTTCCCCAATCATCGGACTTAACACCCGGCAACCCTGCCCGTTCGAGCTGATAAGCAAATTCATCTCGTTGCGTTTGCGCTGTAGCTTTTTTAGCAGGCGGAATTCCAGAAAAAAATAGACTTCTCATCCCCTTTCCAAATTCCGCGAGGAGCCTACTTTTACCAATCCGCCTTCTTCCCCGTACGACAATAAGGCTCGCGCTTCTATTGTCTACTAGTCCTTTTAACCTGGATAGCTCAACTTCTCGCCCAATGAATTTAGAAAGGACCATTTTTCTCTCTTTTTCTTGGAATCATACACTCCTGCAAAGAACAAAATCAATCAACAAATAGACTTTTTGCTGTTTGCTGAAGGATTTTTCTGAAATAAAACAAAGGATTTTGAGAGAGGAGACGCTATCTTTGAGCATGGCACCCTCCCCGGTATTGAAGCGCTATCAGAGGGTTAAGTCCGCGTTTCTTACCAATCGCCCTCTCTACAATCGATGGCAAACGGAGACCTCGCCATTTACACCTATCTGTAAAACATGCGTTGCCGTAATTCATCTAATTGCCTTAAACGTCTTTTTATGAACAAGATACCAGCGACACACAAAATATAAAGAGAGCAAATCCCAAAGCACCAGCACAGCAACTCCTAGAGCATATTGAGGCGAGTTTTACGTCGTCAATCTCTCCCGAAGTTTGGCTTGGATGCAATCCAGTCTGATTAAATCCATTAATTGCGAAACTGACTGCCATCTAAAATCTTATACTCCCAACAAAGAAACTTAAGGAAAAAAGGCACCCTACTCGATCTAAAACTGAAATATCTTAATCCCAATTTCTAACACGATGGATGAAAGCGTCACAACCTGCCCCCGAAGGAACCATCGCAGAAAAGAGAAGTGCTGTGACAAAAACACCGATTCCAAGAGCCATGGCTGTGGTTAAAACACCAGCAACTCCCAGAGATCCAAGGACAAGAGTAGTCAGGACACCCAAGCCACCGAGAATCAACTGACACTTTCTCTGTTTAAATTGCCCATTACCAAGCAGCCCGACACCCAAAGCACCAGAAAACCCAAGCGTCATCCAACTGGCCGTGCTCAGTGGCATCGTTCCTTGCATCGCATAAATACCGATCACAAAAAGAGCAAGGCAAGCCACAACTGAAACACTTTGTCCTGCAATGCAAGAGGGATTAATCCGGCACCCGCAAGGTCCAAGAACTTCTACACACATTACTTAATCCTTATGTTGAACACGTTTTGACTCTTCATAACAACGCCAAGCGCAACAATATAAAAGGGCCTCTCCAGCTAAAATACCGATTAGGCAGTAGCCCACCTGAGCGCCTGTGAGAATGCCCGCTCCACCCAAGGAACCGACTGTAATCAGCGAGATGGCAAACAGCCCCCCCACAATGAGATCAGCCTTACGGTTTCGCAGATTACCTCCAGCAAGCTGCATCAAAAGAGCGGCTCCTCCTCCCCCCACAGCCGTCCATCCAGCCGCTGCGGGGGAAAGCACTCCACCGGCAGCCACGCAGCCAAAGACAAACAGAGCCGTCAGCATCACTCTTACTAGTATATTCGTCTTTCCGGCACAGGTGTACCGCCCCTCTCTATCTACGTAGCCCTTGGATTGGTTGTACGCTTGAGCTGCTTCAGTACCTGACAAGCAAAGAGCAAATGTCATAAACACCTAGTATGAGATGAACGACTAGAAGAGCGCGCAGAAGCAACTAATGCAAGAGAAGAAACTGCACTACAAGCAAGAGCAGCGGCTCCGAACGTTAACCCCAGACTTATCCAAGCCATTGTAACAGGGGGGATAAACCCAGCAATCACTAAGGCCCCTAGAACAGATTGGACAACGATCGTAATCGTAGCTAGGCAACCTACTGCTACTGCTGCTTTTTTATTTCCTAAACTCGCTAAAACAGATGTTAGCACTCCGGGAACACCAAGGCCGATCATACAGCCCCCGAAGGCCACACCACTCATGGCTCCTGATGCCGCAACACACGTGATCACAAAAAGAGCAATCCCTATTGGAAGAGCGCAACACACCCCTGATACGGCTAAGGAATTACCCTCATCATTCTTTTTATAAGCTTGACTGCGAAGAGCCTCTGCAGCACTCAAACTGCCGTCTACTCCACTAGTTGCCATCTAAAACCCCTATTGTTAAGAATTAAACAAGCTCGTACCCTGCCAAGAGAATAAATGTCTATATCTCAATTTTGAGACTGCATAGCTTCTTGCATCTTTCTCCACTGCCTCCGAAGCTCTGGCCACTGCAACCGGAGGTTGATGCCTCCCCCAATGCAACTCACCGCAAAAGTAATTCCTAAGTAGACTCCTGCTGCTGCTGAAGCAGGAAGAACCCCGGTAATTGCGAGAGAACCCAGTATTGTAGTGGCTAACATCATGATGGCAACTTGGCAACAATACGAACGCACAACCGCCTTGTAATTTTGAGCCTCGGAATCTAGTGTTAACATCGATAGAGCGCTACTGATTGCGAGCGGAATCCCCAAGCCCAGCATGCATCCCCCAAGGGCAGCGCCACTCATAGCCCCTGATGCGCCTACACAGGCGATGACAAAAAGAGCAAAACCGAGTGGCATCACACAACAACATGCTGAACAGCTTCCGAAAATCCTGCTTTCGACACTTTTTTTATAAGCGTGTACTCCGCCAAGATCGTTGCTAGTTGAATTGACCGCTACCATACACCCCCATCAATTAAAATTTACTATGTGCATACACAGCTGAAGCTCCTGAACACACCAGAGCAGTCGCTGTAAAAAAGATCCCTATATTGACCCAAGCCAGAGGAACAGACGCAATGACTCCGGTTATGGCCAAAACTGCAAGCGTGGAGTAGGCAAGAAAAGTAATAGCAGCCACACCCGCGATTCCCATCTTCACGCCCTTGTTTGACCCCGAATTCTTTAAAAGAAGTCCTGCTAAACATGTCGCACCACCTGCCAAAGGAAGACCTAGCCCTAGCATGGAGCCTCCATACGCTGCACCACTCATGCCGCCAAGTGCAGCAATACAGGTGACAATACCTAAAGCCACTGCCAGAACAACAGCACTGCCTACGCCAGAAATCATGACGCCTTTCATCCCATCATCTTTTTTGATCGGACCACTTGCTAAACTAGAAACAGACATATTGCCCTCTTAACTATTAATAAGATGTAAAGAGCATAATGTATTTGCCCTTTCTAGTCTACGCTATGATTTCAAATTTTTTGTGGGGCTCAAAAGAAAACTTACCCCCTTGTGCTTTATCCTATTTTCAGCTAAACTACTGCTTTAACGAACGATGACAAGCATGTCTCTTCTACTACCACGCTTCTTCTCTCTACAAAATAATCAAGTGGATGTCCATGTCTCAGGATAAAGGGAGCTTCTCTCGACTGCGGGCCTATTTATGGCCCATCCATGCCTTCGAGCTACGCAAATTCCTCCCCCTTCTTGTCATGGCCTTCTTCATCGGCTTCAACTACAATATTCTCCGCAACATGAAAGACGCTCTGCTCATCACAGCAAAGTCATCTGGAGCTGAGGTGATCCCGTTCATTAAGGTTTGGGGAATCGTCCCCGGAGCGCTGATCATGACCTTCCTTTATAGCCGGCTGACCAACCGGCTCCAGCGCGACCGCGTGTTCTATGCCATGATCACTATTTTTCTGGTCTTTTTCGCCTTTTTTACCTTTGTAATTTACCCGATCCGCAACCATCTCCATCCGCACCAAACCGCTGATTTCCTCCAAAACTACCTTCCCACAGGATTTAAAGGACTTATTGCCATGTTCCGCTACTGGACCTTTAGTAGCTTTTACATCATGTCCGAGCTCTGGAGCTCTGCTATCCTCTCTATGCTCTTCTGGGGATTTGCCAATGAGATCACACGTTTAGGAGAAGCTAAACGATTCTATGGACTCATCGCCATTGGACTGAATCTTGCCGCGATTAGCTCAGGCCAAGTTTCGGTCTTTTTAACCAGTGACTTTCTACGTTCCCACATTTCTATTACGCAAAACCCTTGGCACCAATCGATTATCTTTTTAACAGCTGTTGTGATTCTCTCGGGATGCGCCATTATGGGGATCTACCGCTACTTGACCAAAGATGTGCTCCCTCACGACAAGTCAGGAGAGCCTCTGGAGCAACGCCCAAAGAAGATGAAAATGTCGATGCGAGAGAATTTTGCCCTGCTGGGCAAATCCAAATATCTCTTATATGTGGCCATCATTGTCCTTGCCTATAATCTTGTTATTAACTTGGTTGAGGTTATCTGGAAGGATCAGGTCAAAGGCTTGTATCCCAATCCAAACGATTTCAACTGCTATATGAGCCAAATTACCTCGATTACGGGCGTGATTTCTTTCTTTACCTCACTGCTCATTTCAGGGCAGCTGATTAGACGCTTTGGATGGACCTCTGCCGCTCTGATTACCCCAATTATTCTGCTTGTCACTAGCATTGGGTTTTTCTTCTTCTTTTTTGGAAGGGATACACTTGTGGGCACACTGGCTATGTTTGGCACCTCGCCCTTAGCTCTTGTTGTCTTGTGCGGATCGATGCAAAATTGTTTGTCGCGCGCCTCTAAGTTCACTCTTTTTGATGGCACCAAAGAGATGGCATTCATTCCCTTAAGCATGGCAGACAAACTAAGAGGGAAGGCAGCAATTGATGGCGTGGGCTCTCGTCTGGGTAAATCGGGCGGCTCGCTCATTCACCAAGGATTGCTCCTGGTTTTCTCCACAATTGCCGCAAGCGCGCACATTGTAGCGGGTATTCTTTTCCTCGTAATTCTTCTGTGGATCGGCGCGGTTCTCTCTTTAGGCAAGCAATTTACAGCCTTAACCTCACCTAAACCAGAAGCAGCTCCTCAACCTCTTCCAACCGAAGAGGCCGTCGAACTTGTCTAGACACTAAATTCAGTGACGTCGTGAGCGGTAGTAGCGAAACAATAACTCAAGAAAGGCAAAAGCTGCCATCAAGACAAAGATGAGATAGACCCAATAAGGAAAGACACTATTCATCGTCAGCCCGATTAACAGAACAAACTGCGCTACTGTCGTGATTTTTCCCCACCAGATTGCCTTCACCTCATACCCTTTCCACCCGCGTACACTCGCTAAAAAGATCCCAAAGAGGCAAAGGGAGATATCGCGGGATAAAAGAGCAATCAATCCCAATACGGTCAACTTATCCTCCACAAAGAAGATACCGGCCGCAAAGATGACAAAAAATTTGTCCATAAGCGGATCCAGAATAGCTCCTAGCTGTGTAGTTGTGCGCTGACGCCTAGCTAGATAACCATCAAGGAAATCAGTCAGCATCGCCAATCCAATCGCAAGCAAACGGATCCAGTGATTCTCTTGAAGAAAAGCCAGAGCAAAGCCCGCTCGGGAAAGGGATAAGACATTAGAAAAAGTGAGCATAAATTAGTCAGCGATAGATGGTCTTTTAATCTTCTTATACCAAACAAAAGCGATTAGAGCGACAATAAAGATTGCAAAGATGGCGACGTGTACATAACGAACAAAATACGAGCAGTTCTTACCACAAAAGTAAGCGATCGTGAAAAGAGTCGCGTTCGAAAGCAAACAGGCAATCCCGTCCCCAATCAAAAACTTTCTAAATCGCATCTTTCCCATTCCTGCTGTCGCAAAAAGACAGTTGCGCACACCAAAGGGAATAAAACGGCCTACTAAAAGGGTGAGCAGGCCATATTTTTCATAATACAGCTTTATCTGTTCTAACCGCTTGGGTTTAAACATGCGCGCAAACCAGCCAATGCGCCATAAATGTGCCCCCCAAAGGCGCCCAATCCAATAAACCACCCAATCTGATAGATACGCACCCAAAAACACAGCGGCAAATAATTTCCACGTATTCTCAGGAACAAATGTGCTCGCTAAAACCCCACTCACAATGATCAGTAAATCTTCACTAATTGGAATATTGAGACCTGCCAGCAGCAAAAGCCCAAAAATAAACCAATGAGCATGGGGGGCGTGGTCCTGAATAAAAAAGAGAAGCGGTTCCATAGATTGTTCTATAATAAAACAAAATCTCAAAATAATAAACGTAAATCTTTCTCCATCAATTCTAAAAACTAATCACGATCACTGCTCTTTAATATAAATTGTTTTTTTGGGATAATTATCACTATGTGGTCAAAATATATTTTACCAGTATTATCTACTTTTGGTTTAATTTTAGGAATAATTGCTGTTATTCTCAATCAACGCACCCCTCCAACACCACCGATCCCCTTCACACCTCCGACGCCCTCATTTACGTATTTTGTTGCAGGCCAAGGATCTGTAGAAGCGGCTTCTGAAGATATTTGGATGGGAACTCCTTTTACCGAAATCGTAGAAAAGGTGTTTGTCGAAGCAGGAGAGCTTGTTGAAAAAGAGGCGCCTCTTTTCAAGCTGAACACTGAGAGTCTAGAAGCCCGCCTAGCAGAATCAAATGCAGCGCTTGCTGTGGCTGAGTCCGAATACCAGAAGCAGCTCGATCTACCTAGAGCAGAGGATGTTCCTCCTTATGAGTCACGGGTGAAAGAGGCGCAGAGTCAATTTCTTGACAAGTGGAATCAGTATCAGCTGGTCGATAAGGTCGAAAATCCTAAGGCTGTGAGCCGTGACGAGTACTATCAGCGGAAATACGCCGCTCTTGTGGCCAAATACTCGTTAGAAGAGGCTGAAGAGGAGCTCTCTCGGGTGTTGGCCGGTGCTTGGGTACGTGATTTAGAGATCTCACGCGCTCAGGTGAAAGAGGCCAAAACGCGTGTCGAGGCGGTGGAGGTGGAAATTGAACGCTCCACTATACGTGCTCCGATTGATGGATGTGTCTTTCGCGTCAACATAAGTCAAGGAGAGCTGGCCGCAGCTGCTGAGCTTGTTGAGCCTCTTCTTCTTTTAGGTTCCATTGATCCTCTACACATTCGGGTTGATATCGATGAGGAGGATGCATGGCGGGTGATCCGCGGCGCTCCGGGTATCGCCTATGTACGCGGAAACAGCAGATTGCATGTTCCCTTAGAGTTTGTCCGCCTAGAGCCTTATTTGGTCCCTAAAAGAGCGTTAACAGGAGCTACAACTGAGCAGGTCGACACGCGTGTACTCCAGCTCATCTATCGCTTTCAACGAGGGGACCTGCCCATCTATCCGGGCATGCTGATGGATGTCTACTTAGAGGCTGAGCCGAGCGGTGTGAACACAGGTAAGGAGACCCGATGAAAAGGTGGGGGTATCTACTCATACTTATCCTCATCGCCACAAGCTGTAGGCCCTGCTCGCAGCCTGAGATCTACCTACCCACCTCTTACATGAGTACAGACTGTGTGGAGAGCTGCATGAGTGATCTACCCGAGGCCAACTTAGCCGATTGGTGGAGACAATTCGATGACCCGCTCCTCATCTCGCTCATTGAACGCGGTATTGGATGCAACTACGACCTACGTATTGCCCGCGAGAAAATCTGTGAAGCCAGAGCTGTTTTTGGCATCGACTTTTCTCGACTGCTCCCCCATGTAGATGCTTTTCTCCTTTTTAATCGACTCCGCAATAGTCAAACGCTTGCCCAGTCGGACTTTACTGGAGGCGACTTTATCAACTTCTACCAAGCAGGATTCGATTCTATTTGGGAGATTGACCTATTTGGAAAAAATCTAGACAGAGCACGAGCAGCCTGTCTTGATGTAGCCGCTACACAAGCTGAGGTGCGTGATGTACACGTGTCTGTGACAAGTGAAATTGCGACCAACTACTTTCTAATTCGGACCCTTCAAGAGCGGATGCAGATCACCGAAACTCACATTCGAGCAGAAGCTGAATTACTCGAACTGATCAAAGATCGCTACGAAGCGGGATTGACCTCTCAACTCGAGATCTATTTAACCGAGGCATTGCTTAAAGGGCGTGAATCGATTCTCCCCCAACTGCAAACAGAATTTTACCAAGCCATTTATGCGCTTGCGGTGATGATTGATGAACTTCCTGAGACACTAGTCAATTCTTTCTGTGACGAGCAGCCTATTCCCTGTATTGAGGCAAAATTTCCTCTAGGATTGCCCACAGAACTTCTCTGTAGACGGGGAGATGTGCGGAACGCCGAATTTAAAATGCGCGCTGCAGGTGCACGTGTACTCGCAGCACGCAAAGAATTTTTCCCCACAATCTCTTTGGATTCCATCTTCTCCTATGCCACAGGATTTTTCACCTCTTGGTTTATACCTGAAAGCCGTGACTGGAATCTGACTCCATCTCTTTTTCTTCCCATTTTTCATGGAGGTAAAATTCTCTCCCATATCGCGTTTGAAACGTCGATCCAAAAACAGTCCGTTCTCGACTATGAACGCTCTGTTTTAGAGGCCGTTGCTGAAGTGGAGAGCGCTTTGACTGCCTACTTTAATGAAGGGACACGCATTCACGCCTTAACAGAGGAGGTAGCTGCATACAAGGAGGCGCGCGAATTGGCTCTTATTCTTTATACTAGTGGAATCCGAGATTTTCTTTATGTTATTGATACAGAAAGAGATTTATTCATCTCAGAAATAGTCAAAGCCAAGAGTAAAGAGGAATTGATGGCCCATTTAGTCGGCGTATACAAAGCACTTGGAGGAGGTTGGGAGTGCTGCGACTAGCCATTAAAATGATGGTCGGCGACCGAGCCAAATTTATCGGCATCATCATCGGCCTTACCTTTGCCACTTTCATTATCACCCAGCAGGCAGGCATTTTTATTGGGCTGATGGCCCGTACCTACGGATTTGTGACCGACACCTCTCAACCCAACATTTGGGTTATGGATCCTGAAGTCCAATACATTGACGACCTTAAATCTATTAAACAGAGTCGCTTGTTTCAAGTTCGCAGCGTCGAGGGAGTCAAATGGGCCGTGCCCATGTACAAAGGCATCTTGAAAGCGCGTCTCCAATCAGGACTCTTTCAAAACTGCAACGTCATTGGAATCGACGACGCAACTTTAATCGGAGGCCCTCCAAAAATAATAGACGGAAGCATCATGGACCTGCGTGGCCCCAACAGTGTGATCATCGATCAGGTGGGTGCCAGAGAAAAACTCAATCCGATTCACCTAGGAGAGGTGTTTGAGATCAACGACAGACGGGCGCGTGTGACAGGATTTTGCCGTGTCGGCCGCACTTTTTTATCACAACCTGTAGTTTACACAACTTTTAGTAACGCGCTTCATTTTGCTCCAACCGAGAGAAATCTCCTCACCTTTGTGTTGGCAAAGGCCGAAGAAGGAACCAACCTCGATCAAGTGTGCGCCAACATCCGCGCACAAACGGGACTGGCTGCCTACACCAGCAAAGGATTCAAAGACTTAACTATCCGCTACTACATGCTCAACACAGGAATCCCTGTTAACTTTGGTGTTGCTGTTTTATTGGGAGTGATCATCGGAATTGCGATCTCAGGTCAAACTTTTTACAACTTTGCCCACGACAACCGACACTACTTTGCCACCTTAAAGGCAATGGGAATCACCAATAAGAAACTCGCCAAAATGGTCATTGTACAAGCTCTTTTCACTGCTGTTTTGAGTTGGGGAATTGGGGTGGGCGTTGCCACACTCTTTGGTTTTGCTGCTGCTGGAACTGAGCTCTCGTTTCGCCTTCCTTGCTGGCTACTTCTTGGAAGTGGTCTGTCGATGATCTGCATTACTCTCTTATCTGCACTGATCGGCTTGAGAAAAATCATCCGTTTAGAACCCGGGATTGTATTTCAGTCATGAAACATGCTGTTCAATGCACAGAGGTGCGGAAAACATACGGAGAGGAGGGCTCGCTTGTTGAGGCGCTACGTGGAGTGAATCTGGAAGCGCACACCAATGAGCTGTTAATGCTTGTAGGGCCGTCCGGTTCAGGTAAAACCACGCTCCTATCGGTAATTAGCGGCATTCTTTCTTTAGATGCGGGAAGCTGTGTTGTATTTGGCGAAGAGATTGGAACCATGAGCGAAACGGAAAAGACAGCTTTTCGTAAAGCCAATATCGGCTTCATTTTTCAAGCGCTTCACTTGATTCCCACCTGGACCGCTATGGAAAACATCGCCATTCCTCTTCTATTAAATGGCACTGAAGAACCAGAAGCCTTCGAGCGTGCCAAAGAGATGTTGGCGCGCGTAGGATTAGAGAACCGGTTTAATGCACTTCCCTCCCACCTTTCGGGTGGCGAGCAACAACGAGTGGCAATCTGTCGCGGTTGTGTGCACGAACCAAGACTCATCATCTGTGACGAGCCGACAAGTACTCTGGACCATCAAACAGGAGTTCAAGTCGTGCAACTCATCCGGGAGGTGGCCGTCAAAGAGGACAAGGCTGTGATCTTGGTAACACACGATGCGCGTATTTTTGAATTTGCCGACCGCATTCTTGAAATGAGCGACGGCTCTATTGTTGAGACTGCTGAATAACGGTTCTCTGTATCGGCTTTTGGCTGACCAAAGACCGAGTTTTTCAACGACCTATTGTTGTTTAAAAAAGAGCGCTTCATTAGTATGACTGGCTATGAAAATGATACACGAGTCAGTCTTTATGGGTTCTCTGCGTGCTTTTTTTGTCGCTCTTTTTGGTGTGCTCGGCGCGGTTGTAGCCCTGTTTGCAATTTTTTTTCTCTTCTATGGCATCTTTTCTACAGCTGAAGAGCAAACCTTTTCCTCCGATGTGAAGATCCTCCCCGATGCGCATGGTAACCGAAAAAAACTCAGCTCCAGTAAACCCATTCTACTCCAGATTACTCTAGATGGACAAATCGGCTCCGATAAACTAACGGGAAAAAATATTGAAGAGATCCTTCTTGACTCACGAGAAGATGCGTTTGAAACGGACCGCGTGAAAGGCATTTTGCTCGTGATCAACTCTCCAGGCGGCGGCGTCAATGACTCTGACATCATCTACCGACATCTAAAAGCCTACAAAGCGCGCTACAATGTACCCATCTACACATTCGTCAACGGTCTTTGCGCCTCAGGAGGCTACTACATCGCGTGTGCCAGTGATAAAATCTTTGCCAGTGACGTCAGCTTGGTCGGCTCCATCGGTGTTCTCTCATGGCCTCCCTTCATGAATGTAGTCGATGCTTTGGAAAAAATTGGTGTGAATGCAGTCACTGTTACCGCTGGTAAAGGAAAAGATGAGATGAATCCCTTCCGCCCTTGGAAAGAGGATGAGCAAGAGCACTATCAAACACTCATGAACTACTACTACGGGCAGTTTGTCAGCATTGTCACTGAGAGCAGACCTGTGGATCAAGAAAACCTTGAAGAGACTTTAGGGGCCAAAGTTTTCCCTGCCCCTATTGCTCAAGAGAACGGTCTGATTGACGTCAGCGATGCCAGTCGTAGCGATGCACTTGCCGCTCTGGCAGAAGCTGCCGGAATTGAGGGAAGCTATCAAGTTGTCGGCTTTGAGAGCAAATCTTGGTGGAAAAAGATGCTCAAAGAAGAGTCCAACTCTCCCTTAATCACGGGAAAAATCAAACATGAATGCGCCCTTCCTACTCAGACGGGCAATCCCTTTTACTTTCGATGAAAAAACTTTTTATCCTTGATGTTTCAGGATACATTTTCAGAGCCTATTTTGCCCTCCCTTCTATGACCAGTCCAGAGGGAGAGTCGACAAACGGCTTGTATGGATTCATCCGCTCTTTGCTCAAGCTCTTTAAAGAGTTTGGTCCAGATCATATCGTTGCTGTTTTTGACGGCCCAGATAACAAAAAGCAGCGTACCGAGATCTATGAGAAGTATAAAGCCAACCGCACTAAGATCCATGAAGATCTTCCTGAGCAAATCACCCGCGCTAAAGAGTTTTGTGAGCTGATCGGCATCCCCCATCTTGAAGAACCTGGAGTCGAGGCTGATGATACGATGGGCAGTGTGGCGCTTTGGGCGGCCGAGCAAGGCGCTGAGGTCTATCTTTGCACCAGTGATAAAGATCTTTGCCAGCTCGTGAAAGACAACATCTTTGTCCTCAATACGTGGAAAGACAATCTCATTGTTGACCGCACTAAAGTGGAGGAGCTTTACGGTGTTCCTCCCGAACAGATCGTCGATCTTTTAGCGATTATGGGCGACTCTTCCGATAATATTCCTGGCCTAAAAGGATTTGGCCCCAAAACCACCGTCCCCCTTCTCAAGGAGTTTGGCTCACTGGAAAATCTGCTCAACAGTCCTGATCAAGTGAAGGGGGCCAAAAAGCAGCAGACCATTCGCAAAGAGGCCGACATTGCCAGGCTCAGTAAGCGCCTGGCCACCATTCACACCGACGTTCCGTTTGAAAAAAATACAACCTTCTTTGCCAAATCTCCCCCTGATCTTGCCGCACTAAAAGCCTTCTACCTTCAAATGGGCTTCAATACCCTTGTCAAAGAGTTAGAGAGTGTTGTCTCATCAAGTGAGCCCGAAGAGAAAGCTACCTACACCTTGATCGAAACACGCGAAGAGCTCGAAAAACTCCTCTCTTATCTCGAAAAACACAAAGAGATCTCCTTTGATACCGAAACAACACATGTCCGCCCTCTTTTAGCCGATCCTGTTGGCATTGGCTTTAGTGTTAAAGAGAAAGAAGCTTTTTATGTTCCCCTCAATGGAAAACTTGACCGCAGTGAGGTTATAGAAACGCTCTCCCCTCTTTTTGACAATCCCAAGATCGGTTTTTATGCCCACAATGCGAAGTATGATCTCCACATTCTGGCAAATATTGGGATTAGGGTGGCTAACCTCTCTTTTGACACCATTTTAGCCTCCTATTTGCTCAACTCATCGAGCAGACGCCACTCGCTCGATACCCTCTCTTTGCAATACTTTGGAAAAGTCAAAACTGCCATTAAAGAACTGATCGGCAGCGGCAAAAAAGAGATCACCATGGACTTGGTTCCGATCCCACAAGTAGCAGATTACTGCTGCGAGGATGTCGACTACACCTTACGCATCAAACAGCTGCTTGCCCAACAGATCAAAGAGAGAAAGCTGGACAAACTTCTTTTTGACCTAGAACTTCCTCTAACCCGTGTTCTGGTCAAGATGGAGCGGGCGGGCATGTATCTGGATCAAGAGAAGCTCGCTACCTTTTCCCAAGAGCTTGTTCACGAAATTGCCTTGACCGAGCAAGCCATCTATGATCTTGCAGGCGAAACATTTAATATCAGTTCCCCCAAGCAACTCTCTGTTATTCTCTTTGATAAGATGGGAATCAAGCCCGTTAAAAAAACAGCTACCGGCCTCTCAACGCGCGCCGAAGTTCTTGAGACGCTCGCCCCCGAGCACCCGATCGCAGAGAAAATTCTCACTTTCCGCACTTTGGAAAAGCTGCGCTCTACCTACGCTGATACACTCCCTCTCGAAGTCAATCCTCAGACTGATCGCATTCACCCCACTTTCAATCAATTTGTTGCTGCCACCGGGAGACTAGCTTGCCAAGACCCGAACCTACAAAACATTCCTGTCCGCACTAAACTCGGGCGGCGCATCCGAGAAGCCTTTAAGCCCCAAAAGAGTGGATGGAGCTATCTCTCTGCCGACTACTCCCAAATCGAGCTCCGCCTCTTAGCTCACCTCAGTGAAGATCCTAATTTGATCCACGCTTTTGAGCGCGGAGAAGATATCCATTCCTATACCGCTTCTCTTGTTCTCAATATCCCCCTTGCCGAGGTCACCTCCGATCAGAGACACCAGGCAAAGGCAATTAATTTCGGTATCATTTACGGACAGCAAGCCTACGGTCTTGCCCGTGAGCTGGGTATCGAGGTAAAAGCTGCGGCAGAGTTTATCAAAGCCTATTTTGAGCGCTACCCTCACGTCCATGCTTTTATGGAACAGAACGTCGAACAAGCCCGCAAAACGGGAAAATCAGTCACCATGATCGGGCGGGAGCGGGAAATTCCTGATATCCATAGTAATAATGCCATGGTACGCCAAGCAGCAGAGCGACTGGCCATCAATACCCCTTTGCAGGGAAGCGCTGCTGATTTGATCAAGCTCGCCATGCTTGAGGTGGATCGCCTCCTCCAAGAGGCTTCTTTGGAGAGCTACATGGTCTTGCAAGTCCATGACGAATTAATTTTTGAAGCGCCTGATCACGAGCTGGCCCACCTTGAGCCCCTTGTCAGGCAGGCCATGGAGCAGGTTGTTTCTTTGAAAATTCCTTTGGTTGTCGATGTAGCCATTGGCAAAAATTGGGCGGAGTGTTAACATTGAAGAAAGTCGCCGTCACCGGTTCCCTGGCTTCAGGCAAGACGACAGTCTGCCATTTTTTTGAAAAGTTAGGGGCTTATGTTGTCAGCGCGGATGCAATCGTTCATCAGCTCCTCACTCCCACAACACCTGTTGGTCAAAGATTAATCGACTTACTTGGAAATGAGATTATTGTGGAGGGTGAATTAAGTCGGGAGGAGATCGCAAAGCGAATTTTCCGAGAGTCCTCCCTTTTAGAAACCGTAGAAAAGCAGATACATCCTGAAGTTCAAAAGGTAATAGAAACTCACTATCAAGAAGCCTCCCAAAAGACATTTCTCCTCTTTGTTGCCGAGATTCCCCTTCTCTTTGAAAGCAAACTCGACACCTTTTACGATGCTATCATCGTTATATCCGCTGACAAAGAGAGAAGAAAGAGCCGCTTCTTAAAGACAACCCCCTATGATGCAACCGAATTTGATAGAAGAGAGAGACGCCAGATGCCCATAGAAGAAAAGCAGAAGCGCACCTCTTATACTTTTGAAAATAACGGCACCCTTACCCAATTAAATCATTTTGTACAAAAAACCTTTAACCTTTTAAAAGGCTAAACCTTATGGATCAAGATCAACCCACTGTCGAAAACAAACGTTCTCCTTTAACCCCACCTGACAAGATGGTTTCTGAAGAGACTCCTCCTGCTGCACCGGCAGCTCCGCCTACAATTACAAAAATCGCTGACTTGCAGCAGATGAACATTGAGGAGCTCAACCATCAAGCCCGTCACTATGGGATTAAGAACATCGCCTCGCTCACCAAATCTCAGATGGTTTTTGAGATCGTCAAAATCAAGTCAGAGCGGCCCGACGAGACCTTAATTGGTGAAGGAGTCCTAGAAGTTTTACCCGATGGTTTTGGATTTTTACGCTCCCCCACCTACAACTATTGCCCTTCAGCTGAAGACATTTACGTCTCTCCTGCTCAAATTCGCCGTTTCGATCTCAAAAAGGGAGACACCGTTAGTGGGACCCTTCGTTCCCCAAAGGAAAAAGAGAAGTACTTTGCTCTTTTGAAAGTGGACAAAGTGAATGGTTCCACTCCAGATAAGGCAAAAGAGCGTGTTTTGTTTGAAAACCTCACCCCCCTTTATCCTCAAGAGCGGATTGTCATGGAGACAACCAAAGAGCGTCTTTCTGAGCGTGTTTTAGACTTAACAGCACCGATTGGTAAAGGGCAGCGTGGCTTGATTGTGGCGCCTCCTCGCACGGGTAAAACCGTTATTCTTCAGAGCATTGCGCACTCGATCGCCACCAATCACCCAGAAGTCACTCTCCTCGTTTTGCTCATTGACGAGCGTCCAGAGGAGGTCACCGACATGAGCCGTGTGGTCAAGGGAGAAGTGGTTGCTTCTACTTTTGATGAGCAGCCTGAGCGTCACGTTCAGGTTGCTGAGATGGTCATTGAGAAGGCACGCCGCCTCGTTGAGCACGGTCATGATGTTGTCATTCTACTCGACTCGATTACCCGTCTTGCTCGTGCCTACAACACTGTTCAGCCCCATTCAGGCAAGATTTTGACCGGGGGTGTTGATGCGAGTGCGCTGCACAAGCCTAAGCGTTTCTTTGGAGCGGCGCGTAATATTGAACATGGTGGCTCACTCACCATCTTAGCCACCGCTCTTGTTGATACAGGATCACGCATGGACGAGGTCATTTTCGAAGAGTTTAAGGGAACAGGCAACATGGAGCTTGTTCTTGACAGACGCCTTTCAGACCGTCGAGTTTATCCTGCGATTGATCAGATTAAGAGTGGCACGCGTAAAGAAGAGCTACTTTATCATCCAACTGAGCTCGAGAAAATCTACGTCTTGCGTGGGGCGGTTGCCGATTTGAGTCCGATTGATGGAATGAACCTACTTTTGGGTCGTTTAAAGAAAACCAACAGTAATGCAGAGTTCTTGCTTTCCCTAAAAGACTAACAGATCCGGCAGATCTGGACTTCAACTCCAGATTAGCCGGATTTTTTCATAGACAACTACCAATTTGGCAGATATTGGTGGTTGAGCGGGTAGGCTCGCTAAAAACTCTCGTCCTTAGATGCTTAAGAAACAAGCTATTCAAATTAAGAAGTTATAAATTTACTCTATTGTTTTTTTTGACAGGTTGATACAGTCGTCAGCTTAAAAGACTGACAAAGCGCCGGCGGGTAGAGTCATGAAAATTCCTTATTTTTTGTTTGCATTGTTCATCTGCAGCGCTCACCCCCTCTCAGCTGACTCCGAGCATGCAGCACTTCTTCCCTCAACAGAGTCTGATCCTGATGCTTTTATCCATCACTTTTGCAATGTGATCAATGGGGATTATTGCGAATCGGCAACAGACTTGATAGTGACAGGACCTGATACACTTGTCTTGCAACGCTACTATAATAATAAAAACTACATTACAGGAGAAGGTGTTGGAGGGTGGCGCATTTTTCCTCAGGCTTTTTTAGTCTTAGGAAAAGATTCCAAAGGCAAAGAATGCAAAGTGAGAGGAGAACATTTTGAATGGGTTCGTGCATATACAGGAGAAAGATCAGGGGGCATTCTGACCTATAGTGGGTGGAAACGTGTTGGAGTTACATTTGGTGTTTGCGTTATAGTTGGTGTTGGAGTACGAGTTGGAGTTATAGTTTGTGTTGG
>JAJACP010000008.1 GCA_022601445.1 Chlamydiales bacterium | reverse complement strand
CTTCAACGATTCGAAGAAGGTCATCACAGGAAGCTTTCATGGGAGGCGAGTGTATATGAAATTTTTATTTTGTCAACCCCCCCCCTGAACGGATACTCGAAAAAAGCCCACACTTTATCTAATGAGCCAGTAATCAGCGTTTCTTTTTTGTATTCCATACTTAAACGATCCCTAGCAGATTATATCCAACAAGACAAGCAAACTTTTTTTATTGCTTTCAGGAGAGTAAATCAGTACAACTACAATCTATCAGAATAAGGACCGCCGGAAATGCTCAACTTTCGCAAATTGCGCCAAGATTTTTCCTCCAATATCCTGAAGGAAGGGAAAGAATTATTCGATAAAGAAGCTGTCATGGGAGCAAAGATTCTCCATCTCGATGTCAGCGCCATCCGCCTCAGCTCTCGCGTTAAAGGCGCCTTCGAAAACATCTACGAAAGTGAAATCGAGATCGATCGCAATGAGTCGATGGCCATTGACTCCAACTGCGACTGTACCTACACCTACGATTGTCAACACATTGCCGCGCTGCTCTATTTTCTGGAAAATAACCTGAACGAAATTGTCGTCGACTACTCCAAAGAGACCGATCTGGATACCGCTGATGAGATCGATGACGACGAGAAGGAGCAGCTTAGAGAGACTTTTGAAAAAGCGGCGACAAAAGAAGATGTGCGCAAAGATAAACAGTATCAAAAAGAGGTCTTGCGTGAGTATGTAAGCGCGGCCAAACAACTCAGCCGCTCACCCTTTTTCCTTCCTCAAGAGGTCTTAGATGAAGACCAAGCTGAACTGGCTGTGATTTTTGGAAACCAAGCTTTTGAAACAGGAAATACAGTTGAGGTGCAACTCGCTATTCGCTTGCCTTCCCGCTCAAAACCACTCTTTATTCCTCACGTGAAAGCTTTCCTCGATGCCATCCGCTACAGAGAGCCTCTCTCTATTAGCGGCAGACGCTATTTTTTTACTCCCTTCTCTTTCAGTGATGTAGATCGAGAGATTCTCACGATGATGCTCCACCATGCACGTTTTGCTTTGGTTAGTGAGGAGCGTCAAGCACGCCTGGCACTTCTCGATCACCAAGTGCTTGGCTCTATCCTAGCCAGAGCCTACGATTTGGTTGTCTCAAAGGGGTTGCAAACGGATAAGGAAGTGCCACTACCTTGTCTTTACCAAGGCACTCTTGAAGAGCCTCTCTGTTTTTCTACCTGCCCTGCTCAAATCAAGTGCGCACTTGAGTACCTCGAAGCGCCTGGACCCATGCTCTTAATCAAGCCCTCTTTTAAGATCGATGAAGAGTGCATCACACCGGAAGAGGCGGTTCTGTTTGAATCGGCAAAACCGGGACTAGTCTACCAAAACACTTACTACCGCTTTCAACCACATATCAAGCGGATGCACCTGCAGGCCATCCAGCACTTTCACGAAATTACCGTTCCAGAGCCCCTGTTCGGCACGTTTATCGAAAATGCTCTCCCTGTTCTAAGACAATACGCCGAGGTCAGTAATCCAAGCTTGATCGAGCGTTTTGTCACTCTCCCTTATGTGGAAAAGTTGAAAGGGCGTTGTGTGATTCACTATCTCAACGGAGAGTTGGAAGCCGAACTTTTCTTTGTTTACGATAACGTAGAAATCCCTGCAGCATTGAGTAAGCTAGACTATGAAAAAATCACTCTTTTTGTCGCAGATGAGGGCATTTTGGCGCGTAATCTTGTTGAGGAGAGAAACATTATCGATGCGATCTTCGAAGACTTTCTTTTTGACGAAAAAGAGGGGCTTTATCGTGTCAAAAGCGAGAAGAAAATTGTCGAATTTATGACAGACGTGATCCCGCGTACCCAAGATTTTATCACCTACGAATGTCCCGAAAATCTTTCAGAACAGTTCATTTACGATGAATCTTCGTTTGAGTTGAATTTTTCTGAAAGTAAGCGAATTGATGCCTACTCCGTAGAAATCAAGGTGGATGGCTACCTCAGTGGAGTGAATATCGATCTTCTCTGGGATTGTATTGCTTCTAAAAAACGGTTTTTAGAAATGCAGACACCGGGCACCCAAAAGGGGGGGCGCAAAACATCCAAAATACCACGTATTTTGGTGCTGGACCTAGAGCGGACAGCGGCTCTTGTCCAAATTTTCGATGAAATTGGATTAACTACACTGGATAACCACACCGAAGAGCGTCCTCTTTGGAGCCTCACCTCAATCCATCCCGATCAATTCACCTCCCTTCCTGTACACTTTTCGATGAGCAAGCGACTCCAGCAAATTCAAAAACAGATTCTCGGTGAAACCACGTTTACGCCACAAAAGGTCCCCGGCACGGTTCAGGCGACTCTTAGAAATTACCAGTTAGAAGGGGTTCATTGGCTGGAGCGCCTCCGTCGTATGCATCTCAATGGTGTGCTAGCCGATGATATGGGGCTGGGAAAAACTCTGCAGGCGATCATCGCCATCACCCAGAGCAAACAAGAAAAACCGAGCGCTCAATCTCTGATCGTGTGCCCTACATCTTTGGTGTACAACTGGCAAGAGGAGTTTCATAAATTTAATTCTGAGCTGAAAATTCTGGTCGTGGATAATGTGCCGACGCAAAGGAAAAAGCTCTTAAAAACGGTGGATCAGTATGACGTTGTCATTACTTCGTATAATCTGCTCCAAAAAGACATTGAGATTTACAAAGAGATTCTCTTTGACTACGTTGTTCTCGATGAGGCCCAGCACATTAAAAACCGAGGCACGCGCAACGCCAAATCGGTCAAAATGATCAAGGCCGCCCATAAGTTAGTTCTAACAGGTACGCCCATAGAGAACTCTTTGGAAGAACTATGGAGTCTCTTTGACTTTTTGATGCCGGGGCTACTCAGCAGTTTTGATCGTTTCGTAGAAAAATATATTCGCAACTGTGGGCATACCGAGAACAAATCAACCAATCTAGAATCTCTGCGCAATAAAATTTCTCCCTTTATTCTGCGTCGGATGAAAGCTGATGTTCTAGAAGATTTACCTCCTGTTACAGAAATTTTGTATCACTGCAGCTTGACCGATGTGCAGCAAGAACTTTACACCTCATATGCTAAATCAGCCAAAGAAGAACTTTCTCGCCTTGTAAAGAAAGAGGGATTTGATAAAATACAGATCCATGTTTTGGCAACCTTAACTCGTTTAAAGCAAATCTGCTGCCATCCGGCCATCTTCGCTAAGGAGAATCCAGAAGCAGGGGACTCAGCTAAATATGACATGTTAATGGAGTTGCTCCCTTCCTTGATTGAAGGAAAACATAAAACAGTGATTTTCAGTCAGTACACAAAAATGCTGACGATTTTACGTGAAGATCTCAAACAAAGAGGCATTCCCTTTGCTTATCTCGATGGATCGAGTAAAAACCGATTGGGTATTGTGAAGCAGTTTAATGAAGACGATGCGATCCCTGTTTTTCTCGTTTCTTTAAAAGCAGGAGGCTCGGGATTGAATTTAGTGGGAGCCGATACCGTCATCCACTACGATATGTGGTGGAACCCGGCTGTAGAAAATCAAGCTACAGACCGCGTGCACCGCATGGGCCAAAAGAAATCTGTCTCTTCGTACAAGCTCGTCACGTTAAATACCATTGAAGAAAAGATTTTAAACCTGCAAAACAGAAAGAAAGGGCTCGTCAAGAAAGTGATGAGCTCCGACGACGAAGCAATAGCTAAGTTGACGTGGGAAGAAGTCTTAGAACTATTACAGACATAAAGGATCATGTTGAATAGGAGCCACCCCGGATTTAAAGCCCTTCTCGAAACAGTGCGTAGTAAAGCGTTTAGGCGGTTTGATAAGTTTTTCAATTTCTTTTCCAATGATATTGGAATCGATTTGGGAACAGCCAACACACTTGTCTACGTTAGAGGGAAGGGAATTGTATTGAGTGAGCCTTCCGTAGTCGCTGTCGACTCTCAAACCAACGAAGTGTTGGCAGTCGGACACAAAGCGAAGGCGATGCTGGGTAAAACACCCCGAAAGATTCATGCGGTTCGCCCTATGAAAGACGGCGTCATTGCAGATTTTGAAATAGCAGAGGGGATGTTGAAAGCTTTAATCAAGCGTGTCACACCCACTCGCTCGCTTTTTCGACCCAAAATTTTGATTGCCGTCCCCTCAGGCATTACCGGCGTAGAAAAGCGAGCTGTTGAAGACTCTGCCTTGCATGCCGGAGCTCAAGAGGTGATCTTAATCGAGGAGCCGATGGCCGCTGCTATTGGGGTCGATCTTCCCGTGCATGAGCCTGCCGCGAGTATGATCATCGATATTGGAGGTGGTACGACTGAGATTGCCATTATCTCCCTAGGGGGCATTGTCGAATCTCGCTCATTACGCATTGCCGGAGATGAGTTTGATGAGTGCATCATCAATTACATGCGTCGCACCTACAACTTGATGATTGGACCACGGACGGCTGAAGAAATAAAAATTACCATTGGATCGGCATTTCCTCTTGGAGATAAAGAGCTTGAAATGGAAGTGCGCGGTCGTGATCAGGTAGCGGGTCTTCCTGTTACGAAGCGGATCAATTCCGTTGAAATCCGCGAGTGTTTAGCTGAGCCGATTCAACAAATAGTCGAATGTGTCCGTTTGACTCTAGAAAAGTGCCCCCCAGAACTCTCTGCAGACTTAGTGGAAAGAGGAATGGTCTTAGCTGGAGGCGGCGCTCTAATCAAGGGGCTCGATAAAGCCCTTACCAAAGATACAGGTCTACCTGTGATCATTGCACCTCATCCCCTTTTAGCCGTTTGCGTTGGCACAGGGAAGGCTCTCGAGCACCTGGATAAATTCAAGAAGCGCAAAGCTATGATTTAGCATGATAGAAACACTGAAGCATCAAAAGCTACGCGCTTGGATTCATGAGATTGTTGAGTTAACTGAACCAAGTGGCGTGCATCTTTGCGATGGAAGCGAAGAAGAGTATCAAGAGCTGTGCCAGCAAATGGTCAAGCTGGGTACCTTTATCCCCCTCAATGAAGAGAAACGGCCGAATAGTTTTCTTGCCCGCTCTAATCCCGAAGATGTGGCCCGTGTAGAAGGACGTACCTTTATCTGCTCAGAAAATGAGATGGATGCGGGCCCTACCAATAATTGGAAGTCTCCTGCTGAGATGGAAAAGACCTTAAAAGGACTTTTTGAAGGGTGTATGCGTGGGCGAATACTTTATATTATCCCCTTTAGCATGGGGCCTTTAGGGTCTGATATTGCCCACATCGGCATTGAACTTACCGACTCTCCTTATGTTGTGTGTAACATGCGGATCATGACCCGGATGGGACAAGATGTTTTAGATCTACTGGGAGAAGAGGGAGAGTTTATTCCATGTTTGCACAGCGTCGGTGTTCCTCTTAAAGTGGGTGAATCAAGTAGCGCTTGGCCGTGTAATCCTGAGAAAACCCATATCGTGCAGTTTCCTGAGAAAAGAAGCATTTGGTCCTTTGGCAGTGGTTATGGGGGGAATGCTCTTTTAGGCAAAAAATGCTTTGCTCTGCGCATCGCCTCTGTGATGGCCCGTGATGAGGGGTGGCTGGCTGAGCATATGTTAATTGTCGGTGTTACCAATCCTGAGGGGAGAAAAAAGTATTTTGCCGCCGCTTTTCCCAGCGCTTGCGGAAAGACCAATTTGGCCATGCTCCAATCGACTCTACCTGGCTGGAAAGTGGAATGTGTCGGGGATGATATCGCCTGGATGAAGTTTGGGAAAGACGGACGTCTCTATGCCATTAATCCAGAAGCAGGCTTTTTTGGTGTAGCGCCGGGGACTTCCATGCAGTCCAATCCTAACGCCTTAATCTCGTGTTCTAAAAACTCTATTTTTACCAATGTTGCACTCACTCCTGAAGGAGATATCTGGTGGGAAGGGATGACACCCGAAACACCACCTCATCTCACCGATTGGTACGGCAACCCATGGACATCTGGTCAAGAGAGTCAAGCCGCTCATCCCAACTCCCGTTTTACCGCTCCTGCAAATCAGTGCCCTGTGGTTGATCCCGCTTGGGAAGATCCAGCCGGTGTGCCGATTTCTGCTATGATTTTTGGGGGTAGGCGTGCTTCTACCATCCCTCTTGTCTATGAAGCCTTCAACTGGAACCATGGCACCTTTTTAGGGTGTAGTGTCTCTTCTGAAATGACAGCCGCCGCCGCTGGAGAAATAGGAAAACTCAGACACGATCCCTTTGCGATGCTCCCTTTTTGTGGGTATAACATGGGCGACTACTTTGGTCATTGGCTCTCAATGGCAGAGCGCACCTCTCCGGAGAAATTACCCAAGATCTACTCTGTTAATTGGTTTAAAAAAGCAGCCGATGGAAGCTTTTTATGGCCCGGCTTTGGTGAAAACATCCGCGTATTAAAATGGATTTTTGAGCGGGCAGACGGCGTCGATAATGGACAAGAGAGTCCTGTGGGCATCCTTCCTAAGGAGGGCGCTCTTGACCTATCAGGACTTAACATATCGGAGGAAAATCTCCGCTCCCTTCTTCATATTGACCTAGCTTCTTGGAAGCAAGAAGTGGAGGGCATGCGTAGTTATTTGGCGCGTTTCAAAGAGAGACTGCCTGAGGGAATCAGCCAGCAGCTAGATCAACTCGAAAAGAGACTGGAGAATGGGTAGCACCTTTCAACTTGTTGTGATGGGGTGCACAGGAGGGCCCCGCGAAGGAAACCTCTCTGGTTATCTCGTTGCCCCTACCGAGAGTCACGATTGGATTGCTTTAGATGCCGGCACTCTTTTGACAGGTATTGATCACGCATTTAAAAGAAAAACCTTAGAGGATCCTGTCTACTTCAATCGAGAAAATGTTCCCGCAGCCGAGCTTCTTCTCAATCACCTCAAAGCCTTTCTGATCAGTCATGCCCACTTAGATCATATTGCGGGTCTTGTGCTCAATTCACAAGTGGACACCTTTAAGTCCATTTTAGGGATTGATCCCACGATTGACAATGTGCGCGACCACATTTTCAACGGAAGAATTTGGCCTAACTATGGGGATGAGGGTGTTGAACCCCGCTTAAAGCGGTATCACTACCAACGCCTTCCCTTGCATCAGCCCACTCCCATTCCGGAGACCTCCATGCGAGTTGAGGCGTTTCTGCTCAGCCATCCCCGCGGCTATCCCTCAACAGCTTTTTTAATTGAGCATAATGGAGAGTATCTTCTCTATTTTGGAGATACATCTTCGGACTCTTTGGAGCATGAAAAGCATTTATCGCGGATTTGGAAGCGGATCGCTCCCTTGATTGCCGCTAAAAAGCTCAAAGGGATGCTGCTTGAGTGTTCGTATTCCCACAAGGATGCAGAGCAGGCCGCTTTTGGCCATCTCGATACCAAGCTCATGATGGTGGAGATGCATCATCTAGCTGAGATTGCGCAAACCTCTCTAGAGGGGTTAAAGGTTGTAGTGACTCACCGCAAAGAAAGTATCCGCACCGGCGACGATCCCGAAAGAGAGATCGCCTCCGAACTTGCTGAAATGAACGATTTAGGCATCAATTTCATTATCCCTGCTCAAGGCGATCGGCTGTTTTTTTAATTTTTTTTGGAGAAAAACATGAGTCACGCTTTGCCCATCTTGCTTAGATCAATTTGATATGAGCACGGGATTTTATGGAGACTATGTTTTCAACAGACAATGAGCAGAGATCTACACAAGCGCGAAATATGTAAGTGTAGGGATCTATGTTGCAAAATTATTCATGACCAGTGCCTAAAAAAGGGATATAAGAAACTACCCTGGTGGTTGCGGATCTCTTCGGTGGGGTTTACATCCGAAACAGCTTAATAAGTATTTATACCCAAAACAAGCACTGGTTACACTCAATGAAGAGAGCACGATGCCTGCAAGTGCCGGAGGTGCCGAATTTCCAGGACAGCCTCCTGGATAGACAGGCTTTCCACCTGTTTTATACGTGCCAAGTGTACAGTACCATCCCCAAACAACTCCCTGCAACGTGATCAGTGCGCTCACAACGGCTGCGAATCGTATACACTCTATTACACTGCACCCCTGTTGAGGGCGGGTCGCTACTGAAGGAGCTGGGGGTTCGTTTGTAGCAGGGGTGGCTTCTTCAGAGGGGGCAGGTTGAACAGGTTCCTGAAGACAAGCCTCAGCTATCTTCCACATGCAGGAGTGGAATACCAAATTGAATAGGGCCACTACAAAGTAAACAATTGAGAGTATTGGGGAGGATTGAGAACAAGCAGGTCCATAAATAATTCTCCGTGAGGGCAAAATCTCTGGAAAGCCGCAATACACCGTCAGACCTCCTCCAACCGTAGAAATCACAGCGGATCCCACAGCACCGACAACCATGCTACAGGTTAGACTATTGAGAGCGCTATCTTGATAAGCTTTCGGTACTAATAGTGTTGATTCATCCGGACGTATAACAGCACTCACAAGACCTCCTTATTTAGATTGAAAAAATACTTTCCCACTCTATGGATCGTTTGTCAAACGAAAAAGTCACCACAGCCCTGCCTTGTTTAGCTTCTGCGTTCACACATTTTTGAACAAGTCCTCTAGAACCAACGCGTTTAAAATTTGCCTATTAGTGAGAGTGATCCCTAGGGCCTGAAGAAATTGTTTTGTCTCTCTAAGATTGAAGGGTTTGAGCAAGATTTTTTTAGTGAGCCTATTGTAAAGCCCTCCTTTTGCGTTGATCACATGCTCTAGCATCCATGAAGCTGCTGATCCGCAGACAATTAAAATTAAGTTGGGAATCTGACTCCAAAATAGATTCCAGTTGTATTCCAGTGCTGGCATCAAGCCGGATCTTTTGGCTGCTAGCCAAGGAAGCTCATCCAAAAAAATGATGATTTTTTTGGTTTTGGGAGCCTCTTTAATCAGTTGAGTCAATTGCTCAAGCGCATCTGACCATGAGCGTGCTGGCTTGACAGGGTGATCTTTAAAAAATGTTTTTGATATAGCTTTGGCAAAATTCTCTGGCTGTTGATGTAAAGGAAGATTTTTCACACCTGCTGTTTCGAGATAGACTCCTTTATTTTTAAAATATTCTCAGATCAAAAATGTTTTTCCTACTCTTCTTCTTCCATGGACAGCTACAAATTCAGCTCTTTTTGAGTGTCGTATGTGGTTCAAGATTTCTAACTCTTTCTTTCTTCCCACGATCGCTTTTTCTGACATTGGATTCCTCAAGAGTTATGACTGGATAAAGCCGATATCAACGCAGCCATAACTTTTGTTTGGGCTGGACGATCTATTTTAGAAGCTACGCAGCCAATCTCTTCACCGAACTGCTGGCTAGCTTGCTCAGAGTAAGAGAGCCTTGGTTTGATACGCATAGATTTCTTGACAATTGGTTAAATATGGTACAGAATCGCGGATATAGTTTGTTTGATCCGAATGTTTGTACCATGAATAAAAAATCTAAGCTTGAAAATGCAATTGAAACGTTTCGCCGAGCTGGAGGTGTGCTCACTATGTCCGAGGCCGTGGAGCGAGGCATCCATCGACGCAAACTTTATGCTCTTCGGGACCAGGGAAGCTTAGAGATAATTAGTAGAGGGCTCTATCGTTTGGCTGACATGCCAGATTTTTCTTTACCAGATTTTATACCCATAGCAAAGAAAGTCCCGCACGGTGTGATTTGCCTTGTTTCAGCGCTTGCATTTCACGAAATTACAACGCAAATTCCCCATTTTGTTTATGTTGCCCTACCAAGTAAAGCTCATAGACCGTCCCTTTTTTATCCTCCTATGCGTGTTTTTTGGTATAGCCAACAGCTTCTGGTAACAGGAGTGGAAGAGCACCTCATTGATGGATGTTCCATAAAGGTATTTAATGTTGAAAAAACCCTCGTTGATTGTGTCAAATTTAGAAATAAGATTGGGATGGATGTCGTTTTTGAAGCTTTGAAAATGTATTGGGAGAGTGGGAGCGCAAATCTAAATCTTCTTTTTGAATATGCAAAATTATTTCGTGTTGAAAAAATCATAAAGCCAATCATGGAGACAATAACTAGTGGATAAGGTTCTCAAGAAGCCTAAAACAAGCCAGGGAGCATCGATACGGCAACGATTAAAAAGCTTGTCCTCTCAACGTGGCAGGCCCTTCGATGAAATACTCCGGTATTATGCAATGGAACGCTTTCTATATCGTCTTAGTATGAGTCAACATGCGAAGAAATTTTTTCTCAAAGGTGGCCTTATGCTAAAGGTTTGGGATCCTAAGAGCCATCGAGCCACTATGGATATCGATTTATTAGGTAGAACTTCTAATCAGATTGATCATTTACGTAATGTTATCGAAGAGGTTTCTGAAATCAAGTGTGAAGAAGATGCTGTAATCTTTGACACAAACAAGTTGATCCTTCGAAGTACACAGACAACAGGAGACTACAAAGGTATACGTTGCAGCTTTTTTGCAAAATTATTTACGACCAGAGTGCCTATTCTCATCGATATAGGATTCAATGATGTAGTGATCCCTCGGCCTGGAAAAATACGCTACCCCACCCTTTTAAAGATGCCAGAGCCGATTTTGCTAGGGTACACGATGGAAACTGTTTTTGCACAAAAGCTTGAATCTATTGTGAAACTTGGTTCAATTAATACACGCATGAAGGATTTTTACGATCTTTGGAGAATGGTCGAACGCCACGAGATCAAACTGAATAGACTGAAAAAGGCTGTTGGTGCCATTTTTTTAAACAGAGGAACCGTTTTTGGAGATCCTGTTGCTTTCAAACCAGGATTTTATAATGATCTTGAAACACAGAAACGTTGGAGCAGTTTTCTGACTTTGATAGGGGAAAAACCTATTCAATTTAGAGATGTAATTGAAGATCTATCAAAGTTTGTGGCTACAGTTTTCGAAGAGTGAGTAGTCATAGATTGTAGGTCTATTTTAGAAGCTGGGTGCCCATCTCTTCGCCGAGCTGCCAGCCAGCCTGCGCGTCCTGAGGCGTATGCACGCCGCTTTGTATGCGCGATTGGGTCGCCTCTTGGCCCAGTTGCTCCCAATACGCACTTGCCTTAGGGAAGTAGTGCGTTAAAATAACCACAGCAGCCCCCGCTTGCGCTGCATGCCCAGATGGATAGCTCGGTGAGCTAGGATCGTGAATCATAGGGTGTACACTTGTGTCATAACGGGCTGGCCGAGGGACGCAAAAGCGAAACTTTGCCTCAAATGTCGCAATCAGTGTGTCATAGAGCCCCCTCATTAACTTGGAACGCACATAGACGGTTTTCCCAATGGGTGTTTTGGCCTCTTGCATGTACTCATTGGCCAGAGTGCGCCAATCCCGCTGCATCCCTCGCTCGCTCGCCCACGCATACACAGCATCATCTGAAACAGAGCGCGTCTCACCACGCATGAGGCGAATTTGTTCCTCCAGATCGCCTTCAGGTGGATGAGGTTCTGGTAGAGACGATTGCCAAGGCAGCCACTGCGCAATGGCTTGAATCTTTTCGGCGATGGGCTGGTCTGTGCATGGTGAAAAGCGATGGGGATTGCTCTTTTCTTTTTCCAATCTAGCTTGGTAGGGGGGCCACACCTGGTCTGCTAACGCCTCAGAGTAAGCATCGCTGTCAAGAGCGGGATAGTCGGAAAAAGCAGGGAAAAAAGCGGTGACAACGTGCTCCGTTAAAGGATCAAGAGTGCCAAAAAAGCAGCGGTGCACATTATATGAAAGAAAGGTGGCATCTCTTTGCGCCATATAGAGATAAGTGTAGAAGCGTGTTTGCTGAATATACGAGACGTTTTCTGCTTTAAAGTAGCGTTGAAGAGGGGCTTCCCATTTGTCGATTCTCTCGACGGTGATAAGAAAAGTAGAGCGTAGCTGCGCAAGCCTCTCCTCTGAGTAGGTATACTCAGTTGGAAGGGGATCAAAGGGGTCGGCTTTCACCTGAAAGAGACGGGGGGCCAATAGGAAATAGAGCAGAGCAAACGCTCCTATACAGATGAGAGCTTTTTTCATTTTGCGATGAGATGTTGAAAGATTTTTTTGCCCGTACTCTCGCCGACTTTCACGTCGATCGGATAGTTCATTCCCGCCCAGATGCGCGACTGCCCGATTTGCTCTGCCAAATCTTGCCAATAAGCCGCATTTTCAGGAAAAAAATGGCCTAAAAGGGCAGCGGCCATCGCAGAGGTTGTGGCATGTGCGGATGGATAACTTGGGTAATTGAACACGGGAAGAAGAGGTGTTATGGCCTTATTTTCAAGATAAGGAGGAAGAATGGAATAGGTATACTTTGCCTCAAAAGTGACAGTCAAAGTATCATAGATACTGCTTGTTAGAAAATGGCGCACGTAGAGAAGTTTCTCCATCTCGATAGGACGGGAAAAAAGATACGTGTTGGCCAATTCAATCCACCCACCTCCGATTTTCTCAAAAAAATCTCCCCAATGGACTGCAATTTTCCTCTGCTCTTCGGTCACATTTTTGTTAGCTTCCAAGACGGCTTCCATCTGCTTTGACCAGAACGCTTTGTTACTCAAGCTGGGAGGTGCTGGTGTCAGTCTCAGCACAAAAGGAGAGATATGCCAAGGGAGCCAACCTAAGATATTGCGCCCGAAATTGGGTGTGCTGTAACCCCATCTTTGAATGGAGAAATAGCCTGCCATCTCTTTTTGTGCAGCGTTTTCGGTTTGCATCCCTCTTTTGTATTTTTCCACAATCATGCGCCCTAGCACAATCGAATATTTATCCGTAACCATTCCTCTTGGTTTAGGGAAACGGGGGTAGAAAAGACGAATGATACCAAGCGAAACAGGATCAATGCTCCCACTGAACTCTCCCTCAATCGAGTCGGATAGAAAAGCAAAGTCGGCTTGAGCTGCATAGAGATAGGCAAAAATACGGATTCCTCTACCTGACATAAAGGGCTGGTGATCCAAGTAGTTACTCAGAAGATGGTCCCATTTTTTTAAACTCTCTTCAGTGATACTGTGCTTAGTGGGGATTTTCTTGAGAAGATCCACGCGCTCAGCAGGATACGTGTAAAAAGGTGTATGCTCGATACCGTTTGCCAGTAGAGGAAAAAATAGGAGACACAAAAGAGACTTAATCATTGTATTTGTCTAAAAAACTTTGTACATTTTGATACCATTAAACCCTCTAACCCGCAAGTATTACATGATCATTTTTGCTCTTTTAGCACTCCCTTTTTTGGCTGCGCAGCCTGAAGCGCATACCCGCTTTACAGCTAAGACCTCTTCCTTCGGGAAGAGTATGATGGTGTCCTCTGCAAACCCGATTGCTTCTCAAGTTGGCTACACCATTTTGGAAAAGGGAGGCCATGCCATCGATGCTGCGCTTGCCATGCAGATGGTGCTCACTCTAGTTGAACCGCACGCATCAGGAATTGGCGGGGGTGGTTTGCTTCTTTATTATGGAAAGAAAAAGGGAGAGGTGATTGCCTACGACGGGAGAGAGACGGCTCCCCAAGCGATTGAAACAACACGGATTCCTGATATTGTTGGTGGAAAAGCGGTAGGTACACCTGGCGTGTTGAAAATGTTGGAAATGGCGCACCAAGAGCAGGGTGTACTTCCATGGAAAGCGCTTTTTGAGCCGGCCATTCAGCTAGCACAGGAGGGGTTTACAATCACACCTCGTTTGCACAAATTGATTCAAAAGACACCAGGCCTCACCTCTTTTCAACAGACACGTGATTATCTTTTTGAAAAGGGAAAGGCCAAGCCCGCGGGCACTCGGTTGAAAAATGTGCCCTTGGCTCAAACGTTTCGCCTACTTGCAGATCATGGAACAGATCCTTTTTACAAGGGGGAAATTGCGCAAAAGATCGTGGATGCCGTTCAACCAGGCGCGCTCTCCCTGGAGGATTTAGCTGCCTACCGCCCTGTTAAGCGGAAACCGATTGAATCGATCTATCGTCGCTATCGAGTGTGTGGATTTCCTCCTCCTTCTATGGGAGGGATTGCGGTTGCACAAATTTTAGGGATGCTCAGTGAGACGGATTTGAGTGCATATACAATAGGGAATCCTAGCTTTATCAACTTATTTTGTCGTGCTAGCCGGGCGGCATACGCCGATCGTCAGCTCTTTGGGGGCGATCCTGCTTTTACAAATGTGCCAGTCGATTTGATGCTCAGCCCCACTTATCTCCATCATCTTCTGGAGAACCCTAACAAAACACCTATCGCAGCCGTTGAGCACCCTTCTACCTCCCAGATTTGTGTGATCGATGGTGAGGGAAACGCGGTTTCGTTGACGACAAGCTTAGAGAATGCTTTTGGATCGACAGTGATGGCAGGAGGTTTTTTTCTCAATAATCAGGTTACGGATTTTTCAACAGGACCCAATCGCATTGAGCCAAGAAAGAGGCCCATGAGTAGCATGGCGCCCACTTTCATCTTTGATGGAGAGGATTTGATTTTAGTCGTGGGTTCTGCCGGAGGCGCGCGCATTATTGATTATGTGTCTCAGGCGATTGTGGGAGTGCTCGATTTTGGAATGACGATTCAAGCCGCGATCTCTTTTCCCAACTACACCTCCATTGTGGATACGATCGACTTGGAGGAGGAGACCTTTCTGAAAAAGCAGATCCCTGCTTTGCAAAAGATGGGCAACCGGATGCGTGTGATCCACCTCACAAGTGGAACACAAGGGATTCAACAGACTCCCTTCTATCTGATTGGAGGTGTAGATCCAAGGCGTGAGGGAGTGGCAATGGGGGACTAAATAGGAATACGTTTTAGTGAGAATAGTATGAAATAACGACTCTATATAGATGAAGTAGGAAGCCCTGATTTTGGAAGTTGCCATAATCACAATCATCGCTTTCTAAGCTTAACGGGTGTTATTTTTGACATTGAGCATGTGCAAAATGTTGTTCATCCTCAAATGGAAAAATTAAAAAGGGATTTTTTTGAACATCATCCCGATGAGCCTTTGATTTTACATCGAAAGGAGATTGTTAATGCAAAGCCTCCCTTTCAAATCTTGCGCAATCCTGAAATTAAGAAAGGTTTTGATCAAACATTTCTTTCCTTACTAAAGGATTGGGACTACACGGTCATTACGGTTTGCATTGATAAGCTACGTCATAGCGAAAAATATACCGAGTGGAAGTTCGAGCCTTATCACTACTGTCTTGAAATCTTGCTAGAAAGGTACCTCTATTTTTTGGATGCAAAAAGAAGTGCAGGAGATGCAATGGCAGAATCAAGGGGTGGAAAAGAGGATATGAAACTCAAAGAGGTTTACAACAGATTGTGGCATCAGGGGACACATTTTGTTAGCGCACCACGATTTCAGGCATGCTTCACGAGCAAACAGTTAAAAATTAAGGCAAAGGCAAATAATATTAGTGGTCTCCAGTTAGCGGATTTAATTGCGCATCCGAGCCGAAACGAAATACTTAAGTCAAAAAATATTTTAGATAAACCTCTTGCACCATTTGCTCAGGAGATCATTCAAATTCTTCAGGGAAAATACTATGTGTATAGGGGGAATATGTACGGAAAGAAGTTCTTGTAAGAGGGCAAAAAAAAAGGCCCAAAGGGCCCGATAGCTTACGCCATCCACCTCCAGTTCCCTGGATTACCCCCATTGTACCAGTAAATCTACTTATTGATCAAGGAATCATTGGGGGAGTACAAGGCGTGAGGGAGTGGCAATGGGGGATTAGATATTATTCCGGGCAGTGCACACCCCCAGACCAGAAAGAAGCCCATAGAGAGCTCCCGGAGCCACGCCGGGTCCACCTGTAGCCATGCCGCCAGCGGCTGCTCCAGCAAGTGTAGCTGTCATCACAACATTTGGATCTGCGTCCCCTATCTTATCACCAGCAATAAAGCACACACCTAGTCCAACTAAACATCCACCAGCCGCCCCTGGTGCGGCCCCAGGGCCTCCGGTCAAAATTCCACCTGCTACCGCACCGGCCAAGGTGGATGCGGCAATAATGGTAATCACTCCGTTTGTTGAAGAGCGACTGGTTTGTTCTGGAGGAAGTGTATCAAAGCTAGTACGATCAGAGTCAAAACTGCTACAACTGCTAGTAGGTGAACCCATTTTTTTCTCCTTATTTGTTTAGGTTCAACAGCTCACAGTAGTAGGAGGCACGCGCCTCCCAACTAAAGGCTGTCTTATAGTTCAAAATCTGTTGCTGCAACTGCTTGCGTGTGTGTGTGTCTTTTAAAAGACCCATCTTTTCGGCTAAAGCAGCTGGGTTGCCCGGCTCATAAAGAAGCACACCCTCTCCGTCGGTAAAGTGCTCCTCCACAATGGGCATTTTAGGCGCAATAAAGGGGCGCCCGAGCCGCGCATACTCAAAAAGCTTGGTGTGCGCCACATAAGGCATCCGACCCAATGGCTCAAAAGGAGCCACAAACGCATGCGCCTCCTGGGCAACAGCCGACACCTCCCCGGGAGGAACGTACCCAATAAATTCCACCTGATCATTTAACTCTCTTAAACAGGCTATTTCCTCTTGCTTTCCTCCCACAATTTTAAGTTGAATGTCCTCTACTTGAGAAGCTGCTTCTAGTAGATGTGGCAAACCCTGACCAGCATAGAGCTGACCGATGTACAGGAGAATGAGAGGTTCCGCACTGTCGGGAGGGGGAAGAGGCGTTTTTTTGACAGCCAAAGGAACGACTTCAATAGGTGTCTCAATCGAATAGGGGGGCGCGAGAAGAATTTCTTTTAATGCCCGCGTGGTCACTGTAATCAGGTCAGCCCTTTGAAGCAGCTGTTGCTCCCTGTGAAATTTCTTGGGAAGAGTTTCCATATAAGGATAGTACGCTAGCTGATGCACCTCATAAAGGTAGCGCACATGGGGAACTCTGCGGGCGAGGTGATAAGCGGCTTGTTTGGGCACGCTCATGATCACCCAGTCAGGACGCAGACGATGTATCTTCTGCTGCACACAGAAAAAAAATGGAATGTTCCAGCTGATGTTGAGGGGATTGTTTTTGCGTACAATGGGCAACTGGTAGACAGAAAAAGCGTGGCTTGGGACTTGATAGTGTTGGAAAAGGTCGGAAGTAGGCCCCTTTCCACATAAAAGAGAGACATCCATGTCCTGGGCGGCCAAAGCAGCGCATGTATCGAAGATAAAAACATCGTGCGCGCTTCTTTTAGGTAAAATTTCATTGTAGGGATAGATAATCCGCATTTGTCAAATTTACTTTTTTCTGTTAAGGCTAAGAAACAATAGTAATTGACTGAAACAATTGATGAAAGAGATAGCCGCACAATTTTTTAAAATTTGGAAAGAAATCAAGCCTCTACAGAAATTGATTGCCGTGGCCATTCTTCTTTTTGTCTCAACTGTTTTGGGCTATTTGGTTCTAAAGTCGATGGCAGGTGAGCAGGCGGCTAAAAAAGTGGCACGCGAAGAAGCTGACCTTCTCGATCTAGCGGCAACAAATGCGTTGCGAAGCGAACAGAGAAAAGGATTTGAGCTTTTTGATACGAATACCTGGATCAAGGGAGACAAAGAGCTCCAAGTGCTCGAGATGCGCGCGCTTAAGGGGCAGTTGGAAAAAGATTTAGCCGACTTTGATCAGATTAAAAGTGCGCGGGTGATCCTCGATATCTCCCCGGGACGCAGCTTTGGTAATACATCTTATAAAACAAAAGCGTCTGTTATTTTAACGCTCAATCCAACAGCTCACCTAGCTACCTCACAGTTAAGAGCGATTACCAATCACTTAGCTGGAGCGGTACATGGGCTAGAACCGCACATGATTGCCATCTCTGACACAACAGGTAAATTGTACAAAGCTATTGATTCTGGAGGGGAGGAGGAGTATTTGAGCAACGCCTCTTTGGCTTTTGAGCAGCATTTGGGCCAAAAAATTCAGGCATTGCTACAGGTTTTAGTTGGGGAGGGGCACTATTTTTCTACCGTACAAGCCATGGTAGACAAGGGAAATCAGCACCCACGCTCTGTCTCAGTGATTGTGGCCATCGACCACGAGCACGGTGAACTGGTTAAAGAAATTGAAGCCTATCTACACCACATGGTGTCAGGGTATGAAATTCCTCTCTATCTAACCGTGGAGGCGATCCCGTTTGAGAAAAAGAAAAAGCCATGGATCGAAACAAAACAAAAAGGGCGATATGGAGGGCTTGTTCTCACAACAGTTGTGGTTTTAGTGGCTCTTATTTCTCTCTATCCGTTGATGCGACGCTACCGGGCACAAAAAAATGACGACTCTCTTTTCCAGGTGATGACACGTGTCGATGTCGATCAACTTGCTGAATCGATTGAAGATGAAGATCCTGAAACCATTGCGTTGATGCTCTCCTACCTGGAACCCGCACGGGCAGAGAGACTGATCGCTGCTTTACCCGAAGCGCTTCAAGAAGAGATTTTGAACCATCTCTCTGAGATTGAATATGAAAGTTATTAGAGGAGAAACCGTTCAAGAGACTCTTCTTTTAACCCCTAAAGGAGAGCTACTAGAAAAAGATCAAGAAAAATTTATTGATCTGGTCGAAGAAGAGTGCCGCAAATCCTTTCAGAAGGGACAGGATAAAGGTGAAAAGGTTGGATACTACAAAGCACTAGAAGAGTCAAAGCTGTTTCTGACTCTTCTACAGACCGTGACTCGAAGAGTTTTGGAGCAGAAAAATCGTCTTCTAGATCAGCTCAAGCCCGAAATCATTGAATTTGCCATGAGTGTTTGTGAGCAAGTGCTGCGCAAAGAGCTCTCCCAGCCTCAAACGCTTGTCCGTCTCATTCACTCTCTGCTTGCTGTGGCCACTCCTCCGCTTAAAGAGGACACGATCAAAGTCGTCCTGGCCCCGGATGATTTTTTGATGCTCGAAAAGAATTTTGATCACATCCATTATGACAAAAAAGAGGTTAAGGAGATTCGTTTTGTTTCCGATCCTCTAATGCGTCGCGGAGATTGCCGTATTGAAACGACAAGCGGTTTATTGAACTACGACATTTCTAGAGAACTCAATGATTTACAAGCTAAAGTGTTGCAGCGTTGAAGTTTTTAACAAAAGAAATTCAGTTGATCAAGCGGAGCAGCGGTCCTCGCGTGAGTGGCCGTGTGACCCAAGTGATCGGTCTGTTAATTGAATCTAATGGTCCTGATGTCTTTGTGGATGAGCTCTGCTATGTTTATAGTAAAAAGCAAGAGCCCATCCCTTGCCAAGTCGTTGGTTTTAAAGAGCAAAAAGTACTTTTGATGTCGCTGGGAGAGGTAACACATATCTCCCCGGGTGCTGAGGTTTATCCTACGGGGGAGGTGCATCAAGTGGCCGTCTCAGAAGCTCTTTGTGGGCGGGTTCTGGACGCTTTGGGACGCCCGATTGATGGAAAAGGACCTCTTGTTTCTGAAAAATTTTACCCGGTTACCGCTCCTCCGCCTGCCCCTTTAAGTCGACAGCCTATAGTGGAGCCTCTTACAACAGGTGTGCGTGCGATTGATGCCTTCTGCACTTTGGGAAAAGGGCAGCGGATAGGAATTTTCTCCTCTCCTGGAGTGGGTAAGTCAACATTGATGGGCATGATCGCACAAATGGCGTGTGCCGATATCAATGTGATTGCGTTGATTGGAGAGCGAGGACGAGAAGTGCGTGAATTTATTGAAAGAGAGTTGGGAGCCGATGGGTTGGCTCGTTCCGTAGTGGTCGTAGCGACCTCTGATCAAGCTGCTTTACTTCGTAGTAAAGGGGCTAATGTCGCCACAGCGATTGCTGAATATTTTCGTGATTTGGGCAAGCATGTCATCTTAATGATGGACTCAGTTTCTCGTTATGCAATGGCGCTTAGGGAGATAGGTTTGGCTGTTGGGGAGCCTCCTACAACACGTGGCTATACGCCGTCTGTTTTTGCGCACCTCCCGCGTCTTCTTGAACGCGCAGGAAATAGTGAAAAAGGTTCCATAACGGGGATTTATACGATATTGTGTGAAGAAGATGATATGCACGACCCCATTCCAGATCAAATGCGCTCCTTGTTGGACGGTCACATTCAGCTTTCGCACGATTTGGCAGCAGCGCACCACTTTCCTCCGATCGATCTTTTGCGCTCTCTGTCAAGGGTGATGCCACATGTGACCGATGTTGAGCATCAACGGAAAGCAGGGAAAGTGCGCGCCCTTTTGCATACTTATCAAGAGGCAGAAGAGCTCATCAATTTAGGGGCATATGCGCAGGGATCAAATCCCAAAATTGATGAAGCTGTGGACAAAATGGGTGCGATTGAGCAACTTTTAAGGCAGAGTAGAGAGGAAAAAGTGAGCTTCCAAGAGAGTAGAGACATTGTGATATGAAGAAATTTTTCTTTAGATTAGAGACCCTTTTGAAAGTGCGCAAGGCGCGTGAGGGGAGGATGCAGCGTGAGCTTGCTTATACCCAGCATAAGTGGGAGCAGCTCAAAGAAAAAGAAGAGACAATTGATCAGCAAATTGCAGCTCTAATCGATGAGATCCGTAAAAAAAGAGAAGAAAAAGAGCACGGTTTACAAGAGACCTATTCTCAGCTTTTGGAGCACTTGCAAACCAATCTTGCTCAGGTAACAGACGTATTGGCTGCGCAGTCCAAGCAGGTTGAAGAGAAGCAGGCACAACTCAAACAAATCATTCAAGAGCGAAAAGTGATCGAAAAGTTAAAAGAAAAGCACTATGCTCAATGGCGCGTTCAAGCAGAACAAACAGAAGGAGCCCTTTTGGATGAAATCACCCTCCAACGTTCGCATTCTGACTGAGAAGGAGGCCTTTGAAAAGCTCAAAGCTATTGGGGAAGAGGGGTTGTTTGGCCACTGGAACAAGCTCGATGCTGGACAAAAAGAGAATCTGCTCCGGCAGATCACCCATCTCAATGTCGTTTTCTTTCATAGACAGCAAGAAGAGCTCACCCATCCCCAAGAGCACTTAGAGACCTATGAACCTATAGACCACTCTTTCTCCTCCGGTCAGCGAGAAGAGGCAAGCAGAGGTCTTGAAGCCCTCAAGAAAGGCAAAGGGGCGTGTATTGTTTTGGCCGGCGGTCAAGGCTCTCGCCTCCGTTGTGAGGGACCCAAGGGGTGCTTTCCTATCACCAACATACAAAAGAAAACGCTCTTTCAATTGGTTGCCGAAAAAATAAAAGCCGCTTCCAAGCAGGCTGGCTACCCCCTTCAAGTGGCGATCATGACCTCTCCTCTCAACCATGTTGAGACAGAGTTTTACTTTGTTCAAAATGCCTTTTTTGGCCTTGATCCCAGGCAGGTCACCTTTTTCTACCAACGGATGTGGCCTCTGCTCGATTTGGAAGGACATCTTTTTTTAGAGGCGCCCGACCAGATCGCGCGCGGCCCAAATGGAAATGGAGGCGTCTTTCGCCGTCTTGTGGAAATTGGACTGTGGAAAAAGTGGCAAGAGAGGGGAGTGGAGATGGTCAGTGTTCTGCCTATCGACAATCCTCTTGCAGATCCTTTTGATCATGAATTATTTGGGATTCAAGATCGATCGCAGAGCGATGTGGTTATCAAATCTTCTCCCCGTCTCCATCCTGAGGAAAAAGTGGGGGTGCTAGTCAAAGTGGGAGAGAAACCGGGTGTGCTTGAGTATTCTGAGCTCACTGCGGAGCAAAAAAATGTAAAAAGCAGCGCACTTGCCAATCTAGGTCTCTATACGTTTTCTATGCCTTTTATCCAAAGAGCTGCTCAGAGTTTGCTTCCCTTGCATCGAGCGAAAAAGGCAGCTAAACATCTCCTCGATTCAGATCATCCGAGCCTTCCGGACCATCCTAATGCATGGAAATTTGAGGAATTTATTTTCGATGTTTTGCCGTTGGCCAAAAGCTATGAAGTTTTACTCTATCCCCGAGAGCATGTTTTTGCTCCCTTGAAAAATTATGAAGGAAACGATAGTATTAAGACCGTTCAGGCGGCCCTTCTCGCCCTAGACAGAGAAGTCTACACCCGCGTCACAGGAATAAAGCCGCCGGAAACGGCTCTTTTTGAGCTCTCTCCCTCTTTTTACTATCCCACGGACGCCTTAGTAGAAAAATGGAAGCAAAGAGCGTTGCCTGATCAGAAGTATATTGAGGAATAAACACATGAAGAAAATCGGCTATCTCGGAGCAGGAGTATGGGGGTATGGTTTGGCCTCACTTCTTGCCTCAAAAGGATACAAAGTGACCTCTTGGAGCATTGAAGAGGAAGCTGTCAGGTACATGGAAGAGAAACGAGAGCATCCCAAACTCAAAGGATTCACAGCTCCCCCTACGCTCTCTTTTACAACCGATATGCATGAAGCTTTACATGGGCAAGATCTCATTGTAGAGGGAGTCACCTCAGCGGGGATGCGTCAGGTTTTTCAAGAAGTCAAGGAAGTGGGTATCCCCGATTGTCCGATTGTCTTGACTTCCAAAGGAATTGAGCAAAATACCGGCCTGCTTCTTTCAGACGTTGTGTTGGAAGTGTTGGGAAAAGCTCACAAGCATCAGATCGGCTGTTTAAGTGGTCCCTCTATCGCCCAGGAAGTGCTCAAAGGGCTTCCCACCCTAGTTGTGTGTAGCGCCTATAGTCCTGAGGTGATGAATCTCATTCATGAGGTTTTTTCTACCCCTACTTTTCGTGTCTATCCTAACCCTGATATCAATGGTGTGGAGCTGGGCGGCGCGTTAAAAAACATCATCGCCATCGCCTGTGGGATTTCAGATGGACTGGGTTACGGGGACAATGCAAAAGCCGCTTTAATGACTCGTGGGCTACATGAGATCCGCAAACTTGCTGTTACAAAAGGGTGTAAGCCAGAGACGTTAAATGGACTTTCAGGGATGGGTGACTTATGCGTGACGTGTCTCTCGACACTGAGCCGTAATTATCGCTTTGGTCGTCTGATTGCCGATGGACTTAAACCCGAGGAGGCCAAAAAGCAAATTGGGATGGTCGTAGAAGGAACCTACACCTGTTTGTCAGCCATTCAGATTGCCAAAAAGTCTGGGATTGAAGTTCCGATCACAGAGTCTGTTTACAAAGTTGTGTATGAAGGCTTTAGCCCTCAAGAAGGGGTAGAGTGGTTATTGCAACGCCCTTCTAAAGAAGAATATAGGTAACACCTCCCTAGGGATCATTGAAAAAATCGGTCTTTGACCATGCTTTTGGCTGGTTTCGCTCTATTTTTCCGATCTTTCGCTCGGCGTACCCCTGCCTAGTATAAAATCCTTAAATAGATTGTCAAAAGACCAAGTTTGGTAAAATACGGACTATGTATATCTCCGCAATGGCAGCTTCGAGCCCTTAAAAAGGCGATTCAACCCGGTAAGGTTGTCATTCTCTACGGTCCCCGTCGGGCGGGAAAAACGACACTGTTACACCATTTTTTGGAGGATAAAAAAGACTATCTGCTTGTGAGTGGAGATGACCGATTGGTGCATGAGTATTTAGCTAGCCAATCGATTGAAAAGCTAAGAAGTCTGGTGGGGACCACGCCGCTTCTTGTCATCGATGAGGCTCAAAAAATTGACCAGATTGGTCTTAATCTAAAGCTGCTTGTCGATCACTTTCCCGATCTTTCGATTATCGCGACGGGGTCTTCAACCTTCGAGTTAGCACGTCAAGTTGGAGAGCCCACCCATATTTCTCACCAACCGTTCGGCCGCTTTGGCCATCTGTATTCCCATCTGCTTTCAGAGACATCCTCGAAAGGGTTACACGAACCCTCCCGTCGGACGGCTCTTCAGCATCTGAAAACACAGTCTGTCCAAATCAGCTCGAGTGTTGGAGAGACATGTGGGTCAACCGGCCGCAAAAAAGTGCTTAAACTCTTTCCACTATCTCAAATGGAGTTGAGTCAGATCGAAACCGTTTTAGAGACGCGTGCCCGTTTAGAAAATCGCTTGGTTTATGGTTCTTATCCAGAAGTGGTGCTTCTTGCTTCAGATGTTGAGAAAGGGGTCTATTTAAATCAGCTTGCGAATGACTACCTCTACAAAGGTATTCTCGATTTTGAAGGGATAAAAAAATCGAGAAAACTCATCGATCTTTTGCAATTAATCGCCTTTCAGATTGGCAAAGAGGTCTCCTATACGGAATTGGGAAAACAGCTAGGCATGAGTAAGGGAACAGTAGAGAGGTATCTCGATCTTCTAGAGCAAGCGTTTGTATTAGTGAATGTGAGAGGGTTTAGCCGTAATCTCCGTTCTGAAATTACTAAGACCTCGCGTTACTATTTTTACGATGTGGGCATGCGTAATGCCTTGATTAATAACTTCAATCCACTTTCCACACGTAATGATGTAGGAGAACTTTGGAAAAATTATCTCGTGATCGAAAGGCTAAAGAAGCAGCACTACTGCGCTATTTTATCGAATAATTACTTCTGGCGCACCTATGATCAGAAGGAGATCGATTGGATTGAAGAGCGGGAAGGGAAGCTGTTTGCTTTTGAGTTTAAGTGGAAAGCTAAGAAAGTGGCTCCTCCTAAGCTATGGTCAAGGACCTATCCCGACTCTCGCTTTGAGGTGATTCATCAAGACAACTACTTAGAGTTTATAATGGATTAAGTTTCAAATGATACGTCTTATCTCACCCGCCCTCGAAAAGACCTGACGGTCTTCTCGACTTGCGGGTTCGCGAGCCGTTGCGTAAGCTTCGGCGAGCTCCTACCGCGCCTCTTAGCCGAGGCCAAAGGCCGAGTGCTAAGGCGTCGGTATAAAATATGTCCCCAAATCGACAAAATGTCGATTTGGGGATGTAAAAATGAGGTCAAAAAAACATCCCCAAATCAGCATTATGTCGATTTGGGGATATATTTTTTTTCCTCAATAGCAGCAATGCGTTTATCTAAAGGAGGATGCGTAGCAAAGAGATGGGACCAAAAAGAGCGATTACTAAAGTAAAGATGCGCATAAGCCATCCCGCTTTTAGGCATATCGTGAATGTTTTGCATGCGACCAATTTTACGCAGCGCATTTGCAATCCCTTCTGGATTACGTGTGAACTGCACGGCGCATGCATCTGCCAAATACTCCCGCTGACGGCTCACCATCGAACGGAGAATCGCCCCCGCAAACCAGGTAATTGCCCCGGCAACAAGAAAAATCAAGGCGACCAAAGCAATCGAATTGGAACCGCCATTACTGCTGCGCCGCCTCCCTCCAAACAAAAGAGAGCCCTCTAGTAACCGAATGCCAAAGTAAAGCACGAACACAAAGCCCATTACCATCGCAGCCAAGCGCATGCTAATCTTCATATCTGCATTGTAGATGTGACCAAACTCATGGGCCACCACACCTTGCAGCTCATCACGCGTGAGAGCATGGAGTGTGCCGCGCGTGACGGCGATGGCCGCGTTTTCTGGCTTCAAACCGGCAGCAAACGCGTTGATCTCTTTTGCTTCAATGATAAAGACGGGTGGAACGGGTTGGCTACTGGCCACAGCCATCTCCTGGACGATGTTGAGAAGCTGCTGTTCCTGGAAGTCGCGAGTCGAGGGGACAACCTGCTTACCTCCAAGGGATTCAGCCACAAAGCGCCCTCCTTGACTGTTGTAGGTGAGATAGTAAAAGCCAGCGACTAAAAACGTCACGCCCAAAAACAGAACACCAAGATAGGGCATGGGGGGCGTATACCCCTCTTGTGCTAGAAAGAGCACTCCAAACTCAATGCCGATTGCAATCACAACGGTTAACAAGCAGAACATGCAGAGATAGAGCCACGTGCGCGAGCGGGCTTTAGCTTGTGCTTCCCAAAAGTTCATCAGAATTGCACTTTAACGGCTTTTTTTGCTTCACTTTCTTCTACCTGAAAGAGATCCGACTGCTTATGCCCAAATGCAGAGGCAAAAAGAGCCGCTGGAAACTCTTGCTGAGAGGTGTTGTAGAGCATCACATTGTCGTTGTAGGATTGACGCGCAAAGGCGACTTTATTCTCAGTGGAGGTGAGCTCCTCTTGCAGCCTTTGCATATTTTCTGTAGCGCGCAGCTCAGGATAGTTTTCGGAAAGCGCAAAGACATTGGCAAGCGCACCTTTCAGAGAGGTTTCAGCGCCGATTAAGTCTTGCAAAGAGCCTTCAGTGGGCCCACCACTCTTTTCGAGCTGATCACGTGCTGCAAGCGCAGAATTCCGTGCTTCTACCACTTTTTGGAGCGTACTTTGCTCGTATGACATGTACGTTTTCACTGTTTCGACCAAATTCGGGATCAAATCGTACCGCCTTTGCAGCTGCACATCGATTTGACTCCACGCATTTTTTACCTGATTGCGTAGGCGCACCAAACGGTTGTAAATACCGACGATCCAGCCACCCACAATGACAATCAGAATAATAAGAACAATTAAGATCCACCACATCGCTTTAAACCTCTTGAAACCATTTTAAAAATGTCCACTCACGAAACCAAAGGGGGAGTAGCTCTTCTGCCTCTGCACATGCCTTGCCCCCCTTCTGCTCTAGTTTTTCACACGCCTTTTGGATGGTTGTCCCCTGATTAAAATACGAGAGGAGGCGAAACTCTCCGAAAGAGAGCTCTTTCCACCGCACCTCATTTTCAAGATTGCGGTAGAGGACAAAATAGCTGTGACCTTCTTTTACTTCAGGGAAAGGATTGTCTTCCCAATACCCAACCTCTTCTTTCAAAACAGTCGTTCGAAAAGTAAAGAGATCGCCGCCGAGCTTAAAAAGTTTGACGTGCGGTTGTAGGGTCAACTTTTTGCTTAAAATTTCCTTCTCAGACAGGGTGGTGAAATCAACAGGTTCTGCTCCCCCAACCCAGAACGCACGTTGTGCGGCTGCATCAATTGAAGCGGCATCACAATCGAGATCAGAAAAACGCTCTTCTCTCAGCCAGTTGGGGAGTGTTTGCCCCAGCTGGAACAATCCCCAGTGATTGGGAGGGTGAGCGGTGAGGTAGGGAACCCCGATCGATTGATTGAAATTGGTGTAGCCATAAAGGCGCGCGAGAAGAGGAAAGTTTTCCTGCAAACAGTTTAACAGACGCCACCAATACTGTTGATGATAGAGCTCGATTCTTTGAAAAGGGGCCAGTGTTGGGCTGGGCGCGATGTATTTTTTTGCCTCTTGCTTTACATCCGTTCCAAAAGGGGTTTGAGCGGCAATTTTATGATCTTCTTGCAGCGGTTGGCTGATTAAAGCTCCAAACCATTTCTGGATTTCGACTCGTTGGCTCATGCACTCACCAGTGCTTTTTGAAACTCTTTAGCCCGCAGCGCCTCTTTCCACGTCTCTTCAAAACTCACAAAGTTGTCATCCCATTCCAAAAGGGTCGAAACACCACCTGTGCGTGGCCACACCTCAGCGTAGAGATCCCACACCTCATCACGCACGGGATTGTCGTGCGTATCGAGCACATAGTCTCCATGATCACTGTGCCCGGCCAGATGAATCTGTAGCACCCGCTCCATGGGGATGGCATTCACGTAGTCAAGGGGGTCAAAACCGTGATTGCGACTGGAAACGTAAATGTTATTCACATCGAGCATCATGAAAATATCAGCCTTTTCTACAACGGCTGTATAAAACTCCCACTCAGGCATCGTGTCCGCGTTGTAGGCGACATATGAAGAGAGATTTTCCAGCGCGAACGGAATTTCGAGAAAATCTTGCACGATGCGGGCTCGCTCTGCGACGTAGTCAATCACCTCCTGGGTGTAGGGAAGGGGAAGTAGGTCGTGGTAGTGCGCGCCTGCGAGACGCCCCCAGCAGAGATGATCGGAGAGCCAAGGCGTTTTTGTATGCCGCGTGAGGGCTTTGAGTTTTTTCAGATACTCCCAGTCTAGGGCGTCAGGGCTGCCAATAGCCAGATTGACACCGTGTTGGACAACCGGATACCGCTCTAGGATTTTATCGAGATGCTCTAGCGGTTTGCCCCCCTCCACCATGTAGTTTTCACTAATGATCTCAAACCAGTCGATGGCAGGTTTTTGGGTGTGGATTTCATGGTAGTGCACGGGGCGTAGACCGATTCCGATACCGAGTTTGGGAAATGTGTGTTTCATAAAAAAAAGGTGTATATGCGTAATATACACCTTAGACATTCAAACCGAGCTTTGCAACTGCTTATTCAGATTTTCCGTTGCCGTTCGTTTGATTTTTATACTGCACTTCAACAGCCTCATTTGGATCCTTGACAGGAGGGCCACCGTGTCCCTTACAGCTGTTTTTTCCGGCACATGAGTTGTCAGGTGTGCCGCAGCCACCAAGTCCTGCGCACTTGTTTTTTCCATTACACTCTTGGTTGGCCATTTCGACAGCCATCATCTTATGTTGCGCGTCGAGCGCTTCAAATTTCTTTTTTCCTTCAGGGGAAAGAGAGGAAGAGAAGGCTTGCATGTCGGCGCCTGCCTCTTCTGCAGGTGCTTTTCCGTTACCACCGTTTTTTGCGGGTGTTTGTTTCTCGTGCTTTTGACAGCCACCTAAAAGAAGGCCCGCTCCCACTCCAATCACTGCCAAGGTGGCAAGATTTTGTTTTTTCATATCCAGACTCCTTGTCTGTTGTTTTACTTAAATCCGGATACTAAAAAATTTATTGATATTAGGCAAGGCCGACTAGAGCAAGAGCCACTGCTCGATCGTCTCCGGTATGCATATCAAGATCATTATCAGGAGGGGCTTGGAAGCCCAACTTCTGCTGTGCCAGCTCAAGAGCTCCTTGTAAGGAAACTCCTTGAGCCTGATCATCGGGTGCTATTACAGTATATACGCGGTTAGTTGCGTAATCACCGGAAGTAAAAAGTTGTGCCAAACGAGAGCTGAAAAGATTCGCAGCGAGGGGATAGCAAACCCAAAAGGATTGATCGGGAAGGCTGTGCGCAATGCTTACAAGTAGTTCTGTTTTTTCGTGGATTCCTAATACATCCAATAAGAGCAGGGAATTCCATGTGGTCTCTAGCTTATTGAGATCCTGAATAAGTGGAAACGCTGTCGGTTCAATTCCATATCTTCTGAGCTCCTCAAGAACATATCCTCTAACTTGTGCAAAGTGTTCACCTTGTAGATTAGCCTCGCTAGTATTAGCAAAAAGAGCGTGGATCTCGTTTTGAAGTTGATCGGCAAAGAGGGGAGGAGGAGCAAAAGTCGTTTTTAGCTTTGCTTCTAAATCACGTATTATGGGAACAGAACAAAGAGCGGGCCTTGTAAGGATACGCCTCACAACACCTTGGAGCTGTGTTTGCACTATTTCAGGTAGAGAGACAGAAGCTAATCTAGTGACGATTTCTTCTGTTAAAACAGGCTGACAGGCCAGTTCTTCCAGAGCACTCCAAGCATTAATTGTTCCAGCTAGATTTATTTGAATTGTGATCGGTTGAAGCTGATTGCGTTCATCTGCCTGTTTGTTATAGCTTGCTATCTGTCCATTATAGCTTGAAAGTTGTAGGCCAAGAAAAGTTTCTACTTGACGTAGATGATCTGGGTGTGTGGCGGCTTGAATGAGCGTATCAAGCTGTTCTTTGAGTTTTTGCTGTGCAAAATGGCAGGCGCGTGAGTGGGCATAGGCTGGTCCCTTAAGCTCAAGGGGTTGAATTTCTAAGGTAGAAAAAGAAGAAGCTACTCTTGGAGAGGCTACAGCAAAGCGCTGAGCACGTTCTTGCTTGAGCGCTTCAAAAGAAGCAAATGGAGGGATAAGAGCAGTAGCCTGCGTTTGAGTAGCTACTGGTGGAAGGGGAGGCGCATCAGCAGGAGCGGGAGTGACTGCATCAGCGTCAGGTGTCTCCGAGGGCGCGTGCAGCTGAGTCGGCTCTTTACAGAGGTTGTATAGGCCGAGCGAGAGCACCAAAAGTCCACCTACCGCGAGAATCCCTCCTCCAGCATGTGTCAATGAGCCCAGCGCATTGAATGCGCCCAGATTCACCCCTGATGCAGCAAGAATGGCAAGGGTTCCTCCTAAAATCGTCATCACGCCTAAAGCAATTAAGAGCGTATCAGCACATTTAAGACATGTGGGCTGTACTGAATGGGTGGAGGTATTGCATAAACTAACAAACATAATAATTTCTAATAATTTTAGGTAATTATTTTACTGTATTAGTGGTTTTGTTGCCTTATTGAAAAAAAGAGTGCTCGCTTTCTGTCAGTTCGCGATAGGCTCCTTCAGGGAGCGTACCTAGAGTGAAGGGCCCCACCCGAATCCGCTTGAGCTCTCGAACGGCAAGCTTAGCGCTAGCCAGGAGCAGACGTACCTCGTGCTTTTTCCCCTCAGCAACCGTTATTTTCACTGTTCCGCGCCGCACTTTTTTCACCATCAGGGGCTTAACGTGCACCCCTTCAACCCAAGCTCCTTTCGAGAGCGCTTCCAGGTGAGCAGGAGTGATTTCTTGGCTGGTCTTTGCCAAATATTCTTTACTAATATTGTAGGAGGGATGAATGACCCGGTTGGCAAAGGCACCATCATTTGTGATCAGAATCAGTCCAGAGGTCTCTTTATCGAGTCTGCCGACAGTATAAAGACGTCCGGGGATATGGGCAAAAAAGCGGAGCACAACAGATTTAGTTCCAGGGGCATTTGTGCAGAGATAGCCTACAGGCTTATTGAAGAGAAAGTGGTACTTTTTCTCCTCTCCTTGTACTTTTTCTCCGTCTACAACGATCTTGTCGCGCTCCCAATCAACGAGGGTTTGGGGAAGCGTGACCGTTTCGCCATTGACAGAGACCCGTCTTTGGAAAATCAGTTCTTCGGAGGCGCGTCTGGAGGCAATACCAGCAGCCGCTAAAGCTTTACTTAGTCGTTTTTTCATGAATCTATCCGTAAAGTATTTTTAATCGATTTTTTCCAGATTTTTGAGCAGATTTTGGAAGCCAAATTGAGGACAATCTTGGATCAGATGGCCGAAATTTGGCTTGTAAAAGATGCCAAAAAGATGGGGGAAAGCGGTAAAAATAGTTTATGGATAGGTTCATAATTTTGGGTTTTAATTGTAAAGTGTATATAATCTCCGGTCAATGGATAAAACACTTAATCGACTGATTTTGCTCAGACATGGGCAGTCCGAATGGAATAAAAAGAATATCTTTACAGGCTGGGTCGATATTCCGCTCAGTGAAAAGGGCATTCAAGAGGCTTTAGAAGCGGGCCGGCAGATCAAGGAGATGCCCATTGACCGCATTTATACCTCTACGCTGATCCGAGGCTCTATGACGGCCATGCTTGCCATGGCGGGGCATATATCTGGGAAGATTCCTGTTGTGTTGCATGCTGAGGGCAAATTGGCTGAATGGGGAAAATGTTATGAGCCGAAAACCGAAGAGGAGCTGATTCCGGTCACGTGCGCTTGGGAGCTCAATGAGCGGATGTATGGCGAGCTACAAGGGCGGAACAAACAAGAAACGCGTGAAAAATTTGGCGATGAGCAAGTCAAAATCTGGCGCCGCAGCTTTTCAACGCCCCCTCCTGAAGGTGAGAGCCTGGAGATGACAGCTGCACGTACGATTCCCTACTTTGAATCAGAAATTGTTCCACGGCTAGCAGCAGGTCAAAACGTGCTCATTTCAGCACATGGAAACTCTTTGAGGTCAATTGTGATGGACCTCGATCAACTCACCGATGACGAGGTGCTCAACCTTGAAATTCCTACCGGCAAACCGATCATCTACACATACAAACAAGGAAAATTAAGCCGGACTACTCATGAAAATTGAAGAAGCCTATGAGGCTCTTTATCAACTTGTGGAGGCGAAACACGCCGCTCACTTTATTCTCACCTCGTCCGGAGCCGAAGGAGTGAATCACGCTGTGTTTGCTGCCTACCTCGACCAGACGAGGAAAACAGGGAAGAATCACTTTATCTCGGCTTCCACTGATGAGGCACCTGCCATTATGGCAATGAGCCGTCTCTCTGAATTGGGTTGTATCCATGAGATGGCTCCTGTCAATGAGGAGGGAATCGTGACAGCCCACGCGATTGCCGAAACATTGACTCCACGCACAGCTATGGTTTCTCTCTCTTGGGCCAACGGATTGACAGGCGTTGTGCAACCCGTCGCAGAAATTGCGCAAGTCTGCCGTGAACGTGGCGTTTTGTTCCATGTTGAGGCAACGCATGTGATAGGAAAGGGGTATTATACGCTTGAGTCAAGTGGAGCCGATCTGCTCACATTCGATGGACTACCTGGTACTGGAGGGCTCTTTATTCGGGAAGGGGTCGAAATCAGCCCCTTGATTGTAGGGGGAGATGAGCAAGCCCATATGCGTGCGGGTAGCCTCAATGTTCCCGGGTTGCTAGCCTTGGGGCAACAGGCAAAAGAGCAGCTCCGTTTTCGAGATCATCTCTGTATGGAAGGAGCCCGTCTACGCGATCGTTTTGAAGAGAAAGTAGGAAAAGGCTTCTGTTCAGACCAAGAGCGTGTCCCCCATATCTCGGCACAGATTTTTCCTGGAGTAGCTAGCGACTGCCTGCTGTATCTGCTTAAACGGCGTGGGATACGCAATGCCTCTTTTGGGGGTGGCAGTTTTCAACATTTGAAGCACATTTTAGAAGCGTGTGGCTTAGAAGGGGTTGAGAGGCACTGTGGAATGAGTTTCTCTTTTTCTCATGAAACAACTGAAGAAGAGGTTAATCAAGGCGCAAAGCGAGTTTTAGAAATTGTGGAACAAGTGCAAACAACGTGGAGCCTGTAAATGAGTTATGAAGATTTGTTAGCCACATCTCCTTGGGAGCGTTTTAGCAAAAAAATGGCTGCCAAAATCGACAGGCCACGTAACGTGGGCCGTTTTTCTGAAGAGGACGCAGCAGCACGCGGGATGCGCTGTGTGAGTGGTCAAGAGGGGACATGCTCAGAGGGAAATGCCGTCGCACTTTTTTGGCTCGTCGATCCGACCGATGGCGTTATTGCCGATGCCAAGTTTCAGGCTTTTGGAGCAGCAGCTCTTCTTGCGGCTGCTGAAACGGCGTGTGAGCTTTTAATTGGAAAAAACTACGACCAGGCCAAGCGCATTGGAGCAGAGTTATTGGATAAGCAATTGCGAGACAAACCAAGTGAGCCAGCGTTTCCAGATGAGACTTTAGGCTATCTCAATTTTGTAATTGATGCGATCGATGCGGCTGCAGAAAAGTGTGCAGATATTTCCCTTCCTGATCAGTATGTGACTCCAATTCCGCACGAAAATCGTTCTGAAGGGTATCCTGATTGGATGGAGCTTTCAAACGCGCAGCAGCTGGTGGTCATTGAAACGATTTTGGATGAAGAGATCCGTCCCTACGTCGAACTCGATGCGGGAGGCATTTTGGTTGAGTCATTGACCGATGGCAAGGAGCTGGTGATTGCGTATCAAGGGGCCTGTACCTCTTGTTTTTCAGCGATTGGAACTACGCTTTCTTCTATTCAACAAATTCTGCAGATCAAGGTGCATCCGGAACTGACAGTGGTTCCCAATATGGACGCTTTAAAGTTCTAGTCTTTTATTTCTCCTTTTTTTATACGCTAATTTTTAAACCGATGTTTTTGGAGTTGAAAAGTCATGGGGTATAAAAAACTGGTCTACGGTTTCTTGGTGAGCTGTTGTTTGATTCAGCCCAATCTATTTGGAAGTGGCAATGAGATCTCTTGTGATCCTTACTGCTCACTCACCAATGCGTGTGAGCAGTTAGCTTGCGCTTGTGAGGAGCTTTCGGGGCGTTATGAAGAGAACTACAACACCACCTATCTTCCTATGGAGAAGTGCTGTTATTGGGGAGTGATCAATTTTTATGCTGAATATCTCTGGTGGAAAATTCACCAAGAGGGCCTTCACTATGCGGTTTCTGGAGTTCAGAATAATGTTCCTGGTGAGGGAAGGCTGTTTGCGCTTGAGGGCGATTGGGATTCTGGCTTTCGAATTGGTGCAGGTATCTTTTTTCCTTGTAACTCTTGGAGGCTCAATCTTGACTGGTTAAGCCTTAGGAATGAGGACATGGATGCCGTGCAACCAAGTGGTTTGGTTTTACGCGCTACACGAGGACATCCGGGTGATATCGATGTCATCACCTCAGCTGTGGCGGATATGACCTTCAAATTAGATAGCATACGTCTCTCTCTAGATATTCCGATTTTTACGCGTACGCATGTGGCGATTACCCCCAGTATTGGGTTGCGCAATGACAGCATTCGAGAAACATTTGAGATTGTGTATACAGGTACAGAATCGGGGCGTTTCCGGAACTCAATTCAATACTGTGGGTTAGGACCTCAAGTGGGCTTGAATGCTGCCTGGTACCTGCTTCCTTGCTTTGCCGTTTGTGGAGACTTGGGGGTTGCGGGCTTGTATGGAAGCTGTGATATCCATCAACAAACAGCAGATAACGATACAGATGAAGACTCAAACTTCCGCTACCGACCCGAACGACTTCAGTCAACATTTAATTCGACGCTTGGAGTGCAGTGGGAGGGCTCTTTTTTCAGAAACATCTACTTGCGTTTGAAGCTAGGCTGGGAAACCAATATTTGGTTTAACTTCAACACCCTTTATTCGTTTACCTCAATTGGTGAAGAGGGTAATTTGGTGAATGTAGCAAACGACTTGCGCACCTCAGGAATCACCTTTCGGGGCACGCTCTCTTTCTAGCTATAGGATGTGTTGATTGCGCAAACCGGGAAGAATCAGCTGGCGGAAAACGGGAAGAAAAGGAGTGAAGCCTTTTTTTAAAAAGTGGGCTAGATCCTTAGCAAAAACAGCCTGAATCTCTTGCAGAACCTCGCCGATCACGCACTTTTCGCCCGTCTCTTGTCTGATTGAGGTCGCCGGTTGAGGAATATGGGCCAGCTCCTCTTGAGACATATTAATATTCATGCCCAATCCAATCACAACGCCAAAGTGGGGCGGCAGATGCTCCGTTTCACACAAAATCCCAGCAATTTTCTTCCGATCGACAAGGAGATCATTGGGCCACTTGATCTGGCATATCACACCACGCTTTTCTAAAACATGGGCCAAAGAGATGGCTAAAACATGAGTCAATGAGAGAGGATCTTGTTGGTGTTCATCTATGAAAAAACAAAAACTCGCATAAAGATTTTGCCCCTTAGGAGAGATCCATTTGCGCCCATATTGACCACGCCCTCGGGTCTGCTCATCTGCTGTAACCAACATGAATCGATCGCGCGGTTGAGAAGCTAGGTGTTCTTTACCCCAGTCGTTAGTTGAGACAAGTGTATCAAAATGGTGGTGGATCATTTCCATGGCGCCCATTATACTCCACTATAAGAATTATAAACACCCTCTGTGGGAAGTAAGAACTCTCAAAAGGGTAGATAAGAGCTAGTCATTCAAAACTCTATGTGGAACCATCGACTCATTTTTCGTATCGACTGGCGGATCGTCCCGGTCATCTTCTCCCTAATGGCAATCAGCATCTTAGTGATCTCTGCCACCGATCCCGCCTGCTACCAAGGGCAGCAAAGTGGCCTATTCACACCGAAGGTGTTGAGCCAAATACAACGCTTTTGCTTAGGATGGGCCGTCTTTATCCTCTTTGCCGGCATGGATTACAATAAGCTACGTGAGTGGGCCTGGATTCTTTATGTATTGATGTTTCTCGGTCTGCTCGGCCTCTTTTTTGTTCCGGCGATCCAAAATGTTCACCGCTGGTACCGTATCCCCATCATCGGAGTGAGCATCCAACCCTCAGAATATGCCAAATTAATCGTGGTGATTAGCTTGAGCTGGTTTTTAGAGAGAAATCGCTCGACAGCCTCAACCCTGGGAACCTCTCTTTTAGGCTCACTGATTGTCGGAATCCCCTTTCTTTTGATTTTGAAGCAACCTGATTTGGGAACAGCGCTTGTGCTCTGTCCCATTACGCTTGTGATGTTTTATCTCGGAAATATGCATCCAGGTTTTGTCCGGATCATGACGGTGGCAGGACTAGGTTTTTTATTTGTGGTATTGCTGATTTTTACCGGAGTGGTCTCACACGAGCAGATGCGCCCTTATGCAACCAAAGTATTAAAAGGGTACCAGTATGAACGGCTCAATCCAAACAACCATCACCAGTGGGCTGCACTGACAGCAATTGGAGTCGGGGGCCTCTCTGGTAGTGGCTGGCGGGCCAGTGAGTTTACCGGAAGAGGATGGCTTCCATATGGCTACACCGACTCTGTGTTCCCCGCTTTTGGAGAGGAGTTTGGCCTATTGGGTTTGCTCCTTATCCTGATTTTGTTTTACTCTCTTGTCTATTTTGGATTTCAAGTGACAGTTGTGGCTAAAGATCACTTTGGAAAAATGCTCTCCGCTGGAGTGACCGTCTACATTGCCATGCATATTCTCGTGAATATTGGCATGATGTGCGGCCTGCTCCCTGTGACAGGAGTTCCTCTGATCTTAGTCTCTTATGGAGGTTCGTCGATCTTTGTCACAATGGCTGCCCTTGGAATTTTACAAAGCATTTATAGCAGAAGGTTTATGTTCTAATGACCCATCGATTTATTTTGACCCCAGGCATATGGGAAGGAGCCGGACAGATTACGTTCAGTATGGCCGAGGATATTCTCGATTTTACGATGCGCTGGTCAGTGCTCCCCCTTGAAGAAGAGAAGGTTGAATTCCATCAGGAGATTGTGGTGGAGGGGCTTGCCGATACGATGCGGAATCATTTTTGTGTTTCGTCTCTGACACCCTCTGCGTTTGAGATTGAACTAGAAAATAAGATTGTGGGCAAGGTTGTGGGGACGGGTGTGATCAGCTCTCAGGTGATTGCGTGGGAATTTAGGCGCAAAGACCAAGAGTTTGAAGGGTATGAGATTTATGAACTACAGGAAGATGACTCTTATCAAATGCGCGCGGAGTTTACCGCTGGAGATGGATTGCGCACTTGCGTGCAGGGAGCGATTGCCCCTACACGCGATAAATAAGCTCTTTGTCGTGCAGCAAAATCGGTAAAATGTCGATGAGTGTAGGGAACCACTTCATTCCTCTTCGATAGACAAGTCTAGAGGCAATATGGGAGGCGATCACCGCTTTTTTGTGGTTGTCAGGTACCTGCTTAAGTAGCCGATCTTGGAACTTCTCGTGTAGAATTTTGGGGCAGTAGTGCAAAAAGCAGGTGATCAGAGGATCTTTGGGGTTGTCGGGAAGCTCGACTGTCTCAAGATAGGTCAACAACTGATCGGTGAAGTAGTTGATCCGCTTGGAGATATCGTCTGAAATTTCGGAAAGGGGCTTTTGTTCCTCCCCATGCTCGCTTAAAAGAAGACGCGCCTCATCTAATGCGCATTGCTTAAGCCGCTCAAGAATTTCTTCTACTAGCACAGATTTGAACTCTAAAAATTCATCGTCGGTGAGTGTGAGTCCACAAAGAATTTCAAATGAGGAGCAGATCACGCCTCCTTTATTGGCAGAACTATCTTTGATAATTAACACCCCCAAATCTTCTAGGTAGTGGCGGGCCCAAGGGGAGAGGTAGAGATTGGCTCCTTCGACAATGGCTTGTGAGGTGGGCTGCCCTGTTTTATCTAAATAATCTTTGTAATTGGTATCCCTAAGTGTACGTGGCCGTCCGCCGCAAGGGATGAAAATGTCGGCGTGCGTTTGGTGCACATTGTTTCGATACAGAGCGTTCATCTCATTTCCTGAGAGCCATTCGGCCACGATATTTCCATCTCTGTTGTGCCAGCAAAGCGTTTGCTGCGCGTAGGGGGTGGACTCACGTCGATTTTCTCTATCGAGTAAAAAACCTCCCACCGAGAGTTTTTCTGGGGGGTAAAAGCGGATGGGTCTTCCTTCATTAAAGAGCTCAACACAGGCTCTGAGATCCAGGCCGTGTGGATCGTGGATGGTTCCAGAAACATCTGTGAGTGCGACAAGCTTGGCTGTGTCTGGGTAGTAAGTGTGTAGGTTTTTGATCTGGTTGCCCGCCACATCTCCGTCAGGTCCCCCTGATAGTTTAACCGTAAAGGGTTGTGTGTAGGGATCAATTTTCAAGTAATTGAGCATTTCATGCATAAAAACATTAACGCCAAGCGACGTGACACCAAACTCTTTATGATTGATGCCAATTGTCGGCTTGCCGCTGATAAAGGCTCCACCAGGCCTATAGTGGTCGCGCTGACTCTCGTTTGCGATCCACTCGATCATCGAGTTGTGCATGTTCTCATCAGGGCCGAGGTAGATGTATTCGGGTTTTTTCAGATAGTCAACGATGTGCTTGGCTTTTAAAGTGCCGCCTGGCTCACAGTTGATCAGTGACAGAAAATTTTTGATGAAAGAGCGCTGTGTTTGGTAGAGGTACTCAAGCTTTTGATCGTGTTTAAATGATTCTGTGCGGGCTTGGATTTCTTCTGGAGCCATTCCAACAGACTCTAGTTCTCGAGCTAAAATCTCTGTTTCTGAGGTAAGGCGCTCGTAGGGTTTTAAAAAGATCACTCCTTTTGCGCCCCCTTCGGGAATATCTTTGTTTTTCTTTTGTTGTGTGTAGGCGAGATTGTAGCACTCGCTAAAGACCGTGTTACGCTCTGCTAACATCCGCTCTTTTTTTGCCGGAAAAATGGTGCGCAAGCCCCCCCTTGATAGATCGCGAAAACGGATGTGAAAGCCCATAAAATGCATTCCTTTCACATAAAAAATGCCATAGGGGAGTTCAGGAAAGCGTTTTTTTCTCTCAAAAGGGGCGTGATCTAAGTAATGCGGATCGAGCCTAAAGGCGTAGGCTGTTTTATTATTCCGATAGAAGTTGGTTTTCAGGATGTGGGTAACGAAGTTCATCCCTTGTAAGAGGATGTTTTTGCGCCTTTTATCATGAAATTCATGCCCCGTGTCGAGCTTCTCGACTAATTGGAGAAACTCCTCTTGCTCACTCTCAAATTTTTCAAGATCGTGCCGTGTCGGATGAAATTTCTGTTCAAAAGTGTCGCATAACTTCATCGTTAACTCAGGATGACGACAGAGAGCCTCTTCGATATTCTCTAGATTGTAGAGATTGGCATCGACGTTGAGCAGCACTTGATTGATGAAATGGGTCATAGAACGGAGTAAATTGGCCAGATTCCCTCTCAGTAGGCCTGGCTGGACAAAAGTGGCGTCAAATCCATCCATGGAGCCAAAGTACTTAAGCGTCACCACTTCTTGTAAAAAATCGGCGATATCAGCCGCTTCCCAAGCGGCTTCTCCTTTTCTGCCGTGCACCCCAAACGAGAGCATAAAGATGCTTTGCGTGGTGTAAGGCTTGATGTAGGTCGCATTCGCTCGGCGCATCACAAGAGCGTGTTGCGAAACAATTCGTGCCAACCGGTGAAGAAAGTTGTGCTTGGGAACGTTTTTCCATGCCAAAACCATAAACAGCGAGGGAGAATTTTGCTCCTTCCAGTCCTCAACGTACTGCACTTCATATTGACAATGATCGCGTGTTTGCGCCCGTTCAAACATCTCAACAGCCAAAACTTGTCGCTCTTTGGGCATTTTGCGTAAAAAACGGGGGTCAATCTGATCAATCAGCTGCTGGCATGCCCCTGCTGACCACGCAGGATTGCGTGCGTGCAGAAAGCTTGTTAGTTCTTTGCTGATCTTTGGATCCAAAGGAGTCTCAGGCTTTTCCACAGCTTCTGTGAAGTAGAGGGTAGCTATGCGGAGATTTCCGGTGATCTCAGGATAGGGAATCTGCGCGTGTGAGATGTAGGTCGTGTAGTTTTTGATCCCATACATGGGGTAGTTCTTCAAAATCTTCACATCTGCCTCGGGGCTATCAATGCAAAGAGCAATCGCGGCGTTTTTTAGATGAATTTCAGAGAAGAAATCTTGCTCTTTAAACCCCATCAGGCTGTGAACAATGAGTGAAATCCACTCTTTTTCAATCTCTTTGAAAAAAATGGGAGGCATACTCTGTTCGAGCCACGAATAGACCTGTTCGAAACGTTCAATTTCTTCTTGGATGGCCTCTTTTTTTTGTGAATCCATCTCCCTATCCCTTCTTTAGCAATCTGAGTGCGTTAAGGCCCACCACAACCGTTCCCCCCTCATGCAAGACCACAGCTAGCCATAAGGGGATCCATCCGAGAAGAGCAGGCATACTGGCAAACACAATCGCTGCCAGAGCTAGGGTGACATTTTGTTTCACAATGCGTACCACTTGATTGGATTTTTTAATCAGCCACTCAAGCAGTTCTATGTTATCTTGCAAAAATACAATGTCAGAGGCATCGATTGCGGTTCGGCTTCCCACTTTTCCCATTGAAATTCCTACAGAGGCCCTGGCAAGAGCGGGAGCGTCATTGATCCCGTCGCCCACCATGGCCAAATTCTCCTCTTCGGAGATGTAGTTTAGCTTATCTTCTGGGCGCAGATCTGCATAATACTCAGAGAGCCCCGCCTCTTTGGCAATCACCCGAGCGCTCGCCTCGTGGTCACCCGTGAGCATCAACACACGCATCTGCCACGTCTCTTTCAATTTCTGTAGGGTCGAGACAATGCCCGGGCGGAGTTGATCACGGAAACGAAAGAGCGCATGGGTCTCTCCAACTTCTAAAACCGTCACAATCTCCCCACGCTCCTGAATCTTGTGCACTGAGTCTGTAAGGTGAGGTGCGGCAGGTAAAATCCATTCTGGCTTTCCAATCCGCACGGCAGTCTGCCCAAACTTTCCCTCTAGGCCATATCCTGGAACAGAACGAAAATCGGTAATAGAAGCGGGCAGTACACTCTCTTTTTTTGCGTAAAGGGTGATCGCGTGTGCAATCGGATGCACAGCTGAACGCTCTAAAGCGTAGGCAATGGAAAGAAAGTGGTTTTGATCGGCTTCGGTCTCCATACCCAAGTAACTCAGCTCACCTGTTGTGAGGGTTCCAGTTTTATCCATGGCGATCGTCTTGCACTTTGCAAAAGAGTCCAAAATCACGCCCCCTTTGAGAAGAATACCCTGTTTAGCGCAGCAACTCACCGCGCTTAAATAGGCAATGGGGATGGCTATAATGAGCGCGCAGGGAGAAGAGGCGATCAGAAAAGCCAGAGCACGGTAGATCGATCCTTCCGTACCTAAATAAGGCATGTGAAAAAACCAGGGCAATGCCAGTGCAAATAAAAGAGCTAGGAAGATGATGGTCATGGCATAACGATTACTAATCGTATCGAGCCATCTTTGCAGTTTGGGCTTGGACTCTTGGGCTTTAGTGATGAGCTGAATGATACGGGCAAGTGTGGAATCAGAGCTTGTGTGTGTGACCTCTAGAGTCAGGGCCCCTTCTAAGTTGCGTCCCCCGGCTGGTACCGTATCGCCCACGGTTCTGGTTAGAGGCAGGTTCTCACCTGTTAGATGGACGAGATTGACCGATGAGGTGCCTTCAATGACAGTGCCATCAAGAGGGACCACCTCTCCCGCTTTCACATGAATCGGCGTGCCAAGAGTAATGTCACGCACAGAGCGTTCTACAAGAGTGCCGTCTTGTTGTACGACAAAAGCCTTTTGTGGAGCCAGTTTTTTCAATGAACTAATAGCCCCTTTGGCTTTTGTCCGCACAGCTGTTTCGAGCGCCCCTGAAAACGAGAATAGAACGAGCAGTAGCCCCCCTTCTCTTCCACTTCCGATTAGAACCGATAGGAAAGCGGCGAGGGTCATTAACACGTCAATATTGATTTCGAGATTAAAGATATCTTCAATTGAGGCAATAAGAGCCGGAATGCCGGCAAAAAAATAGGTGAGCAACAAAAAGAGGTTAGAAAGAGGCTGCTGACCGGGGATAAAAGAGAAAACAAAGGCGCCGAGAAGGAGAAAGGCCGAAAAAACAGAGCTCTTAAGCCCCACATTTTTTCCCCATAGCCGCGTATCAGGAGTCAGAAAGGGGCTGACGCTCTCTTCCAGTCCCGATTCAAAGAATTCATCGAAAAGCTCAATGCCATCGGTTGCTGAGGGAAATAGATTACGCATGTTCACACGGCTATAAGAAATACAAAGTAGGCGACTCCAAATGCTAGGGCACCGATGCTGATGTTCCAGATCACAGAGGGAATCACCCGGTTTTTTTCATATCCAGCTGAAACCACTGAGCTACCAGCTAGTAAAAGAAAGGATGCAATTAGCATGCCATAAGAGGGAGAAAGAAAAAAGGCTGCCAGAGAGACCAGGGCTGCGCAAAAAGAGCCCGTTGCGGCCCCAAGTGCTTGCTTAAGAGGATGTTCATAGACTTGAAGGGTGAGCCCCATCTCCTCTTCTAGCATCACTTTGAGAAGGCGGTCTTGGTCGGCCATCAACACATCCACTACATCATCTAATAATTTGCCTTCAAACCCTTTAGCTTGATAAAGCGCGACCAGTTCCTCTCTTTCTTGGGGGCGGTGATGTTCAATTTCGTACTTTTCTTGTTCGATGAGCCGATGGAGTCTTTCGAGCCTGGCCCATCCAAGCCAGCCACTACGTCCTGTTTTCCAGGCAAACCAGCCACAGGCAAAAGCGATTAAGGGAGCACCGGCCGGCTGTCCCAAAAGGGTTAGAAGCAGCCAAAGAAGGAGCAGCACGACAGACGTTTCACGAACGGCGTCGGCTCCAGCTGAGAGATGCCCCGGCATTTCGGTGCCGTGCGTCTCTGAAACGGAAACCATTCCTTCCGCCCGTTTTTCCATCACATGCGAAAGGGCATCTTTATCTTCAAAATGTTTTGTCACTCCTTGTTTATACCTATTTATCGAGCAGCTCTCAATCTTTTATTTCCAAAAAATAGATTTACTAGTATCTCGTTCATATGGGGTGTCAAATGTATAAGCTGTTTTTTTGCTGCCTTGCTGCGGGCTTTTTTGCTCTACCAGCATATGGAGTGACTGTGATTGTTAAAACTGGGGAGACAGAGACGACTCCTGTCACACTTCCAGATGATGGAGACCAGGCTCTTGTGCAACCAAGAGGGACTTTGATGACCACAGCTGTTGTGGCCATTGCGATGGGCGCAGACAACCAAAGAGCAGAAAATCAAGGAACGATTTCAACAAGTGGTGTAGGAGCGCATGGAATGCAGAGTTTAGCTGGTCTCAACGCTCTGCTTAGAAACAATGGATTCATTGAGACAGCCGGCGGGGTCGCATTTGGTTTGAGTGTTGGGGGCGCTAATGGAATCATTGAGAACTTTGGATCAATTTTTACCGCAGATGACCTTTCAGCGGGTTTGAGAAGCGACGGCATCGATACGACTGTGACCAATACAGGTACTGTGTTGACTATTGGGAATAATGCAGACGCAATTTTAGTGAATCGTGATCGTGCTCGCGTTCTAAATTCAGGGCTTGCCTCTACAACAGGTATGGCCAGCGATGGTGTTTTAGTTGACGGTCCTAGCACGAGCGTGCGTAATACGGGTCTCATTACGGCCATTGGAACCGGTTCGTTTGGAATCGAGGGGAGTGTGAATGCCGTTGATCTGGTTGTGGCAAATTCAGGAACCATTCAAGGAGCGGCAGCTGCCATTACCTTACAAGGGACGAATCCCACTTTGAATTTACTTAAAGGATCAAACCTTCAAGGATTGATCGAAGCGGGTAATCCTCTTAATGTCGGAGTGGAAACAGGGTTAAATTTAGCCTTAAATCTCAATTCAGGCAGCTATGGGTCGCTTGCGATTTCAGCTCCCTTTGCACAAGTCGGTGCTGTATTGGGGGTGATTGATCCCACTGGGCTGGCCATGCAAACAGATTTGGTGGCCGATTTCTCTGATGCCGTACTCGGGGGCATTTATCAGCATCGACTAGGCGGCTGTTGTGATCCGTGTGGGTGCGGGATTTGGATTCAGGGAATCGGCAGCACACGTCATCGTGGCGCGCTCTCAGATAGTGTTGCCTATGATAATCGGCAAGGAGGCTTTCTTTTGGGGAGTTCAGTCTCTCTCAGTGCAGGATATGCCAGCGTTTTTGTTGGAGCGACATATGGTCAAGCAACGGTGGACAAAAATACACAAAAAACCGACTTAACGAACTATGTAGCCGGCTTCACCTATGAAACACGCCTCTGCAACACCTATATGGGGATGGCACTTGCTTTGGGCTATCTCGACTGGGAAAACAGACGCTACATTCAGAATAATCTAGTGCCTGGAGGGGTGGAGAAAGCCCATGTCGATCTCGATGCTTTCTTTATCTCTCCAGAAATCACTTTGGGACATGCATTTAATGGCTGGTGGCGTGAGCCGGTTTTAAGTGTCACTTTGAGATATGCCGGGGCTTTTTTTGGAGATTACACCGAATCGGGCTCTCAAACCAATCTGTCAGTCAAGAACAGGGAGGTGGATCTCATCACCGCCCGTTTTGAGGCGGCACTTCCCTATTCCTGCATGTGCTGCTGGGATTGGGAGCCTTATATAGGTCTTTTGGGGCGTTATCAAGTGGGTGGGTGCCGCATCGATACCGAGCTTCTTGGAGAGCCAGTGAGCCTCGTCCAGCCTGGAGCTGAAAACCTAGCTGCCTTTCTGGTGGGATTCCGCTCAGAAGCCAGGTGGGCATGCTTTGATCTTTTTGTGAATTTGGAAGCGAGCTTTGATACCCAAAGTAGCACGCGCTTCCTTGGTGAAGGGGGAATCGGCTATGTTTTCTAAAAGTGTCGCGCTTTTCTCTCTTTTTTGTCTTGTTGTGACGCCGGCGTTTGGATTTGAGTATGTGATTAGAAAAGGCGAAATGGCCACAACACCGATTACCCTTGCTGAAGAGGGAGATGAAGCGGTTGTAGAAGAGGGAGGGAGCTTAACAACGAGTACAACGGCCATTGTGATGATGGTCGATTTGGAGCAAAGGACCAGCAACTTGGGCTCCATTTTAACAACAGGAGTCGGGGCCTTTGGGGTTCAGAGTACAGGTGGTAGTGCCCAAATCTTCAATGCTGGGTCCATCGTGACCCAAGCTGATACCTCAGATGCCATTAGAATTGAGGCAACAAGAGCCACCATTATCAACAGAGGTATTGTTTCCACGCAAGGAGACAATGCAAATGGTCTTTCATCTACAGCCTTTAGAACCCATGTTTTCAATTCAGGCTCTATTTTTACAGAAGGGAATGCTGCAGATGGATTTTTTCTTAATGAAGGAGACGCGATTGTCAGTCATTCTGGACTGATTAGTGTGAGTGGAACAGGCTCCATCGGGATTCGGATGGAAGGAGCCAACTCCATACTGACCAATTCAGGATCAGTGCGCAGTAATCAGGCCGCGGCTATCAGATTGGGAGGATTCAATTCTACTCTAAATCTCCTAAAAGGCTCCAATATTCAAGGTGCCGTAACAACAGTGAGTCCTCTAGCTTTAGGTGTCGAAACAGGTCTCAATCTCGCCCTCACACTGGGTAGTGGCAGTTACGGTACGCTTGTGATCTCGGCTCCCTTTGTTCAAGTAGGCGCCGTTTTAGGCGTGGTGGATCCCACAGGTCTGGCGATGCAAGCCGATGTGCTTGCAGACGTTTCAGACACAGTTTTGGGGAGTATCTACCGACATCGTTTGGGTGGATGCTGCGATCCCTGCGGTTGTGGTATGTGGGTGCAGGGAGTGGGAAGCTACCGTCACCGCGATGCGCTCAGCCGCACTGTTGCTTACGACAATTGGCAATCGGGCTTTTTAATCGGTGATTCACTTCCGTTTGGCGCTGGTTACGCCGGGTTTTTTGGAGGAGCGACCTTTGGCCAGGCGACAGTCACAAAGACCACGCAAAAGGCCTGTCTGCACAACTATGTTGTGGGAGCGACCTACGAGGGGTGTGTGTGCAATACCTACTTCGGGGTGGCGCTCGCTTTAGGCTATCTCGACTGGGTGAATCATCGTTATGTGCAGAATAATTTAGCTCCTGGAGGAGTAGAGGATGCGCGTGCGAACAGTGATGCTTTCTTTATTTCTCCAGAAATCACACTGGTGCATGCTTTTGAAAGGTGGTGGTGCCACCCCGTTCTGAGTTGCACCCTACGTTATGCGGGAGGCTTTTTTGGCTGCTATACCGAATCGGGTTCACTGACTAACCTCACAGTTAGAAATCGAACAGTCGATCTGATCACCACCCGTTTTGAAGCGGCTGTTCCCTATGTGCTGAGTTGCTGTTGGGATTTAGAGCCCTATATTGGAGTTTTGGGTCGCTATCAAGTGGGTGGGTTTCACATAAACGGTGAGCTTCTGGGGCAATCCCTGAATTTTGATCAGGGAGGGCCTGAAAACCTAGCCGCTTTTCTAGTTGGATTCCGCTCAGAGGTCTGCTGCAGCTGTTTTGATCTTTTCGGAAATTTCGAAGCGAGCTTCGATTCCGATTGTAGTTCCCGTTACCTTGGTGAAGTAGGAATCGGATACAGCTTTTAATCTAATTTGTGTACTCCAAGTTTCTCAGCTAAGACGGGAGGGAGCGTCACCGAGCCATCTCCGTTCTGGTTGTTTTCCAGCAAAGCGACAAAAAGACGCGATGTGGCTAAGCCTGATCCATTCAACGTGTGGACAAGCTCTGGCTTCTCTTGTCCCGATTTAAACCGAATCTGAGATCTGCGCGCTTGGTAATCGGTGCAATTTGAGATCGATGAGACCTCATAGTACCGATTTTGCCCCGGCAACCACGCCTCAATATCGATCGTCTTAGCTGCAGGGAAAGACATATCGCCCGTTACCAGTTTTGTCAACCGATAGTGAATTCCTAACCCTTGTAGAATCTCTTCCGCAACACCGAGCATCTGCTCCATCACCTGCTCACTTTGCTCAGGCTTGGTGAAGCAAAACATCTCCACTTTATTAAACTGGTGCGTACGAATGAGGCCCCTCTCTTGGGCGCCGGCAGCTCCCGATTCCCGCCGAAAACAGGGCGTGTAGGCGGTATATTTAATGGGGAGTTGCTCTTCAGGGATGATGTCCTCATAGTGGAGACCATTGAGCACAACCTCCGCTGTGGGGATCAAGTAAAGAGGCTTTTCTTCATCTTTTACTTCATAAAACTGTCCCTCAAATTTGGGCATCTGTCCGGAGCCAAACATCATGGGTGGCTTGACTAAAAGGGGAGGAAGCCAAAATTCAAATCCATTAAGATGTTGAATATCAATCATATAGTTGAGAAGCGCCCACTCAAGGCGTGCGCCCATTCCCCTGTATGCCGGCCATCCGGCGCCACTTGTTTTGGCCGTTTTATTAAAATCGAAAAGCTGAAGTGACTCGTTGAGCTCGACATGGTGTTTGGGTTCAAAAGAGAATTGTGGTTTCTCGCCCGCCATCTTGATCACCTCATTCTCTTCTTTGTCTTGAGAGACCTTGATGTCATCCATGGGAATGTTCGGCAAGCGAGAAAGCAGATCAATGAATTCTGTATCCAGCGCGGCTAAACGGTGGTCGAGAGCAGTGATTTTCTCTCCAATTTGACGCACATCTTGCATGAGAGCGTCGGCAGACTCGCCTTTCCGTTTTTTCTCACCGACGAGCTTCGACTTTTCGTTCCGCTCCGCTTTCAGGTGCTCCACCTCGGTGATCATTTCTCTTTTTTGATCATCTAGCTCTAGAACACGAGTCAGGTCGCTATCTGGCTCTTTGGTTTTCAGTTTCGCTTCTATTTTTTCTTTATCTTTCCGAATTAACTTGATATCGAGCATATATCTACCTAATATTTTACGCTGGAAGTATATGCAAGAGACCAAAGAGCAACAACTGTTTTTTATGCGGTATGCGATTCGCCTGGGAGAAAAGGGGCGAATTACGGCTCCTCCCAACCCTTGGGTCGGCTGTGTGCTTGCCAAAGAGGGGGAGATTTTAGCGGAAGGGTACCATGTGGCGCCCGGCCACCCCCACGCTGAGGCTGTCGCTCTGGAAAAAGCTGGACCGCTTGCTCAAGGAGCGACCGCCTACATCAGTTTAGAGCCATGTTCGCATCAAGGGCGCACGCCTCCTTGCGCCCTTGCGCTGATTAAAAGTGGTGTCAAAAACGTCGTGATTCCCTTTCTCGATCCCGACCCGAAAGTGGCCGGTACCGGTGTTCAAGCGCTGAAAGAGGCAGGAATCGAGGTTACCGTCGGTGTTGCAGCAGAAGAGGCACGTCTCTCCTTGGAGCCTTACTTACATCATCGGCAGACACAGCGTCCCTTTTGTGTGCTGAAAGCGGCGATGAGTATCGATGGGAGAACCGCAGCAGCTGATGGCACTTCCAAGTGGATTTCATCAGACGAAGCCCGTCAAGATGCGCACCGTCTGCGTGCCGAATCTCAGGCGATTTTGATTGGCTCCGAAACAGCGCGCCTCGATCATCCCCAGCTCACCGTCCGTACAATGGATGTAAAACAGCCACTTCGGGTGGTAATCGATTCAGAGGGGCGCGTGCCCCCTGAGGGACCTCTTTTTGATCCGAGTCTGGCTCCTACTCTCGTCTTTACAACCAATTCGACATGGAAAAAAGAGGGGATTGAGGTCATTTGGCTATCAAAAGTCACTTTAGAGGCTGTTTTAGAGGAATTAGGTAAGCGCTCAGTGATGCAGCTTTTGGTGGAAGGGGGTTCGCGTTTACATGCTGCGTTTCTCAAAGAGGGACTTGCGCACCGATTTTACCTCTATGTAGGGGATTGTCTTTTAGGATCTAGGGGAATGCCACTGATTCCAGGCTTAGAGGTTACGACGATGGAAGAGGCGCCTCGTTGGCAGCTTGAGGGCGTGCACCGTTTTGGCGGCTCAGTCCGGCTGGATTATCGACTAAAAGGAGCTGTATGATGACTACATTAACTACACCCCAAAGCCTTCCTGTTGGTTATCAAGAATTTCTTATCGGAATCAAGAAGCGCATTTAAGAGGCGCAACTTCGTGCCAGTCTATCTGTAAATTCTGAGTTAGTTCGACTCTATTGGTCAATAGGCAAATCTATTCTTGAAAAACAGAGCAAGGAGGGATGGGGAGCAAAAGTCATTGGCCGTATGTCTGCTGACCTTACTGTCGATCTTCCGGGAACCTCTGGTTTCTCTGTTCGTAATTTAAAATATATGCGCAGGTTTGCCGCTGTATATCCAGATTCTCTATTTGTGCAAGCGGTGCTTGCACAAATTCCCTGGTGGCATAACATTCTCTTAATAGAGAAGTTAAAGAGCCAGAAGGAGAGGGAGTGGTATGCCCATCAAGTATTACAAAATGGATGGAGTGGGAGAGCTTTAGAAGAAGCCATTAAGTCAAATCTTTATGAAAGGCAAGGCAAGGCAGTCACAAATTTTAAAGCTTGCCTACCCAATCCACATTCACGTCTAGCAAATGATATTTTAAAAAGTCCTTTGAGAAGCTCTTTCAAGACCTCTTTTTCCGCTTTTTGGCTCATTCCCGATCCATGAGCTAGCACATGTAAAGCTGAATCGAATGGTGACCACGTCTCTAAGGTTAAGCTGGCTGAAATGAGCTGACGCCTAATTGTCGGTAGTGAGTCGCTCTCTTTTGTTGTCTTATACTCTTCATACACCTCTTCATCTAGTTCTTCCTCAATTGAGTAAACCTTGCCGATTTCGATCAGGTCGGGGTGGTCACCGAGGAATTGCTCCAAATTTGTGGTAAGCTCGGGGTCGTGGTAGGGGCGTAAGAATTCATAGGCATCAAAATTTTCATTGTAGAGCGATTGATACAATCCTTTTAAAATCAATTGATAAGCGAGAAAGTTTGAGTCTTGAGCTGTTACCACTTGATAATGCGTGTGGCTAAGCTCCCTCTCTTTTTGGATGAGCTCTTGAAAGAGCGGTGTCATTTGAGTCAGTTTTTCTTCTGTCAGGTGCTCCCCGTCCATTTCTTTGATGTGCCAGTAACTCAGGAAAACGCGTGAGTTCACTAAAACCAGGCATCTTGCTGAGATCTCTATGGAAACGGAGTCCAGATAACGTTCTTTCGACATAGACCTCATCAGAAGGAAGGGCGAATAATGTGGCGCTAAAGAGCAGAGAGGTAATTATTAGTTTAAAAACAGTTTTTTCATAAATAAGTATACAAAAAATTAATCTCTCAATTATAAGTAGTCGCAGGTTTTTTTGCAATCTTGGGGAGGAAAGCGTGTTGAAAAACCAATATGAAAAGGAGCCGTGTATGCGTGCATCAATCTTGGATCCGAACGACGACAAAAAGGTAGAGAAGCACCCTTTTTTTGGAATGCATCAAGATGGGTCCAGCGTAGAAGATGTCATGTGCGAATTACGTGATCGGGAGCGGATTGAAGATAATTCGCATTCTTTGAAGCATTAGTTAATCATTCAAAGAACTGATAATATTTAGTTAGTTGCAATCTCCTTTTCGTTTGAGAAATTCAAGGATTTCAACTATGATTGCTCCCTTATGGATACAATCAAAAAAGCCCTTGAGGCGCTCGCAAATGGTGAATTTGTCATTGTCACCGATGATGCCGACCGAGAAAATGAGGGAGACCTCATCCTCGCGGCTGAAAAGATGACTCCAGAAAAAATGGGGTTCCTTCTGAAGCACACCAGTGGAGTGGTGTGCGTGGCAATGGAAGCGGAAAAACTGGAACAGCTCCAAATCCCTCTCATGGTCCACCACAACACAGAATCACACCGAACCGCTTTTACCGTTACAGTTGACTTGGTTGATGGAACCACAACCGGTATTTCCGCTGAGGATCGTGCCAAAACGGTAACGGCTTTAGCCAACCCTACACAAGAGTCGAAAGATTTCCGTAGGCCGGGGCATATCTTCCCTCTCAAAGCGCGAGAAGGGGGTGTTTTGAAGCGGGCTGGTCACACGGAAGCGGCAGTCGATCTTGCCCGTATGGCCGGGTTAGAACCAGTGGGCGCTCTTTGCGAAATCGTAAAAGATGATTACTCGATGGCCCGCTTGTCTGATCTGGAGGCGTTTGGCAAAGAGCACGCGATTCCGTTGATTTCGATTGCGGAACTGATTCGTTACAGAAGAGAGCGCGAAAAACTCGTGACGTGCATGTCAAAAGCCCGCCTACCCACTCCTTATGGTGAATTCACAGCGTGTGCATATGAGTCTACACTAGACGGTGTGCAGCACTTGGCTCTGGTAAAAGGCGATGTGGCAGGGGAAAAGGATGTTTTGGTGCGGGTCCACTCTGAGTGTTTGACAGGTGATATTTTTGGCTCAATGCGCTGCGACTGTGGCTCACAGTTGCAGCAGGCGTTAGCTCGGGTTGCGCATGAAGGAAAAGGGGTTGTGGTTTACTTACGTGGACAGGAGGGGAGAGGGATCGGTCTCGGGCATAAACTCAGCGCTTACACCCTACAAGATGAGGGACTAGATACAGTAGAGGCGAACGAGAAATTGGGTCTGCCTGTCGACTCGCGCGAATACGGGATTGGCGCGCAGATTTTAGCTGATTTAGGCCTTTCCACAATCCGTCTTCTGACGAATAACCCGGCCAAATATGGCGGCTTGGATGGTTATGGACTCACGATTACAGAGAGAGTTTCACTTCTGCCTCAATTGACAGACGAAAATAGAAAGTATCTAAAGACAAAGCAGGACAAAATGGGCCACCACTTTGACGTGGAGGAGATGGTGCATGCAAAAAGTTGAGCGGCACGATGACACGATTGACTTAGCGACAGATGGGCACTGCTATGCTCTTGTTGTTGCTCGTTTCAACTTCGCGATTACGAGTCGTTTGCTGGCAGGAGCGAAGCAAGGGCTTCAAGAGCATGGGGTGGAAGAGAATCAGATCGCTGAGGTATGGGTGCCGGGTGCTTTTGAGCTCCCTCTTGTGGCCAAGAAGTTGGCTGAATCAAAGAAATACGATGCGGTGATTTGCCTAGGGGCTGTGATTCGCGGGGAAACAGCTCACTTCGAACATGTGGCAGATCAGGCGGCTTCGGGGATTTTACAGGCCTCTTTGGCAACCGATACGCCGGTCCTATTCTCTGTTTTAACTACTGAGACGCTTGAGCAAGCCCAAGCACGCGCAGGTGAAAAAGAGAGCAATAGTGGCTATCATGGCGCGCTTTCGGCCATTGAAATGGTGAATCTGCTTAAAAAAATATGAAACTAAAAAAACTGACCATACTTGGATTTAAGTCGTTTGCCGACAAGATCTCGATTGATTTTGATTGCGAGATTGTAGGTGTTGTCGGTCCAAATGGCTGTGGCAAGTCCAATATCGTCGATGCCTTTCGCTGGGTGATGGGAGAACAATCGGCAAAATCGTTGCGTGGCGATAAGATGTATGATGTTTTATTTGCCGGAACCGACTCGCGCAAACCGCTTAATCTTGCAGAAGTCTCGGTTACTCTATCAGATATCAAGGGAGAACTGCCGATTGCCTACGATGAGGTGACGATCACGCGTCGTCTCTATCGCAACGGCGACTCAGAGTACTTGATCAACAAGCAGCCTGTGAGGCTGAAAGACATTCAGAATCTTTTTCTCGGTTCAGGAATTGGTAAAAACACCTTCTCGATCTTTGAGCAGGGGAAGTTGGATCAAGTGATCCACCTCAATCCTACCGATCGGCGCGCCATTTTTGATGAGGCGGCCGGAATTGGACGGTTTATTCAACGAAAAAAAGAGACGTTGCGGAAGCTCGATCAAGTGAATGAAAACTACCACCGTCTCAGTGATGTGCATCACGAGGTGGAGAAGCAGACCAAGCTATTAAAAAAACAGGCCGCACAAGCGCAGAATTATCAGCACAATAAAGAGCGTTTGGAAGAGCTTGAGAAAGGGCTTTTGGTGACCAGATGGCGGACTCTGACTGAAAAGAATCGGGAGCTAGAACAGACCTTACTGCACGTAAGCGAAGAGATCAAAGAAGAACACCACCGTTTGGTGGCTGTTGAGGAACATCTTGAGAAAACAAAAAAAGCGCTGAAAGAAAAAGATGAGCAGGCCAAAGCTGAAGCGCTCCGTTTTCACCAAGCTGAAACCCAGGTGCAAGTGAATCAAGCCGAGCTCAAGCAGCAAAAAGAGCGCATGGTCGATTTTCAACAAAAAATGATCCGGTTAAAAGAAGAGCACACGTCGACTGCAACCAAGCGAGAGTCCCTCTTAGAGGAGATTGAGAAGAAAAAAGCTCTTTTAGCTGAGGCTGAGAGCAGTAAAGCCTCTCTTGAAGAGGTTCTTTCAAAAGAAAAAGAGCACTATCAAAAGTGTGAACACGAGATGGGAGTGTTGCGAAAAGAGCTCAAAACAGCTCGAGAGTCTCACCTCCAGTCGATTCAAGAGGAAGCCAAACACCAAAATACCCTGCAAGAGAAACGGCTTGCTTTGCACGCTAACCAACAGCGGATAGAGTCTCTCACGAGTCGGATTGAAGAGAAGAGAGAGGAAAAAAAGCAGCTGAAAGGAGAGTGTGGACCCAAACAAAAAGAGGTGAAAGCGCTTGCTAGTGGTATTGATCAACTCAAAGTGACTTATGAAGCCTACAGAAAGGATTTGGGAGAGATTCAAAAAGAGCTCGAAGAGCTGCAACTCTGTTTGGAAAGCTCTACCAAAGATTTAACAGAGTTAACTGCGCGCGAGCAGGCTCTATTGCGCCTGAAAGAGGATTGTGAGGGCTTTTCTAGTGGCGCCAAAAAGATTTTACAAGAGCCTCTTTTCAAAGGTAAAGTGCATGGACTTTTTGAGGTATTGGATGCCGACGAAAAAATGATGCCTGCCTTACAGATGTATGCCCAAACGTTGGCTGTTTCGACTCAAAAAGACTTAAAGCTCCTTCTCGACTATGCAGAGAAGGAAAAATTAACCGATTTTTCCGTTGTGCTTCTAGTTCAAAAGACGTTTTTAAAAGGTGTGCGGCTGGTAGAAGATTTAAAAACGGCTCTAAAAGTAAAAGAAGAGGTGGTGACTAGATCAGGCTATTATCTCGATTCTAAAGGGGTTATCTTTCGGGTCAATGCTACCCACAAAGAGGGCAATCCTTTTTTGCGCGAAGCTGAGCTTGCCACTTTGTTTGAACAGAAAGCGCGAGTTAAAAATGAGCTGAGCGCTCTGCAGAAAAAAAACGAAACGCTGCTTAAAAGGCAAAAAGAGAGCGAAGAGGCGAGAGATCGTGTCTCAGAGAAGCGTCGTCGACAAGAGATGATCTTAGTTCAGGAGAACTTTTCTTTGCAACGCTCACTTGCTGATTTAGAAAAAGTGGAGCGGGAGTTAAAGAGTGCGGAAGAGGAACTGAAAGTTCTTAGCGGAAAAAGTGGCGAAACGTCAGTTTTAGCGTCTCTTTTAAAGCGATTAGAGGAGCAAAAAAGCAAAAGCGCTCACTTGTTGGAGGTGTTTAAAAAGCAGGAAGTGAGTGTTGAGACAAAAGAAAAGTCGATGCAAAACGCCTTCCGTCAGTGGCAAGAGGCTCAATCGCGCTACCAAGGTGGATTGAGCTTGTGGCAACAGCTCGCTCAAGAGATGAAGAGTCTGCTCAATAGAGAAAATGAGAGCGCCAATCGTTTGAAGAGACTCTCTGAAGAGGTTCAGGAGTTGGAAGTTTTGATTCAGGAAATGGAGAGTGCGCGTGCGAAGCGACTCACTGAGAGCCAAAAGCGGGAACAAGAGTTAGCAGAGTTGGAGAAAACAGCGCACACCTATAACGATGAATTGGAACAGGAGCGCGAAGTCCGTGAGGGATTAGAAAAGAGTTTGGCAGAAAAGCGTAGCGCTCTGGGTATTTTAGAGAAAAAACGACACCACTTGGAAATCGGGCTTGCTGAGGACGCCGCTCAAAAGAAAAGCGTTGAGCATGAGTTGCTGGAACGGCACAACTTAGCAGCTGACGCGCTTGCGTCTTGTACCCTTGCTTTAGATGAGGCTATAGAAGAGGCGGAACAACAGGTACGGCAGTTACGCGTCTCTCTGGACCGTGTCGGGGCTGTGAATATGACCGCCATCGAGGAGTACCAGAGCCAAGCGGAACGTTTTCAGGAGCTCGATCGGCAATTGGTTGATTTACAAGAGTCAAAAAGTGACTTAGAAAAGATCATCGATACATTGGATGGTGAGAGCCGTAAGATTTTCAAAGAGATATTTGAGCAGATTCGAACCAATTTTCAGAAAAATTTTGCCATTCTCTTTAATGGTGGCGAGGCTAATCTTGCCTTTACTGAAAGCCCAGATGTGCTACAAGCTGGCATTGAGATTGTGGCCAAGCCTCCGGGTAAACAGATGCGTTCGATCTCCCTTCTGTCGGGTGGAGAGAAATGCTTGACCGCCCTTGCCCTTCTTTTTTCGATTTTTGAGGTGCGCCCTGCCCCATTTTGTATTCTTGATGAGGTAGACGCTCCGCTCGATGACACCAACATTGAGCGTTTTACAGCCGTTTTAAGACAATACATTCACAAAACGCAGTTTATTGTAGTCACCCACAACAAAAAGACCATGTCGATAGCCGATCTTTTGCTCGGCGTCTCGATGGAAGAGAAGGGGATTTCCAAGATGCTCTCCCTCTCATTTGAAAAAGCGGCTCTAGTATTGTGATTTAGATTGATTTTTTATTAATAATTGATTAAAATAAACCTTATTTTTTAATTAATCGAGGTGGTTATGTCTGCGTCAGATGTTTTATCAGTTCACTCAGGCTCTTCTTTGAACTTTAGAAAAATTTCTTGTGCTTTGACTCTTAAGGTTATGGCTGTTGCTTTGATCGTTTTAGGGGCTTGTGCCTGTCAAGGAATATGGGGGATTGGGATTGGTGGAGGTGCTGGGCTGATCGTTGCAGGGACTGTGCTTTTTGCAGTCACACTAGGGTGTTTACTGTCTTCAAAGAAAAAAGAACCAGTGGGCGCTACCTCAGCTGTACCTCCCCCAGTAATTTCTGTGACGCCCCATCAAACGAGACCTGCACCTGTTTCTACAGCCGCCGGAGTAGGTGCTGGCACACAGAGTGCGAGTCAGATGATAGAAACGTCACATAGAGAGAATGTGGCTTTTGTTAGCCAGCTTGCAGCTCAAACTCAAAGCATGGCTAGCACAACTAAAAAAGAAGCTCTTTTGGAAGCAAAAAGAGTGATTAAAGCAATTGATCGCCTATTGGGGGGGGATACATGTGCAAGTCAGGGGGATCAAGTATTCCCCGATGAGTTGAGTCATTCAACGGTTAAAGGATTTTATGAATCTATCACGGCAGGTTCAACCTACGTACAGTTAGTTGAAGCTGTATATCAAGCCGTTTGTATTTTGAAATCCATTAAAGAGAGTGTTGATAAAAAAGAAAAACACAACTTGTTGCATGTATTTACGCTTTTTGAAACGAAGATCACAACCGCGATTGCAACAGCCCCTGCTAATGAGCTAAACGCTGTTAAGAGGGCTATAGAGCGTTGCATGGCTGTGTCAAACATTATTTTGTATCTGTAAGCCAAACTTCCATTAGTGTTAACTAGAAGGGGGTGGCAGCGGAAAGACTTTGCGGATAGGTTCACAGTTGTGTTACACTCCCCGCCGATAAAAACTGGAGCCATCTTATGATCATTGGAATTCCTAAAGAGCTGAAAAATCACGAATACCGCCTAGGTGCGACTCCCGGTCTTGTGAGCCTTCTTGTCCAAGCTGGACACACCGTTTTAGTCCAAACACTAGCAGGGCAAAAGATCGGCTTTACCGATCAGATGTATGAACACGCCGGTGCCACCGTTGTGCCCTCCATTGAAGAGGTTTATAAAAAAGCGGACATGATCGTGAAGGTCAAAGAGCCACAAAAGTCTGAGTTTCCTCTCCTTAGGAAAGATCAGATTCTCTTCTGCTTTCTCCATCTAGCTCCTGATCCAGAGCAGCTTAAGCATTTAATAGAGCGGAAAGTGGTGGGTGTCGCCTTTGAAACCGTCACGGATCCTAAAGGGCGCTTGCCTCTTCTGACCCCCATGAGTGAGGTTGCAGGCCGCATTGCCATTCAGGCTGGAGCGACCTCTCTTCAGATGGCCAATGGCGGCAAGGGTTTGCTTCTTGGTGGTGTTCCCGGTGTACCTCCGGCAAAAGTGATTGTGATTGGAGGAGGAATTGTCGGCACTCAAGTGGCCCGCATGGCAATGGGCTTTGGAGCAGACGTGACGATTTTGGAGAGACGTCTTTCTCGATTACGTGAGCTCGATGATCTCTATGGCCCTCTGCTCAAGACAATTTATTCCACTCCTGTCTCTGTGGAAGAGGCGCTGCAAACAGCTGACTTGGTTGTGGGAGCAGTGTTAATTCCTGGGAAAATGGCTCCTAAACTCATTACCGATGAGATGATCAAGTCGATGTCTCCCGGAAGCGTCTTTGTCGATGTCGCCATTGATCAGGGAGGATGCTCTGAAACCTCACGTCCGACTACCCACTCCGATCCGATCTATGAAGTGCACAATGTAGTGCATTACTGTGTAGCTAATATGCCCGGTGCGTGCGCACGCACGTCCACACAAGCGCTGACCAATGCGATCGCCCCTTATGTCTTAGAAATGGCAAATAAGGGCTATAAAACAGCCATGCAAGACGATCCAGGACTACTTGAGGGATTGAATGTCTGTTTAGGACATGTGACCAATGAGCATGTGGCGCACGATTGCGGCTATCCTTACCGACCTGCAGCAGACTTTATCGGGACATGAGTCGTTACGTTGTTGGAATTGATCTAGGCACCACCAATAGCGCCGTTGCGTATAGCGAGATGGGAGGTCCCATCAAGCTCTTTCGTATCCCTCAGCTCAATGCAAAAGGGGTAATGGAAGCGCTTCCCACACTCCCTTCCTTTCACTATTTGTCCCAGCCACATGAGCTGCCTAATCGCGATTTTGCTGTGGGGCAGTGGGCGCGCGAGCAAGGAGCTAAGGTGCCGACTCGTCTTGTTCAATCAGCCAAGAGTTGGCTCATTAATGCAGCTGCCAACCGCAAGGAGGCGATTCTTCCTTTTGAAGCAGCTGATGACGCGCGCAAGCTCACACCTGTTGAGGCGAGCGCCAGTTATTTACGTCACATCCGCATGGCATGGAATGCCCATTTCAAAGATCCTTTAGAAGAGCAAGAGGTGGTGTTGACGGTTCCGGCTTCTTTTGATGAAGTGGCGCGCAGCTTAACAGTTGAGGCGGCGCTGCTAGCCGGGATTCCTCATCCTACCTTGCTTGAAGAGCCACAGGCCGCTTTTTACAATTGGTTGAGTACGCATGAAAAAGAGACGCTTGAAAAAGGCGCTTCTATTCTCGTCTGTGATGTGGGTGGTGGGACCACGGATTTTAGCCTGATTGAGGTGACAGAAGGGGGCTTTCAGCGGATGGCAGTCGGCAAGCATCTGTTGCTTGGGGGCGATAATATGGATACTGCTCTGTGCCACTACATGGAGACGCAGTTAACCGAACAACTAGATCGGACCCAGTGGTTGGCTTTACGTCATCAGGCCCGTGCTGCTAAAGAGGCCATTTTAGCCGGAGCGAGCCGCCACTCCATTTGGATTCCTGGAAAAGGATCGCGCTTAGTTGGGGGAGGCCTCAGTTTGGAAATCAGTGCAGAAGAGGTTGCTTCTGTCTTAGTCGACGGGTTTTTCGGTCTCTACGATTTTGATCAAGCGCGCCACTTAATACAAGGGAGTGACCTACACAATGTAGGGCTTCCTTACGAGCCCGACTCCTCCATTACCAAGCACTTGGCTAACTTTCTTTCGCACCATCCTAAGCCTACCTATCTTCTATTTAACGGCGGAGCACTAAAACCCTCTCTTTTTCAGGAACGCCTCGTGCGCTCACTCGATCTTTGGTTTGGTGAAGCAAAGCCAGTGAAAATTCTCCCCTCCAGCAGTTTAGATTTAGCTGTAGCAAGAGGTGCTGCCTACTATGGAAAAGCGCGTCAAGGCGAGGGGATTCGTATTAGTGGCGGAGTGCCACGTGCCTACTATCTTGAAGTAGAAAAAGAGCGCGTTTTGACGCTCGTGCCGCGTGGTGCAGAAGAGGGGGCAGAGCTGCACTCGGAGCACATTTTCTCTCTTTTACCCAACAGACCCGTCTCTTTTCAGCTCTATCATTCGCACACGCGTATAGGCGATCAGCCTGGTATGATGCTTTCCTTTGAAGAGGAGAGCATGACCCCTCTGCCTCCGATTGAAACCGTTCTCCGCTTTGGTAGTGCGCAAAATACCCGTATTCCAGTCCGTTTAACGATTCGTTTAACTGAGATTGGGACACTTGAGCTTTGGGTGCGTTCAGAGAAAACCGACCACCGCTGGAAGCTGGAGTTTCTTTTAAGTGGGTACACCAAAGAGAAGCGTCTCACGGATGAAACCTTTGAAACTTCTTTCTTAGAGCCGGCCAAACAGCGGCTTGTGGAGGCCTTTTCTGTGGGAGCTCAAGCCAAGTTAAAAGTCTTGATGCCCACGCTTGAAACTGTGATCGAGCGTCCTCGTAGTGAGTGGTCTCCGAGTCTATTGAGAGGGCTTTTTGAGCCCCTACTTGTTCAATCAGAAAAGCGTGGGCTGGCACAGGCGTATGCGGCTAAATTTTGGAATTTAGCCGGCTTCTTTCTCCGTCCCGGGCGTGGCTACCCACTCGATGATTTTCGGATTAAGGAACTGTGGAAGCTTCATTTAACTGAGGCAAAACTCAAGCTAGATGATGAGGTGCTGATTCAAAAGTGGATTTGTTATAGGCGGATTGCGGCAGGCTTGAGCAAAGGGCAGCAGATGCAGATCTATAGCGAACTCTTCCCGCTTGTCTACGATAAAAAGAAGCGGCAGCTCATTGTCAAACGGAAGGGAGGCTACGCCTATGCCGAGCAGCTAAGGGCTTTAGCTTCTCTAGAGCTTGTCGAGATGCCCCATAAAGTGAAGCTCGGCGAGGCGCTTGTGGAGCGGATTGTGAGAGGGCATGGAGAGGCGTGCGACTTTTGGGCACTAGGTAGATTAGGTGCACGTGCGCCACTTTATGGGACTGCTGCCAACGTCATTCCATCTAGATTGTGTGAAGGGTGGATCAGCCGTTTAGTCAACATTTCAGAAGTGCAGCTTATTTTTCCTCTCACACTTCTAGCCCGTCAAACTGACTGCCTTGAGGTCAATCTTTCAGCTGCCACTATCGATCAGGTTAAAATGTATTTAGAGAAGCATGCCGAGTCCTCTGATCTTGCCCTTCTGATGCAGAAGCGAGAGTTGACGGTTCAAGAGCAGGAACGTTGTTTTGGCGATTCTCTACCAACAGGATTAGTGTTAAAAGAAGGAGTTTTTCATGGTGAAACCGGTAGCTCAGGAGCCTAATAGATGGTTGCCTTGTCCACGATTACCGCCTCTACGTTTGGATATTATCACGGCAATGTATGCAGTCCAGGTGTTTACTGTCATAGCCGCTACAGGGCGTCTGCCTGTAAGCGTAGGGCGAGGGACTTGCATTTCATTGATTGTGGTGTCGTGGATCATTCAGCTTGTAGCACAGTCACCTTCCTTTAATAAAAAAAGAGCTTAAACCAGGAGTTCATTATGTCACTTACAGTTGCCTCTAGCCCTTACAGCAGGCTATCTGCTCTCTTTCACCTTAATCCGTGTAAAGTGGGTCTTTTAGGGTGTGCTTTGCAGATGATTGCAGTCATTGGTGTCTCCCCCTGGTCTCCTGTTGGCTTTAGCCGAGAAATTGGTATCAGTCTAATCTTAATTGGGTGGATTCTCCAGCTTGTAGCTTTGGACTGTCAGGAACCTGGACTTAGGATTGGAATAAGAGAGGCGTTTCATGATTTTCGAAATATGATGAAGCACGATTAGCAGGTTTCAAGATGTTCGGGTTGCCGAGTAGGCTTGATCGACACGGTTTGGCTTGTCAGGGTAGCGTAGTTGGAGAAGGCCATGGCGGACCATCGGTGTTAAGAAACGGGTACGTAAACCATCTGGATTTCTGTCCAGTAGCGCGCTGAGTTGACTTCTGGTGAGCCAGCGCTCCTTGCAAAGAGTCAGAATCATTTTTTCCATATGGTCAGGAGATAAACGCTTATTTTCTCGAACCGGTTTGGCTAGAGACCAAATGTTATTCCACTGATCCTCAGGTATTTTTCCCTTATGTACGGAGTCAGAGTTCTTATGTACGGAGTCAGAGTTCTTATGTAGGGAGTCAAAGAGGATATAGCGCGTCCAGCGTCCTTGCCCCTTTTGGACCAACGCTTCTCTACTCACTAGATTTTGAAGAATAGAAGTGATGTCTGTCGCGTGAAGGTTAGTGATCTGTCGCATACGCGCATTGTCTACATAGCCTTCCACATCTGCGGTGACAAGAGCTTGAATTTCCATTTTGCTAAACGATGGAAATTTTTCTGCGAATCGAAGCTTTAATCGAGCGAGCGAACTTTCTGGGATTAGGCTGACCATTGGTAAAATCCAAAGTATACGGTCAGGCTGTATATTTTCTCGCATCATGGGAGAACGCCAATGCTGAGAGCTCCACCCCATTCGTATTTTATCTAGACCTGATCCCGCTATCTCAGCAGCTCCGATCATGGTGAATAGATTTTGTAGTGTTTTGTTACGACATTCACTGATATTTCCGTTCAGCATTTGATCGAATGAGATTAGCAAACAGCCAGGGTTGGAGAACTCGAATCGATCTTGATGTTTCTCTATTACGATTCCCCCTTGACCTTGATAATCTGCGTGAATAAGAGCATTGACTAGGGCTTCCCTTATGGCTACATGCACCACAGTTTCTCCTTTGCGGAATCAGTCATGATCGAGTTGAAAAGGTAGTTTTAGGTCAGCAGATAATCTTTGCATTACGCGCAAGTAAAATTGAAATAAGTTGCCGGGCCATGTTCCATCTAGTGTTAAGCGATCTGTCCAGCGTACATCAGATTGAGTTGAAAGCTTTTCACGGTAGTCGACGTGATATTGGGGTAAGACTTCTCTAAGAATTTCTTCTCGACCGAACATCAACAGGCCGGCTACTGTGATTCCTTGCTTTTGGCTAGCGCGGCATGAGCGCCAACCCCCCAGTTTACAGAGGAACTCTTGATCATCTTCGCTCAACCAAGGATGAGTAGGCTTTAGAGAGGCAAAGCGCTGACGGTACTGCTTTAAACTGGAAAAATCAAGATCGTCAAGAGTGTAGTGTTCCAGAATACGGCTGTCAGCGGGTTCTTCGGCTCGGTCTGAGAGCATGCGCCCGACTTCCTTTTCTGTACATCTGTAGTCACCCTCTGCATTACGTCTATAAGTTCCAGTTAGAGGATTTTGGCCAACGAACACGGGACTTTGATAACGGGTAGCTTGAGGGACGCGGATGGCAATGAGTGCTCCATTTGGATGTCGTAGATCTTGAACATCTTCATTTTTCAAAAGATTGATGCTCACTTTCCCTCGATTATTGATTGTATTCCAGAAATCTCTTTTGATTGCTGATATGTTCTCTATACCACTCACCGAACCATCGTTCTCTACTCCTAGCAAGATGATGCCACCACGCGTGTTTGCCAGTGCGCTATAGGTTTCCCAGAGGCTTTTTGGAAGACCTCCTTTAGCCGATTTAAACTCTAAATCTTCACCCTCCTCCCAATTGAGGTAGGATAGAATTTCTGATGGCTGAAAAGAACAGAATTGTGTGGTCATGACAATTTTTCGTAGATAAAAAATACTATACAAGCCACCTTGCTATATAAAGCGTGATTAGTCGTCGTCGATTACAGCCATTGAAAAGGGAGAATGGTAGTCTGCGTTTGCTTTCTCTGCAGCTCTGTATATTGGATATAAGATCCGGATCAACCCATAAACTTTTTCCACAGTTTGATCGGGTAAATCAAAGTCTGTGATGTCATCAGCTCTCTTTTTTCCCACGGCTATCAGTCGATCGAATTCCTTTTGATCGGCTCCACCGCCATTACAGGTTTCCAGCGCTTTGTGTGAATTGGTAAGCAGTTTGTCTGCAATTTGCTTTGGAGTAAGAACAGGGTCAGTTGAGAGATAATTATACACTTTTGCAACAAGTTCATTGTCCATTAGCCTGTCATAATCTACGTTAGCTTTCTGGTGAGCAGTCGCTGCGTGCACTATATTGCTGTCATGAACTTGTAATACTATACCAATAGTAGATGAATTACTAGACGCGCTTGCTGACGCTGCCATGGGAACCTCCTTGTTAAGTAAAAAAAGAATACTAGGCTTCCGTCAAGAAAAGATCAAGGCGATTTTAAAGTAGGCTCTGGAGAGCAGATCTAATTTTAAAAGATAGGCTTTTTTGTCGTAATACCTTATAATTTAGGGCCTGTAAATTTAACTTTAGTATCCAAATGAGCAAGCACTTCCGTAATATCGCCATTATCGCCCACATTGACCATGGGAAAACCACTCTTTTAGACGCCCTTCTTAAAAAATCCAATCTCTTTAGGGACAATGAAGAGGTCCCTGAACGGATGATGGACTCCTATGACCAGGAAAAAGAGAGAGGCATCACAATTTTTGCTAAACACACCAGCCTCAAGTATCAAGATTATACGATTAATTTTATCGATACGCCTGGTCACTCTGACTTCTCAGGTGAAGTGGAGCGTGTCCTTGGAATGGTCAGCTCAGTGCTCTTGTTGATTGATGCCCAGGACGGTCCGATGCCGCAAACACGTTTTGTGTTGTCAAAAGCATTGAAGATGGGATTAAAGCCGATTGTGGTGATCAACAAGATTGACCGTCCACATGCCGATCCTGATCGTGCTCTAAACCTGACGTTTGACCTGTTTGTTGAGCTCGGTGCTGATGATCAGCAGCTTGATTTCCGCTACTGCTACAGCTCAGCGATTGAAGGGTACGCGTTGGCACATGTTGGAGATGAGAAAAAAGACATGCAGCCTCTTTTTGACCTGATTATCGATGCTGTAGAACCTCCTAAAGATGACCCTGATGCTCCTTTTCTGATGCAAGCGATGACCATTGACTACGACCAATTCGTTGGAAGGCAAGCAACAGGACGTATTTTGGGGGGAAAAGTGGTCAAGGGACAAAGGGTGATGTGGATCGATCCACAAAACCAGGAAATTCCTGCGACCATCACCCGTATTGAAGGGTATAGTGGCATTAAAAAAGTAGAGTTTGAAGAGGCGATTGCTGGGGATATTGTGAGCTTATCAGGGATCCCTGATGTGATGCTAGGTGACACTCTCTGCGATCCGGAACATATTGTGAAACTACCTAAAATCCGTATTGATGAACCGACTCTCTCAGTTAATGTGATGGTCAATAATGGTCCTTTTGCTGGTCTGGACGGAAAAAATGTGACGTTCAGTAAAATTAAAGAGCGTCTCTTGAAAGAGAAACGGTCAAATATCTCTCTTCGGATTGAAGAGGGGCAAGAAGAGATGACAGTCTGCGGTCGTGGAGAGCTTCAACTCTCGGTTCTACTGGAGGCAATGCGCCGTGAAGGAATTGAAATGACAGTTTCTAAGCCACAAGTGATCATCAAAGAGGTCGACGGTCAAAAATGTGAGCCGATTGAGCGGGTCTACATTGAAACGCCAGAGGCGACTTCAGGAACTGTGATCGAAGAGCTCTCCAAAAGAAAAGGAGAGATGCAGCATCTACAGACCGATGATAACGGGATCACCCATATGGAATTTTTGGTTCCCACGCGCGGCATCATGGGGTATCGAAACGAGTTTCTTTCGGTGACACGTGGTTTGGGGATCATGACCTCTTTGTTTGAATGTTTTCAACCATGGAAGGGAGAGATTCCAAGCCGTACCAAGGGGGCGCTGATCTCTATCAACCAAGGCATGGCAACAGCGTATTCAATCGGACAGATTCAAAAACGGGGTGTTTTGTTTGTCAGCCCTGGCGACGATGTGTACGAGGGGATGATTGTTGGAGAGCATAGCCGCGATAATGATCTTGTTGTCAATGTGACCAAAGGAAAACAGTTGACGAATGTACGTGCCTCTGGCACAGATGATGCTGTGATGGTCACTCCGGCAAAAAAATTGACCTTGGAGCAAGCGATCGACTTCGTGGAAGATGATGAGTTACTAGAGGTCACGCCACACTTTTTGCGGACTCGAAAAAGATATCTAAAAGAGGTAGAAAGAAAAAGGAAGGGGTAATGTTAGACTATTTCTCACACTGGATCGTTCAAGTTTTTGCAGTCATTTTTATCACGCTGCTTGTCGCTTTTATACAAAAATTGGTGATGGGCCGGTTGCATCGTCGGCTTGTGCAAACGAAAGGCTTATGGGATGACGTCTTTGTCGATGCACTACAAGCTCCTCTACAAGCTTTCATTTGGCTGATAGGGATCTCCTTTGCCGCAGAAATGGTGCAAAATAAAACAGATGCAGACTTTCTTTCCGCTCTCTCTCCAATCCGCTATATCGGAACCATTGCGCTCATCACGTGGTTTTTGATTCGCTTTGTGAAGCGCGCAGAAAAAAATGTATTGAGTCGCTACAAAAAAATAGACCAAACGACAGCAGATGCGATCGGCAAGATCTTGCGTGGCTCGATTATCATCACAGCTAGTTTAGTTACTCTCCAAACCTTAGGAGTGAGTGTCTCTGGTGTGCTGGCCTTTGGAGGAATTGGAGGTATTGCCATTGGTTTTGCTGCCAAAGACCTTCTGGCCAATTTTTTTGGGGGCTTTACGCTTTATATGGATCGTCCCTTTTCTGTTGGGGATTGGATCCGTTCTCCGGATAAAGAAATAGAAGGAGTTGTGGAGCAGATTGGATGGCGTTTAACGCGTATTCGCACCTTTGATAAACGTCCCCTTTACGTGCCCAACTATCTCTTTACCACCATCTCGATTGAAAATCCCTCGCGGATGTCGAATCGCAGAATTAAAGAGACGATCGGTGTGCGCTACGATGATGTGGCCAAAGTAGAACCCATCTTAAAAGAGATCGTGAAATGTTAAAAACCCATCCGGAAATCGATACGAATCAGATTCTGATGGTACACTTTAATCAGTTTGGTCCCTCGTCTCTCGACTTTTTCATCTACACATTCACCAAAACAACGGTTTGGGCCCGTTTTCATGAGATCAAGGAAGATGTGTTGCTGAAAATACATAAAATCATCGAAGCGCATGGAGCCGAGGTGGCCTTTCCGACCACAACATTGCATTTGGCCGATGCGGTTAAGAATCCTAGCTCTGCTGTTGATTTTGTAACTGCGAAATAAGAGCAGAGTAGACTTCATCAGCCTCGATCTGTTTCATACAGCGAAAGTCAATTGGGCAGGTACGCTTATAGCAAGGTGAGCAGCTCACATGTTTGTGAATCACCTCTCCCTGTTTATAAGGGCCCGTTGCGATTTCATTTGTGGAGCCAAAAAGAGCCACAAGAGGTATTTCGAGTGCCGCGGCGATGTGCATCGGCCCGCTATCGTTGGTTAAAAAGACACTGCACCTCTGAATCAACGCAATTAGTTCCCGTAAAGACGTGTCTCCTGCCACATTGACAACCCGCTCAGGCATATCCTTGCAAATTGTATGGACAAGTGGCGCGCCCTCTTGGTCTCCAAAGCAAAGCACATAAAGATTCGGGTCTTCTAGCAGTTTTTGGATGACGGCACGGAACCGTTCGGGAAGCCAACACTTAGCAGAGCCGTAAGCAGCGCCGGGGTTGATGCCCACAAGCGTGCATTTTTCAGGCACATTGAGTTGCGCTAAGAGCTGTTTGACAGCTTCTGTCTCTTCTTTTGTGACAAACAGTTCGGGGTCTGTGTCAGAGAGGGGAATGCCGAGTGGCAGCAAAAGACGTTTGTAGGTTGTAACCAAGTGTTCCTGGCCACACTCTTTTGGAACAGGGAGCGCTTGGGTAAGAAATGGGCTGCGCCAGTCGGTGGCAAAACCGATGCGTTCTTTCACCTCTCCTCGCCAGAGCCACCACGCTGAAGAGAAGGAGTTAGGGAGGAGGAGGCCCAAATCGTATCTTCCCTGTCTTAAGCGTTCGATGAGGTCGCGATTGGCCACACGCCTTAAAAACTCATTGGAGCGGCTAAAAGCATAGATTTCATTGAGGTGGGGATTTCCGATCAAAAGAGAACCGACGGCTCCTTGGCACATGGCGGTAATGGAAGCTTCGGGCCATTTTTTTCGCAAATCGGTAAGTATAGGAGTGGCCATCACGGCATCACCCAACCAGTTGGGCATGCGGACGAGGATGTTTTGAAAGTCTTTTGCCATTGGCGTACTCATTTAATTAGAGGCTAGCAGTTGACCAAAATCAAGAATACGCGAGAAAAACTCACTTGCTTGCACGGATTCACTGACACCATTGACGTGTATCAGGATAGGTCGAACTGAAAATCCTCTTGGTAGGGTAAGTGCTTTGATCTTTTTTTCCACTTCATTGATGACAGTTCCCATTATGGGATTTTGCGAAAACTTTATTTCGCACAGATATAAGGTTCGATCCCTTGTTTGTATCAGATAATCAATCTGGCATCCTGAACGCCTTTTTGTTGATGCTTGAAAGTAGGGATTATCCCATACCACATCGTGGGGGTCAATGTATAAAAGTTCAAAAACTATTCTTCTATTGTTGAGAACCAAATTTTCAAATTGAAGGCCGAAAATAGTGGGCCATTGAGCGGGGTTCATCTGATACCTATCTTGCTCAATACTCGACAGGTTCGGTGAGATATATTTCAGATAAAAGCGGCGGTAATTGTCTTTAAGGCGGTATTTACGCAGCTTTGAGATTTTCCCTGTTTTGATATGCCACGTATCATCTTGACTGATGAATCCAGCTGTTTCTAGGTCATAGAGATATTCAGAGAGTCTTCCTCCTCGTTCCAGTTGCAGAGAGCGGCGAACGGCTTCTTGATCGCATGGACCTTCTACTAATCTGGACACGATTTTACTATAGATAGGACCACGTTTATGAAAAAGGTCTGAGAATATCCTTTGATACTCTTTTACTAAAACTCCCCCACTTTGAAAGCAAAGGCGTCGAATATTTTCTTTGGAAGAGAGAGTGGGTATAATCTCTTCCAAGTGGCGTGGCACACCCCCGGTGACGGCCACTATCTGAAACTTCTCATAAGCTGTGACTCGATGGGCCTCAGAATCCCAAAACTCATTACAAGAAAATAGAGGTAATTCCTCCAATTTGATATCCAGCTCGATACAGAGCCTGTGAGTAAAAGAACAAGTTGAGTGTTACTCTTCAGGTCGGTATCCCATGCGGTTTTTAGCTTTCCAAGAAACGTAGGGTCGTTTAATCCTAGCCATGAAATTTCATCTAAGACGATTAAGACTCTTCCTTCGCTTGTGTGATGTGCTAAAGCCCAGAAGAGATCATTCCAGTCGTCTGACTTGGGATTGGGTACAAGCAGCTGCCGGGCAAACTGGCTAGCAAAGTGCTCTCTTTGCATTTTGGCGGTTATACCTTCAGCTGGCGGAAGGCCTGTGAATACAAGAGTGCGGAACCCTTTTCCAAACTCCTGTGCTAACCGAGTCTTTCCAATCCGGCGGCGCCCCCTCATCACAATTAAGCCTGCGATGCGATTGCCCGCAATCTACTTGAGTTTTTCCAACTCTTTTTTACGACCAATAAAGGGCACGTCTTTTGTCATATAAAGACTTCTTTAAGAATTGTACATCGATTCTGGCACGAAATGCGATAAATGTCAATTTCGTGCCGGTTTTAAGAAAGGAAAGCGGTCCCAACACACAAAAAAAGAGCTTCTGGTGGATAATCTTATTTTACATTATACCCATTTCCTAAGGGTACTTACAAAGGAGAGGGGTATTGTGACAACAAATACCTATACGGAAGAAGAGTTTAAAAAAGTTCTTAAAAACCTTTTTGCCGAAAAGAAAAAGGTTAAAGAGCTTCAAAAACAGGTCGATGAGAAAGGTCTGCAAAAGAAGTTCCAAGCCAAACTCACCGATATCCATCATCTCTCATTGAATGAAGAGTACGCGCAGCTTAAAAAGGCCCATCTCGATAAGGAAAGTGAGTGTGCCGATCTCAGAGGGAAACTAGAAAAAGTACGTCCTGCGCTTCACAAGCTGGTCAATGAACTGAAAGCGGCACGGAAAGAAATTGAAGAGCTAAAAAAAGAAAAACCCGATGAAAAACTCCTTCAGGCCCAGGAGCAAATCGCTCAGCTTGAAGAGGAAAAAGCACGTCTGACTGAAGAAGAGGGGGAGGTGCTTGCGATCCGAGAACACCTTCTTGAAGCTGAAACATCATTAGAGTCGGTAAAAAAGACGTTGACGGAGAAGGAGGAAGAGCTCGAACGCGCGCACACAAATGAGAAAAAAGAGAGCGACCGGTTTGAAGCAGAACGGAGTCGCCTTGTCGAACGTTTAGCTGAGAGCTTAAGTCAAGTGCAGCGCCAAAGTGAGATCATCAAAGAGCTAAGAGAAGAAGTTTCTAGCCTGCAGCGTGCTCATGAGGGAGAAGAGAGCAAGCTGAGGCACTATGAGGCGACCATTTTAGAGCTGAAGCAAAAACTCGAACATACCACACAAGTTGCCGAGGAAAATAGGGCCTTAAAACAACACCTGGATAGAATCCAAGAGGAAATAGAGCGCGAACGCAGCGCCTTTGCCCTTCAGGCTCAAGAGTGGGAGCTGAAAGATAAACAGTTGCACGATCTAACTACTCAGCTTGAAAAGACGCAGGCGCAGTTGCAAGAAAGTGATTTAGCAGGCGTTAGAGAAGAGTATGAAAATAAGCTGCTTGAGCATGAGAAGCGCGCGCAGCAAGCGTTTGATGAGTTAGCTGTTGCTCATGAGGCGGCTCTGCGCCAAGGCAGTAAAGATGCCGAGGCACTGATCGCTCACTTAAATGAGCAAATAGCAGAAGCAAGAGAAGAGCGTGACCAGCAAAAAGCAGAGTATAACGAGTTAAGCGAAAAATTTAATGAGTCGCTCGAAGAAAAAGAGAAGCTTATTGAGAAATCATATAGTAAGATGCGAGAGCTTTCTGCGCGCCATGCCCAGATGGTTGAAGAATTAGAGCAGACGATGCAAGAAGCAGATCGGAAGACAGAGCAGTATAATCGGATAGAGAAAGAGCTCGTCTCGATACAGGGAGCTTTTCATGCTGCGAAAAAGCAGTATGATGAGCGCGAAGGTGAAGTGCGCAAAGCGCAGCAGCACTTGGCAAAGAAAGTGAAAGAAGCCACGATTTTACAGAGTGCAGTTGAGCGGCAAAACGAGCAGATTACAGAGATGCAAGAAACACTTGGCAAGCAAAAAAATGAAATTGAGCGGATGCAGAACAATTTAAATTTGCAGCAGATGCACGAAGAGAAGCTTCAATTAATGGCCAAAGAGCGCGCCCAGTCTGCAGAAACTTTGGCCAAAGAGTGGCAAGAGAAGTTTTTGGCTCTGCAACAAGACTGGCAAGAGAAAAAAGATCAACTCATTCAGCTGCAGAAAATGCAAGAAGACTACGATCAAATGGCTGCAACAGTTTCCAGTCTCAAAAACATTTTGGGAAAGCGTGAAGAGAACTAAAATCATCCTCGGGATTGATCCCGGCACCTCAGTGACAGGGTTTGGATTGATTCAGGTCGAAGGGGCACGGCGCTTTACAGCAGTTGACTACGGGTGTATTCGTCCTCCCGCCTCGCAGCCTCTTTCACAACGGTATCGCATCATTTTTGAGGGTGTAGAAAATTTAGTCAAAAAATACCAGCCTGATGCAGTTGCGGTTGAGACGCAATACATTCATAAAAATCCTCAGAGTGGGATTAAATTAGGGATGGCGCGCGGTGTTGTGGTACTGGCAGCGGCTTTGCGTGAAATCCCCCTTTTCGAATATGCTCCTGCGCGAGCTAAAATGGCCGTTGTCGGAACAGGCAGAGCTAGTAAGCAGCAAGTACAGGCAATGGTGCAGAGGCTGCTCACGCTCTCTAAACTGCCTGAGCCAGAAGATGCGGCTGATGCGTTGGCTATTGCCATCTGCCACGGTCAAACCAATGGAAGTGAGAAGTATCTGATTTAATGTACGCCTATATCAATGGAACTCTCGTAGAAGCCTTTCCCACGCACGCTGTTTTGGATGTGCAGGGCGTTGGCTATTGCGTGCATATTCCCGTGAGTGATTTTGGTAAGCTTCCTCAGCTGGGCGAAAAAGTATGCCTACACACTGCCTTTATTGTGCGCGAGTTGTCGCAAACGCTCTATGGCTTTTTGGCAAAAGAGAGTCGCGATCTTTTCCAAGAGCTGATTACCATTAGTGGAGTGGGTCCTAAAACAGGGCTTGGGATACTTGGGCATCTTTCGTTAGAAGAGTTGAAAAAAGCGGTCAGTGCGCACGATGCCGTTCGTTTTGCTAAAGTGCCCGGAATTGGCAAGAAAACAGCCGAGCGTCTTTTAATTGAGCTGCAGGGGAAGCTGAATGTTCAGGCACTTCCCCAAAGCTCTTCTGGAAGACTCGGCGATGCGCTCCAGGCTCTGATGCAACTCGGTTACACCCAGTCTGCAGCGGAGAAAGCTGTTCAAAAAGCAGCTGGGCTACTGGCTTCTGATACAGACCTCTCCGAGATCATCACAACTGCATTGAAGTTTCGCTAGCTTTTACTAGGCTTGTTTAGCCCTAGCGTATCAAAAAGAGTGCGTTTGGGAGCAGTGCGTCTGTTTCTTCCTGCGCGTAATCGCTCTCGGGTGGGACGCGATCGGTTATAACCGCGGCTGGGAGAGCGTGTGCCGTAACGATCTTGCCATGCCTCTTCAACCGCAAGCAGCTCCTCTTCCGAAATACCGGGCTTGTGCTCGACAATTTTAAAAGAAAATTTTGTTGGGGAACGCGCGAGTGCCTTTTCAATATCAGTGCGTCTTGAGGGGGGGCCTTTTAGTTTAGATTGATAAGTGGTAAGACGCCTAGTAACCGTGTTTCCCTTTTTCGTGCTTTTTACGCTGCCAAAGTAGCGCTGTCCGGTTTCTATATGTTTCCATTGGTAAACAAGATCCCCCATAATATCTTTCTGTTTAATGACTTGAGCAACTTTTTCAGGGGGTTTCAAATGAATGGTTTTTCCAGGACTTTGCTGGACGCGCCAGTGTGCAAGCCCTTTTGGGGAAGTAGGAGCTATATTTTCACTAGTAGACATAAAATCCTTTTTATGTGGTTTTTTAAACGTGATCAAACTGAAGAGTCGTACGCACGGACTCTAATTTGAGGCGATCAGCTCGGACTTGTACGCTCGAACGGCTCTCTTGCTCTTTGTTGGGCAGACCCGATCTTGCCAGTGGAGGTCGATAGGGCGTCTGGTTTTCTCTGTTTTCTAAGGTTCGTAATCGCTCTTGTGTTGGTCTTGATTGGTTGTAGCCGCAGCGACGGTTACGTGTGTGAAAACGGTTTTGCCAAGCTTCTTCGATTTCAAGTAGCTGACGTTCGCTTATTCCAGGATGATGATCCAGAATTTTGACAGTAAATTGATTGGGTGAACGGCGGACAGCATTTTCTGAATACGTGTGGCGAGCGTCTGGTTTGTTCATTTTATATTTGTAGTGACAAAATCTTTTACCAAGAGTGTTGCCTCTATCTGTATATTTTACGCTCCCACAGGAACGTTTGCTGGTGCCTTCATGTTTGATTCGGTAGATAATATCCCCAACAATCTTTCTGTTCCTAAGCTGTGCTTTAACCTCTTCAGGAGGAGTGGGATCAATCGTTCCATTTGGACTTTGTCTCACCTTCCACTCAGCGAGTCCTATGGGAGAGTTCAAGACACTAGGGGAAATGGGAGAAATGGCACCGCTTGGCATACAGACTCTTTTTTTAAGATTTATGCAAACAGTTTTGTTCTTTTTTCGTTTTAAAACAACAAAAGACATTATTTTATAAACTAAATATTATTCTATTTAGTTTATAAAATATTTAGTTTGTTAAACTATAAAATTTACTTGTGACAAGTATTTATTTATCTTGTTTATAGTGAGTGTGTTGAGTTGTCTGCATGTTTTCAAGTCGCTGTTGAACAATCGTTTCAATCGAAGGAACAGGTTTTGTAGAAGCATGGGGATCTCGAGGACCGGGTTTAAAGTCTATTTTACGTGGGAGCTGACGGGAGGGCTTATATGGGTGTGAACTAGATGATTCAATTGGTTTTGAAGACATAAAATCCTCCTTGATTAGGTTAATTAAATAGTAAACTGTTTTGTTTTTAATTTGAACTAAAACAAAGTTTAGATAGTAAAATTTACCTGCTTGATTTTTTTGGATGGTGGTGGTAAATTGCCGTACCTTTCACTTAACTTAAGGATCAAAAAACGATATGACACAAGAACAAACTTTATCGATTATCAAACCTGATGCTGTTCGGAAGAACGTAATAGGGGACATTCTTTCTCGTTTTGAAAAAGCGGGATTAAAAGTGGCTGCAGCCAAGATGGTCCATTTGACAAAAGAGCAAGGGAAAGAATTCTATGCGGTGCATAGCGCTCGCCCCTTCTACAATGATTTGGTCGATTTCATCAGCTCTGGACCCGTTTTAGTCTCCGTTCTTGAAGGAGAGGGGGCGATTGCAAAGAATCGTGAGATTATGGGAGCGACAAATCCCAAAGATGCGGCTCCTGGAACCATTCGGGCTGACTTTGCAGACTCGATCGATCAAAATGCCGTGCACGGCTCAGACGCTCCTGAAACGGCTCGTGTCGAAATCGATTTTTTCTTTAAGCCAGATTGCGTGTATAGTCGTTAGGCACTATGAAAAAGCGATTAGGCTCCACATTAGTGCGGTGGATGCGAGAGGGAGTCAAAAAGGGGTGTGCAGGTTTGTCCGCGCTCTGTTTGCGCTCCCGATCCTACTCGGTATCGGGTATCCCTGCGGCACTTGTTTCGCATCACGAACTCCCAACGGAGCTCTATCCGCAGGTCTCTTTGCCGCTTACCTCTCCCCAAACAGTGGATCTCACTCTTTCATGGCAGTTTCGTGTCAAAACATGCCTGGATGCAGGAGGCGGTTTTTTCTCCCTCTCAAAAGCAGTGGCAACCTCACTTGGGGGAAATCTAAACAGCAGAGGCGAGCTGATCTCGACTTATTTAAAGCCTGTAGATGGTAGACCGCTTGCTCAACACGACCTGTTTAAGTTCAGTACAAAGCGCTTCTTTCCCAAAATTTACCACACCGAAAAACCGGTTGTGACGCTAACAGCAGGGTGGCAAAACGCATTTTATCACTGGATGTACGAGGTGCTCCCTCGGATTCATTTGGTGGAAAAAAGTGGAGACGTCCAGGGAGCCAATCTCTATGTGGCAGCGGGTAAAAACTATCAAAAGGCCAGCTTAGGATTGTTAGGGGTTCCCAAAGAGAGAATCATCAATGCTGGGGACTATGATGCCATTTCTACTCCACACTTGCTTGTTCCATCGACGCCCACGTTGCCAACATCCTGGGGATGCCAATTCTTGCGTGATCGGATTCTGCCTCAATTGAAAAAACGTGCACGCACACGCCTTTATGTCTCGAGGCGAGATGCAGACAAGCGACGTGTAGTCAATGAAGAAGAGGTCTATGCGCTCCTCCAACAATACGGTTTTGAGCGTGTTGAGTTAGCAGACCGTCCCTTACGCGAGCAAATGGAGCTTTTTCATGCCGCTGAGATGGTTGTAGGGCCACATGGTGCGGGTTTTTCTCACCTTGTTTTCTGCCATCCAGGCACGCCCTTTTTAGAGTTTTTCCACCCTGGGTATGTTAACGTCTGCTACTGGCATCTTTCCAACGTGACGAGGCACCCCTACTACTACCTATTTGGAGAGGGAAAGCGCTATCCAGATGGTGTGGCGCCTCCCATTGACCCTGATATCACTCTCGATCTTGCCAAGCTCAAACAGACACTAGAGATGATGCTCAATGATTTTGATCGATAATGATGACTCTTTTACCTACAACATTGTACATGCTTTAGCGCAGCTGGGGCACCCTCCTCAGGTGATACGGAGTCGAGACTGTACAGTTGAGGAAGTTTTAGCTAAAAAGCCGAGCCATCTTGTGGTGGGTCCTGGGCCAGGCGCTCCTCCTGCTGCAGGGATTTCAAAAGCCTTAATTGAGCAGGCAAGTTGCCCGATTTTGGGGATTTGCTTGGGACATCAGGCTATTGGAGAAGTGTATGGAGCCCGTGTTGAGCGTGCACCCAAGGTCATGCATGGAAAGTCTTCTCAGATCTTTCACCGGGGAAAGGGTATTTTTTCCGGAATACCCACTCCTTTTGAAGCCATTCGGTACCACTCTCTGATCGTGAAGGGGGTGTCATCTAATCTAGAAATCACAGCCTGGACAGAAGAGGGAGAAGTCATGGGACTTGCCCATCAAACCAAGCCTCTATTCGGTGTTCAGTTTCATCCTGAGTCTATTGCCTCTCACAATGGAGAAGTGCTACTCAAAAATTTTTGCGGATTGAAGAGCAGCTACAGCGCGCGCGATGTGCATTCCATGGTAGCGTGCGGCTACTAGTTTCTCATCTGTCAGCCCTGTCTGTTCCATATTGTGTCCCATAGAGCGCCCATAAGGACCCCACTGTAGTCCCGCTTCAGCATAACCCGGTGTTCTCTTAGGAAGGGGCACCATAATGAGCCCTAGCTCAACCAGGTTATTCATCATAGAAAGGAGGGTGAGCTCACATCCACCGCCTCCACCGCCATAGCCGGATCCGGTCGCGAACACGCCGCCCACTTTTCCGACAAGTTTATCTTCCATCCAGAGCTTGCTGCAAACCTCGTCGATAAACTTTTTCACTTGCCAATCCATGCTGCCCATGTGAACGGGAGAACCGAGAATTAAGGCGTCAGCGGCAGTGACATCTTCAGCACTCGCCTCTGGAGCTTTTTTTAAATTAGCTTGCATTCCCTCTACTTGTGACACCCCTTCTGCAATGGCCTCGGCCATTTTCTGCGTGTTACCCCATTGAGAGGCATAAACAATGAATACAGTTCCCATTTTTTACTCTCCTATCTTTTAGGAACTACAGTAGTCATGATTTTTTTTGTGGTCAACGGCTAGATGTTGGGGAGGCTTTTCAACACAGCCCAATCAGGTTTGACTCTATTTTTGAGTAGTTTGTCTGATTTATCCGCCCAGGCTAGTGCACCTCTTCACGAAAAAGCAGAAAAATCTGTTCTTCGACAGAGATCAACGAAGGCGCTCGAGGAGTTCTTCCTTGATGCTATCATCTCTTACAAGAAAAGCGACTTCAGTGGCTCTGTCCGCTTTTTTGCTGTTTAGTAGAGCTTTAAAAGCATGGATCAGCACTGAGTTGAAGCATATTTGGTCATGGATATGCTGAGTGGCAATTTCAATAGCTCTTTCAATTTTGCCAGCTTTGACTAAAGCGACTGAATAGGCATGGAGTTTTTGGTCGCGGGACCTTTGATCTGTGATCGATGTGGCTGCGGCAATGGCGTGCTCACTCTCTTCTGCCTCCACTAGAACGTCGAATTTGCCAGCTTTGATTAAAGCGACTGAACAGGCATGTAGCTTTTGGTCGCGGGACAATTTATCTGTGATCAATTTGGCTGCGGCAATGGCGTGCCTTCTCTCGTTTGCCTCCACTAGAACGTCGAAAACAGTGCCTAATCTATAATTGTTTGTTTCTTTAGTCGAGCAATGCATTATGTCAATTGCGCTTCTAATATCTCCTGTTTGTTCTAGTTTTATACAAAATCTACTGAGTGCTTTCTGATAGCTAGGCGTGTGAGACTTTCGCTTTTGTAACGTTTTGATTGCCCCGAAAACTTTAGCCAAAGAACATATTTTTCTGCAAAAATGAGAGCCTTGCTCCTCTTTCAGAGCGTCTAGGCTCTTTCGAGGCACTTGCGTTAATACAGTAATAACAGCTTGTTTTTTTTGAAAAAGTCCTCTTCTTAAACTAGATTGTTTTTCGATCAATTCTAGAATCGAAGGTTTAATTTTTGATAAAGGGTCAATGGCGTCTGTAAAATTATTTGTAGTCAGTGTCTTAATCACTTGATCAATAAAAATAGTGAGCTCTCGGAGTTTGAGTGTGCACAATAGGCTCCTTGAAGTCTCTGCAACCTTCTGTAAGTCTACTTGATCAACAAAAGATAATAGATGATCTTTGACGCCAGCCGGCAGTAGACTCAGTGAACATATGGGTGTGGTTGAACTTATAGAATTAGTCATAATATAATAATTTTGTTTTAAAATGATTATTATATTTTTTTATTTCTTTAAAGTCAACCTTTTTTATTAAAACAGTTACATTTTAAAATCTAAACCTAGATAGCTCTGTCTTGCCTCTTCGTTGTGAATTAAAGCATCGACAGTACCAGAAAGAAAGACGTTTCCGTCCCGCATCAAGTAACTCCGATCCACAATCGAAAAAATCTCACGGGCATTATGATCGGTGATTAAAATACTAATTTTCTTTTGTGCCAAAAGGCGGATCATCTGTTGCACATCGTGAATGGCAAGAGGGTCAATATTTGCAAACGGCTCATCGAGAAGGAGCAGAGAGGGATTGGTGACAAGTGCGCGGGTGATTTCCAGTCGTCTCCGCTCTCCGCCCGATAAACCGGAGGCGCGTTTTTTGGCCAGATCCTCCAAGTGGAGCTCCTCTAACAGCTGGTTGAGGCGGGCAAACCGCTCTTTTTTACTAATCGGTAGTGTCTCCAAGATGCAGAGAATGTTCTCTTCTACTGTCAAACTGCGGAAAACAGAGGGCTCTTGTGCCAGATAGCCCATCCCCATTTTTGCACGCTGGTCGATCGGTTTTTTGGTGACATCAGCCTGTTTAAAATAGATTTTTCCTTTGTCGGGGCGAACAAGTCCCATCGTCATATAAAACGCTGTTGTTTTACCGGCGCCATTAGGTCCAAGAAGGCCCACAATTTCTCCCTCTTGGATAGAGAATGAAAGCCCTGAAACGACTTTCCGGTCACCATACGTTTTTTCGAGATTTTCGACTTCGACAACTAGTTGTTTGGCTACCATTTCAACTGATCCTTTAATCTTGAGAGCTCTTCAGGGCTAAAAATAAAACGCACATCTCCTACACCCTGAATGGAATCTTGGCCCGTGTGCACATTTTTTTCAGCGTGAACCGTTTGAGCCGATATCTGTACATTGCGTGTTTTGTCAAAAAAAAGAACGCGGCTCTCCTTTCCCTTGAGTACCATTTTCTGCGTTTCGGGATAGTAGATGACAAGGTCAGCAAGCGCATATTGATCTGCTTCTGCATTAATGAGTTGAACATGATCGCTTAAGATCACCTGAGTGGGCTGTATCGATTGATCCACCTCCACGTAGTCAACATCTGCTTGCGAAGCGTATACAGAGCCCATTTCAGAGATAAACTGCACCAAGGGTTCTCCCTTAAAGTGGCTGGTCATTTTTGTGTAGTCCAAAAAAACAGCCGCGCACTCCATCCGTCCTCCACTTGGAAGCGTCAAACAGACCGCCTCGCTCAACTCAATCCAGGGGAAATCTATTTTTGTGGTTCCTGCCTCATCCCGATTGAGCACCGCCTTTTCAGCGTGCACGCGCCCCATCGCATGTTCGACGACCACCTGACCTGCTAGTGTCAATGTGGATCCATTGTAGTGGGCATCATTTGATTCCACAACCGTCTCATTGCTATACAGGGTAGCCTGCAAAAGTAAAAACCAGAGCCATTTTTTCACAGAACCTCCTCCTGATTAAACGTAGCACGTAGTTGATGCGCTTGGAAATCGATCTCCTTTTCTTTAAGGGTAAACTCCACGGTTTGGGCTGTTGCCGACATAATCGGCTCATGCCCTTCTATAGTAGATACTGGCTCATGCCCTTCCAGGCGATATCTCCAAAACTGAGTTCCTTCTGCGGTAAAAATCTGCGTTGTGTAGTGATACGTAGCGCGTGTAGCCTCCATATAGCGGACTAATTGCATCGGTTTGCCTTCCGCGTAGTAGAGCTTCTCTTGCATCAAACACTCTACATTTTCGAGTTGTTCTACCACCTCCATCTCTCCATTTTGCTGCGAAAAACAGAGCTCAGAGAGCGTGCTAGCAATGCGAATACAAAGGGGAGAGCGTCCTTGATACCAGATCTCCTTGATCACGCCCTCACGTAGTTGTTTGGACTGGGAAAGAACTGTTTTAGAAACGGGCTTGCTACTTTCGACTAATTTCTGGTAGGCCACAACATCCTCATCCGTGACGCGGAAAATCATGAGACCCACAAACAGTGAGGCTGCTACCAAAATAAGGGCAAAAACGCTTAATTGCTTTTTGTACATAGCTGTGTTGCTTCATAAATCCGTTGCCAGCTTTCCACCAAATCCGGCAATTCAGAGAAAGGGATCACAGAGGCTGCATCGCTCTTTGCCGATTGAGGGTCGGGATGCGATTCAGCAAAAATTCCACTACAACCGGCAGCAAGCGCGGCTCTGGAGAGTGGGGGGATAAATTCCCGTTGTCCCCCCGAGCGATCGCCCAGCCCCCCCGGCAACTGCACCGAGTGTGTCGCATCATAAAGCACCGGATAGCCCAGCTCCTGCATAATTGGCATTGAGCGCATATCGCTCACCAAGTTGTGATACCCAAAAGACGTGCCTCGCTCCGTCACAATAATAGATTGATTACCCGTGGAGGTAATCTTTTCTACCACATGCTTCATGTCCCAAGGTGCCATAAACTGCCCCTTCTTCACATTCACCGTCGTGCCTGTATGACCAGCTGCAACCAATAAATCCGTCTGCCTGCACAAAAAAGCCGGAATTTGAATCACCGCACACACCTCAGCAGCTTCCCGCGCCTCCGCCGGTGAGTGGACGTCTGTAAAGACAGGAACTGAAAACGTATCGCGCACCTTCTCCAAAATCTTTAACCCCTCTTCAAGACCAGGGCCACGAAAGGCGTGAACTGAAGAGCGATTGGCCTTATCGTAGCTCGCCTTAAAAATAAAACGTACCCCCCGTTTCTCAAAAAGCTTTGCCAAAAACTCCGCGCACCGAAGCGTGTGCTCCTCACTTTCAATCACACAAGGACCCGAAACCACAAAAAAATCATCTACATCAAAGAGTCGCATACCACAACCTGTTCCCCATGAGGGTTTGAAAATTTTTCTAACATCTTGCCAACGTCCAAATCAAAAGGCACCTTTTCCGCAATCTCAGCCAGAGGAGCCAAGACGAAAAGACGCTCATGCCATTTAGGATGAGGTACCTTTAACTCTTTCGCATCATAAACCGTTTCCCCATAAAAAAGAAGATCGATATCAATCAAACGGGGTGCATGCTTAGGTTTGGGGACCTTTCCCAAAGCCTTTTCCAGCTCCTTCAATTTCTCCCAAAGTTCCATCAAAGGCAAACCACACTCAAACCCACAAACCGCATTCAAAAAATCACGCATAGGCACCAAAGAAACAGGAGTCGTCCGATACACCCGAGAACACCTGAACTGCGCAACTTTGCCCATTTCCGACAAAAGCCGCACACATCTCCGCATCACAGCCAAACTGCCCTCAAAATTTCCCCCCAAACCCAAATAAACCGTATCCATACCCCAATAAGATACACCCCCATCCCAAAAAAACCTCTCTTTTATTTTACTCTCCAATTCGCTAAGATGCGCCCATCCACTCAAGCTGGACCGATAGCTCAGCGGATAGAGCACCCGCCTTCTAAGCGGGCGGTCGCAGGTTCGAATCCTGCTCGGTCCGTTTTGGCGCCCATCTTTGCGCGCTCGCTCGCCGTATCGTTTACACTGCCTTCGCTCGAGAGGGTGCAAATCTGCACGCCAAAAAAATCTCTGAAAGAAGCACTGCCTCATGTGATTGAGCTTGCTCTGTGCGGATTGATACAAAGTGTGCAAGCTAAAGGGGAAGAGTAGAGGCTATTCGAGACTAGATATGCGGAAGTGGTTGGAGAGGATGCTATTTAGAGATCCAGTCAAAGAAGAGGACTCTCCAGTGATCGGCATGCATCAAGGCATTTTTCCTTTACGGAGGCTTAGTAAATAGTCTCAACTGCCCGGCATGTGAAGCTGATGCATGATCGATAAAAGCGCCTCTTGAGTCTGAGTGGGATCGTACGATCCATTCTCAATATCCTGAATTGTATGAGCTAAATGATCCATAACATCTTTCTGATCAGGGGAATGGACAGAAATCCACTCTTTGAGGGTGTGTGCCTGAGTCAAAAGACTCTCCTGACTACCCGATGAAAACGCATCCGGTGTCAAGACTTTACTCCGCTGCTCAGCCTTGATATAGGCATCAACAGCTGCTTTGATTTCCATAGCTGCTTGCTGCAAGGTAATCTGGCCGCTCTGCACTCTTTTGGAAATGCTCTGCACTTTTCCCTGAAGGTCTGAATCATCTGAGCCTCCGCCGGAGGTTTGGTTGAGAGACTGAAAAAATGAAAGAAATTCCAAGTAGTCCATCATTTTCCTGAACTCTTTTTTGTCCATGTGCGGTTGCTCGGGCGGAGTGGGAGATCCGCTTATGGGAGGAATATTGGCCATCGTGTTGTCCTTGAGTATGTTCTATTAGTCATTTTTCATAGATGGACGTCGTTTTTTTATCAAGCGCTTCCTGCTCACTCTTTTGTTGAAAAAAAAAGAGAATAATTGAATGCTCAGGCTTTATGCTATATTGAATGCAATACCTAGGAGATTTGAAAATGAAAAAAGCATTAGTGGCCCTTGGACTATTAATGGCAATGGCGCAGCCGACACTCTCAGCTGATTACCGCTATTCTGATTACAACTGTTGTGAAGAAGAGTGCATTGACTGGTGCAACGGATGGGATGTTTATGCCGATTACCTCTACTGGAACGTAAGAAAGTGTAACCTAGATTATCTAGTAGGATTGACAGCTAATGCGAATGAAGCCGTTGGATCGATTCAGAAAGTGTGCCCTGACTACACAAGTGGTTTTAGAGTCGGGTTTAACAAATCCCTATGCGATTGGGAGGCGGGAGTTAAGTACACACACCTCCGCTTAAGTGATGGATCCTCAGCAGCATTTGCAAATGGCGGAGCCACTCGCTTTGGGCAAGCGGTTGCTGGGCCTATTATTGGTCCTGTTTCGGCTCAGGCGGGCTATTCGATGGATCTTGACGTTGTCGATCTTGAAGTGGGTCATACTAGCCAACCTTGGTGCAAAACGGCGTTTCGATTTTTTGGGGGCGTGAAACTCGCACGGATTGATCAAAAGTTAGATGTTACATGGGTAGATACTGGGACTGCTACTGTCCTCACTCAAAAAAATAAAGTGGATATGCATGCCTATGGACTGTATGCAGGTGTGCGCGGACTGCACGACTTTTTTAGCTTTTGTGGCTGCGGTAACCTGGGAATCTATGGAAGTCTAGCTTGTGGTACATTGGTGGGGGATTTTGACAGATCTTTACTGAATCGGTCTGATGCCCAAGCTGCTGCTGTTACCAATATTAACGATGATTGCTATCGACTTCTTGCAAACCTTAAACTAGCTGCTGGCTTGGTTTATACGCTTTCTGACTTTTTCTGTGGAAGTCTTGCCGTTTCAGTTGGCTATGAAATGGATGCGTGGATTAACACGTCTGATTTTTTACAGCTGAACTATAATGCCGACGAAGTGGGTGATGTAGGTGAGAATTATTATTCTTATGTGGCTAACTCGGACAATCTAGGGTTCGATGGGCTAGTCGTTAGAGTCGCAGTAGGCTTCTAATTGTTGGACACAATAAAAAACCATAAAGCTGCCTGGTGCAGCTTTATGGTTTTTCTTTTTACCGAGGTCGATTCGCGTTTCTCTGAGCTTGACGTTGCTGTCTAATCGCTTCCCGTCTCGCTTCTCGCTCTGCACGCCGTTGCGCTTTATAGTCTACAGGAGGTGTTTCTGGCTCCTCAGGATACACCGAATACCACTCAAACTCCCCCTCGTTAGATCCTTCCTCATAAGGCTGAGCAGGAACTTCTCCCTGGGGAGGAGGAGCTTGTAAAGGGCTTTGCTCCCAGGGACTTTCCTGTTGTCGAGATTGAGTAGGGCCTGCTTCCTGGGAAGGAGTAACGTTTGAAGGGCTTTGTTCCCAAGCAGGCTTTTGTGGCCTTGGAACGATGATTTGAGAGGCAAGAGCGTTGTGAAAGTTCGCATGCAACTCAACGCTAGAACAACTTGAATCTTCCTCTAAATAAACTGAAGTAAGCTGACCAAAAGCAGCTACTCCCATTGAAAACAACATGCATGTAAATGCTTTTTTCATCATGATTTTCCCTCCGTATAATAAAAGAGCCGTCTAGGCGTACACCCAGACGACTCCGTGACTTTTCCCTTGACTTAAGAGCTCTATTGCTCGTCTTCAAGGATCTCTAAATTGACACGTAATCCGTTCCGGCTCGCAACAGACATTAAAAGCGTGCGGATCGCATTGATCGTCTTACCACGCTTCCCAATAATCTTTCCTATATCAGACTTCTCAACTGACAATTCTAATATAACCGTATGCGTTCCACCCACTTCATTAATCTTTATTTCTCCTGTCATATCGTCTCTAGTTATCTTAACACCTAAGTACACACACGCTTGATAGCCGTCGCCATCTATGTTGACGCTTCCATACTCAGAGCGAGCCTGTTTA
>JAJACP010000007.1 GCA_022601445.1 Chlamydiales bacterium | reverse complement strand
TGATCTCTGTGGTTATTTTTTAGGTCCAATTCATCAACAAGATGGTTTACCAATGACAAAGGTTATGCAACACACTCATCGGAACCCCACTTTTTGGCGCTCTAACACCTGAGATCAAAGAAAATCTTGTTAAGCACGCAATCGAGGCGCGCACACGTGCCTACGCTCCCTATTCAAAATATAATGTAGGTGCCGCTCTTCTCACTAAGGAAGGAAGCATTGTAGAGGGATGCAATGTGGAAAACGCCTCTTATGGCATGACCAATTGCGCCGAGCGTTCAGCTATTTTCTCGGCCGTCTCCCAAGGAAAACGTCAGTTCACTGCGATCGCTGTTGTGACAAAAGATGGTGGCTCTCCCTGCGGCGCCTGTCGACAAGTACTCAATGAATTCAACCCCCAACTCATTGTGGTGACGGCCAACGAAAAGGGAGAAATCACCCAAGAAACCACGTTGGGAGCTTTACTCAGCCACGCTTTTGGGCCTTGCAGTCTGGAACTATCTTTGAAATAAAGTCTCTTTGAATGACTTCCAAAGCCACTTGATTAAGATAAAATGATCGAGGGTGACAAACCATTTGAGGGCCACTCTAAACCCAAAATGGGTCGATAAAACCTCCCACGTCTCACCAGCAAAGCGGAGAATCTTTCCATACGAAAATCGTCCGTAATCAAAATCAACAAAAACACGGTCTATCTGATGCACTCGCACCTCTTCTTCACACACGATGCGACAGAAAAACTCAAATCCAGGACGCAAAGTGAGATGAGGGTTAAGTCTGCCCACTTTCTCAAAAATCTCCTGGCGAAACCAACAGGCAGGAATCGTAGCCGGATGCTGCCCTCTTTGAATGTATTTGAGCTGAAAAGGGTACTGAACCAAACGGGGACTCCGTTTGAGCTCGCGCTGTATGCTCCCACAGTAGAGCACATCAGGAGTCTTTTCTTGGTGTACCGCCTGAGCAAAGGTTCTGTAGGTGAGATCCGAAAGGTAGTAGCTGCCCGGGAAAAGAAAAGAGAGGTAGGAGTGGGAGGCAAGTGGAATGCCACGATTGACCATATCGGCCATCTGAAATCTAGGGACGGTGTAAATGCGGGAGATTAAAGAGGCGTAACTGTTGATGATCTCAAGAGTCCGATCGGTCGACCCCGCATCGATGATGATCACCTCAAGCGGTTCATACTCTTGTCTCGCCACACTCTCGAGTGTCTCTCCAATTGCATCCGCGCAATTATAGACGGGAATGATTAAGCTCAAAGGGATGGGTTCATCAAAAGGCTCTTGAGGTACAAGTTTTTTTTCAAGCCCCTCAGACCAGCTTGACTTCTCTCTGTTTTTCTGATTGCTCATCTTCCTCTATTTTCATATAGTACTTCTCTATGATCAACTTTCAAGAAATGATTTCAAGGCTTACCCAGTTTTGGGCAAGGCAGGGGTGTCTTGTTCACCAAGGGTACGACCTTGAAGTGGGCGCTGGCACTTTCAATCCCGCCACTTTCCTCCGCTGCCTAGGACCTGAGCCGTACTCTGCTGTGTACGTGGAGCCCTGCAGACGCCCTAAAGATGGGCGATACGGTGAAAATCCCAACCGGGTCCAGTTTTATCACCAAATGCAGGTGATCTTGAAGCCTTCTCCTGCAGAGATTCAGGACCTCTATCTCCGCTCTTTAGAAGCCATCGGCCTCGATTTGAGCCAGCACGATATTCGCTTTGTCCACGACGATTGGGAAAACCCAACAATTGGCGCTTGGGGACTTGGCTGGGAAGTGTGGGCCGATGGAATGGAGGTCACACAGTTCACCTACTTCCAGGCAGTCGGCGGCGTCCCCGTTAAACCGGTGAGTGGCGAGCTCACCTATGGATTGGAACGCCTCGCTCTTTACATACAAGGAGTCGATTCAATTTTCGATCTGATGTGGAATGATGAGATCACCTACGGCGAGCTCTACAAAAGAAGTGAGTGGGAGTGGAGCCGCTACAACTTCACCGAAGCCGATGCGCGCATGTGGCTCCGCCACTTTGAAGATTTCGAAGCCGAAGCCAAACGCCTTGTACGTTGTCAATTACCTATTCCCGCCTACGATTTTGTAATCAAAGCCTCACACGCCTTTAACATGCTCGATGCCCGCGGTGTGATCTCAGTAACGGAGCGCACAGGCTACATGGGACGAATCCGAAATCTTGCTAAATTATTAGCCGAAAGTTATTTAAAAAGTCGAGAAGAACAAAACCATCCCCTGCTTAAAAAGAAAGCAACCCAACCCGAACCAGAGATTTCCCTCACCTCTACTCAATGTAATCCCGATGAACGAAGTGATTTTCTCTTGGAGATTGGCTCTGAAGAACTTCCTGCGACTTTTGTCGCTCCTGGCTTGCAAAATCTTGAGAGCCAGATGCGTCGTTTTCTCACGGACAACTCTTTGCACTTTGAATCGATTGAAACGTACGGAACACCTCGTCGCCAAGCGGTTTTAGTGAAAGGGCTTGTTGGAGGCACAAAAGCGCAGGTGATCGAACGGAAGGGACCGGCGCTCCACGCTGCTTTTGCAACAGATGGCACACCTTCAAAGGCGGGCAGTGGATTTTTCCGCTCGCTTAAGCTAGATGTGGTTTCATTGAAGCAAGTCGAGGCGGGAGAAATTCCAGAGCTGCAGGTGCGGCAGATCAAAGAGCAACCTTATCTCTTTGCCACACTCGATGTGCCTGGAAAATCAACGCGCGCACTTTTAGCCGAAGCGCTCCCCTCCCTGATTTTAAAGGCAGAATTTCCCAAAAAAATGCGCTGGGGCGATCTTGATAGCGAATATGCCCGCCCTCTACGCTGGATTGTCGCTCTTTATGGAGAAGAGGTGATTCCGTTTGCTGTGGCTGGGATTGTGGCAGATCGTCTCTCTTGCGGCCATAGACAACTCGATCCCGCCTCCTTTCCGATCCCCAAAGCAAGTGTCTATCTTGAAACCGTGCGTACCCACAAGGTGATGGCCTCTATTGAAGAGCGGAGAGATGCGATTTTAGGGCAGATCAAAGCGATCGAGAGTGAAATCGGGGGCCAGGTTTTAGCTCAAGAGCGTGTGATGGCCCAAGTGCTCCACTTGGTCGAGTGGCCTTTTGTCACCAAAGCCTCCTTTGATACGAACTTTTTAGAAGCGCCCCAAGAGGTGTTGATCTCAGAGATGGTGGAACACCAGAAATACTTTCCAGTTGGAGACGGTAAGGGCGCTCTTCTCCCCTATTTTCTGATCGTCTGCAACAATACGCCCACCGACTTGATTCGCTCAGGGAATCAAAAAGCGCTCTTTCCACGCCTGGCTGATGGGGTCTTTCTCTATGAAGAGGATCTGAAAACGTCACTCGACACCTTCAATGCAGATCTGACGAAGATGACGTTCCAAAAAGAGCTGGGCTCCGTTTGGGATAAAGTGGAGCGATTGCAAGAGATGGCTGCTGCTCTGCATACCTTGGCTCCTCTGGGCGCGCTCCAAGATGTGAGACGTGCAGCTGAGCTTTCTAAAGCCGATTTAGCCTCGCTTCTGGTCGGAGAATTCCCCGAACTGCAAGGACATATCGGAGCTGTTTATGCCCGTAAACAGGGAGAAAAAGAAGAGGTCGCCACTGCCATCGAGGAGCACTGGATGCCCCGCGGAGAAAGTGCTCCACTCCCCCAGTCTCCCTGTGGGATTCTAATCAGTATTGCCGATAAACTAGACAATCTGATCAGCTGCTTTGTGCTGGGGCTCAAACCCACCTCATCTAGCGACCCGTATGCGCTGCGCAGACAAGGAATTGGTCTGATCAAAATTCTCCTCGAACAAAAACTCCATATCCCTTTAACACAAATTCTGCAGCAGGCCTTTGCGATCTTTGTCAAAAGAGCTCCAAAAAATGTGGCTGATGATGAAAGTGTCCTGGGTGAGATTAAGACCTTTTTACTTGGTCGTTTCCGCACGATTTTGCTTGATAAGGGGTTTGCTAAAGATGAGGTGGAAGCTCTCTTGACCTCAGGTCTTAGCGACTGCTACGCCTCTTACCAAAGAATCTCTGCCCTACAGAGTTTCCGTCGAGAGCACCACGCCGCTTTTCTAGCCGTTTTGGAGATGTACACACGCATCAGAAAAATTGTGACAAGCCAATCTTCTCCTATCGACCCCTCTCAATTCCAAGAGCCCTGTGAAAAGCAGCTCTTTCAATCCATCGAAAAAATAAGAGGAGAGATGGAAGGAAATGACCTAAAAGCCTTCATTCTTTTAGATACGGTTGTGCAGCCCGTCACGACGTTTTTTGAAAAGGTCAAAGTGATGGACGATCATCCAAAAATACGTGACAACAGACTTGCTCTGCTCAATGCGGTTAAAAGCCTTTGCGAACATTTAATCGATTTTAGTCAATTACAAGAGGACTAACGCCTATGTTTCCCACATCTGCTTCAGCTACAGCTCCTCCTCCTTTCTTTCCGGAAGCCAAAAGTTACTACGTTATCACAACTGTAGCACTCGCTGCCCTCTCCCTTCTGATTCTGTGCTTAGGCTTCTGCTCGATTGCACAAATGGGCACTTTAAGCACCGTCTCTTCTGGGTGGGCATGGCTGATGTTCCTGGGTGGGGGTGCCGTTTTGACGGGGATTGCCCTTAAAATCTTTTGCCGCATGCCGACAAACCCTCTGCCTATCAGCCCCCCACCTAACAGATTCTACCCAACACTAGATAAGTGTATTGAGGGAGAGAGAGGCCTGTCTGAACCACAAGTACGGTATTTACGTGAACATTGGAACAACTCTCTTTTATCTTTCTCACTCTCTCAGGGAGTTCTCTATATTAGTCAACACGAAGGTCGTATCTGGTGCATCACACATCATGGCGAAAGCACAGGCTCACTTAGATTTGGGGATTTCAGCCGTTACACAGATGGGGGGCATGTAACACGCAACGGAACGCACCAAACAGGAGAGGCTTATATTCGCACTCTTTCTGGGGTTTCTTCGCGATAACGAATCAATACAAAAGCGCCAACTAGACAGAAAAGTGACCCGACCAGCATCACGGTCACCGAGTTAAAAAGATAGAAAAGCAGACTCCCCAAAAAGGGAATGATGCATCCCCGCACACCGACTGCTAGGATGTTGGTCTCGCTAAAGGGCAAGCTCTCTTTGTTTTTCGAAAAGGCAGCCGGCGACAGATGCCAGCTCAACTCACTTCCTGATTGCATCAATCCATACCCTAAGTAGGCCACATAACAGAGCCAGAAAGTCCACTTGGCCCCAATTAAAATCAAAGGAAAGCAGCAGGCTAAAAAGGCCACCAAAAAGCTGAACTGAAAGAGGGGGAGACGCTTAAAGAGACGCACCCACATGGGCGAAGAGAGAGCGTAGCCGACTCCCTTACAAACCGAGAGCGCAATCATCATCTCTGTATAGGAGAATTGGAGCTCATCGACGAAAAAGATGGGCAGCACCGGCTGGATCACCATCAACCCGGCTCCACCGAGCATAAAGCCGATTAAATAGTTGCGGAAGTCTGAGTGCGTTTTCACGATGTGAAAGGCATTTTTCCAGGGGAGAAGAGCTTTGGTTTTAATCGGGGGCTTGGGCTTTAAACTGGTATCGGGAAGCCGTAGCATCAGCAGCGTGGTGGCCATCCCCAAAAGAGCGGTGAGAGGAAATAAAACCCGCCATAGATCTCCATTGTAGTCGAGCAGCATTCCCAAAACAATCGGAAAAAGGGTCGTCCCTAGGTACTCGCACGTGTTTCCCAAAGCAAAAAGACGGTGCTGTGACTCTTTGGGAATGTGGCTTTTAAACAGCTCGGTCCACACAGGGGTACTCCCACGACTTAAAATCATGTAGAGCGAGAAGCAGAGAATCACCGTCCAGGCTGAGTCGACAGTAAAAAAGAAGAGAAACGGGAGGAACCGAATGAGATTAGTTAAAACAAAATTCCGATTTTTCCCCGAGAAAAAGCAGCTCCAGTAGGAGGCTAGAAGCGCTGTCATCGGTTTGAGTGCAATGAGAAGTGTCACAAGCAAAGGAGAGACATGAAACTCTTTATACAATATGATCGAAAGCGTGTTGAGCAGCACCCAAAAGGGAACACTCAAGATTCGCGACCATAGAAAGGCCCGTGAAATTGTCGCTGTCATAGCATAAATTATATTATTCTTTTTTAGTAAAAGTCAATTAAGAGAGGAAGCGATCTGTTTTATCTATCGTGACTTTTTTTGAAAATAGACGGAAACGGTAGCGTGCCACGAGTCGGTAGATGGCATCAAAGAGAAAGGAGGGAAGAAAAGAGAGCCAACCGAGAAGGGCGTACCTTCCTCCTAGCACCCATAGAATACGGAGCGCAGCTCTCCCCTCAATCAAAACCGTATCGGCATTGATATAGAGGACCAGAGTGTCGAGATCAGGGTGTTTTGAACGTAAATTTTTGAGTTTACTTTGAGCCGTTTCTCCTTCAAGCGGGGCGAAATAAAACTGTTTTTTGGCGTCTGCTGCGAGCAAAAAACGGACCGCACGGTTGCAAAGGGGGCACATTCCATCGTAAAAAATGATCATGAGACCAACGTGGCTGTTTCTCGACTCAGTTCATCAAACTGCTTAGCGAGCTTCAGCACCTCTTCATCGGTGTGGGTGCCGCTATGAATCTCCATCTTAATCTTCTCGCGTGTTTGCATCCACTGCCGATCGAGCAATTTTTGCACCGTCTCTAAAAACTGCGCTTCGGCTCGCTCCCGATTAATCCGCTTTTTCACAATCTCATCGATTAAATCGGGCTCTTCCAAGTCGGCAGCTACAGTTAATAAATCCACCACTTCACTCTCAATAAGTCGTTTAAACAGAGACTGACAAGCAGGAACCCAAAAGTGTTTTTCTGTTAAAAAATGGAGAGCTGTTTGTTTAAACTCAGCGTGCATCAAAACAAGCCATCTCAGCAGATCGAGCTCAAGCACCCGATTGGGATCGATCTGCTCGAGGTGGTTGGCTCCTTGCTTTTTAGCATAAAGATGCGTTTCAAAATTCTGTCGAATTCCGATCATCTCTTCCGGAATCTGCACCATTGAGGCAAGTTTACGCACACTCTCATGCACCATCACCGGATCTTCCCACCCTTCCATCTGCTTTTTGAGCATCTTAACCAACTCGGCCTTCCCTGCAGGTGAGTTAAGATTGAGCTCTTTACCCAGCTCGGTCACTTGAAAGGCTAAATAAGGTTCCGCCTTCTCTAAGAGCTCGGTTAATCGCTCCGTACCACACCTCATTAAAAAAGTATCAGGATCACTTCCTTTGGGCAAGTGCGGAACCAAAACTTCAATCCCCACCTTTTGAAAGAGATCGCCCGCTTTAGAAGCGGCTGCTCCGCCGGCCTCATCCCCATCAAATAGAATGTAGGCCTGACGCACACCCAGCTGCTTTAAAAGCGCCACGTGCCCCTCACCAAAGGCTGTTCCAAGAGAAGCAACTGTTAAATCTAGTCCCGCTTCGATCATCTTCAGACAGTCAATCTGTCCCTCCACTAGAATCACCCGCCGCTCTTTAGCGATTCGACGGCGGCAAAAATTCAATCCAAAAAGGGTACGTGATTTTTTAAAAAGTGCCGTTTCAGGCGTGTTGATGTACTTACCTCCGTACACCTCTTCGCGGATTTTGCGCGCCGAAAAGCCCACCACCTGCCCTGAGTGGGCACAGACTGGAAAGGTGATCCGCTCGCGAAAAAAGGGGCGCTTGGAAGGCTGACTCATCAACCCTGTTTCTATAAGCATCTGCTCCTCTATTTTTTCACTCCGCATGACCTGCAAAAAAAGAGTAGGTGAAGCGGGGGCATATCCGATTTCAAAACGTCTGATGAAATCGATTGTGATGCCTCGCTTGAAAAGGTAGTGAAGGGGCGCCCTTCCCTCTTCAGAGTGCAGCAGATACTCATGAAAAAAGCGAGAAGCGACTCCCAAGCACTCACGAAGAGAGGCTTTATTCACCCCTTTCTCTTCGCGCCTCCCCTCTCGATCGAGAGGAACATGGAATCGCTCGGCAAGCGACTCCACTGCCTCGACGAACGTGAGGTTAAGATGGTGCATCAAAAATTGAATCGCATCTCCGTGGGCCTGACAACCGAAGCAGTGGTAGTGCGTATCTCCTCTTTGCACCACAAACGAGGGCGTTTTCTCCTGATGGAAGGGGCAGAGCGCTTTGTAGGTAGAGCCGGCCCGTTTTAAGTCAATGTGCGGCTCGAGCACCTCGACTAAATCGATCCGTTCACGCAGTTTATCTAGACTCTCTTTGGTAAACATCTCTAAGACTGTACAAGAAACTGAATTTATTGGTAACCTGCCTGACTTATGACAACAACAATCTCAGGAAAAATGACTCCCATGATGGAGCAGTGGCGCTCGTGTAAAGAGCGTGCCTCTGATGCTGTTCTCCTCTTTCGAATGGGCGATTTCTATGAAGCCTTTTATGACGACGCCGAAATACTGGCCGACGTGCTCGATCTCACCCTCACAAAAAGACAAGGAACACCGATGGCAGGCGTTCCCTGGCACACCTGCGAAAATTATGTCGATCGACTAGTCAATAAGGGTTATCGCGTGGCCATTGCCGAGCAGACAGAGGATCCCAAACAGGCCAAAGGACTCGTCAAACGGGAAATTGTCCGTTTTATTACCCCCGGAACGGTTGTGAATCTTCCCGATACCGCCAACAACTTTATTGCCGCCATCGCACAAGTGGGCGCCCTCTATGGACTTGCCTTTCTTGACCTGACAACCGCCAGCTTTCAAGTAGTGGAATTTGAAGATCTTAAAGAGCTTCTCAACGAGCTCTATCGCCTCAACCCCTCCGAAATTCTCACCCTCGACACGTTTCAAAAAAAGCATCACTCTTTTTTCAATGAGCTCAGCCATGCTGTCATCTCTACAGGAGCGCCATGGCAGTTTGAACATAAAACCGCCTACGCCTATTTAACCGACCATTTTCAGGTGCATCAACTCGATGGATTTGGACTCAAAGGGATGGTTGCGGCCATTAATGCTGCAGGAGGTCTACTCTCCTATATTCGCGATGATCTTTCGCTTCCCATCACCCACATTCGCGAGATTAAGCCCTTTTCGGCCAGCGAGTCGGTCGGCTTAGACCGCGTCAGCCAAAAGAATTTAGAGCTCACCGAAGCGCTACATGATGGCTCACGCAAGTGCACCTTAATGGGCGTGCTCGACCACACCTACACACCGATGGGCAGACGGCTTTTACGCGAGTGGATCAAACGTCCCCTTCTCGATGTCACGGCGATTCAAGAGAGACTCGATGCGGTGGAAGCCTTCTATTACGCACCTCAACAGCTGGCCCAATTGCGCCAACAACTCAAACCGGTGCGCGACCTTGAGCGGCTCATGATGCGCATTGTGGCGGGGTATGCCACGCCACGTGACCTTTTAGCATTAGCTGTCTCGCTCGAACAAATTGCCCCCATTCAAGAGACGCTTAAAGAGCGCGCCTCTGAGGCGCTTGTGGATCTTCCTGAGCTCTACCTTGAGCTCAAAAAAGCGCTTGTGGAAGAGCCTCCTCTTCGGATTACGGAGGGAAAAATCTTTCGCGATGGTTACCATGCTGAGCTCGATGAGCACCGCGAGTTAACAAAAGGGGGGCGTGAGTGGCTCGCCCGCTACCAAACGCTTATCAAAGAAGAGACCGGAATTAAGAATCTTAAAGTAAGCTTCAACAAAGTCTTTGGCTACTACATTGAGGTGAGTAAAGGACAAGCGCATCTCATGCCCGACACGTTTCAGCGGCGTCAGACACTTGTGAATTCCGAGCGTTTTATCTCCCCAATTTTAAAAGAGTACGAGACCAAAGTACTTTCAGCAGAAGAGCGCATCCACACTTTGGAGCAGGCCCTTTTCCAACAGCTGCGTGATAAAGCGGCCTCATACGAAAAAGACGTTTTTGCATGCGCACGCGCTCTTGCCCGTCTTGATGTGCTCGCCTCTTTAGCGCTCGTTGCAAAGCGAGAGAACTACTGCCGCCCTGTTGTCGATACAAGCGACACGCTTCACCTAGAAGAGGGAAGGCATCCCGTTGTAGAAGCTCTGAACAAAGAGACCTTCATCCCTAACGAGACCACACTTGATCATCGTGAACGGCTTATGCTCATCACCGGTCCTAATATGGCCGGCAAATCCACCTACATTAGGCAAGTGGCATTGATTGTCATCATGGCCCAAATGGGCTCGTTTGTCCCCTGCACCAAGGCACATATCGGCGTGATCGACAAGATTTTTACCCGGATTGGGGCGAGCGACGATTTATCGCGTGGTCAATCGACCTTTATGGTTGAAATGAGTGAGACAGCCAATATTCTCAACAACGTATCGGCCCGATCGCTTGTGATTCTTGACGAGATTGGGCGGGGCACGAGCACCTATGATGGCGTGGCAATTGCCTGGTCCGTGGCCGAGTATTTGCTCAAGGCGCACGCCAAAACCCTGTTTGCTACCCACTACTGGGAGCTGACTGAGCTAGAAGAGAGTTTTGAGGGAGCGGTCAACTACCATGCCACTGTCCTAGAAGAGAGGGATGAGATTGTCTTTATGCACCGGATTGCGCGGGGCGGAACCGATCGAAGTTATGGAATTCATGTTGCCCGTTTGGCGGGACTGCCTCCATCGGTGATTGGACGGGCGCAGACGATTTTGAAGAAGCTCGAAGTGCGCAAAGAGAATTCACGTCGCTTCAAAAAAGAGGCCGATAACGCCCAACTCTCTTTGTTTTAAATGAAAATTTTCTACTTCTCTCTGTCAAGCAGATGAGTATTTAAACGCAGCCAATCATTGATAGCATCAATAACCTGATCAATATCTGTTGGCAGATTTTCAGTGTTGTCTGTTCGTAAATTTTTTAAATATTCACTCCAAAAATCTTGAACTTGTTTTCTTTCATTATTTTTATAATATATTGGAAAAGATAAGTTGATTTATTTTAATCTCTTGAAAAACAAATCCGTCTTTGAGATCACTGTGTGCGATTTCCTCAAAAATATCTTTTAATCCAGTAACTTCATTGGTCAATCTGCAGGCAAAAAAATCTAAATCCGTTGTTTCTCTTCCAATTTCAATATATTTGGAGAGAAGAATGCCACCTTTCAAGACAAAATGATCACGGTGTTTCGAGCGAGCCAAACGTACTAGAAAACGTTCAAGCGTCAGGCATTGCCAAAGATCGGCAGGATCTCGATTTTTTTCTTTCGCGATCGCTCGCAATTTCGCTTTAAATGATTTTTCTAAATCTGATGTCATGTTGTGTACGATAAAATGTAAGGAGTTATGTTAACGCGCAAAATTTTTGCATATACTCCCAATTTTTTAGGATTGGACTTCAATTTAGCGCTCTGAAAGTACCTCTGAATTGCCTTTATAGCAATTTCCTTACTCAGATACCGAAATGCATCTACAATGCAGCGTTCTCTATCAAAAATGTGGACCTTATACTCTCCCATGGTGATTTCAATTTTCCCTAGTTCTGTGTTGCGCATTCTAACGATTCTCGTATTTGGTCTTTTAGAGGGGTAGGATTTGTGCGGTACTGCAATCCAAATCTCACGCATAACTTGATCAGTCAAATCGTGGTAGCTTAGAGCAGAAATTAAACAAATAACTCCCTTCGGAATGCTGGCTGCGACCAATGCTAAATTTTCCCATTGGAACTCAACTTCTGGCTCATAATGAGAAAAACGATAGGCTCCGGGGTAAATCCTCTCAAGAATGCCTTTTTTTACTAGATAGGCGAGAGCATGCCTAGGAACACCCTGTTTTGCGGCCTCTGTCGGAGTAAAAAGAGGAACATTGGCAAAGAGTTCTAATTTTTCCAGATACTTCGATCGTCTCATTCCTTAATTCTACAAAACCTTCCCAATCAAGTCAATCGGGTAGATTTTGCAGATTTTATACAAAAGTAACATTCTACTTGTGTAAAGATACTGCGTGTCGCTTCAAAAAAGAGGCCGATAACGCCCAACTCTCCCTTTTCTAATCGACTATCTATAAGCTGTTTAAGAAAACCATGTTTGCTATATGTGGACATATCTTGTTTTTGATATAAGATGTGTCCACTTATAGAATTTTATATATGGACATATCTTTTGGATGAGCATGGAATTTGATACAGAGCAGCTGAAACGATTTCCCACCTCTCCCGGCGTCTATCTGATGAAAAATAGCACTGGGAAAATCCTTTATGTGGGCAAAGCCAAAAACCTCAAAAGCCGTGTCAAACAGTACTTCCTTCCAGGCGGCGATGGCCGGGAGATGATCCCCTACCTCATCGCTCAAGTTGCCTCGATCGACACGCTGGTTGTTTCCTCAGAAAAAGAGGCGCTCATTGTAGAAAACAACCTGATCAAAAAACACCGTCCCAAGTACAACGCGCTGCTCAAAGACGATAAAACGTACTTTAGCCTGGTGATCAACCACAAAGATCCATGGCCCATGCTCCGCGTTGCGCGCTTTAAAGGCAAACCCCCACCGGGCAATCTCTATTTTGGCCCCTACACCAATGGACACGCTGCCCGTCAAACCTTAGAGCTTCTCCGGACGCTGTTTCCCCTCAGGCAGTGTTCCGATCGGGAGCTGGCCAGCCGCACACGTCCTTGCATTCTCTACGACTTGAAACGGTGCATTGCCCCCTGCGTCAACAAATGCACCAAAAAAGAGTATGGTAGCCAGGTGAAACAGATGATCCACTTCTTGGAAGGGAAAGACGATACCATTCGTAAAAAGCTAAAAGTGCAGTTGGAAACGGCAGTGGAAGCTCTTGAATTTGAAAGGGCCGACCGCATCTATAGCACGTTGCAGTCGATTGAAAAAACACTCGAAAAACAGCAGGTGGAAAAAGCAGGCACTGCCGATCTCGATGCTGTGGCTCTCTACCGCGAAGCGGATACGGTTGTAGTGACACAGTTGCTTTTTAGAGAGGGCAAGCTGATCTCTGCAGAGGATCATCTCTTTCGCCATAATGCCCAAGAAGATACTGATTTGCTCGCCTCTTTTCTCCTTCAACAATACGCCGATCAAGAAGAGCTTCCTGAGGAAATTCTTCTTCCAACAGAAGTGAGCCCAGAGGTCGATGCGCTCATTCAGGTGAAACTACGTGTTCCTAAACGGGGCAACAAACGAGCTTTGGTTGAAATGGCCCATGCGAATGCCGAAGCGAAGTTTGGACGGATTGGCGAGATCAAAGAACAGACGCTTCTTACGATGGAAGAGACACTTCACCTGACTAACTACCCTGAGCGGATCGAATGCTTTGATAGCTCAAACATCAGCGGTAGCGAGCCAGTTAGCGCCATGATTGTCTTTGCTGGAGGCGAAAAAGAGCCTAAGAGCTACCGGAAGTATAAGATTACCACTGCCGATCCTTCAGACGACTATGGAGCGCTCAAAGAGGTACTCACACGCCGCTATAAGCGCGCCAAAGAGGAGGATAATCTACCCGACCTGCTTGTGATTGATGGAGGCAAAGGACACTTGAACCTTGCTCTCGATGTGCTCTCCTCTCTTGATGTGAGCACGGTGGATGTGATTGCTGTCGTGAAAGAAGAGGGGCGGCACGACCGTGGGATGACCGCCGAGCGGGTCTTTTCTCCGGGAACAAATGAGCCCTACACATTCAAGTCCAACTCGCCTATTCTCTTTTTGCTTCAGCAAATTCGCGATGAGGCACACCGGTTTGCCATTACCTTCCAAAGAGCGCGGCGCGGAAAAAAGAGCTTAGGAAGCGCTCTAGACACCATTGCAGGAATTGGACCTGTGAAAAAAAAGCGCCTTTTGCACCGTTTTGGGAGTATGAAACGGATCATGGAAGCCACTGCCGAGGAGTGGAGTTCTGTCCCGGGAATCACCAAAAAGGATGTGGAGACGTTAGCTGCCTGGAAAAAAGAAAAATTTCAGAACAAACAGAACCCCTAATATCCACGAAAACCAGTGCACTTCTTTGAACCGTCCGGAAAGTAGCTTAATCATACAATACATGATGTAACCGACAGCAATTCCGTTGGCAATGCTGTAGGTGAGTGGGATTAAGATCAGGGTCGTAAAAGCAGGAATCCACTCAGAAGGGTCTTGCCAATCTAAGCGAGCAATGAGCCGCAGCATCATCCCTCCAATGATAATCAAAGCAGGCGCTGTGGCAAATAAGGGAATGGAGCCGGCAAACGGAGCGAAAAAGAGAGCTGTAAAGAAAAGGAAGGCGGCTGTCACAGCGGTCAGACCAGTGCGTCCTCCTACACTTAAGCCTGCAGCAGACTCCAGATAGACCGCCACCGATGTCGTTCCTAAAAGCGGAGAGAGAATCGTTCCGGTCGTATCCGGCATCAAAGCGCGAGTCACTCTCGGGAAACGACACTTTTTTGTTTTGGGATCACACTCTTCTAAAAAGCCCCCCTCTTCGGCCAATCCAACCAAGGTGCCTGTTGAGTCAAACAGCCCGACAAAAAGAAACGAGATCAGCACACCCAAATGCGTGGGCTGAAAGGCATCGACCACATCGAGTTGAAAGAGAGTGGGCATCAGAGAAGAAGGGAGAGAGACAAACCCTCCAAAATGGGCCACTCCAAAAAATAAACTAAGAATCCAGACGATCAAGATACCCAAAAAAAGCGCGCCGGGAATGCGAAAGGTGAGCATCGTTCCCATTGAGATCAGCCCAATGGCTGTCATCACATGAGCCACTGATTTTGGATCTCCAAAGGCAATTAACGTCATCGGATGGGCTACAATAATGCCGGCATTTTTGAGTCCAATTAAAGCTAAGAACACGCCCATGCCAGCTGTGGTGGCTAAACGGAGCGACTGGGGAATCACTTGTATCAACAGCTGTCGAACCCTCAGAAGATTTAAAATAAGGAGAATGACGCCTGTTAAAAAAACGATTCCCAGAGCCGTTTGCCATGTGTGACCCGCTCCTAGCACCACTGAGTAGGAGAAGTAGACACAAAGAGCGATTCCAGGCGCCAGCACAAAGGGATAATTGGCTAAAACCCCCATCATAAATGTGCTATAGGCACCGACAAGCGCGGTGGCAACCAGTGTCGCGCCAAAATCAAGCCCAGCTTCTGAGAGAATAGAGGGAATGACAAGAAGTGCATAGGCCAGAGTTAAAAACGTAGTGGCGCCGGCAAGCACTTCCCGTTTAATCGTTGTCTGATGCTCTTTAAGGAGAAAAAATCGATTAAGAAAAGCTAACATTGAAGATAAAAGACCCCTTCCAGCCGCAGTGTTTCAAGAAAGTCGCAGAGAGCGCCGTCTCGATCTCCTCGAGTTTTTGCTCCCGTCTCTGCTCTGAGAGATACGGGATCGTGGCCAAAATTTCAATCTTTCCTTTCCGATGCACGATCGCTTCGCACGCAATCGCCTGACTGGGAAAGAGTCCTTGCAGTGCATCCCCTGCAAACTTCTGGATCACCCTCTCTCCGATGGCCACACTTCCCATTTGGATAAGTAGATAGCGTCTACGCGAGGCTAGGTAAAAAAGAACGAGAAACAGAGTACCAAAGACGAAGGCCGATAGACCCCAAATGTGTAAATGCAGAACAACTAACACAATACCAAGGCCATATAAGAAAAAGCTAAGAAGAAGAGCGCTCACAGTGATGAGAAGATGCTCAGCACGCATTGACTTCTTCTTCGTCTAATTCCTCACCGATCAAAGAGGCAGGATAGGCCTCTTCTGAGACCTCTTTTTTCTCTTTTGCTTCTGGAATGAGCCCTTTGATCACCACATGAACGGTCGCCACATGTAGCCCAGTTAGGTGGATAATCTCTTCGACGACTTTCGTTTGCACCTCTTCGGCTTTTTCAGGGATCGAGATGCCATATTTAACATTGATTTCGACCTTGACCTTCACCTGATGATTTTTGCTGTCTTGTTCAACAGCAATGCCTTTGATCCGGTCTGTATCGGCACGCCCCAAAAGTGTGTCGATCAATGTGCCTCCAATGAGCCCCACATCTTCGATCTTGCTCAAACTTTGTAAAATAATGGCTTGAATCACACGGGTTTCGATATCCCGACTAAAGACAGTCTTAGGGAGTTCAAATTCTTTTGTATCTAATTCCATGCGAACCTCGTGATTGTAAATATAGGAAGCTTCGTGTAGAATATATTCCAGTTATGGGAATAATGCAACTGCTCAATCTTTTTCTTTTTTGGGTCTTTTTCGGGTGTTTAGCCAGTTACTTCGCTAAGCGTCGGGGGCGGAATCCCACGACCTGGTTTTTCCTTGGCCTTTTTTTAGGGGTTTTAGGTGTGCTTTTAGCCGCTTTTCTCCCGAAACGCCTTATTCTAAGAAAGAAGCGCTCTTTACCTGCACAGCCACCTCAGCAGAGCGAGGCATGGCTTAAGATGTGGTACTACCTAGATTCGTCTCACCAGCAGGTGGGTCCTTTGGAGTTTCCTGTGTTGATTGAATTGCGCAAGCAAGAGCAGGTTTCGGAGAAGTCTTTGGTTTGGGGAGAAGGGATGAAAGAGTGGAAGCCTCTGAAGGAGCTTCCCGACTTAAGCAAAGAAATAGATACTCACACAGCATCGAATTCTGGATTAGGTTCACGTGTAAAGTAGCGCCTGGCTGTCACAGTTACAGCCGTAATCGCAAGTAGAATTCCAAGCACAACCAAAAGCTCATCAGCTTATCGGGCAATCAAGCCATCACCCTGAGGCAACAGAGAGCTTTTGGGGATTTTTGTCCCAGTTGCTCACTCGCGAGGGCAGACAGTACATCTAGTACGGCAAGCGAGCGAGGGTGCAAATGGGGCGAAAAGCCTCCAAAAGGAGGCTCAAAGAGATAAACAAGAAAAACGCCTACCAGCTGGCTTTGGTGACGCCGGGTATCATCCCCATCCCCGCCAACTCGCGCAAACAGATACGCGACATCTGGAACTTACGGAGATACCCATGAGGACGCCCTGTCAACTTACAACGATTCTTCAGACGACTAGGGGAGGTGTCACGACGCATCTTGTTCAATGCCACACGCGCCTCTTCACGCTCAGATTCGCTTAAACGGAGATTTTTTGCTTTTTTGCGGAGCTCAGAGCGACGCTCAAAATTTAAATTGACGAGATGCGCACGTTTCGCTTGTTTTGCAATAGCAGATTTTTTAGCCATGTGTTCCCTTTCTAAAATTATTTCTTACGTGCCGGTCCTTTTTGACGCTGTTTGCGGTTAGGGTCTTTCTTGTTAATCACATAAAGACGCCCTTTCCGGCGAACCAGCTTGTCTCCCTTAGAGGGATCGGCTTTGATGGAGGCTTTTACTTTCATCGTTTTCCTACTGTTTTCAGAAAAAAGGAGACTTTAACGCATCTCGCTATTCTTTGCAATTGCCAATTTTTCCCCTTTTTGATAGGCTCTCCACATCAAATGAGGAAAAGCGATGAAAAGAACATATCAACCCAGTAAAAGACGCCGCAAAAGCGAGACAGGCTTCCGTAAACGGATGAAGTCTAAAAACGGCCGAAAAATCATCAATCGCCGCCGTAAAGCGGGTCGTCACCAACTGACCCCGTGCTAACGTTTCCCAAAGCCCTCCGCCTTCTTCGCTCTAGAGACTTCCGGTTGTGCGGCAGGCAAGGACGGGTACTGTCGGGGACATTTCTCTACCTGCAGGTCCGTAAGAGTTCAGAGACAAAGTTCGGCCTTACCGTCTCCAAGAAGTACGGGAAAGCGCACCAACGGAATCGATTTAAACGGCTCATGAGGGAAGTGTTTCGCCTCTCTCAGTATGAGCTGCCAGCTCTTCTTCACATCAACGCCCGCCCCCATCCTGCAGCCTTAAAGGCCTCTTTTCACGATCTCCGCCAAGAGCTAGCGAATCTGATCGCGAATGTAGAGTAGCGAGTTTTCAATTTCCCCTCGCATGGTTTGCGGCGCTGACTCATAGGCTGTTTGCGCATGCTTAAGGGCAGTTCCCCACTCGTCAGCATCTAAGTAAAATTGCGCAATCATCATTTCAATGCGCCACACATTCTGGGTATCTTGATCGCCAAAACGGCTTAAATACGCCTCCAAAGGTTTAATCACCTCAAGTGGATCACTCAATGTGGAGGCGCGCTGCTGAAAATCAATCATCGCAACAGCGAAATGTATCTCCGAGTCTTGACTCTGCAAGAGCTTCTCACGAAGTTTGTGCGCATCCCTTCCCCCTTCAACAAGGAGACGATACTGTTCAAGCTGGAAAAAAGGCGCCTCTATGGCAAGCCCTGCTGCTAGAAGGGTTTTTTGTGCTTCCTCTCCAGAAAGAGCAACGGCAAGCTGATACAGCTCTTGCAGAGCATTTTCTTCTTTGGGCAGACGTTTAAGCCCTGCACAGAGCTGCGCATCTTGGTGTACAACTTGTAAAAGTTCTCCTACGAGCTGCTCACCTGTTTCAGGGAAATACCCCATTCTCATGATCTCTCGCTCCTTAGAATCGAGCACAAGAAGGAGTGGAAGCTCTTCCACTCCAAAACGTTGCTTGAGGACTGTGTTTTGAGAGGTTTGCTCATCACCAAGTGCCTTATGCTTGGGAAAATCAATCTGTAAACAGTGGAAATGCGTCCGTGCTTTTTCCTGAAAGGCTTGAGAATCAAGCACCTCTTTTTTCATCTTCATTGCCAGGCCCGACCAATCTGATCCTGTGAAAAAAAGGAGAAGCGGTTTCCCATCTTCTGCACTCTCATCGATCGCTTTGGAGAAATTCTCTTTCCATTCCAAAGAGGCGTGTGCACTTGAGAAAAAAGTAAGGGCTAGAAATACGAAAAGGACGCGATACATGTGTACCTCCGTTGAAGGGCCCCCTTTTCAGGGGGCATTCAGGTTACTTGAGCAGCTGTTTTAGGTAATCAGCATAGGCTTTTCCGCCACCAGGACGATAACCCGTCTCCGCAACAAAGTTGCCACTGGCATCCAAAATGATAATCGTTGGATAACCTGTCACACCATATTTTTGCTTCAATTGATTGTTCTCCTGCTGCTGGTCTGTAGGCAGCGGTTTGTTCATGGGGAAATCAATTTCTACAAAAACGAAATTATTGCCTACCTCTTTTGCAAACTCAGGAGAGGCAAAAACTTCTTGATGCATTTTTTTGCACCAACCGCACCAGTCAGAACCGGTGAAAAACAGAAGCATCGGCTTTTTCTCCTGCTTGGCTGCTGCTGCAGCTTCACTATAACGTGTAAACCACTTAATTTGAGAAGATTGTTGTTTAGCAACTCCCTTCCCATTTCCATTTGCAGGCTCTGCTGCATAGACAGTCGAAACTCCCAGTGCCAATAGGCACGCGACTAAAAGATACTTTCTCATTTGTTTCTCCTCCAGGTTTCAAAAAAACTTCTCTCTAATTTACAAAAACCAACAAATATTGGTAGAATTTCTTTCTGCCAAGGAATCATTTTACTAGATATGAACAGTTTATGTCCAACAATCGTCGTTCGTCATAGAAAAGAAAATTTAAAAAAATGCTCATTGCGCGGATTGGAGGAAAAAAAAGGTTTCCACTTTTACACCTATCCCCTCAAAAAAAAACTTAAATTAGAAGGCTATGTTTTACTCAGTGCCACCGCCTCTGAGGTATTAACGGAGGCCGATAGTGATCATGGGCTGGTGCTGCTGGATGGCACGTGGAAATTAGCGACGCGGATGGAGCAGGCTCTGGTGCTACCTGAAACGCAGAGGCAAAGGCGACTCCCCCCTGAATGCGTAACGGCCTATCCTCGCAGACAGGATGAAACTGCCGGTCTCGCTTCCGTTGAGGCGCTCTACATTGCCTACCTGATCACAGGAAGGTGCACGGCAGATCTACTCGACAATTACTATTGGAAAGAGCTGTTTTTAGAGAAGAATCGAAAGCTGCTTGATCGGTATCGAAAAATCTGCTAGCGTGTGCACTGAACTTATGACGCGAAGTGAAACTCCATACAATCGATTTGCTTTTTACCATCAAAATGAGCCGCTTCTCTATCAGTTTTTTTTGCATGAGTATTTAGAAGCTTCATCTTTGTTGAAAGAGAAACCGTCGGCCTCTTTACTTCACAAGCTGGTGGGTTATTCTGTCCATCCGTGGAATCCACCCAGCGGAACCCTTCGCAAATTGCTCCATTTTTCAGACTTGCATCGCATTCATTTTACTGAAAAGCCAGCTTTTCAAACTGTTAGGTCTACCTTAGAGAAGGCGTTTTCTGCAGGAGAGTTGTGCGCTAAGCTCATCGCTGAGGAATCCAAAGAGTACAAAAAACCCTTTCAAGAGATGAAAAAAGAGATCAAAAAAATGGGCGCTCTTCTTTTCAAGCTTTTCTCTAATTATCGGGAGCATCCGCAGGTTGTGTATTTTTTAGTCTCAAGGCATGAGAGAATTGAAGAGCTTTTTGGAAGTTCAATCGCCTCAAAGTTGTTTAAGTCTCTCTTTCCGGCCGGAATTCCCGAAGCAGAGGGCTTTCTTATGGAAAAATTTGAAGAGAATGGCTTCCTCCATCTTCTCCCCTCCATTCAAAAGCAATTAGACACCTTAAGCCATGCATGAATCGCGCAAAGAGTTTGCCTCTCTGATTCGTGCCACACTCGACTTTCTTCAAGAGGGGTGGCCGGAGCCGGTGCGTCTCTCTTTGAAAGAAAAAGAGCCTCCGCCACCCAAGCCTATCTCACCCCCTCCCACTGCTGCTCCCGCTACTGCGCCTGTGGAAGCAAAAAAGCCCGAAACGAAGCCGGAAGCAAAATGGAAGCTCACACCGTTCCCTCTTCCATCGGAGAATCTTCCGCACTTTGCACAATTCTACTCCTCTCAACCGCTTCACATTCCGATTCGGCTTCTTGTCGTGAATGAAACCCAAACGTTGTTTTTAGAAAACGTCGCCCGTGCACTTACGCAATACATGGCACCAGCTGCTCTTTTCTCCGGAAAAATCGACACACTTCTGACTAACCAAAACATTCAGTTGGTTTTAGCTCCTCTATCTCTTTTGCAGAAAAGATTCTCTCAGGTAGACTTGCACCAATTTCATAAACTCGATGGTCCTACACTCCTTCCTCTTGCGGACCATTACGACACCGATTTAAAGCGCACGCTATGGAACACCCTAAAGAGTTTTCCCACTATGCCTCAGTCCTCCTAGATGTTGCTATTGACAAAGCGCTTGATTATGGCATCCCAGCGAATCTAGAGCTCAAGCGGGGCATGCATGTACAGGTTCCTGTTCGGGGACACTTGCGCAACGGCTACATCATGACCATTAAAGAGGAGTGTTCCTTTTCAAAAGTGCTCCCTATCCACTCTGTGCTGTCACAGGATGAATTGATTAATGAAGAGCTCTTTGAATTAGCGCTTTGGATGAGCCGCTACTACGCCACCCCTTTGAGGCAGGTGATCAAACGGATGCTACCATCCAGCATCCGCCACAATCTTGCACACAAGCAGCAGTATTTCGTCACGCGTAAGCTCTCCAAAGAGCGTTTGCGAGCCCACTGTTTAGAGTTGCGCGTCCCCTATCCCATGCAAGCTGCCGTATTAGATATCATGCTCGAAACGGACAAGGGAATTTTGCTCACAGAACTGCTCGAAAAAGCAGAAGTTTCCAGAAGTCCTGTCCAAACCCTTGTCAACAAAGAGTGGCTCCAGCTAGAACGGGTTCAAATCGATCGCTCTCCTCTGCTCAATCAAGAGTACTTTAAAACAGAGGCCAAAACACTCAATGAAGCGCAAGCTGCTGCTCTTGAAAAAATCTCTCAAACACTCTCAAAAAAATGCTTCGAAACTCACCTGCTCTTTGGTGTGACTGGGAGCGGTAAAACAGAGGTTTACCTTCAGGCCATCGAAAAAGCGCTCCGGTTTGAGCTTGGAACGATTATGCTTGTTCCAGAGATCTCACTGACAGCGCAAACCGTTGAGCGGTTCCGCTCTCGCTTTGACGACCAAATTGCCATTCTACACCACCGGCTCAGTGAAGGAGAGAGGCACGATGAGTGGCATCGGATTCATCGAGGAGAGGCTAAAATCGTGATTGGCGCCAGATCCGCTCTTTTTAGCCCAGTCAAAAATCTCGGACTGATCATTGTCGATGAGGAGCACGATCAAGCCTATAAACAAAGTGAAAAGCAGCCGTGCTACCATGCGCGCGATGTAGCCGTGGTGCGCGGCAAATTCTCTCAGGCGGCTGTTGTACTTGGAACTGCCACTCCTAGCCTCGAGAGCTATTACAATACCCAAAAAGAAAAATACACCCTCTCCAAGTTAGATACACGCGCACAACAAGCCTCTATGCCCACAGTGCATATTGTCGATATGCGTCTTGAATTTGAGAAAGCAGGAGGCTACACCCTTTTTTCTAACAAAGTGATAGACGGAATGAAAAAACGGCTCGAGCTTGGTGAGCAAATCATCCTCTTTTTAAACAGGCGCGGCTACCACACCTCTCTTTTTTGTCAGGAGTGTGGACATATTTTTAAGTGCCCTCATTGTGAGCTTGCCCTCACGTTTCATCGAGGCGATCAGCTTCTGGCTTGCCACATGTGCGATCACCGACTCATTCCCCCACCCAAAACCTGCACCGCATGCCAATCTGCAGAGACTCTCAAGTATCGAGGTATCGGCACTGAGCAGGTGGAGCGCGCTCTGCATGCCCTGTTTCCTGAAGCGCGTACACTACGTGTGGACGGAGACACCACGCGTCACAAAGGGAGCCATGAGCGTCTATTCCGCGCTTTTAGCACAGGGAAGGCCGATATTCTCATCGGCACGCAGATGGTCACAAAGGGGCTGCACTTTCCTGCTGTGACCCTCGTGGCTGTCATTAACGCCGACTCCAGCCTCCATATCCCCGATTTCCGCGCCTCTGAAACCGTGTTTCAGCTCATCACTCAAGTAGCAGGGCGCTCAGGTCGAGGTGAGCTGCCAGGTGAAGTGGTGATCCAGACCCAAATGCCTGAAAATGGCACGATCCGCCAAGCAGGAGCCCAAGATTATGAAGCCTTTTTTCAATCCGAAATTGAGACACGTAAAGCGTTTACCTTCCCACCTTTTGCTCATCTGGTCAAACTCACCTTTAGTGGCATCGATGCGACTCAGGTACAACAGACCGCTCTGCAGGTGCGTGCCGTTTTGATTCGAGGACTGGGCAAAGAGTTTTTGATCCATCCAGTCGTCCCTTCAGGACATGCGAAAATCAAAGATCACTACCGCTTCCAGTGCCTCATTCGTGGACAGTCGGTTTACCCCATCACAACTGTGATTCAAGAGTTAACCGATGTGCCGCGTGAAATTAAAATGCACATCGATGTCGACCCTCTCTCCACTTTCTTTTAACTCGTTTCCAGGATATATTGAGGAAATGAACCCTATAAAGGCCTTTAAAATGGCCACAATCCACACAAAGATTTTTTGGATCGTTGTCCTAGGAGTCGGCATCATCAATGCGATTCTTTGCTTCTATCCTTATGTTTGGTTTGATCAAAACCGGAGCGGAAAAGAGTATACAACCCATGACTGAAAAGCCACACTACCACCAGCACGAAGAGTTTCAAAACCGGACCAAAAAGCTCAATGAGATCCGCGAGGCGGGTGTTGAGCCTTATCCCCATCACTTCTCTCCTACCCATACAGCCGCTCACATCCTCAAAGAGCAAGGTGAAGCGCCCATCGGTGACAGTGAGGCAGCAGCGCGTGGCGAGACCGAACAGGTCACGGTTGCCGGCAGACTCATTCTGTTTCGGGCGATGGGTAAAAACGCCTTTGCCCATATTCAGGAAGCGACCCATAAAATTCAGCTCATGTTCAACCGTGACCATACCGTTGTGGAAGGTTTAGAGGGCGAGGAGATCAAACCGCTTAAATTCATTGAGAAAAAAATTGATCTCGGCGATCTGATTGGCGTTGAAGGACATCTCTTCCGGACCGGAAAAGGCGAGATCACCATTTTTGTCAAAAAAATGACCCTTCTTTGCAAAACGCTCCTCCCCCTCCCAGAAAAACATAGTGGATTGATTGACAAAGAGATGCGCTACCGTAAACGGTGGTTGGACCTCATTACACATGAGGAGGTACGTAAAGTCTTTCTCACCCGCAGCAAAATGATGCGGATTGTGCGCGACTATCTCAATCAACAGGACTTTCTTGAAGTGGAAACGCCTGTTTTGCAAAACATTTACGGTGGGGCTGAGGCACGGCCGTTTGATTCGCACATCCATGCGACCGATCAAGATGTCTTTCTGCGCATCTCTCTTGAGATTCCTCTCAAAAAAATTCTGGTGGGGGGCATTGAGCGGATCTATGAGATCGGTAAGGTATTTCGCAATGAAGGGATTGACCGGACGCACAATCCAGAGTTTACCATGTTAGAAGCGTATGCCGCTTACTGGGATTACAACAACATGATGGCTTTTGTGGAGAATTTGATTGAGAAGATTGCGCTTGAGCTTTTTGGGACAACAAAAATTGCCTACGAGCTCGATGGAGAGAGGGTTGAAGTGGATGTAAGCGCTCCGTGGAAGCGGATGACTATGAAAGAGAGCATTGCTGAATATGCAGGCCTTGATGTAGACGCGTTATCCAATGAAGAGATCCACCGTGTGCTCGAAAAAGAGAGTGAAATCGATACTAAGCTCATCGTCAATGCGCCTAGAGGTGCGTTGATTGCGATGCTCTTTGATGAGTTTGTGGATTCCAAGTTGATCCAGCCGCACCACATTATTGACCATCCGATTGAGACAACGCCGCTTTGTAAGCCGCATCGCGATCCAAAACTACGTGCAGAGGGACTTGTAGAGAGGTTTGAAAGCTTCTTTTTGGGCAAAGAGCTGTGTAACGCTTATTCCGAACTGAATGACCCAGAAATCCAAAGAGAGCTTTTAGAGGCTCAGGCGGCGAAAAAAGAGGCGGGTGACGAAGAGGCGCATCCTCTCGATGAGGAGTTTATCGAAGCGATCTGTCAGGGGATGCCTCCTGCATCAGGCGTTGGAATTGGATTGGACCGTCTGGCGATGCTTTTCACCAATGCCACTTCCATCCGCGATGTGCTCTACTTCCCCATCATGAAGACCACGCAGCTATAAATGTTGGGAAGTCACAACGTCTGGCCTGTTTGAGTCTTTTTGCTTCATTTGGTCGCTCTAAAGTTCTCTGTTGTTTCACAACTATCTAAGAAGTCTGACTACTTCTAACCCTCTTGGAGTAAGTCCCACTTCATCTTCATTGTAGCGCTTAACTAAGTTGGCTCTCATCAACCCGTTGAGAATATTTTTGGTTAAACGCTCATTATATCCGAGCGTTTCCGCAATCTTGTGAGGATCAAAAGTATCCATACCGCTTTGCTGAAGTTGACGGTAGAGCTCAAATAAAAAACGTTCGTCTTTGGTCATTTTTTCTTCAGCCGAGGTCCCTGGTCCGTATCCTCAATCACATAACCACTAGCTGTGATCGCATCGCGCAGCTCATCGGCACGCGCCCACTGCTTGGTTTGACGCGCCTCCTCTCTTTTCTGCAGCATCTCTTGCAATTCAGCAGGCGCCTCTTCATCCAAGTCAAAATTCAAGACACCCAAGACTCTGTTAAACTCCTGCATCACAAAAAAGACAGCATGCGCATCGCCGCCAGTCAGTGTGCCTGAATCGTAGAGAGTGTTGACCGTGTGCATCAAATCAAAAATAGCTGCTAGCGCAACCGAAATATTGAGATCGTCAGCCATAGACTCACTAAAAATCTGAATCGCTTTCCGGAGAGCCTCTTGACACTCTTTTGTAGGCTCTTGATTGGAATCTGAACGCTCATACATGCGTTGAACAAAGTCGTTCAGGCGATGGAGAGATTTTCTAGCTCCCTCCATCCCCTCGAAAGTGAAGTTGAGCTGGGTACGATAGTGAATGTGCATTAACATGTAACGCACCTCCATTCCACTATACCCTTTGCCTAACAGATCCCGCAACGTGTAGAAGTTACCCAAACTCTTAGACATCTTCTTGTTATTGACAATCAGATGCTCTGAGTGAAGCCAGTGGGCAACGAATTTTTTGCCCGAAAAAGCCTCAGACTGCGCAATCTCGTTCTCATGGTGGGGGAAAATGTTATCGACAGCACCCACATGAATATCAAGTGTCTCACCGAGTAAATGCATGGCCATCGCCGAACACTCTAGATGCCAACCGGGCCGTCCCGGACCAAAGGGGCTCTCCCAGAACACTTTTCCATCTCTCTCAGGGTCATAGGCTTTCCATAAGACAAAATCACTGACATTCTCTTTGTCATACTCATCTGAAGCAACACGCTCATCACCTGCGCCGACTTTCAGCTCGTCTAGCTTTAAGTGCGAAAGACGTCCGTAGTTAGGGCATTTGTCAATGGCGTAGTAAATGCTCTTGTCTCGACTCTTGTAGGCAATTCCTTTGTCGAGCAACTTTTGAATGAAGTCGATCATGTAACTGATGTAATCAGTAGCCGCGGGATAATTTTCAGCTCGCTCAATCCCTAAATCTTGCAGATCAACAAAAAAGGCATTTTTAAACGGACGGGTAAAATCGGCAAGAGATTGATTGGTCTCAATGGTGCCCCGAATGGTTTTATCATCCACATCGGTGATGTTCATTACCTGAGTCACTTGATACCCAAAAAACTTCAAGGTGCGTCTCAGGAGATCTTCAAAAACATACGTGCGAAAATTGCCAATATGAGCGTAATGATAGACCGTAGGTCCACAGGTATACATACGCACGTGATTATCACTATGAGGGCGAAACACCTCCTTTTTACGTGTCTCGGTATTGTGTAAATAGACAGGCAGTTTGGGAAATTCAACCATATATTCTTCTCCTTATCGCTCAACGTTACAAGATTGCGTCATATTTTGCATTCAGTTACACATACGCATATGGAAACATTTTTTTTTATTGCCGATATCAGCGGATACACACGTTATATGTTGACCAATCAAAGGAGCACGCAACACGGCAAGCTCTCGATTTCTCTTTTGATTGAATCTCTTGTAAAAGAGATTGATTTTCCATTAAAAATATCTAAGCTAGAAGGTGATGCGATCTTTTTATATCTCAACAAAAAGGTGAGTGACCCTTTGTGGTTGAGTCGAAAGCTCTTCGCTTTTTTTGCCCATTTTGAAAATGCACTACAAAAATTAAAGGGATCGACAGCATGCACGTGTGGAGGGTGCAAAAATATCGACAAGCTCTCAATCAAGGTGATTGGCCACTACGGCCACGCTGCAATTGAAAAAATTGGCCCCTTTGAAGAGCTCTCAGGTGTCGATATCATCATTCTTCACCGCTTGCTTAAAAACCACGTGCCCATCCACCGTTATCTACTTTTAACTGAAGCAGCCTATCAACATATGGAGGTCCCAGATACAGTGAAGGTCTCAAAAAGAGAAGAGGACTATGATGATGTGGGCCTAATTCCCGTTTATCTTTTCGAACCCCCAGAGGTCCCCTACACACCTGTCTTCGTCTCCCCTTTTCGACAAAACCTCCACGGTTTTTACATGAAAATGCGAGATCTGCTCGATAAATGGGGATTTAAGCGACTAGGTTCTTTCCGTAATCTGCCCTGAGAGCTTTCTGTAATCAATTTTCCCGCTGCCCAGCACAGGAATAAAGGGCACTTTCTGCACTGTCCTGATTTTGATGAGATTGCTCATTCCACTTTTGCGCAGCGCTTGATTAACCAGATCAACAGTTGTATCAAAAACAGTGAAGAGGTGCATCTCACTTTTCTTTCCTTCCTGCTCGATCGCGCAGATAGCCAGTGAAGGAAGCTCAGCATCTAACTCCCAGCCCGCCTCAGAAGCAAACTGGAGCAGCGCCTCCTCAACAGACGCTAAGCTCACCATCTCGCCCCCAATTTTCACAAATCGCTTGAGCCGGCCTGAAAGGGTGAGATAGCCGTCAGTATCGAGGTAACCAAGATCTCCGGTCACATACCACTCTTTTCCTTCAATTGTCACAAACGGCCTTAAGAGCGTGGCATCAAGATAGCCATCAAATATGTTGGGGCCACGCGCCAAAATCAAGCCCGATTCTCCAGGCTGCAGAGGTGTATGTGTTTCTGGATGGACGATCAGCAACTCAACGCTGGGCAACGCCTTACCCACTCCTCTAGGGAGTAGGGAAGGAGGTGTGATTGTTAAAATCGGTCCACACTCGGTAATTCCATACCCTTCAACGACACTTGCTTTGGGGTTGAGCTCTTCCATCTTTTCAAAAACCTCAGAAGGGGCTTTTTCAGCGCCTGATACGACCAATCGTAAAAAACGGAGCTGCTCTGCTGCTGCAACACGTAATAAATTTTTAAGAAAAGTGGGGGCCATGCACAGAAGTGTCACACGCCAACGATTGAGCGCAAGGGCGATCCTTCTGCCATCTGTAGGGTTCGGAGAGTAGGCAACGGGCAAGCCCGCCAGTAGAGGGAAAAGACCGGTTACAGAAAAACCAAATGAGTGAAAGGGAGGCAAACACCCTAAAAAAACATCAGCGTGCTCTACCTCAACACATTGATAGGCATCTCTTTGGTTACTCATGATGTTGTGATGGGAGAGAGGAACACCTTTAGGAACACTCTCTGTTCCACTTGTGAAGAGAATCACCGCTGTCTGCTCTTTGCTTAAAGTATGCGTGCCAAAAGCCTGCAGAAGAGCACGCGGTTTTTTTCGTGCCCATAAAAAGGCCTTAAGCTTGTCAAAAAGAGTAAAATCACGTCGCATGTCTTCGAGCAACACGATCTGATCATCGAGACCATTGAGGTCCACGTTTTCTAGACGGTCGAGAAAGCTCCATGAGCTAAGAGTGGCCTGTATCTTTGACTGTTCTACAATCGAACGTAAATTTCTCTCTCCTAAAGTCCAGTTGATCATGACAGGCACCTTCCCCGCTAATAGAGTTGCTAAAATCACCGCATTCACAGCGACAGAAGCAGGCATCATGATGCCGATTCGCTCTCCGGGAAGATGGCCAATGGCTTGCGCAAGCAAAATCACACCCATCTTCAATCTCTTATAGGTCACCTCGCCAGAAATTCTATCCACACACGCAACACGATTTCCCAACCGGTCGCACGTCTTTAAAAAGACCTCTGGAAGCGTTTCTCCCTTAGGGTAAAGGGCAAGTGGACGGTCTTTTTCGATCGACCAAAGCTCGGTTTTTTCCTCCTCTTCTTCAGTTTCCGCCTCTCCTTTTTTCAGACGAGCTGCGTAAACCAAAACAGAGCCCACGGTGGTCAAATCGGTCGATTGAACACCTAAAACACCGAATTCCTCTTTCAACAGCACAACAAGCTGTGAAATGTCGAGAGAGTCCAGTCCCAAATCGGTTGCAAGATCCAGATTAGGCGCAAGCGCATCTACAGGCATTTTAGTTAAAGAAGAAAGCTCATCTAAAATCTTAGTTTTCAACTCTATAGGCACATCTGCAATGGAGAGCTCTTCTTCTTGTGGACGAGCAAAGGGCTTAGGTAGATCTTTCTTCCAGAAGCTATATGAGACCAGGTTGAGAGGTTCAGGGGCAGGAGAATTGTACCAATTTTCAAGATACCGATTGAGCTCTAGACGCCCGGCTTGTCTAGGAAAGTCATCTGGAGCTAGTGTAAACTCCACAATAACCTCTCGGCGGGGTGCAAAGAAAAGTCCATTTTTGAGCAGAACTTTAAAACCGTGAAAAAAGGCTTTTCCTAAATCAGGAGTTTTTCCTGTAAGAGCGCGAGAAAAATGACTTCCCCAAAGGCCAGTTGTACGTACCAAAACCACATTAATTTCAGGTTTTTTTTGCACAATATTGTGAATCCCTGAGGCCCCTCCGATCACTTCCTCTGCATTATTTTTTAGTCCACCAGCAGGATAGATCAACAAATTCTCATTCTGATCGAGCAAATTGAAGATCCGCGCATACGTTTGATTGATCTGTCGCCTTTTAAAGCTGTTGGATGAGTTATCAAAATTAGGAATCGGAAGCGCCCCGATCAGTTCAAGGAGATAACCTACAAACAGCTTACGGAATAAATAGTCTATGGCAACCGGGCGCGCTCGAAATTTGGGCCACAGTACGCGTAGAAGAATGCAGGGGTCGATTTCAGCCGGATGATTGGCTAAAAACAAAATCCCTGTAGAGTGGGGAAGTTTCTCCTGAGCAATAGCATTCAAACCCTTCACTCTGATGCGGTAGCGTAAGGAGAGGAGAAAGCGGATCAGGCAGTAGTAGATGTAGGCAATTAACGTTTTCATTGGAACAACATTAACATACTTGAATCGGGTTTGTTGACAAGATTTTTTGAAGTGTGCATGCGTAAAGCATGGGTAAAGCGTATCAAAAAGAGAAAGAGAGTGCAATCAATGCTGTGATGCTCGCCTCTGATTTAGCACGCAGCATGCAGGGAAAACTCGCCGCTCTGGACGTGGTCAACAAAGAAGATCTGTCACCTGTCACCATCACCGATTTTAGTGTTCAAGCGCTTGTGAATATGCGTCTACGAGAGGTATTCCCAAATGATTCCTTAGTTGGTGAAGAAGACGCTCTTCTGCTCAGCTCACCGCAGAATCAAACAATTAAACGAAAAGTGATCGAGCAGATCACCTCTGTTGACCCTACGGTGAGTGAAAACGAAATCCTAGCAGCCATTGGCGAAGGAGGAGAGGCTAAGGGACGCTACTGGGTACTAGATCCGATCGATGGAACGCGGGGATTTATCCGCCAAGAGCAGTATTGTGTGGCGCTTGCTCTGGTTGAAGAGGGAGAGGTTGTGCTGGGCGTCCTGGGCTGCCCCCGCTTTCCTGTAAAAAAAGGGGAGAAAGGAGCTCTGTTTGTCGCTGTGAAAAGACAAGGGTGTGAACGACTCTCCTATGAGACGGGTGATGTGCTCGCCATTCACGTCACGCCCGTCACAAAGCCCGAAGATGTGATCTATTGCGAGCCGCATGTTACCTCACGTACGCATGCTCACTCCGTGGCTTTTGAGATCGCCAAAAAACTAAAAGCGCACCCTCGTCCTTTTCGGTTGGATAGCCAGGTGAAGTATGCACATGTAGCTAACGGTGACACCGCGATCTACCTACGGATTCCCACAAAAAAAGAACATGTCGAAAAGATTTGGGACCATGCAGCGGGGATGTTAATTGTAGAAGAGGCTGGTGGCCGGGTCACAGACATGCGTGGAAAAGCGCTCGATTTCTCTTGTGGGAAAACGCTCACTCGTAATGAAGGAATCGTCGCCACCAACGGTTTTTTACATGAAGAGGTCTTGAAACAATTTTAGTGATGAAAAACGACTTCTTCTTCTCTTTTTCCGATCCCTTTTCTTAAATTCTCTTCAGCCAGCTCATTGGCCACACGGCTGGTAGAGAGTTTCTTCTCTTCTGCAAGGGCAAAAATCGTTAAAAGAAGATCGTAAATCCGCTCGACATGAAGGCGTGCAATATAAGGATTATACCCATCTTTGCATATCTCTACACACACATTCAGTAGGCCGCCTGAATTAATCACAAAGTCTGGGGCGTATAGAATGCCTCTCTCTGCCAAATCGGCTCCATCTACCTCTGTAAGAAGCTGATTATTGGCCGAGCCTGCTATTCCCTGACAGCGGAGCTGCGGAATGGTCTCTGGATTGAGCCCTCCCCCTAAAGCACAGGGAGCAAAAATATCACACTCTACCGAGTGGATTTCATCTGGCGCGACAGCGCGCGCGCCATATTTTTGAACCGCAAGCTGCACCAACTCAGGATTTACATCAGTGACAATCAACTGCGCACCATCCCAAAAGAGTTGATCCGCCATGCGCATTCCCACAGAGCCGAGCCCTTGGATAGCTACCGTACGCCTTTTCAAAGTAGAAACGCCCCATAACTTGTTAGCAACAGCTCGAATACCCAAAAAGCCCCCATATGCCGTATAAGGGCCTGGATCGCCACTGGATCTAGGGTGGGGCAGGCCAACAACATAGGGAGTACGCTGACGAATGACATTTAGATCGGTTGGGAGCATCCCCACATCTTCTGCGCAGATATACTGCCCCTGGAAGGTGTCAACTGCCTCAGCAAAGGCTAACAAGAGCTTTTCAGACTTAGGTTTACGCGAATCAGCAATAATCACACTTTTACCACCACCTGTTCCTGTCTCCGAAACTGCTGATTTATAGGTCATTCCTTCAGCGAGGCGCAGCACATCGTTGAGAGCATCTTCAAACGAGGCGTAAGGGTAGACGCGCACACCACCCAAAGCTGGTCCCATTGTGGTGTTATGCAAAGCAATAATTGCATGCAAGCCGGCCTCTTCATCGACCGCTTCTACAATGCGCTCATACCCCTCAATTTTAATCTCACGTAGCTTCAGTTTTCCCATAAATTACCTCATCATAAAAGGGATATTTTGACACATTAGAGCCTTAAAGTCAATGAGACTTGACTCTTGAGATGAGGTTCAGTAGACTAGTCGCACTAAAAAAGGATTTACTATGAAAGACGAACCGATTTGGAATTTAATGAACCTGTTGACCCGCGCTCACCCCTGGCACGGTGTAGATATTGGAAAGGACTCCCCTAAAGAAATTCATTGTTACGTAGAAGTGGTCCCCACAGACACGGTTAAATTTGAATTAGACAAAAGCAGTGGTCTTTTAAAAGCCGATCGCCCTCAAAAGTATTCTAATCACTGCCCTACTATGTATGGATTGATTCCCCAAACGTACGCAGGTAAACGTGTAGGGGCTTATTGTAGCGAAAAGACGGGGCGTCAAGGCATCTATGGCGATCATGACCCTCTTGATATCTGTATCTTGACTGAAAAACCGATCTTACGCGGAGATATCGTTGTGACCGCCAAGCCCATCGGCGGCATCCGCGCCATTGATGCAAACGAGGCTGACGACAAGATTATTGCCGTTTTATCGGGAGATTTGGTCTACGAGCACATTCAAGACATCACCGACTGCCCTTCCAATTTGATCGATCGACTGATGCACTATTTTTTGACCTACAAAGAGTCTCCAGAAGACCTTGTGGAAAAAAAGAGCAGGCGCATGGAAATCATCGAGGTTTACAACAAAAAAGAAGCAGAAGAGGTGATCAAGCTGGCTGAAGCCGATTATGATGACCACTTTCCAGGGAATCGGGAGCTTCTTCACAGCTTTACAACTAAGTAACGCGCTTTTTCGGCTAGTTTTTTAGATTCTGGAAAGGTTGCTAACTTAGCTGCTTCTCCAAATGAGAGCCAGCGGCACGCCTCAAGCTCTTCTCTCTGTAAGGTCACCTCGCCTTCCACTTCAGCCAAGTAGTAGGTTACCGTTTTTTCTACCAATTTCCCTTCTTGCTTAAAGATGTAAAATTCTTTCAGAGGCTCTTTTGGCAAGAGGTGTTTTACTTTCAGACCCGTCTCTTCTTTCAATTCTCGAAGCGCTGTCTCTTGAGGCATCTCTCCTGGTTCGGGATGTCCTTTTGGAAAGGCCCAGTGTCCTTTCTGGTGCTTGACAAGCAACGTCTCCCACGCGCGATTTTTTTCTCTTAAAGGGATGATTCCAAAGGCCTGGTTCATGCTCTTTTCAACTTTTTGTTTGTAAAAAAACTCTTCACGGATATAAGAGGATTTCACCTTTAATTCACAGGAAAAAAATGAAGTCTCTGATTGCCTTTTTTCTCTTCATAAGCCCTTTTTTTATCTACGCTGAAACAAACGGTTGTGTGAGTGAATCTGAACCCACTTCTTGCTGTCCAAGAGAGTGGTACGCTTCTGTCGATGCGCTGTACTGGACAGTGGGGCACGCTCCCATTTTTGCTGCCATCAAAGTGGATAACAACGACAATCCCGATCGCCAACCCCTTTACATGAAAGGAACATATGATGGAGGCGCTCGGGCTCGCTTTGGCTTTAGAGAGTCTAACAAGTTTGCAGACATCTCCTATCTCAACTTTTATGCGCCTGAAAGCAAATTTTTTGTGCGGGGAGATGCATTTAACTTCATGATCCCATCTGGCGGACGAGCAGGCACTAACTCAGCCGTTAACTTTCTAGATGTCACAGTCCAATTTCGTTACCAGAACGTCGATCTCCGTTATGGCGTTCCGCTTCCAGCTTGTTGTCATGTCCTGCCATTTGCCTATGCCCACGTTAGGTGGGTACGGGTCGATTACACCTATGACGCTCAAGGTGAACTGAGTTCTAGCTTTTTTGGAGGCTCTGTTTTCAGAATGAAACAGCACTCGGGTTTCCAAGGCGGTGGATTAGGCCTGGGGCTGGGAGGCACCTACCCTTTCTGGAAAAATTTCAATCTGCGCTCAAATCTCGGTTTGCTTGCTTTGATTGGATCTACCTATTTTGACTATTTATCTCGTGATGATGGAGTGTTTGGCAGTTTTCCGACCATTTTTACGAAAAGAGAGACCTGGAACCACGTCATTCCCGGCTTAGATTTCCAAATCAGTCTTAACTACAATTTCTGCTTGTGCCGCTGCTTTGCTATTGCTTTAGAGCTTGGGTACGAGCTGGATTGGTATGCAGATATTCTCAACTACTCGTCCATCAACTTAATTCCTCAGGGCGGCAATGGGCGCGTGATGCCCTTCAGTACACAGAGCCTTAGCTTGGGTGGCCCTTTCTTCCGTCTCACTGTGGGGTACTAAACAAAAAGAGCCCCTGCTTTGCAGGAGCTCATAAAATGCGTGCATGAGATGTGTGGTTTGAATGCGCGTTTCTCACATAAGTTCAAGGTAAAGACCTTGAGCCTGAATGGATCGAATGTCCTCCCTTTTGGGGAGCTACAATCCTGCTTGCACCGCCGTGAAAAACGGTCCTTAAGTCCATAAGAACTCAAGCAAAAACCTCCACACCCCACTTGTTCCCAACTACCTGGGCAGCGATCCGGTTAGAGACCGCATGTGCTTTTGGGGTCCGCGTTTGAAGGGGCTAGAGCCCCTCCTGGGAAACATCGTCCCGGCCTTTGACCCGCCATCGGTTGCTGTTGCCCTGGGGAATACGGGGGCACGCTCTCCGTAACTCTGTCAGGTAATTAGACAACAAAGCAGAAAAAATGTTCATTTTTTGCTTTTTTATTGCCCTTTATAAGGGCCAAAAATCACCGTAGAGTTGTGCCCGCCAAAGCCAAACGAGTTGGAAAGAGCAGCTGTAATTTGATGCTCTTGCGCCGTGTCCTTGACCGGATCCAGCGCCCCTAAACCAGGATCAGGATCGTCCAGGTTAAGCGTAGGGTGCACCTTGCCCGCCTCGATTGCCTTCACCGTCGCAATCGCCTCCACACCACCCGCTGCACCTAAGCAGTGACCGGTCATCGACTTGGTTGCATTCATCTTGATCTTGCTGGCATGCGAGCCAAAAACGGTATGAATTCCGTTCACCTCTGCCATATCACCAAGCGGCGTTGAGGTCGCGTGGGCGTTGATGTAGTTGATTTGCTCTTTAGGGATTTCAGCATCTTTGAGAGCCAGATCAATACAGAGAGCCACGCCAGAGCCGTCTTCTCTAGGCGCTGTCATGTGGTGCGCATCACAACTCACAGCTCCACCTAGATACTCGCCATAAATGGGAGCGCCGCGTGCCAGAGCGTGCTCTAGAGATTCCAAAATCAACACTCCTGCTCCCTCTCCCATCACAAACCCATCCCGTCCTCTATCCCAAGGACGAGAGGCTGTTTCAGGCGCTTCTTTGCGCTCAGAAAGGGCCTTGTTCGCAATGAAGCCGGTTAAGCCCACAGGTGTCACAGCTGCCTCAGAGCCTCCACAAATCATTAAATCCGCATGTCCCTGACGAATGTGATTAGCAGCCGCTGTGATGCTGTAGTTGGCTGTAGCGCACGCTGTAGAAATCGAGTAGTTCGGTCCCATAAAGCCCAGATCGATGGCAAGAAGCGCGCCGGCCATATTCGTAATGATAAAAGGAATAAAGAAGGGAGTAATCCGTCGGTAGCCTTTTGTGAGCAACATTTCAGTCCCTTCATAGAAGGTCCTCAGTCCTCCCATACCCGAGCCGATAATCACGCCACAGCGAGTTTTATCGAGCTTTTCGAGCTCCTCGGGGCCAAGGCCTGCCATCTCCATCCCCTTCTTTCCCGCGACAGTCGCAAAACGGATAAAGGGATCGATGCGGCGCGCTTGTTTTCTATCGATGTAGTTGCTCGTATCGAACTCTGGAACCGCTGCTGCAAAATTAGTCGGGTAATCGGCGCACGGAAAGTGGGAGATTGTCTTGACACCACTTTTACCCGCCAACAACGTGTCATAGAAGAGCTCGACATCGTTACCAAAACAGGAAACGATTCCCATGCCTGTGACTACGATCCGCTTTTTACTCATAAAATACCTCAAATAGTTCTTGCTTGGGGAACAGTTAAATCCAAATCGACCACCTTCCCTTCGTTCCATAACTCTTCAAGACGGTACTTCTCACGAATACCTGGCTTAAAAAGATGGATCACTAGCTCCAAATAGTCAATGACGACCCAGTCTCCCTGATGTAATCCCTCTACATGGAGAGGAGTCTCTCCCTCATTTTTTAACGTCTCGATGACCGTTTTGGCCAATCCAATCACATGCTTGTCAACATTTCCCTCCGCAATCACGAAATAGTCGGTTAACGTCGAAACCCCTTGAACGTCAAGGGCCATGATGTTAATCCCTTTTTTATCAAATAATGCTTGAGCAATTGCGTTAAGAAATAATAGAGGATCTTTCTTCATCGTTAAACAGTAAAATATAATTGATTTACATATATAAAGTCCAGGACTTTCGCAGGAATAAGATGTCCTACATACAATCTTTTTTTGATTCTGTCGCGCACCTGTGTTGCACTGATATCCAGCTGAGTCGATTTGACCAGCCCCTTCTGGACAGCCCTCTGGATTTCTTCAGGGAATACAGGGAAGGCTTCCCCTTCTCGCTGCCCAATGAGAAGCGGAATGCGCTTCACCAACTCAAGCGGCTTTTTCCACTCCATAAAGCGGGCTAAAACATCCTGGCTGAGCAAAAAAGAGAAATCTATACCAGGATTTGCTTCCACAATTGCGTCCACAGTCTCGATTGTATAAGAGGGAGAGGGACGCCTAATCTCCAAGTCGAGAACTTTAAATTGAGGAATCTCTTCTACCGCAAGAGCCACCATTTTAAGCCGTTGTTCAGGGGTAGGGCTTTCACCCATTTGACGCAGAGGTGAGCGGGAGGCAGGGATCCACCACACCTCATCGAGCCCTCCTTTTTCCATTAACTCAAAGGCCAAGTTGAGATGTCCAAAATGAACGGGGTTAAACGTCCCGCCGAAAAGGCCAATCTTCTTCATAAGACTTCCCATTTTTGTTGAGCAGCAATTTTAGAGAGACGGCGATTGGGGTTCACAGCAACGGCACGTGATGCCGCTTGTAGAAAAGGGAAGTCGTGATGACTATCTGAAAAGGCTATCGTCTCGTTTTTAAACGCTTGAAGCATCTCACCTTTTTTCTTTCCATCAACCAACGTCGCAATATTCCACATCAGGCCGGCATTGTCAATTTTGTAATCGGTTGCAGAGACATTTTTTACGCCAATGGAGGCCGCAATCAGCTCGACCAAAAAACGGGGACTATTAGAAAAAATGTGCACCTCTGCACCCTGCTCACGCAGCTCCTCTAAGCGTCTCAATCCGGGCTCATACCAAGAGAGGGTTTGAATAAACGGTTGCACATAGGGCTGAAACCTTTCTGCTGAACGACCTCGAAACAGGCGGTTAAATACACGCGTATGTAAACTCAGAAGCGAGAGACCAAAAAGAAGATGGGTCGCATAAAGAGAGGAACAATAGAGAAGATCAGCGCGCGAAAAAACGCCCTGGCGTCGGAGCCAGCGGCAGAAGGAAAAGCTGCTATTGTGGGAGAGGAGTGTTCCATCTAGATCAAAGACTGCGACAATCACGACTTGGACTTAAAGGCGCTGATCTTGGCTTCGATTTCGTCAATACCCTCATCCAGCTTTGCGAGTCGCTCTTTTTCTTCCTGCATCAGCTCCTGCACACGCATTGCTTTTTCAAAATCGAGTCCAGAGCCGCTACTGGTTTTGCGATACTCCTCGATCTGCGCTTTTACTGCTTTACGCCGCTCTTTACGCTGTTCTAAAACACCCTTCAAACCATCAAAGGTAGCTCGATCATCGTCAGAGAGATCAATCAGTGCCTGTTCTTGCTTCTCAGCGATAAGGTCACGCACTTCCTTGATCTTCCGATCGAGCTGTTGACGCTCTACCTTCATCATAGAGGCCCCTGCAAACGCTTTGCGGCACTCCTCAAGCCTCTCAAGGAGTATCTCGACATGCTCACTGGCGATTGTTTGCGCGATTGCCTCCACTTCTTGTTTCAGCTGCTCCACCTTTTCTCGACGCGCTTGCTCAAACTCAACCTGCTTCTGACGTCTGGACTCCACTTCAGCATTTTGAATGGCATCAATCGGTTGACGCGCCTTTTCTAACTCCTCCTTCAAAAAGCGGACGTGCGGACGGGTTAAGTCGACATCCCGCATCCAACGGCTAATCGACTCCAGCTCTTTAAGGCCTGTTTCAACCGTGTACTTCCCCTCAGCATAGTCAGCCACAAAAGCTTGAATCCGGGTCTGCACAGCCTCAACATTTTCGCTCGATTGCTGCTTTTGCTGCGCATACTCTTTTTTCAGTTCCTTCTCCATCCCCTTTAGCTTGTCCCAGCACTGGCTGAGCTGCTCTCGAGTAGCGGAAAAGGCGTGGGTATTGAGCGTGAGCATCTTAGCCATAGCCTGGAGCCCCTTTATCTCATCGCGAAAGAAAAAGACCGAACGACGCACTTCCTCATGAGAGAAGGCCTCTGAGGAAAAGTAAGCTTGAACAAAGTCTTCCACATCTTGAATAAAGGCCTCGCTGACCTCACGGATCAATTCCTTACGCACAGGAAAGACTTTATCTCCAAGCTGAGAGAGGCGCTGAAAAAATTGATTCTTTTGACGAATACGCATCTCCGTTCGGATCAACTCTTTACGCAAACTATTGATCCGCGAAGCGTAAACATTGAGGACATTGAGCTGCTTCTGCAGATTTTGGTAGAACGCGTAGCGCTCCTTCAGCGTAGCTAATTCAAGAGGAAAGTCAACAGGGAGTACTTGAGCCAGGGCATTTTCACGATTTTCGTGGAATTCAGTCGCCTCTTTTTCAAGAGAGACAATAGCCAGTTCAATCTGTTCAACAGCAAAAGCTGACTCTTCGTCCAGGATGTTTTTCAGGCGTCTGCCCTCTCGTGTCAGTTCGATATACTCAGCCCACAGCTGCGCGCGCATGATGCCAGCAAGAGGCTCTTTAAAAAGCGGAAGACAGATCTTACGTATTTCCCAAAATCCCTTGAAATTGGGCGTCCCCTTTTGAGCTAGAGCTTCACGCATAAAGTGGATACTGGAGCGGAGTTTCTCTTCGACATCAGAGAGAGATTCAAGCCGACTCAAAAATGTATTGGTCTCTTGCTTAGGGGGCTCTTGCTCTTCCAAAGTGGTCGGTTGATTCATACGTAGAGGGTCACTGACGTGAATTGACAAAAAAGTTTAAAGGGGAGATGGTAATCATTCTATGAGTTTTAGTCAATGGGTAGGATATGCACACCAGGATCACATTAGAAGAGGGGCTGGACCTATTTCGAAATGCCCCGCTTGCCGAGCTGCAGAAACACGCTCAGGCCATCCGTGAAGAGAAAAATCCTCCCAAACGGGTGACTTTTGTTCTCGATTCCAACCCCAACTACACCAACGTTTGTAAAATAGACTGTGGGTTTTGCGCTTTTTACCGCCATCCTGGTGCCAAAGACACCTACACCAAATCGGTCGATGAGGTGATGGAGCATATGCAGCGTGCGCGCGCTGCTGGTTTAACAACTGTGTTGCTTCAGGGCGGCGTCAACGACGAATTAAAAATTGACTACCATGTCGCACTCGTGAGAGAGGCGCGCGCCCGCTTCCCTGACATCCACCCCCATTTTTTCAGTGCAGTTGAGCTATGGAATTGCGCCCGCGTTTCAGACATTTCAGTTCGCGAGGTGTTAGAGCGTCTTTGGGAGGCGGGTTTGCGCACGATTCCCGGTGGCGGCGCAGAAATTCTTTCTGAGCGTGTTCGTCTTCAAGTTTCACCTAAAAAAATAGGTCCAGACGGATGGATGGAATTCCACCACTTAGCGCATCAGATTGGGTATGAGACCACGGCTACTATGATGTATGGACATGTCGAGGAACCAGAGGACATTCTTGAGCACTTTGAAACATTGCGTGTGCATCAGGACAAAATTCCCGGCTTTACCTGCTTTATTCCTTGGAGTTACAAACGGAACCGCACAGCTCTTAGACGCACAGTCAAGAATTGGGCGGGCAAAGACGCCTATTTTCGAATTTTAGCGTTTGCGCGCATCTACCTCGATAATTTTGACCATATTGGCGCTTCGTGGTTTGGTGAGAGTAAAGAGGTGGGAATGGAGGCGCTGAGTTATGGTGCTGATGACTTTGGTGGGACAATTATGGAAGAGAACGTACACCGGGCAACAGAGTGGATCAATAAGGCCGATCATAACGACATGTTGCGGATGATTCGGCAGGCCGGTTTTGAACCGGCTCAGCGTGACACGTTTTACAACATTCTTCAAACTTATGAAGGAGTGGAGAGCGTTGCTGTTCCGGAGGCTGGAAAAGTCAAAGAGCCCGACCGGTTGCCTGTCCTTAACTAGATGACCAACCGATAGGCTTGCTGAGGATGTCCGACATTGTTTGGGTACTTCAACTCTAGCTCTCCGGACTCCACCATCGGAGTTAAAAACCGGTTTCTTAAATGTTCAGGATTCCTGCTTAAAAGAGCTCCCAGGTCTGTAGGTTTAATATAGGCAAGTGCGCAGATTTGCTTGATAATTGCGTGTGTTTTCTCTTTAGAAGCCCTTTTCCCAAACGTTCTTAACTCCTCTAAAAGTTCCTCAGGTATTTCTATCCCCTCCTCTAAGAGCCTGCTTATGTCAGGGGTTCCTTCCCTTATGTCAGGGGTTCCTTCCCTTATGTCAGGGGTTCCTTCCCTTATGTCAGGGGTTCCTTCCCTTATGTCAGGGGTTCCTTCCCTTATGTCAGGGGTTCTGTCCCGCATCCCAAGCATGCTTTTAGACGGTGTGTAATACGTTTTTGAACCACTTCCTTTCTGTTCAATCAAGCCTAAATCACGCAGTCTTCTGAGGCTATTGCTGGCTGAAAGAGTATCTACAGTATTAATTGCTCTATAATCAGCGTTCGAAAAGGCTCCCATTTCACGGATCACAACAAGAGCTCGTGCTTCTTCGTCACTTAGGTTACACTCCTTAAAACGTGCAAGCCATTTAACATCCTCTTGATCCATAAGATGGTGAGTTAAAAGAGTTAAGATAAACTGATTGGAAGCACGCTTAGACTCTATTAAAGGCACAGTTAAATTTGCCTCCCGCATTGAATCACGCATCGCTCGAATACCGGTACCCTTTGTCTCAGCTAGGTTAACGTCATGAAGAATTGTGGCAATCTTGGTATTCCGAGCAATAGAACCAGGTAATCCTAACTGATCTTCTGGTTTGAGTGAATACCCTGCATTTTCAAATTCAATTCGATTGGAATATCTCCGAATTTGCACAGGACTATCAACAGTTTAATCTCTATGCATAAGCGCGTTGCACAAAGCTTCACGTATAACATTTCTAGGAACTAGCGGACTGTCTTTTCTAAGAATTTGGTTTTCATCCAATGAAAAAGCCTGCGGAATATCTGTCATAATTTGGTGCAGTAATCTATAGATTCCGGTAAATAAGCCTTCTCCGATTTCAATCGTATGATGATACCGTTTATCTGGATTTGGAACCCACTCTCTCCCGTCAATCATGATATAGTCGACCCGGGTCGCCATAGGTAAAACGCGACGCAGTGCCATTTCACTCCCAAAAAGCACAAACCCTGCCACTGTTAAACAGCGACTCCCTCTAGAATGGACCAATACCGATAGCGCCTGGAGTAAATCTTCATCATTTAACTTGAGCTCTTTTGCATTTTTGTTCACCTCCTCTCTCATTGTGCGATAAACTTTAAGAGCAGATAGATCAATGTCTTCAAAAGAGGTTTCACTTAAGACCGTTTCATCGTACTTTTTCTTGGACCGTCGTTGATAGAGATAATCGAGATCTTCTTGAGTACACTGTTGGTCTGTCGGACCAAATCGTCTAAAGGCACCATTGTCGATTCCCCTACTTTTTATGTAGACAGGCTTATTGTACGATTCAGCTTCTGGGATATAGATAATGATGATCGTCTTGCCTTCATGTGATAAAACTTGAAGATCTGGACGAATCTGATTGTTAAAGCTTTGCCGACACAGAGTCGCTATCTCGCTTTGCAGTTTATCCGCATCACTAACACCGGTCACATCATAATGTGGCGAGCAGTTACTCGTATTTTTGGTTAATCCCAAAACCAAGTAACCACCACCTAAATCGGGTTCATTACTGAAAGCTGAGATCGTCTCAAGGATACTCTTTCCAAGGCTATCCTTAGTTCTTTTTGCCTCGATGCGTTCCGTTTCACCATTGTTCTGTAGAATACTCATCAGCTCGTCAAATCCCAATGCATTCATTATCAATATCCTCTAAACCATGATCGTCATTTGAAAGCAGTCCGTCCGTTTTTATGAGAATAGGGTACACTTTTTTGAATATGTTGCCTATTTTCAAGCCAAAATAGGCAGCAGTGCGCCACATAAAAACTCTCTATATTTGTCGCAATAATCTGAAAATCCTGAAAATTGCGACAATTATAGAAGGTTTATAATTGTCGCAATCTAGTTTAAGAAAAACTTAAGAGCGTTGAAATCAATGAGCTGAACCTGCAGCCACTCCCAAACTCACTCTAAGTGCATGCACGGCATCTCCACCTAACACAGATTCGAGAAACCCACCGTCAGGATCCAATTGAAACATCTCGCGTGCAAAAGACTGATATAAAGCGGAAGATGGCAAAGGAGCTAAGGCTTCTCGCACTCCAGCTTGGACAACCACTTCTCTGAGAACAGGCAGCGTCTCCAAAGCAGCGACTTGGCTAACGGCACCTAACAAGCTCTCTCCAGTTACAAATCCCGCTTGTAGTAAATGCTCCTCACTGCTGCCTTGAGTAGTCAAAGCAGGAATCGCCGCTACTGCCCGGAGCGCACGTCGATAAGCTTCAAATTCAGGAAGCGGAGGAGCGTGCTCTATCCTCCGTTGCTCCTGATCCGCCTCTGCTTGCATCTGCGCTTGCGAGCTTTGGATAAAGTGTGTCACCGCCTCTCCTGCTGCTTGCGTGATCCGTGCGGCAGCTGCTACGCGCCGTTGTTGTTTCGCTTTTCTTTCGAGGTTGACACACTTCTCTTCTGCTTGTAAAAGAGCCACTTCTGCCGGTTCCACATTTTATGGTCACAGCTTCACTCACTAAACCCTTGACACCTTGACAGGTGGCCACAAGACGGTTCCTAGCATCTAGCATAAATTGGGGAGCCACAAAATCTTTGTCTCTGCACTCTTTAAGTAAAACTGCACTTCCCACATATACATCAAGTCCCAAAACAGCCAGGTCTTGAACCAATCCAAAAACACCCCTCATAAATTCATACGTCCCAACCGCAACAATTTCATTGCTTGCAAAGCTTAAAGGACGCCCCAGAGCAAGAGCATGTGTTTTCTGTTCAGTAGATTTTGCTTCTGCAGAACTCTCCCCTTCGGCACGCCTCATATCCCATGAGGTATTAGTTGTATCTGTAGTGGAAACATTAAAACAAAGTAAATAGAAAAAGTAAATTGTTAAAAAATACGATTAAACAGACGAATTATACTCTTGAGCAATCATTTCAGCCGCAATCTCAATGTCATGCACATCGACGTTGAGCCATTTGAAAAGAGGCTCCTTCCGGAACCAGGTGAACTGACGCTTAGCATAGTGACGCGAAGCGGTCTTGAACCGATGCACAAAGTGTTGATACTCCTCTTCACTCTGAGAAGTCTGTAAATAATCGAGACACTGCCGGTACCCAATGGCTTGAGAAGCCGACGGATTCTGACGTAACCCCTGCTTTTCCAAATCCCGCACTTCGTCTAAAAGCCCCGCCTCCAGCATATTCTCACACCGCTCATCAATGCTCGGATAAAGGACCTCTCTTGGACGGTGGATAAACCAAGCGTGATAAGCATAGTCTGAAAGAAGCTCACGCCGCTCCCAACTGTTTTTACTCACCTTCTCACCAGTCAAAGTAATGATCTCCAGCGCGCGAATCACCTTGTGGCGGTCGTTGGGGGTAATCGTCGCTGCATAAACAGGGTCAGCCTCCACTAGCTTCTCATACATCGCCTGATTACCCGCACGGTTGAGTTCCTCTTCCAGCGCATCGCGTAAATCCGGAACCGAAGGAGGCCCGCTTGGAGGCCCATAGAGAAGCGCCCGAAAGTAAAAGCCAGAACCACCCACAATGATGGGAACGCGATCACGAGCTAAAATGGAATCAATGCATTGACGTGTCTCAAAATAAAAGTCGACAACATTAAAGCTCTCTTGAATATGGCGGATATCAATCAGATGATGCGGAACTCGACTCTGATCTTCCTGAGAAACTTTGGCCGTACCAATGTCCATTCCTCGATAAACCTGCATGGAATCGGCAGAAATCACCTCGCCTTTCATCATCCCCGCTAAAATAAGAGAAAGATCGGTCTTGCCACAAGCAGTAGGACCGGCAATGAGAATGATCTTTTTGGGCTTGGTACGTTGAATCCCCTTGAGCTTCTTCTCAAGAGGAAGAACGGCGCCTAAGGGAGGGAGGGTTTGCGCCTCATGGCATTCGGGTGTGAAAGCACACACTATACGCTTCTCTTATAAATGACTAAAACATTCCTCTTCAGTCGGATACAACTCCAAAACCTGGTGAAAACCGGCCATCTTGATCACGTCCATCACTTCATCATTCAGCGAACAGGCAACGACCTTGCCCTCAAGATGTTTGAGTTTTTTTGAGACGGATAACATGAGACGCATCCCCGCACTACTGAGGTACTCGACGCCGGCAAAATTGAGAACGAGCTTAAAGTGTCCAGAGTCGACGATTGAATTGATTTTCTTTTCAAGCTGAGGTGAGGAAGCGGCATCTAAGCGCCCTTCAACACGTACAATCACAACGTCACCTTTCTCTTCAACCTGCGCTTCCATATTTTGCCTTTGCTCTTTTTTTGTTCTATTATCGCGATTTAAAGAATTAATTCAACAGAGGGTCTTATCGATCCTTATGTCTCATCTTAGGTCAAGGCTGGTTCTGCTGCGCAACTCTCTTCTTTTTCGACCTCTTCGGTAGTAGATGCTTCGTCAGCGCAGGCCTCTTCAACCGAGCACTCCTCAACAGCTACAACTTCTTCACCCTCTACGTCGTTCTGAATGAGCTCGACTTGCGCTTTTTGACCCAAGCGCGTTGCCACTGTGCGCACAATTGTACGTAGGGCGTTAATGGTGTTTCCACGACGGCCGATCACTTTACCGACATCTTCTTGCGCTACACGGATTTCAATGCGCACTTTTTCTTGGTCTGCAGAAGAGGAAACGAGGACATCTTCTGGATTAGAAACGAGATTTTTAATGATATAAGCAACAAATTCTTCCATACGAATCCCTTTAGGTTGGAATGGTCCCGAAAAATAGAAACTATCTCATAGTAGGCGTGTTTTGTGCAAGCCAGTCGAGATATTCCTGATTTCCCCCTAGGATAGGAACCATCAAAATTTCTGGAACCTCATACTTAGAACGCTTTAAAATCGCCTCTTTGACTGCATCAAAAAGGGCGTACTGGGTTTTAAAAATTACTTTAGTCTCTTGACTCGTGTCCACTTGCTCATCCCAAAGAAAAATCGATTCAATCCAGGGGATAATATTGGCGCACGCCACAAGTTTCTCTTCAACGAGATAACGGGATGTCTGTCTAGCCTCATCGAGGCTGCCACACGTCCAATAAATTTGAATAAATTCAGGTTGCATCGGTGATATACGCTACTTCAGGGTTTCTCAAATCAATGACACTGGAACGGACACGCTCGGCCATCCGGTCAAGGATCATAAAGTAATAGGTAAGTTCTTGGGCATAATTTTTTGGTGTAAGACGTAATAAGGTCCCCTCCTCCAAGGTCAAAACGATCTGCCGAGTGCCGCTACTTGGTGATTCACATTGAGAAAAGTCGATCCGCTTCAAAACACCTGACTCAAAACGGGCTAAAATTGCATGCGCCCACTCCACATATTTGCTCTCCATACTCTCCCCCCACGGATTGGGAGGTGCTTGCGCACCCAAATAGATCTCAGGCAGAAGGCGAGGTGAGTAAAACGGAAGGTAGGGAACAAAGACTCCCTCTTCATCCATAATTGTGTTGGAATAATCTCCCAGAAAAGCAAGTGGTTTACGCACATCATATTCAATATAAAGGATATTAGGCTTGATTTTCTTGATCAAGGCATGGCGAATCAGATGCGTAGCCTTGAGACGTTCGTGAGCCTCATCAATTTCAAACTGACTGAGATAAACCGGTTTGTCTTGAGAGAGCTCTAAAACCTCAGCGAGGTAGGCTGTTTGAAGTGGGGTGTAATCTGCAGTCGCTTGTACAACAGCTTGCACAACAGATGAAGCATTTGTGGCATGCAAATGCTGCGTATAGCGATAAAAAAGATAGGCTCCTACAGTGCCACCTGTTAGACAAAAAGTGGAAAGAGCAATCAGGAGCACTACTTTTTTCCAAGAGTAACGGGGACCTGGATTTAGGAATTTAAACATTGAAAATGTCGATCCTGTTGCCGTTTACGCTGCAGAGATAAAATAATCAACCTGTTAAAAAGTTGTTCTGGCTCCACACCTTCTCGTTTCCATATCTTGGGAAACAGACTTAAAGACTGCAAGCCGGGAATCGGATTCATTTCAAAAAACCAGTACTTCCCCTCTTGATCCAGAAGAAAATCAACGCGTGTCATCCCGCTACAGCCGACTGCCTGATAAGCCGCAGCGGCAGTTTGTCTCCCCTTTTCAATCAGATCAGCCGGAAGAGTAGGGGTTACTGTCGTTTGCACGGATTGAGAGCCATATTTCTTGGCATAGTCCACAAAGGTACCTGCAGCAAGCTTCTCTCCAGGCGCCGGCGCCATCACTCGATAGGCGTGGCTATTTCCGACAACAGCAAATTCGAGTTCACGACAGCCTACTTTCCCCTCCTCGATCATCACCATTGTATCAAAACGGAAGGCCTTTTCGATGGCCGCCTCGAGTTTTTCAGAGACCTCAACGTAACTGATCCCCACGCTAGATCCTAAATGAACAGGCTTGACATAGAGTGGATAAGTGAGAGTCTGCTCAATTTGATAGAGAAGCTTCTCTTTTTTCTGATTCCACTGGACATGCCCGAAAGAGAGATCTTTTGGTGTCGCCACCCCGTAGGAGGCCACAAGCCGTTTGGTGAGTACTTTATCCATCGAAAGAGCGCAGGCACGGTAGTCGGGCCCTAGATAGGGCTTACCCAAGATTTCGAAGAACCCCTGCAAAGTGCCATCTTCTCCATAGGTTCCATGCAAAATGGGCAAAAACAGGTCACACGCCTCTAGTTCTTTGATCACCTCAAAAATGGGTCGGCATAAAGGTGAAGAGACCTCTTCGTCATTCTTAAGAATCTCTTGAGCCGCGTCCCCGGTCACCCATCTCCCCTCTTTATCGATGCCAAAATAGCGCACCTCATACAAGTGACGATCGAGCGAAGCTGCCACAAAACGAGCCGATCGCAAAGAGATTTCATGCTCACACGAGGCCCCTCCAAAAACCACTCCCACAGACAGTCTTTGAGGAGCTGCCACTTGCTCGATGGCATGCGTGACATCTCCTGCTCCCATTGAAACAAAGACATCGTGAGGCTGCAGCCTGATTTCCGCCCATTTGTGTTTGGACAAGTAGGAGCAGGGAACAGTGGAGTGCTCTTGTATTTTTTTTACCAGATTTTGAGCAGTGACACCCTCGATTGGAGTCTCACCAGCCGTATACACATCTGTAACATAAACATAATCGGCACTTTCAAAGGCTAAAGCCAGCGCCTCAAGTGTGTCACGGGTGCGAGTGTAGCGATGAGGTTGAAAGAGCACAACTAAACGCCTCTCTTCAACCGCCTCTTTAATAGCTCCCAGTGTTTTTTCAATTTCGGTAGGATGGTGGGCATAATCGTCCAGAAAAAGAGCGCCTCCCCTCTCTTGTTTCTTTTCACACCTCCTCCCAATTCCAGGAAATGTCGCCAAAGCAGCACGGATCTTTTTTTCTTCAACACCCAAGCTCAAAGCCAGTCCAAAAACAGCTGCAGCATTCAGCGCTTGATGCTCTCCAACTAAAGCGATTTCTACCGCTTTATAAACACGCCCCTCAAAAGAGAGATCAAAGTAGCTTTTCCACCCTGCTTGATGGTAATGAGAAAGATGGAGTGTGCAGTGAGCAGAGAAACCGTAAGAAATGCCTCGACCACGTGCCAAACGCATTAAAACAGCGTCGTCGCCGCAATAAAAGAGCTGCTCAGGATTAGCCACCTGACTAAAGAAGGTGTCAAATGCCTGATAAAGCACATCAGGGGTCTTATAGTGCTCCATATGCTCAGGTTCCACGTTGGTGATGATGCCCCCATCAGGATAATAATTGAGAAAGGTTCCATCACTTTCATCCCCTTCCGCAACAAAACACCCTCCCTCTTGTCCAAACTGTCCATTTAACCCTTTAAACAACCCTCCTATCGCGTAGGAAGGATTCATCCCTCCCTCTACTAAAGCGGCTGCTAAAAGTGAGGTTGTGGTGGTTTTACCGTGTGTGCCGCAACACACAAAGGTACGCTGCCCCTGCATCAGCTCAGCGAGCAGTTCTGATCTGTGTAATATATTGCAATTCAATGATTTAGCTTCGACTAATTCAGGATTGTTTTGCTGAATACCTGAGCTATAGACAACGGTATCGTGAGCTGAAATATGTGCAGAGGCGTGCCCTTTTTTGACTTGCGCGCCTTTTTTTTGGAGTTGATCGAGTAGAGTCGAGGTAGAAACATCGCTTCCCGATACGGAGATCTTTTTATCCAACAGAATGTGAGCTAAAGCACTCATTCCGATGCCCCCGATCCCAATAAAGTGGTAATTTTTATTCTTCATGCGCAATCACCTCTTCAATCACCTGAGCCAAGGAGATATGAGTTTGTTTGTGTTTCAAAGTGTCCATTGCCTCTTTTTTCTCTTTAATAGGAAAGCGCAAAATGGCCTCAGCGAGTTTTTCTGCTGTTAATTCTTTTTCCAAGTAGACCTCCCCTCCGACAAAGTGGCGCGCGTTTTTCTCCTGATGATTATCTGTGGCATAGGGGAAGGGAATCAGAAGTGCCGGTGTCTGCTGATCTAACAACTCAGCAAGGGTAGAGGCGCCAGCTCGGGTCACCGCTAAATCGGCAATTTGCATCGCGAGATGCATCATCGGCTCAAACGGTTTGACGCAGTACTGAGGGCCACGTTTTTGATAGAGCGGCTCGATCTTGTCACACGCTTTTCCAGTGAAGTGGAGAATCTGATAATCAGAAAGGTAGGGAAGCGCATCCAAAAAGAGGGTGTTGAGATGGTCAGCTCCCTGTGAACCACCGAAAACAAGAAGAGTGGGTTTCCCTTTTTCAAGCCCAAAGTAGCTCCAAGGGTCGCCACTGGGTTGCGGCCTGAGAGGAAAAGGTACCAGCTGCGTTTTACCTCGTAGCCAGGTTGAGGATTCAGGAAATGTAATGGCTGTAGTTTTGGCAAAGCGAGAAAGGAGGCGATTGACTTTTCCAGGAACAGTATTTTGTTCGTGTAAAATAATCGGCACTTTTTGCCACACCCCCGCAACTAAAAGTGGGAGCGTGTAGTAACTTCCAAACCCCACAATCGCGTCAGGAGCAAACGAGCGGACAATCTGCCGGCTCTGCTGCACCCCTTTTACGATGTGCCCACTTCTTAAGAGCACTTGAACAGGCTTAGAAAAACGGAACGTTGCCGTATCAATTTCTTTGTACGGATAGCGCGAGCGATCAAAGAAGCGGTTTTTGTTCAATCCTCCGGCAACAAAAAGCACATCATAATCGGTTAATGACTGGGCCAGAGCCTGTGCCGGAAAGAGATGCCCTCCGGTACCGCCTGCGCTCAAAATGAGTCTCTTTTTTTTCATAACTTCCCACATTTAGTAAAACAGCGAGTCCAATGATATTGGCAACAAGTGAGGTTCCTCCCTGGCTAAAGAAGGGAAGGTTGACTCCCTTACTTGGGAGCAAACCCGACACAACTCCCAAATTAAGAAAGGCTTGCAAAGAAATCAAAAAGGTAATTGCCATGGCTAGATAACAACCTAAAGCCGTTGGGGTACGCATCGCAATGGAAAAGCCGCCAAAAGCGAGCAACATATAGAGCGAAATCAGGAGCAAAATGCCAATAAACCCAAATTCTTCAGCATAGATAGCAGCAATGTAATCATTTTGAGCTTCGGGAAGATAAGTTAATTTTTGCAAACTTGCTCCAGGGCCTCGTCCTAACAGCTTTCCTGAGCCGGCAGCGATTTTGGCCTGATGGGGCTGATGTCCTTTACCCCGGATATCTAACTCGGGATTCAAGTAAACAGAGAGACGCCCTTTCACATAAGGAAGTTGAAAGGCCGCAACCGTGCCGATTGATAAAAGCACCAGAACAGGTAGAGCCCAATATTTAAAGCGGATGCCACTGATAAAAAAAAGAGGGATCAGAGAGGCTCCGATCACCGCTGTGGTTCCATTGTCAGGCTCTACCATAATCAAAAACATCGGAATGGCCAGAATCGAGACAATTTTACAAAAAGTGAGAAAGGAGACCTCGTGTTTATAGCGACGGACAATCCACTCAATGTAGACCATGGGAACGAGGTACTTTACAACCTCAGATGGCTGAAAAGTGAAAGAGCCGATCCCCACCCATCTATGAGCCCCATTTCGAACTGTTCCGATTCCCGGAACAAAAACGAAAACAAGAGAGAGAGTCGCAAAAAAAAGAAGGTAGGGACTGAGCCTCAATAAGTGCGTATAGCCTACTTTCCACACCAAAATAGAGAGGAGAAGTCCAATGGTTGCATACACAATCTGCCGGAAAAGGGCTTGGTGCGTACTGCGATCAAGAGCTCTGTCTAAAATCTCTGCTGAAGAGGTGTTGAAAACCATCACCAAACCAAGAGCAAAAATCAAGATGACACAGATGAGAATTAAGGATCTCATTTAATTCTCAGACGGTCTCCAGGGCGAAGACGACGCGCTTTTTGATCATCCAACCCATTTAACTTTAGCAACTCATCTAAACGCAGATTGTTACGAGAAGCGATCACCCAAGGATTATCTCCATCTTTGACCACATAATACTCTTCAACAAGAGAGGGTTTAGAGATCGGCTTGGGTTTTGTCTCAGAGACAGGCACTTTGAGTACTTGACCGATTTTGAGTTGGGTTGAGCTCAGCTGATTTGCTTTCATGATTGCTGAAACAGTGGTGTTATTTGCGTTGGCAATTTTCTCTAGGAAATCGCCTTTTTTTACCGTCACATCCACAACATGCGGCTCTGTTTTAGGTGTTTCAACATGTTTTTTTGGTTGTTGTACAAGCTCGGGAGGATTGAAAGCGAGTTCGATTTCTTCGGTAAAAGGGGTCGGATCTGCAACGGCTTCGGCTAAAGTGGGCACCGAAGTCGCATAGTGGTGAAAGAGGTCTACTTCTTTTGATTCTGTTTTAGGAGAAGACGCTTCAGCCAGTTCAACTTGTTGGGCTGATTCTGCATTGTCCGATCGAACGGCTGTTGCAAATAGAATCATCAGTAAAGCGGCGTTCACCAATACAGCTACTATAATCGTGTCTCTACGGCTCATGACGGTATCTCCTCAAGTGCACCCACCAATTCTTTAAATCTCTCTCCGCGGTGCTCGTAATTTTTGAATTGATCAAAACTCGAACAACCCGGAGATAATAACACAGTATCACCCTTTTGGGCGTAGTGTGCCGCTTTTTTGACTCCTTCGTCAAGCGAAGAAACTCTCACCACTTGAATAGAAGGGCTCAATTCGCTTTCAATCCGCGAAGCAGCCTCTCCTAACGCATACACCATACGCACTTTTTCACGAAACAAGGGGGTCCATTCTTGAAAGAGTCCCCCTTTATCGATACCGCCAGCGATCAAAACCACTTGAGCCGGTAGCGCCTCCACAGCTTTTTTTACGGCATCCACGCTTGTGGCTTTACTATCGTTGATAAAAGAGACCCCTCTCCATTCCCGTACAAACTCAATACGGTGAGGAGGTTTCACAAATGTTTTCAGCCCCTCTTCCACAACTTTTCTCTCCACACCCGCAAGTGCAGCGGCAGCGGCACAATTTTGCAAATCGTGCGCATAGAGTCTCCTATCTCTATAACTGAGTTGGGAAAACGTTTCAATATCAAAAACATGTCCCTCGACGGGAAAAGCGCGCGCCACCTGCTCACTGATGTAAAAAGGAGCTCCCTTTTTCAAGCATGACTGCAGGCGCAATTTTGCTTGGGCATACGCTGCAAATGTTTTATGCCGATCGAGATGGTTAGGGGTTAAATTAAGCAAAACAGCCCCGTCGAAAACAGGACGTTCCACAATCGACTCCAGTTGAAATGAGCTCAGCTCCACGACCAAACACGCATAATCAGAGTCAACTTGTGAAAGGAGTGAAGTGCCCACGTTCCCCACGGCTAACGTTTTTTTCCCAGACAAGTTAAGAAGATGCGCTGTGAGCAAAGTCGTTGTTGTTTTTCCATTTGACCCCGTCACACCGTATAACGTTTTTCCCTTGATCTCAGCCAGGGCCAGATCAATTTCACCCATCACAGGAATGCCCGCTTTTTGGGCCGCTTCTGCAATTGGATGTGAAAGAGCAATCCCAGGGGACTTAATCACGCGCTCAATTTGGTCTAACTTGACGGGATGCGGCGCGCTCACATCATCATAAACAGAAACATGATCTCCCCGTTTCTGACAGAATTCTAAAGCCGCCTTTCCACTAATTCCTAAGCCTAAAATAAGAGTATGCATTATTGAAATTTCAGAGTTGCGATTCCGACAATGGCGAGCAGAAGGCCAATAATCCAGAAGCGGAGCACCACTTTTGTCTCTGCCCACCCTTTGTATTCAAAGTGATGGTGGAGTGGCGCGCACAAAAAGATCCGTTTTTTGTTGCGCAGCTTATAGCTTCCCACCTGAAGCATCACCGATAGCGCTTCGATCACAAAAACACCGCCCACAATACCGAGAAGCAGTTCCCGTTTCAGCAGCACCGCAGACACTCCCAAAATCGCGCCTAAAGTAAGCGATCCAGTATCCCCCATAAACACCTGAGCAGGGTGGCCGTTATACCAGAGAAACCCAAGAGAAGCACCTGCCAGGGCAGCTAAATAAATGGCAATCTCCCCACTTCCCTCGATGTAGAGAATATGCAAATAGCGGGCAAAATCCACATTATTAGAGATAAAGGCAATCAGAGCAAATGCAGTGGCAGCTAGCATCACCGTCCCAGTAGCCAGTCCATCCAGCCCATCTGTCAGGTTAACAGCATTTGAGGCACCTGTGATTACAAGCGCAATAAACAGCGCCATCACTAGCACCCCAATCCCAGAAAATAAGATGATATGTTCTTTTAAGAAAGGAACATAGAGACGCGCTGCGTACTCTTGCGTTGTGAGTTGCGCCATATCTGATAGTGATTCCACTTCCTCTTTGGCAATAGGCGGCACAAACCAGCTGTTTGTGTGCAGCACTTCAGTTAAAGGCGTCCAAAGTAAATAGAGGGCAATCAAAAAAGAGAAGGAGACCTGAATCAAGAGTTTCCATTTCCCTGAGAGTCCTTTCTTATTTTTGTAGCGTAGTTTCAGATAGTCATCGAAAGAACCTAGAGAGCCAATAACTACGGTTGTGGCAAAGAGAAGGAGGGTGAAGGGGCTTTTGAGATCCATCCACAAAAACAGAGAGATGAGGAGCGAGAAGAGAATGAGGATCCCCCCCATGGTGGGTGTTTCATTTTTATTTCTGTGGAGCTCTCCTAGAAGGGGGCAATCTTCAGAGCGGACACGGTCGCCCACTTTCCATTCGTAGAGTTTTTTGATGAACACCTTACCAAAGAGGATAGTCACGAGTAGAGAGGTGATAGCCGCTAGCGCCATGCGTGTGGAGCAGTATTCAAATACGTGGGGCACCTTGATGCCCAGCACATCACGCAAAAAGGATAAGAGGATAAGCAGCATATATGCCCCTATTAAAAAGGAATAGACAAAATCGGGCTATGGAAAAATCGCACTAAATTTACTTTTGTCTTAATTGCAAAATGCATGTAGGAGTTGATCGAGCGCATACGAGCGCGCGCCTTTAAGCAAAACCACATCACCTGTACGGACACAAGCCTTCAATCCTTCTTGCAAATCGGCTCTGTTTTCGAAAAGCTCGACAGCTCTTTTTTCCCGCTTCCAGATTTTATGCATCGTCTCACACCGACTTCCTACACAAAGCAAGAGATCGGCATGATGAAGAGCCGTCTCCGCCACCTGAGCATGCGCGCCCTCTGTGTACATACCCAAAGCGTCCATCTCACTGAGCACCGCAATCGTTTTGCCTCCCGGTTCAGGCTGCGGAAGATTTTCTAAAGCTGCTTTCATCGAATCGGGATTCGCATTATAGGCGTCATTGATAAAAACAATCCCCTCTTTCATCACTTTTTCAAATCGCATGGACGGAAGATGGACTAAAGGAGCCGCTTTTTGAATCACAGACCACTCCACACCCACTGCGCGAGCCAGACAGACAGCGGCTAGAAAATTTTGGTAGTGCGCAGGATTGGGAAGAGATAACGGAATGTCGACAGGAGCCTCCCCCTTATGAGAGATTTTGACCCCGTCCTCAATCAATTCAAGATAATAATCAGCCTCTTTTGAAGTCGTTGAAAACGTCATTTTAGGGCAAGCGCCTGTTTGGTAGACCTCATCATAGTAATGAATATCGCGATGAAAAATACCCAGCTCTGTTTTGGGATGTGAGAAGAGCGAGGCTTTTTCACGGCTAATTCCAGCCAAGCCATCTGAAAAGTTCGCAGCATGTTGAACAGCCACCGTTGAAAGCAGCGCAATATCCGGAGGCGCAATAGAGATCAATTTTTTCAAGTGACCTGCATGAGACATCCCCATTTCTAAGATGAGATAATCTTCTGTTTCATCAGCCATTAGAATACTGAGAGGAACCGTCGCTTGTGAATTATAGCTCTCAGGACTGGCAAACACATGAAAGTGAGCGCCTATGAGCGTCGCGGCAAAGTCTTTCACCGTTGTTTTTCCGAGCGATCCCGAGATCGCAATCACTTTAGTTTGTCTCTTTTCCAGACTTTTACGCGCCATGTCTTGTAGAGCTTCAAGAACGTCCGGAACATGCAACAAAGGAATGTTAAAAGCAGGTCCCCTGTAGGTTTCACTGACAACGGCTCCTGCCGCTCCTTTTGCGGCGATCTCTTCGAGATAGTCATGCCCGTCGACCCGATTTCCAGGCAGAGCAAAGAAGAGATCACCCGGTTTTACTTTCCGGCTGTCTATTGCCACCCCTTTGACAAGAGTTTGATTTGTGTGATTGAGATCGAGTAATTGCGCGAGGGTGCTAAAGGAGATCGGCTTCATGTCTCGCATCATAACCCTATTTGTGGTGAAATATCAATTGTCTTTTATCGACCCTGTTGTTAGTCTTAGGCTTTACGGTTCTCAGATAGAGCTTTTGTTTCTTATGAGAACGGTGGAGTATTTTTTGGAAGATTTTTGCGGAGATTTGACGAACGGCGGTGAAGACATAGTTCCTCACTAGGACTCACCGCCGTTCGTCGAATCTCCACAAAAAGATCCAAAAAACACAGGGTGGCATGGCCAAGTGGTAAGGCAGAGGCCTGCAAAGCCTCCATTCCCCAGTTCGAATCTGGGTGCCACCTTTTTTTTCTTATGTTGTATCTCATATCCACTCCTATTGGGAATTTGGGCGACTTCACGGCGCGAGCCGTGGAGGTTGTCCAGAATCTAGACTATTTGTTGTGTGAAGACACACGGCGAACGGGCATCTTATTAAAACACTACGATTTAAAAGTTAGAATGAAGAGCTTTAATGCCCATAGCGAGGGAGGAAAGCTAGGCGGGGTCGTAGAGGATTTGTTAGAGGGAATGGAGATCGGCTTGGTATCGGATGCAGGCACGCCCGGAATTTCGGATCCTGGAGAGCGACTAGTCGCAGCGTGCAGGCGGGAAGGTGTCGATGTGGTCAGTATACCGGGCGCGTGCGCGGCCATTACGGCTCTCTCGGCTTCGGGATTGGATACGTCTCGCTTCCAGTTTTTTGGCTTTCTACCTAGAAAGAAGGGAAAGTTGACGCGCCTTTTCGAGGAAATCTTGGCCTATCCAGGAACATCCATTTGTTATGAGTCGCCCTTTAGGTTGGTCGCGAGTTTAAAGATTTTGGTGGAACTGGAGCCTGAGCGGCGGTGCGTTGTGGCCAGAGAGTTGACAAAGAAGTTTGAAGAATATGTTGAGGGTTCTGCCAAGGAGCTTTTCGAACATTTTTCGAAGAAACCCCCCAAAGGGGAAATTGTATTGATGGTCTCTGGCTAACCTGCTATACTCTTTTTCTCTAAACTTAAAATTTTAAGAGGTGAATTCGATGTCTGATGCAAAAGAAATTGTCTTTGAACAAGAAGCGCGTGATAAATTAGCTAAAGGGATTCAACAGCTTGCAGATGCTGTCCGCTCTACTTTAGGGCCAAAGGGACGAAATGTCGGACTAGAAAAGAGCTGGGGGGCGCCTACAATCACAAACGACGGAAACAGTATTGTTAAGGATGTTGAGCTTCCCGACCAATATGAGAATATGGGTGTGGCCATGGCTCAAGAGGTTGCCAGCAAGCTGAAAGATAAGTGTGGAGATGGAACGACCACTGGTACCTTGCTTCTTGACGCATTAGTTCAGCATGGAATCAAGCATATTGCGGCCGGAACGAGCCCGATTAGCATCAAGCGCGGCATGGACAAAGCAGTTGAAATGGTTCTCAAAGAGCTGGAAGAGAAAGCCATTCCAGTTAAAGGGCGTGACGATACAAAAAACATCGCCACGGTTTCTGCCTCTGGTCACGAAGAGATCGGAACCTATATTGCAGATGCTATTGAGAAGGTCGGCAAAGAAGGTGTTGTCACCATTGAAGAGGCCAAAGGAACGGAAACTGTCATTGAGATGGTGGAAGGGATGCAATTTGATCGCGGCTACATCAGCGCCTACTTTGTGACAGACCAAGAGAAGATGACGATCGAGATGGAGAGTCCTTATCTTCTTCTAGTTGATAAAAAAGTCTCCTCGATTCAAGAACTGCTTCCTGTTTTACAAGCAGTTGCCACAAGTGGCCGCGAGCTTTTGATTATCTGCGAAGATATGGAAGCTGATGCCTTAGCAACTCTTGTGGTCAACAAAATTCGCGGTACACTGAAAGTCACAGCGGTAAAAGCCCCTGGATTTGGAGATCGCCGTAAAGCGATGCTCCAAGACATCGCTGCTTTAACAGGTGGGACCGTTATCTCTGAAGAGGCAGGAATCTATTTAAAAGATGCGACTGTTGACAACCTAGGAACATGTGAGCGCGTTCTTATCACTAAAGAGACCACCACACTTGTCGGTGGACAAGGAGATCATGAAGCGATCGATGCACGCATCGCACAAATTGAGAGTGAACACGCCCAATCGACCAGCTCTTACGACCAAGAGAAACTGCTGGAGCGTAAAGCGAAACTCAAGGGTGGAGTTGCTGTTATCCGCGTTGGTGCAGCTACAGAGCCAGAGCTCAAGCAGAAGAAACAAATGTTCGAAGATAGCTTGAGTTCTACTAAAGCAGCTATGGAAGAAGGGATTGTTGCCGGTGGAGGAACCGCTTTATTGCATGCAAGCAAAGTTCTTCAATCAATGAAATTAGAAGGTGATGAGGCAATTGGAGCCGAGCTTCTAATGCGCGCGTGTGAGGCGCCACTTCGACAGATCGTCACCAACACAGGACTGGATGGCTCTGTTGTTTTAGCCGATGTGAAGGCAGAAGCAGGCTCTATGGGATTCAATGCTCTGACAGAGAAAATGGAAGACCTGCTTAAAGCCGGAGTGATTGATCCTGTGAAAGTGGTGAAAAACTGCTTAATGCATGCCGCCTCTGTAGCAGGCATTGTCTTGATTTCTGAAGCGCTGATTGGAGATGCTCCAGAAGACGAAGAGTAAAATAAGGTGGGGAGTGGAACGCTAGCGCATCCCACTCCCCGCTTAGACCCTTAAGATCTAAGCACTAACTTTTTATGACCGATGGTTTCGGTCTGATTTGTGCTCCTCTGAGCGCTCTTGACGCTTAGGTTGCTTTTCAACAGGCTGCGGGTTAGGGCTCGCTTCACGACGAGGCGGCTCCTGACGGCGTGTTGGATTTCCCCGACCTGGTCTTGCATTTTGTCTTCTAGCCATGTTCCTTCTCCTTCCTTGTATTTAAAGAGAATTAAGAGGTTTAACCTCTATTACTTATATTTAATACTAAACCACGTAAATAGGCAAAGCAATTGCTCTTAATTATTTTTTTAAAATCGCAAGCCACTGATAACAAAAAAGATAAAGAAACCTGCGCTATTAAACAAACATTTTTTGCTGAGAATCAATCTAACTTATGTTAAGATACTTATAATTGTAGGAGGAAACATAAGCGCAATAAGTAGCTGCTCTCAGTTTGTGTGTGGATTATTCTCATCTGAATCTAATCAAATAGACCGAATGCATGAGGTCCCTCCACTTGGAGCGGAGATCTGGAATCAACATCTTGGGCTCAGTGTCACCCCTGAGCCTCTTCCTTCTTCCCTTCAGCAGCGTTTAGATGCTGACTGCCCGTTTTGGGCAGCAATCGAAAGATCAGCTCTTCAAGAACCGGCGATATAAGGTTTGAATACCATTTTGAAACGCCAATTCGATACCCTTTTTCTATAAGAAGACCTGTAGCTGAGAAACGGGAGAACCCAGGTAGGAGGCACAGCAATTAGCTAGATTTTTTACCTTTTGAGGTAACAACCAATGTAAGACGATTCCTAAATGTCCATTTACTCTGATCCATTCCGAAACTTTTCTTGAAATTTTGGAGATGTTTTCAGATAGAAAACAGCTCCCCCTACTCTAAGAGCGCTCCTACAACCCGAACTGGTCAGTTGACCCAATCTAGAATTAGAAAAAATCTCTTATCAAATAAGCGTTTACAACGCTATTATCTAACTAAATACATTATATAATTTTATTAAAAGTTAATAATTTCACATACCAATCCAGTGCGTGAAAAAAGATTCATCATTTCAATATTCGGAACTGTGTTATAAGGACCCCATGGAAACACTTAGACTCGTTCATCTCTCGGACCCACATTTTTCACATATCACAGCACACCCTAACCAATTCATAACAAAGAGGTGGGTGGGAAACTTAAACCTGCTCTTGTTTAGGCGGCATGCATATCAAACCAAACACCTAGCTCATTTACCCGAGCTCTTTGATTCCTTAGATGTTGAGCATGTCTGCGTGACAGGCGACTTCTCTTCTCTCTCACTCGATTCGGAGTTTGCGGAAGGCAAAGCGTTTGTGGAGTCCTTTTCACAACCGGTTCATTACTTGCCTGGCAACCATGACTGTTACACCAAGTCGGTGGAAAAAACGCGCCGTTTCTACGACTTTTTCCCCTCAGAGGCGCTTAAACACAAGCGGATCGAGAAAAAAGCTTTGGGCAAGGGGTGGTGGTGGATCGGTCTAGACTGCGCCTGCGCCACACCTCCTTTTTTTGCTTTAGGCCGTTTTTACCCTGAAATGGAGGAGGAGCTAGAGCGGGTTTTAAGTGAAATCCCAAAAGATGAGCGGGTTATTGTGGGTAACCACTTTCCCCTCTATCCAACAGGGCGCCACATGCACGATTTGAAGGGTGCTGTGGAGCTTCAAGAGGTGTTAAAGCGCTATTCTCAAGTGAAACTTTATATGCATGGCCACGACCACAGCTATTACATTAAGGACCGGCGTAGTGAGGGGCTCCCGCTTGTCTTTAACAGTGGTTCTGCGGCTCACAGACCGGACGGGACTTTCTATCTATTTGAGCTACAAGAGACTGAGTGCCTAGTGGAAAGACTTCTCTTCCGCAGGGATAAGAAGGGCTTTTCATGGGTAATGGACTGGCAGAAACGTTTTAGCTATCAGCTGTAAGCATTTTTTGTGCAAGCTCAAAGCTAGAGGGGCTCGATTGTAGAGCGACCTCGATTTTCTCAGGACGCACATCAGGCATCTCTTTCAATATCTCCACCCAAGCCGCTCTTTTTTCAGACTCAGGAGAGATCGAGAGACGATCTTGCGGCGCTGTTTGCTGCACACCTTCTTTCTTTTTCAGGGCACCAATGGCTTTGGCCCCTCTTATCTCTGAAATTTCCATGCTCTCAGGTATACTGCAAAAACTTTTCTGTATCCACATAAAAAAAGTCTGGGTAGTATCTGCTCAAGTTAACCAGGATTTCTATGTCTACACTACAAAGTTCTCTGTCTACTCAAGAAGCTTCTGAAGCAAAAACAGAGGCGCCCCGATATGGCACTTTTTTTGGAGTCTTTTTACCTAGCGCTCTGTCCATCTTTGGCGTCATTATGTACCTACGTTTGGGAACGATTCTGGGTAATATCGGACTTGTTCCAACGCTCTCTATTATCAGCATCGCTTCGCTGATCACTTTTATCACGGCCCTTTCTATTTCGACCGTTGCCACCAACATGAAAATCAAAAAAGGAGGTGCTTACTACATCATCTCCAGATCTCTCGGCATTGACTTTGGAACAGCTATCGGCATTCCGATTTACCTGGCACAAGCGTTTGGAATCGCCTTCTATATTCTCGGTTTTTCCGAGACACTGCACGCCTTTTATCCCGCTTTTGACGAGATGCAAATCCGCATGGGAACTCTTTTGATCTTGGGAATGTTAGGTTTCTTTTCCACGAACATTGTCCTCAAAACGCAGTTTCTTATCTTCCTAGCCATCCTTGCTTCTTTGGTCTCAATCGTGATCGGTGATCCCATTATGTCAAACGAAACTGTCATTATAGTTGGACCCAAACTGGGCTACTGGGCTGCGTTCGCCATTTTTTTCCCCGCCGTGACTGGTATTGAGGCGGGCGTTTCTATGTCTGGAGTGCTCAAAAACCCAAGAAAATCGCTTCCGATTGGCTCTATTGTCTCTGTTTTGGTGGGACTTGTCGCCTACTCACTGCTGGCCTGGCTCTTGTGGGAGCGTGCTCCTCAAAATGTCCTGGCCACAGATAGTATGGTGTGCGCTCACCTAGCTAAGTACTCAAGCCTCATTATACTAGGTATTTGGGGCGCAACTCTTTCTAGCGCTCTGGGAGGATTACTCGGCGCCCCGCGAACTTTACAAGCACTCGGAGAAGATGGTGTACTCTTTCGCTTTTTGGGAAAAGAGAGCCGTAAAAAACAAGAACCACGGGTCGCTTTTCTCTTTACCCTTTTGCTTGTTGCTCCTTGCTTGTACTTCGGAAAAATCGATTTGATTGCCCCGCTATTGACGATGTTTTTCCTAATTTCGTATGGCATTTTGAATCTCGTTGCTGGAATGGAAACGTTGATTCAAAGTCCTAGCTGGCGTCCTTCTTTTAGTGTGCCTGCCATTGTTTCTTTATCGGGTGCACTTCTCTGCCTAATGGCAATGTTTATGATCAATCCAGGAGCGACTTTCATCTCAACGCTTGTCGTGTTCTGCCTCTATTTCTTTAGAGGTCGGAAGCTGAGCGCTAACTGGGATCACATGTGTTCTGCCATTATGATGTATTTTAGTCGCTCTATTCTGTATCGCTTGATGCAATCCAAGACAAGCGCTCACTCGTGGCGCCCCCACCTACAAGTGCTCTCTTCTACCCTCACTCCTCCCAATTACCTACTTGATTTCACACAGAAAATCACTAAAGGAAACAGCTTTCTCTCTTTTTGTAATATTATCGACAAAAAGACTCCCTGCAATTGTGCCACCATTAAAAAATCAATCTTTTCTACGTTGAAAAAACGGAAGTTACAAGCCTTTGTCGATGTCAGGCACGAAGAACACGTTCTGAAGACCTACAAACATCTCATCGCCTCTCACGGCATTGGGCCTTTGCAACACAATACTGTTCTTCTAACCCACGCAGAAGGCAATCAAAACGAGCTGAATGGAGATTTGATCTCCCTGGCTTACAATTCGGGCAAAAATGCCTTGGTACTGAAGTCTGATGGTGAACTTTTTGCCAAAAAAGTCCAAGTCGACATCTGGTGGGACTCAGACAACCGAAAAAGCAGCGAACTTTCATTAGTTTTGGCCCATATGTTTCAATCGAGTTATGGACTCAAAAATAGCCACCTCACGTTAAAGTCGATTGTGAGCAGCGAGATTGCGCGTGAACAAAGACTTAAATATCTAGAGGAATTCTTTGCTCAGAGCCGTTTTAACGTCGACTTCAAAATCTATGTAGCCACTGAAGAAGACGAGATCAAAACCATCGGCTTTTTCTCAGCTGACGCTGACCTTGCCTTTATCAATCTCCCCCCTTGCACGGAGGAAACGGGCGACTATAAGAGCGTCTACAGTCAGATGGTTCGCAAGTTAAAGGGATTAAAAAATGCGATCTTTGTTTGCGGAGCGGAGCCCGTCGACTTCCAAGAAATCTTTAAGTGATTTAGAACAGGGAATCTAGGTTGATAAATCCCCCTTTCTGCAGAAAGATGAGGATGACCGCAACCGGCGCCACCCATCGAATCAGAAAGTACCAGCCACCAAAGAGATAACCGAGCGTTGTCCCTTTGAGAAATTCGTCTTGCACGGTTTCTCTTTTCAAACGCCATCCAATGAAAAGAGCTGTTAAAAACCCTCCAATGGGGAGAAGCCAAACCGAAACAAGGCTATCAATGGTGCCAAAAAAATTGGTTCCATACATCGGGAGCCAGTCTTTAAAAAGGTCTTGCGATCCTGCAAGAGCGCTGGGAATGCTGAAGATGAAAACGGCAATTGTGGAGCAGCAGACGGCTTTTTTTCGACTCCAGTGGTAGAGATCAATGAGGTTTGCGACCACCACCTCAAGCAGAGCCATCGCAGAGGTGAGCGCTGTAAACACGAAGAGAGTAAAGAAAAGCGTTGAAACGATCATCGAACCGGGAAGCGACTTAAACAACAGCGGCAACGTTTCAAAGATCAACCCCGCCCCTCCGTGAACAGGAAGATCGAAAGTGAAAATCACAGGAAAAATGGTCAGAACGGTGATCATGGAGACTACAACGACCATGATCCCCACAATCAGAGCCGTTTTAGCCACATCTTCTGAGCTTTTGAGATAACTTCCGTATGTGATGATGATCCCTTGCGCTAAACTGAGGGTAAACAGAGAGAGACCGAGCGCTTCAATAATCCCAGAAGGTTTAATGGTGTGCAGATGAGGATGAAAAAGAAAGTCGATCGCCTTGCCAAATCCCTCCAAGGTCGTCGCATATAAGCAAAGGGTGATCAGTAAAGCTAAGAGCGCAATGGTTAAAATACGGCTCCACAATTCAATCCCTTTGCGGACTCCTTGAAAAATCACGCCAAAGGTCATGAGCAAAAAGACAAATGCCCAAAAAAGAGAGATCCCTCCTGAACTAGAAAGAATGTTAAAAATGCCTGAAATTTCCGCCGCTGTACGTGTTTCGTAGATCTGATTGAGTGAAAGCATCAGATAGTTGAGGCCCCAGCCAGCTACCACGCAGTAGTAAGAGAGAATCAAAAAGGAGGCAGCGACACCTAGCCATCCCACCGTCCGCCAAGGACTCGACTCACCTGAAAGATGGGCAAACACGCCGACAGCACCCCGTTGCGCTTGCCTGCCAATGATCAGCTCTCCGATGAAGAGGGGAATGCCTAAAATCAGTGTAAAAATGAGGTAGAAGACAACAAAAAGACCTCCCCCATTATCGCCTGTGACGTAAGGAAACTTCCACAAAGTTCCCAAACCAATTGCTGAACCAAGCGCAGCGAGAATAAATCCTAGCCGCGATCCCCAATGTTCTCTCATGCCTGTTCCTTTTTCCAAACGGTAAAGGCTTCACGTATTTCTTGTAAATTGAGCTCTGAGGGTTGAGGGTAAATCAGATCATAATCAGATAGAGAAGCGCGCGTATGTGTCGTTTCTAAGGCGACCACAAAAGCGCCTGCTGCTTTCCCCGCTTGGATACCCGCAGGGGCATCTTCAATCACAATACAGTCAGAGGGATCAAACCCTAAATGGTGAGCAGCAGCGATGAAAATATCGGGCGCCGGCTTTCCATGCGCCACCTGTTCAGCCGAGATATAGTGATCAAAGTACTTCCCCAACACAGTCAATGAAATAAACATTTCAAGATTTTCAATGGGGGTGGAAGAGGCGATAATATGGGGGATTTTCGCTTCTGCAACTGCTTGTAAAAAGGGCTCCATACCCGGTAAAAGATCGATTTTGCCACGGGCACACTTGCGGAAAAGCGCCTCTTTTTTTTCTGCCCAGATTTTTCTCGTCTCTTTGGGAACGTGAGGCGCCAACTCTTGCAAGATGAGATCATTGCGCTTACCAAACCCACGAATGAAGTGTTCATGCGACATGCGGATAGCTGGTTCTTCTTCCATCAAAAGCTGCCAAGAGCGCCAATGGAGCTCGGTGCTATCGATTAAAACCCCGTCATTGTCAAATAGAAAAGCCACGTGCATTACGCTTCCTCCCATGCAATAGAGAGAACATCTGCCAAAGAGTGTGCTTCCCCTCGTAGCATCATCAACCGATCGAACCCAACAGCCACGCCACAGCAATCGGGAATGCCGCTCTTTAAAGCTTCTAAAAAACGTTGATCAACAGGATAACACAGCTTACCCATTTTTATACGTGCCGCATTAGCCTCTTCCAAGCGTTTTTCTTGCTCCACTGGGTCTGTTAATTCGTGGTAGCCGTTTGCTAATTCAACCCCCTGATAAAAAAGCTCAAAACGCTCGGCCATCCCCTCTTCATCTAATTGTGCCAAAGCAGCTTGCTCAGAAGGAAAGCCGTAGAGAATGGTGTTTTGTAGATGCGGCTCGATTTCAAAAGCGAATAGGCGATCGCGCTCTTCAAGGTCGTCTGGAAAATGGCCCACATAATGATCAAAGGCTTGTCTGTAGGTCAAGGTTTCAAAAGAGACAGCGTCAGGTAAAAAGAGCTGCACAAAGGCAACCGTCTCAGCGATCATCTCTTGAAGGGTAAAGCCACATCGATACCACTCCACCATGGTGAACTCCGGATTGTGACGCTCTCCCCTCTCATCATTTCGGAAGACGTGCGAAATTTGGTAGATATCCCCACTTCCATCAGCTAAAAGACGTTTCATTCCATATTCGGGAGAGGAGTGAAGAAAGGCTTTTTTTCCTAAGCAAGTCGCTTCGATTAGATCGATGTGAGCATCGACAGAAGTGTGCCTACTGAGAATGGGGACATCGACTTCCATCACGTTTTTTTCAGCAAAAAAAGCGCGCGCAGCAGCCAGTAGCGCGGCGCGCTCTCGGAGCCTATTTGTTAACGCGAGAGACATATTCGCCGGTGCGGGTATCGATCTTGACAACCTCATCTTGATCGATAAAAATCGGCACCTGAACAACAGCACCGGTTGATAGAGTTGCCGGTTTCATCACCCGCCCAGAGGCCGTATCGCCGCGCGCACCGGGATCAGTTTCTGTGATTTGCAGCTCCATAAAGGTAGGAGGCTCAATGGTAACTGGCTCCCCTTTGTAAAAAACAATGGCATACAGCACATCATCTAAAAGCCACTGTTTCACATCTCCAATTTTATCGCTGTCAATGGTGGTTTGTTCGTAGGACTCATCGTCCATAAAGGTAGCGCCACTAGTATCGACATAGAGAAGGCGCATTTGGGTCTCATTCACATCGGCCTGCTCAAAAGATTCGCCAGACTTGAATGTACGCTCCACAACCCGCCCGGAGAGAAGGTGTTTCATACGGACACGGTTGAAGGCTTGCCCTTTTCCTGGTTTGACGAACTGGTTGGTGACAATGGTGTACGGTTGTCCATCCACCTCAATTTTCAGTCCGCTTCGAAAGTCGCTTGTTCCCACTTGTGCCATAGATCATTCCTCCCGTTCCCGGCAGTATACCGAAGAACGGGAGAATGAATCAATCGGAAGAATTACAGAGTCTGTTAGTAGGTTCAAGTGAAATACAAAAAGCTTGGTTTTATTGCACAAAATATATACGATATGGTATAATTTGGACCAACGATTGAGACGACAGAATGAAAAGCGAAAAATGGTCATCTATTTAGGTTCCAGTGAGAAAGACCTTGCAAAGCTACCCTCTACGGTAAGAGAAGTTTTTCAGCATGGAATCCAGATGGCAAGTGAGGGAGATGTGCATCCCGATGCAAAGGTATTAAAAGGATTTCACGGAAGAGGGGTTTTGGAACTGATTGAAGATCATAGAACTGACACCTTTAGAGCCGTTTATACTATTAAGTATCCGAAATTTCTCTATGTTCTTCATGTCTTTAAGAAGAAAAGTAAGAAAGGTGGTAAAACTCCTAAAGAAGATCGGGAACTTATTGAAAGTCGCCTGAAGTTTGCATCACAGCACTGTAAAGAACTAACTAAAAAAGCTCAAAAGAAGAGGTTATAAATGGCTAAAGATAAAATAGATGTTTTCATTGGATCAGGAAATGTCTTTGAAGATACTAGCCATCCTTATCCAGAGGAAGCAAAAGCGAAATCTGATCTTGCTCGACAGATTTACAAAATCATTAAATCTCGGAATCTGACTCAAAAAGAGGCGGCCAAACTGATGGGCGTTGATCAACCTCATGTTTCTAATATTATTCGAGGAAAGCTCTCTCGCTATTCCATAGATCGCTTAATGAGGTTTTTAAGACTATTAGGAAGAGACATCGAGATTAGAGTGAAGGTACATACAAGAAGATCTACACCATCTAGGCTTTCTGTCGTACCAAATTCACATCGAGCATCTGCGTAAAATGATACCGTTTGAATAATCATAAAACATGTAAAGATTCATCTCATGTGGCGTAACACTTACAAAGACTATAAGCCTGATGAAAACTGGATGAAAGAACAGGTAGAGCCGGGAAAAGGAATTGTCGGCTGCGAAATGCATGAGCTCAACGGATGGGGTAACCAAATCCACACTCACGAAAAAAAGAAAGAGGGGTGGCTCCGTACTTTTTTGAATCTGTTGTTCAAAAAAACATGAAACCGTAAAAGGGGGCTATGGATTTTCATGAAATCGATCCCCACGAAGCGCAGATCGCCCGCGATACCCTAGAACGTTACTCTGGCTCAGAAGTGGACCGGTTTGGCTCCTATCTGATGCTCACCAACTTCTCTCGCTACATCCGCGCGTTTGCTGAAACCTACGAAGTCCCTCTTATGGAGGGGTCCATGTTCACCTCCGCGCACGCTCCCGATCTCGATATCAGCATCGTCGACTTTAAACTCGGCTCCCCTGCTGCCGCTCTCATCATCGACCTCTGCTCTTTTCTCCCTAAAATTAAGGCTGCTCTTATGCTGGGCATGTGTGGAGGACTACGCCGCCACTACAATATCGGTGACTACTTCATTCCTGTCGCAAGCATCCGTGGAGATGGAACCTCTGATTTCTATTTTCCTCCAGAAGTTCCTGCTTTGGGAAACTTTTTGATGCAAAAATCCGCTACAGAAGTGCTTGAATTGGAAAAGGCTCCCTATCATATCGGCATTACACACACAACCAATATTCGCTTTTGGGAATTCAATGAAACCTTTAAAGAGAAGCTAGTAGAGACAAAAGCGCAGGCCATTGAGATGGAATGCGCCACCCTTTTTGCCGCCAGTTATCGTCGCAAATTACCAACTGGGGCTCTTCTGCTCGTCTCAGACCTTCCTCTCAAACGGGATGGCATTAAAACGAAGCGGAGCGCGCAGCAAATCTTTGACACGTATACGACCGACCACCTTGACAAAGGGGTAAAAACGATCAACGTGATGAAGGAGATGCTCAGGCACAAAGCCAAGGGTGCTTTCCGAGGCAAATCTGCGAAAACAGATATCTGATTACAAAATTCTTTCAAGAATCGTGTCGACAGAAAAGCCAAACTCCTCATTCAACACTCCGGCAGGAGCTGAGGCCCCGTAACTCTCCATACAGATTGCAATCCCCTCTTTTCCAATGTATTTATGCCAGCCGAGATCAACTCCTGCTTCAATGCTGACGCGCTTACCTAAATCCCCTCCGATTAGGCTCTCTTTATAACTCTCATCTTGCATCTCAAAGATTTCCCAACAGGGTAGAGAAATCACACGCACATCTTTACCATGCTTCTCTAGCTCTTCGGCAACATTTAAAGCTAAACTCAACTCAGAGCCAGTCGCAAATAGGGTGTAGTCGGGACGGTTTTTCTCTTTTTTAATCATGTAGCCGCCGCGTCCTACGCCCTGAGCAAAGGAAACTTTTGTCTCTTCTAAGGTGGGCAAACTTTGACGGGTGAGAAGGAGCGCTGTCGGCGCTTTATAGGTGAGCGCCGCCATCCAGGCCATTTTTACTTCGTTGGCATCACCGGGGCGGATTACATGCAGATTGGGAATCGCTCGGAGAGCTGCATAGTGCTCGACAGGTTGATGTGTCGGGCCATCTTCACCCAGAAAGATCGAGTCGTGGGTAAATTGGTAGATCACATGCAGCTTAGACATGCTCGCTACACGAATGGAGTTGCGCAGGTAGTCGGAAAAGGTAAGAAATGTGCCAATAAAAGGGGTAATCATCTGCGTGTAAGCCATGCCGTTGGCGATGGTACCCATTCCAAATTCCCGCACTCCATACTTAATATTCCGTCCTCCAAAGTGGCCAGGCTCAATCACAGGAAAGTTCTTAAGTAGCGTCAAATCAGAGCAGGAGAGGTCAGCCGAGCCTCCATATAGGTCAGGGAAAAGATCAGCAAGCCTATTCACAACGGCATGCGAGGCTTTTCGCCCCGCCACAGAAGCGGGCATCTCAAGATCCCAAAGGGTTTTTTCTAAATCGTCCGGCAGAGTGCGGTGCTGCATTCTCTCAAAATCGGCGTGCAATTTAGGATTGGCTTTTGCCCAAAGACGGAAGGTTTCATTCCACTCCTCTTCAAGCCTCTTTTCACCCACCCACTTCTCTTCAAAATAGGTAGCAACGGCTTTGTGGACGAAAAAGGGCTCATCGGGAAGGCCAAGGTTGGCTTTTGTCGCCTCCACCTCGTCGGGGCCCAGTGGCGCTCCATGCGCTTTGTGGGTTCCCTCCTTGTTCGGAGATCCCTTTCCGATGACCGTGCGGGCCAAAATAAAGAGAGGTTTTTCTTGCTCTGCCCGCGTCTTAGTGATGACAGTGTGTAGCTGATCAAAATCATACCCGTCTACCTCAGCTACATCCCATCCATAAGCCCGGTAGCGTGCCAAAACATCATCAGACATACACTCAGAGAGTGGACCGTCTAAACAGATGTGGTTCGAATCATAGATGAAAATGAGATTGTTGAGCTGCAAGTGGGCTGCCAAAGCAGATACTTCGTGACTGACTCCCTCCATCATATCGCCGTCGCTACAGAGACAAAATACCTTGGAATCAAAAAGCGTATGCTCTTTGGTATTAAATTTTTTAGCCAAAATCTGCATCCCCAGAGCCATTCCCACTGCATTTCCTGTTCCTTGTCCCAAAGGGCCCGTTGTCGCTTCCACACCATCGGTGTGCGGAAATTCGGGATGACCTGGTGTTTTGGAGTGAAGCTGGCGAAAGTGCTTGATTTCATCCAAAGAGAGGTCAAACCCAGCTAAATGAAGGCAGGAATAGAGCCACATCGACCCGTGGCCTGCCGAAAGGACAAGCCTATCTCGGTTAAGCCATTTAGAATGCTTAGGATTGTGCTTAAGCGCCTCCCCATAGAGATAAGCACCAATCTCGGCACACCCAAGGGGAAGGCCAGGGTGACCCGAATTGGCTTTTTGAACGGCATCCATCGAAAGCTGGCGGATCGCATTTGCTACTTTTCCTAGGATCTTTTTCTGCTCAACACCCAACTCTTTGCCTTCCATTTTTCAGCCTAATTTGTGATTCGAATGTGAGCAGTCTAACGCGGACGTAGAAAAAATCTCAAGTGCATGCTACCATTCTCCTTTTTTTCACAATGATTGGTGCCAAATGATCAGCCAAGATATCCGCCGTCGCTTCCTGCAGTACTTCAAAGATAAAGGACACACACAGGTCCCCTCCTCTCCTGTCATCCCACATGACGACCCAACGCTTCTCTTCATCAATGCGGGAATGAACCAGTTTAAAGATGTTTTTTTAGGACACAGCGCACGCGATTATGTCAAAGCGAGCACCTCCCAAAAGTGCGTTCGCGTGGGCGGCAAACACAACGATTTAGAAAATGTGGGGCACACAAGCCGCCACCTCACCTTTTTTGAGATGCTCGGCAACTTCTCTTTTGGTGACTATTTCAAGCGTGAAGCCATTGATTTTGCTTGGGAGGTGACGCTCAATGTATTCGGATTCGATCCCAAAGATCTTTGGGGAACCGTTTTCCATGAAGATGATGAGTCGTTTGAGCTCTGGAAAACGTATCTCCCTGAAGAGCGGATTGTGCGCATGGGCGAGGTTGATAACTTCTGGGCAATGGGCGACACCGGTCCGTGCGGCCCCTGTTCTGAGCTCTATTTTGATCGAGGCCCTGATTACGGCTCTGCCCGTAGTCCCGCTGAAGATATTGATGGAGAGCGCTTTATTGAATTTTGGAACCTGGTTTTCATGGAGTTTAATCGGGACGCTTCGGGTGAGATGCGCCCGCTACCAAAAAAATCTGTCGATACAGGCGCAGGCCTAGAGCGGGTTGTCGCCCTTAAAATGGGTGTAGATACTCTTTTCGAGACCGATATCCTCCGCTCCCTGATTGCAGAGGTAGAGCGGATTAGTGGCAAGAGTTACAACCGCGAGCCTGCTTTTAGGGTAATCGCTGATCATATGCGCTCTTTATCGTTTGCCATTGCTGACGGTGTGCAGCCGAGTAATCTCGACAGAGGATATGTGCTCCGTAAAGTATTAAGGCGTGCGGTGCGCTACGGCCGTCAGCTTGGGCTGGACAAGCCCTTTTTAGCCAAACTCCTCCCCTGTTTGATAGAGAAGATGGGAGATGATTTTCCCGAACTGATCACCTCGCAAGAGCGAATCAAAGAAATTCTTACGCTTGAAGAAGAGGGCTTTTTGCGCACTCTTGCGCGTGGAGGCAATATCCTCAATCAGATCATCGACGCCTCGGCCACCTCAGGTCAAATTTCAGGTGACGACGCCTTTAAACTCAAAGATACGTACGGCCTTCCACTTGAGGAGATTCTCCTCTTAGCCAAAGATGCCCACCTCTCTGTCGATATCCGCAGATTTGAGGAACTAGAACATGAAGCCAAAGAGCGGTCGCGGGGCGCTAGAAAAACAACGGAGCAGATGGCCGAAGAATCAGCCTTTGAGGCCTTTGCCGCCAGTGAATTTGTGGGCTACCAGCAGCTCACAGCCGATGCTGTTGTACTCGGTTTAATGCGCGCTGGAAAAGAGGTCTCCGCTCTACATCCGGGCGAAGAGGGGGTGGTATTGCTCGACAAAACTCCCTTTTATGCAGAAAAGGGAGGTCAGGTGGGCGACCAAGGGCTACTCACGCGAAACGGCAGCCGCTTTAATGTAACCGACTGCCAAACTCCTTTTACCGATGTCATCACACATCACGGTGTACAACAAGAGGGTGAGCTCCATGTCGGCGACCAGATTACCGCTTCTGTTGAGCCTCTGCGCAGGCAGAAAATAGCCAACAATCATACCGCGACCCACCTTCTACACTGGGCGCTACAACGGATTTTAGGTCCGCACGTACGTCAAGCCGGTTCCGTTGTAGACCCCACACGCCTCCGTTTCGATTTCAGCCATCACAAGGCGCTTACCGAGGACGAAGTGGTAAAAATTGAAGCGCTTGTGAATGAAAAAATTCGTGAAAACCGTCCTATACATAGCTATGAGCTCACTTTTGCTGAGGTTCAAAAAAAGCAGGAAATCAAGCAGTTTTTTGGAGAGAAGTATGGCAACGTTGTGCGCGTTGTCGACATCGAAGAGTCTAAAGAGCTCTGTGGGGGCACACACACCAATCAAACAGGAACGATCGGCTATTTCCGGATTGCCAAAGAGGGAAGTATCGCGGCAGGTGTGCGTCGCATCGAAGCGATTACAGGAGAAGAGGCCGACCATTTAGTGCGGCAAAAAGAACAGACTCTTGCCAAGCAGATCGAAGAGCAGATCGACGAGAAAAAAGCGCTCCTTTTAGAGCTCAGCTATGTCAAAAAAGAGCTTCTGGCTGTTGAAGTAGAGAATTTCTTGGACCACCTTCAAAAAGTGGGATCGATCGACTACCTGGCTCATGCGGCCACTCTTGATCCTAAAGAGCTTAAAGAGTGCGCTGAGATCTTGATGGCCAAGGTGCCCTCGCTTGTTCTGCTTCTAATCGGTAAGCAAGAGGATAAGTGCACTTTGATTGTGCGCGTATCGGACGATCTTGTAGGCAAAGGAGTTCATGCACACGCTCTTCTGAAAGAGATCTCTCCGCTCTTGGGTGGAAAAGGAGGCGGAAAAGCAGGAAGCGCACAAGGGGGCGGAACCCATCTTGAAAAAATACCAGAAGCATTAGAGGCAGCCCGTCAATGGATCGAGCAGAAAGCTACTTAGAAAACCCCAAACTCAAGGATTTTAAGGAGTGGGCGTGCTCGGGAGCCACTCTTGTTATCGAGGAGCTGTGGGAGTCGCCCAAGGCATTGCTTACGGCTCTAATCCAGCAAGCGACGGGTAAGCACCTTGTCATTTTAACAACGCATAGCCAACTCTTTGACAATCTTCCCTACTTTTCTGATCACGTCCCTATGGAATTTCCGGCGTGGGAGTCGCTTCCCTCCGAAGAGATTCCTCCCAGTCCTGATATCGTTGGAGAACGGTATCGCATTTTGCGCGCCATTCAAGAGAGCGACTCTCCTCAGCTGATCGTTTCTACACTACAAGCTGTTTTGCAAAAACTACTTCCTCCAGAACGATTGGAAAGGCTCCACCTGATTTTGAAAAAAGGGAGCGAAGTGCCCTTTGAGCTACTTCCCGACCACTTAAGCGAGATGGGCTACCATCGAAGAGCTGTTGCTGCCGATAAGGGAGAATTTGCTGTCCGTGGAGGAATAATCGACATCTTTCCCGTGAATTCCCCCGACCCATTTCGGATTGAATTTTGGGATGACGAGATTGCCTCCATCCGGAAATATGATCCGATTAGTCAAACGTCTGTTGGTAAAGTTGAAGAGATTGTGATCACACCTGGTGAAGAGCTCGAGCTGCTTGCCGAAGAAAAAAATCTAGCTACGCTCTTTGATTACTTAGGACCCAACACGATCGTTGTTTTTGATGACATTCAAGAGCTTGAGGAAAAATATGTCGCCTCCAAAGGGATGGCAGGCGCCAAAACCCGCTCCTTTGCCACTTTAGATGAGCTTTTAGAGCAGACCGACCCGCTTCAAAAACTCTACTTTGCTGAAACCGCTCTAGAAGAGATTAGCGCAGTCAAGCTTCTCGAGCGCACCCACAACCCTTACTCAACCCAAGCGCCTCCCCAAAAAGTGACCTTTGAGTGTTTTAATCACACCATCGCTGCACACCGTTGGCACCACCCCTTCTTCTCTCTAAACCAAGAAGATCCCCTCCAAGGGCTCGACGGGATCGCCTCTCTCCACTTTGTGTGTCAAAACGAGTCTGAAAAGGGTACCTTCTTAAAAAGAATGGACCCCACCCTCACTCCACACTTTGAAAAAGGGTATTTAAGCACCGGTTTTGTTCTCGAGGAGCCCCCTTTGGCCCTCATTCCCACAGCCGAGCTGACCCACCGCTATAAAGTACGGCGACAGAAGCAAAGAACCCACTACCATACTGTCCCGACAGAGACCCTCTCTCTCACGCCTGGAGAGGCTGTTGTCCACATGAACAGTGGGATTGGCCGCTTTTTAGGGATTGAGCGACGCCCCAATCATCTTGGTGTCGAGACCGAATTTATGCTCGTCGAGTATGCGCAGGGAGGGAAGCTCTATGTGCCGATGGAAAATGCCAACCTCATTTCCAAATACATCGGCGCCACCGACACGCCTCCCGAATTTCACACGCTTGGCAGCTCCCGGTGGCAACGGTCACGTGAACGGACCCAACAAGCGATTATCGGCTACGCCAACGATCTCCTTAAACTGCAAGCGGAGCGAGTCATCAAAGGGGGCGAAGCGTATCCCCCTGACAGCGACCTTACACTCCAGTTTGGTGACGAATTTCCCTACGTCGAAACACCCGATCAACTCCTCGCTATCCAACAGATTCAAAGTGACATGCAAGGCGCCCAGTCAATGGACAGGCTCGTCTGTGGAGATGTTGGATATGGAAAAACAGAGGTAGCCATGCGCGCCGCATTTAAAACCGTGGTAGATGGAGGGAAACAGGTTGCCGTTTTGGTCCCGACCACCATGCTGGCGTTGCAACATTATGAAACATTCTGTGATCGGATGAGCGGCTTTCCCATTAGGATCGCTCATATCTCCCGCTTCCGTAAGCCCAAAGAGCTCAAGCAAACCTTAGTTGAGGCCGGTGAAGGGAAAGTCGACATTCTCATTGGCACCCACCGTATTGTAAGTAAAGATGTTGCCTTTCACAATCTCGGTCTTGTGATCATCGATGAAGAGCAGCGATTTGGTGTGCGTGCCAAAGAGCATCTCAAAAAAATTCGCAGTGAGGTTGACTGTCTCACTCTCTCGGCCACGCCCATCCCACGCACTCTATACATGTCTCTGGTTGGCGCCCGTGATCTGTCTGTCATTAATACTCCTCCTGAAGACCGTCTGCCCATTCAGTCGGTTGTGTGCGCCTCCTCAGACGAGCTGATCAAAAACGCGCTCATGCGCGAGTTGGCACGGGATGGGCAAGCTTATGTCGTGCATAACCGCGTGGAGACCATTTATAAGATGGCCGACAAAGTGCGCACCCTGCTTCCCGGTGCCCGGATTGTTGTCGGCCATGGACAGATGAGCGCGCAGGAACTTGATCTTGTCTTCCACGCCTTTAAGTCAGGTCAGGCAGATATCCTGGTTGCCACCTCCATCATTGAAAACGGCATTGACATTCCGCGTGCTAATACTATTTTGATTGATCGAGCCGATCGCTTTGGTCTGGCCGACCTCTACCAGATGCGTGGCCGCGTAGGTAGATGGAATCGAAAAGCCTACTGCTACTTTATGGTTCCTAGCACTAAAGAGTTGAGTGAGCTCTCTCGCAAACGACTCTCTGCGCTCACTCAAGGGGGCAATGGAATGAAAATTGCCATGCACGACTTGGAGATCCGTGGGGCTGGCAACATTCTCGGCACCGAGCAGTCGGGGCATGTGGCAGCAATTGGATTCCAGCTCTACTGCAAGTTGCTCAAAAAAACTGTCACTGCTCTTCAGAAAAAAGAGACTCCCCTGTTCTACCATGAGGTCAAAGTGGAGTTTCCTTTTGATGCTAGGCTACCTGATGACTACATCAATGAGACCTCCTTGCGGATGGATCTGTATCAGCGGCTCGGCGATGCAGAAGATGGAGAAGAGGTGGACTTAATCATTGAGGAAGTGCGCGACCGTTTTGGGCCGTTGCCTCCCGAGGTGGAGTGGCTCCGCTGCTTAAGCCGTCTGCGTATTTTTGCTGCGCGCAACAGCTTTACACTCCTCAAAATGACAAAGCTTGTTTTTATTGCGGAGCAGTCACACGGGAAGAAGAATAAGATCAGCAAAAAGATGGTGGTGCGCGTTCCCAAGACACCTCAAGAACTCGAGCAAGTGCTAATCAACGCCCTAAAAGAGAATTTTCCTATTAAGCCCTGACTGAAGGCGCACATGAACGAGCTGATGCAATTCGGTAATCCTGCACACGGGGCGAGGACTCCGACGACTCTTAGCCAGCGGAGGCTATCACGCTAGTTCAGAAACTCAATCAATTTTGAAAGCCTTATATTTCAACTTATCGCTCCCCACTTCTAGAGCTCCTAAAATGGCGCCGACTCCCGCTCCCACTGCGATTTCCCAACCATGGAACTTTTCACCTAGAAAAGGTTCATCAGCCACCGAAGTCAGGATAATTTGTGCCAATCGCTTTATAATGACTGCTCCAGCTAGGCTCACTACTTTCCAAGTACATTTCTGTACCAGGTGCTTGCACCGATCCGGCTCTTCCTGCAATAACTGCTGGGCCACAATAAAGCGGTGCTTTCCCTTCTCTCCACAGCACTTACCTCTAATCCAGACACCTAAAGCTGTCAAACAGTCAATAGCCCAACCTAAGACAAATGAAAGCCCGGCTCCCACTCCAACATGTGTTAGCACATGCAATGGTTCCTGCCCTTCAATAAGCCCTTCCACTGCTCCGGCAACAGCTCCAGCTGCCACATAAACTCCGGAACTCCAAAACATAAGCCCTACTTTCTTTCCACACGAGGGAAGATCGCTACGTAAGTACCAAATATCCGTTGTTGCTTCTGAAAAGAAACCTAAACACGTTGAACATGCCATTTTTTCCTCCTTGACCTAGACCTTGATTAGATATAATTTAGTTTTTGAGACGAGCGCTTCTGTTGGACGGTCGGGCAGCTCAACATCAATTAATGTGAGTTTCTCACGTGCCCATGTGAAACAATTATCTGACGGGAGCTCTCTGAGTACAGCCGATGCATAGATGTGAAGCATAAGCTCTTTACATGCACGTATAGGATCGGCATCCCAGGCAGCAGACAGAGCATCTATTCTTTCGGATGCGATCAGCTCGGCATGTTGTTCTCTTACCACTCCAAACACTGATTTCACCTGTTTTTTGATCCGATTCATCCTGTCAGATTGCGTTAGCTGAGCGTATATTTTGTTTAAACGTTCGATTACTTCTAAGAAAAATTGCTGTTCCTCATCCGACAAATTCCTTGTGTATGCATCTAAAGCAGATTGGGTTGCTATGTCCTTGACTGCAGCAACAAGCTGATCAAAACGCTCTTTAGATATCTGTTCTTTATAATTTCGCGGGCGCTCGATGCTTAAAAAAGGAAATGTTGAGGTGAGTGAGTAGTGCGATGCCCCCCTTTTGTCATTTTCATACACCACGATCATGAAAGGGATGAGTAGGTCGTATCCAACATTTTCTAACCCACCAAAAGGATAGTAGAATGCATTGCTCAGGGCAGAGTCCTCTTTTTTACTCAATGCGTCAGAAATAGACCAGAGTTGCTGAAAGAGGCTGCCCTGATAATTTCCCAAAGCGGCAACAAGTGGATCTGTGACCTCAAAAGCCGTAAGAGGAGGCGCTATTTTTGACTTTCTTCCTAAGATGCAAAAGGCTCTAGGATGTTCAGAGGGATTGGCTTGCTCTGCTTGAGCTTGTCTTAACAGCTGTTGAACTTTTTCTGCACTTCTAATCCACGTTTCCGATTTGTGCGTATAATAGACCCGCCTTCCTTCTTGATTATCAACGCGAGCCACACCAATCCGATGAAAACCGTAAAGAGGGGTAAGACGGTGATAGCGCACCACTTTGAACCCTCGACTGGGATCAGAGGGGCCCTCCTTCCCTTTACTGTAGGAATAAGGCCCTAAAAGATGCACTCTTTTTAAGAGTTGAATCTTGTCCAAGACTCCTTCCACGATCAACATGGCATGGTCGTCTCTATTGCATACCATCGTGACAGCCCACTGCTGCTCATTATAATAGACTGGGCAGTCTAAGACGCCATTAAAGCAACTGGGAAATTGAGTGCTCATGATTTCCTTCTCCTCGCATACAGTTTCCTTACTGAGGACGAAGGATATCTTTAACAAAAATTTACATCAATAAAATTTAAACTAGTCAGCGCTCCCCTTCAGCTCTACTTGGTAAGAGCGCTCCAGCCATTCTATCATCCATAATGCAGATTTATTGTGCCTTTTCTCTTCTTGCAAAAGCTCTTGGACCTGCTCAAAAGTTAGCGGGATCGTGGCTTCTCTGTATAAAAAATATCCAAGAATGCTCGCCATCCCAAAGCTATACAGCGCCACGCTAGCTCCTGTCGTAGTCGTACCCATAATAGCAGGAGTTAGCCCTGGATAACCCGCAGCTACAAACATGATTCCTAACCATGCTCCAAGTAATCCAATTGCACCGATACATACTCCAATTCTCACACCTGCGCTTATCATATCTATATCCCGGCCTACAAAGGAGCCGCTTGCTCCACTAGCGCTTTCTAATCTATCTGTTAATTCACCTTTTGTTGTTACTGGCAACATATTCCCTCCCATTTATATATAACAATAAAATTATAACAGCTAACTATTATTTAATTAAATTAAAGTTATTGTTTTATTTTAGCTCCCAGATAAGAACACAAAGAAAATAAAATAATTTATTACCTGCTCGACCTACAAAAAGGGGGTTTTGCAGTAACACTCCCAAGAAGATTCAACCTGTTAACGCCTGAGCTGCGTGAGAAAAGTGGAGTAATTGAACATCTTTAACTTTCAATTCATCTTGCCCCGAATAAATTAATGTCGGATTTTGGCACCGGTCACCTGCCAAGTCTTTAAATGATGAGAATCCCTTCAAAAAAGAGAGGTTAAATGTTTTTGCTGATTTAATTTTGATAGGCACAAGATCATGGCCACGCTGAAAAAGCACATCAATTTCATTGTGATGAGAATCTCTGTAGAAAAAGAGACGATGCTCAAATCCTTGGTTCCATCTTGCTTTTATCAGCTCTAAAATAACCAAGTTTTCAACTAAACTACCCCTAAGAGGATCTCTTTCAATTTGGGATATCTCTTCAATGCCTAGTAAATAAGCAGCTAAACCTACATCGCAAAAATAGAGCTTGGGCGATTTGATCGTCCGTTTACCAAAGTTTTCAAAATATGGGGGTAAAAGAAAAATAATGTGAGAAGCCTCTAAGATTGAGAGCCAATGTGCGATGGTATTTCCGGCAACTCCTACTTCATTTGCTAAATTTTCCTTTTTGAAAATCTGCCCAATTCGCCCTGCACATAATTTTAAAAACTTTTGAAACAGTTGTAGGTTTTTAACCTCTATCATTTGGCGCAAATCTCTTTCGAGATAAGTTTGCACATAATTCCCATACGCTTTGCTAGGATTTAATCGATTCTTGTGGATTCTTGGGAACCCCCCTAAATGCATTATTTCGTCTAAGGTGAATTCGAGCCCTTCATCATTCAGTTCCTGAATACTTAGAGGCAATAAATGTAATATTGCAGTACGTCCAGCGAGAGATTGTGCTATGACACCTCGTAATCCAACTTGATGACTTCCTGTAAGAATGAAGATCCCTTTATCCTCAGACTCATCTACTCGCACTTGAATTTCAGACAGTAAGTTGGGAAAGCGCTGAATTTCATCTAAAATAGCTCCATTAGGATAGCGATCAAGAAAACCGATGGGATCTGCTTCAACCAATTCGCTTGTACGCAGAGACTCTAAGTTTGCATAAGGCTTTTCTGGGAAAACGTCTCGGACAAGAGTTGTTTTGCCCGACTGTCTTGGTCCAGTCACTGTAACCACGGGGTACTGTTTAGCCATAAACTTGAGTTCTTTGCTCATCTGTCGCTTAAACATAAACACCCTTTTTTCTACCTGTTACTCCTATGACAAATAAAGAAATATTTTGTGTAAAGTCGATATTCAACTGCGAATTTACACAAAATATATTGGCTTGTACAGAGGGTGAGGGATTATTGAACAATTGTTCAATGACTCCACAGTGACTCGAAGGTTGTCGTTAATCAACCGAGGATGCTAACCTCCTTTTTTCTATGTTACTAGATGCCCTAAAGTGTCGGAATGAAGGACGGCCGCCCATCTGGCTGATGCGGCAAGCTGGACGCTACCTCCCCGAATATAAAGCGCTCCGAAGAGGACGCTCTCTGCTGGAAATGTTTCACGATCCCAAAACAATCGTCGAGGTAACCGAACTTCCCTTGGGCATCCTCAACGTCGATGCCGCGATTCTTTTCAGCGACATTTTAACCGTTTTTGATGGGATGCAGATTCGCTACGACTTCCAAGAATCGGTCGGCCCGGTTGTCTTTGACTCCCCCGATGCGATTCGGATACGCTCCCCACAAGAGGCCTACCCCCATATCACCGACTCCATCCAACAACTGAAAAAGAGATTGACGGTGCCTCTACTAGGCTTTGCCGGCGCCCCCTTTACTATTGCTAGCTATCTGATTGAGGGCAGGTCAAGCCGCGACCTAAAGAAAACCAAGCAGTGGCTCTTCCGTGAACCCGAAAGCTTCTCAAAATTGATCGATGTGATCACAGAAGCCACTATCGCTTATCTAAAATGTCAAGTAGAGGCGGGTGTCGATGCGATTCAACTCTTTGACTCATGGGCTAACGCGCTGGCGATGCATGAATTTCGCGAGTTTAGCTTGAAGCCGATGCATAAAATCATTGAAGCTCTTGCTATTCCGTCGATTCTGTTTTGTAGGGGTTCTTCTCTTTTTGCTGAAGAGCTCGCCTCGATTCAACCTGCTGCGATCAGCATTGATTGGAGTGGCGATCTCCCCGCAATTCGACGCCAAATTCCTAAAACAATCGCTCTACAAGGAAATCTCGACCCGATGCTTCTCTATGGATCGCAAAAACAGATCGCCGAGGCGGTCGACCGACTGCTTGAGGGAATGAAAGATGATCCAGGCTTTATTTTTAATCTTGGACATGGTCTGCTACCTGATATCCCGGTGGAAAACGTGAAATTTATGGTCGACTATGTACACCTTAGATCTAAGCAAATTTAATCGCCCAGCCCCACGCTATACCTCGTATCCCACGGCTCCTGAATGGGGCGATCTGGCGCCGGCTCTCTACCGAGAAAAACTGCTCGAATTAACCGACTCTCCCCTCTCACTCTATTTTCATATCCCATTTTGCAAGTCAATGTGCCTCTATTGCGGCTGTTCGGTCGTATTAAACCGAAAAGCCGAAAATGAAGAGCGGTATGTCGACTATCTGATGCAAGAAATCGATCTTGTGACCTCTTTGACAGGGAAAAAAAAGGTTGTCCAGCTCCATTTTGGAGGGGGAACACCGACGAAACTCTCTATCCCTCTTTTTGCCCGCCTCTTTGAAAAGATCCGGCGCTCTTTTGAGATCGATTTTTCCAAAGAGGTGGCGATCGAAATTGACCCCCGCACGGTGATGGAGGATGAAGGAGCGAAGCTGCGCTTTTTAAAAAAACTGGGCTTTAACCGGGTGAGCTTTGGGGTGCAAGACACCAATCCGCAAGTGCAAGAAGCCGTAAAGCGGCGGCAGAGTCTAGAGATGACAAGGTGGACGTATGATTTGGCACGCGCTCTTGAGTTTGACGGTGTGAACATCGACCTGATTTATGGTCTCCCTTTTCAAACACCGCAAACCTTTGAGCAAACGATCACAGATATCCTGGAGATGCGTCCCGACCGGATCGCTCTTTTCTCTTACGCAAAAGTGCCGTGGTTAAAAAAGCATCAGCTGGCCCTTAAAGACGAAACGCTTCCCTCATCCGAAGAGAAGTTCGAGATTTACGCTGAGGCACGACGTCGCTTAATTGAGAGTGGGTATGTCGCGATTGGAATGGATCACTTTGCCTTAGAAGAGGATGAGATGACTCACTGTTTTCGGACGCGAACGCTTGGACGCAACTTCCAAGGGTATACAGCCCAGCTTGCAGGCGAAATGCTTGGCTTTGGTGTAACAGCAATTGGGTGCGCTCAAGATACTTATGTGCAGAATCTCAAGGAGCTTCCCGCTTACTACGCCGCGCTGGATCGAGGAGAGCTACCCGTGCATCGTGGAAAGGTCTCCACAGAAGAAGATCTTCTCAGAAAATGGGTCATTCATACCCTGATGTGCACATTTGAATTGGACAAAAAAGCGTTTGAGCGCCGTTTTGGACAGTACTTTGACACCCATTTTGCGGAGGCTCAAGAGAGGTTAGCACAGCATGAAGCAGACGGTCTGATTCTCAATACACCAGATAAGATTAGCGTCACAGAACTAGGTGAGCTGCTGATTCGCGTTGTGGCCACAACGTTCGATGCCTATCTTGATCAGGGACACAAAAAATTTTCGCAAACAATATGAAAAAAGTCGTGATCATCGGTGCCGGCATCTCAGGTCTTGCTGCTGGCTGGTACCATAAGCAACAGGGACATGCGGTTACCATTTTAGAAAAAAGCGCACGTGCTGGGGGTTGGATCCGCTCTTCTCGAGAGCAGGGTTTTCTCTTTGAACAGGGGCCACGTGGATTTAGACCTGCCGGCAAGGGAAAGCGCACACTCGCTCTTGTCAAGGAGCTGGGATTAGAGTCTGAGCTGGTACCCGCGGATGCCAGCGCACGCAAACGATTTATCGTCCACAAAGAGCGTCTCCACGCGGTTTCATTCCGCTTTCTCTTGCGCCAAGGAGTCGTCTCAGCGTTGCTACGCGATTTCTGTGTCTCTGCATCTGACAAAGAAGATGAGACAATTGCCAATTTCTGTAGAAGGCGCTTTAACGCTAAGATCGCAGAGCGGATTGTCGACCCGCTTGTCAAAGGCATTTTTGGTGGAGATGCCGAAGAACTCTCGATGCGCTGCTGCTTCCCGACCGTTTGGGAGGCTGCAAAAAAAGGCGCTGTCATCCGCAATCTGAAAAAAAGTAAAGAAAAGCCTCCTGCGAGCCTCTACTCGTTTCGCAGCGGAATGGAGAGGCTGACAGAGCGACTTGCCGACGCATTAAAGGAGGAGATTCATCTCAATGCACCGGTAACCCGCTTAGAAGAGATTGAAGCCGATCAGATCATCGCGGCCATTCCTGCCTACGCACTGGCTGAAATGGCGGGTATTCAAGACCCTTTTACTTATGCCTCTTTAACCACCGTGAGTTTAGGATGGAACGGCTCTTTTCTCCCTCAAAAAGGGTTTGGGTTTCTCGTTCCGTCTTTAGAAAAAGAGAATTTTTTGGGAATGACCTGGGACTCTGCTATTTTTCCTGAACAAAACCAGGGCGAGCAAACGCGAGTATGCGTCATGATCGAAAGTGAGGGGACATTGGAAATAGCATTGGAAGCCGTGAAAAAATACCTGGGAATCGAGCAATCTCCTGATGCGCATGTGGTCGGTAAAGCTGCGCGTGCTATCCCTCAGTATCTTCTAGGGCATCATAAACGGCTCGCTTTTTTTCAAAAACAGCTGCCTATCCAGTTAATTGGAAATAGTTATACCGGAGTGGGCGTAAACGATTGTATTGAGGCCGCATGGAAAAGTGTGTCATCATAGGAGCAGGTGCTGCCGGCTGCTTTGCAGCAATTGCGTGCGCAGAAGCGCACCCACGGGCGGAGGTGGTGATTCTGGAAAAGACCCGACAGCCCCTTGCCAAAGTGCGCGTTTCAGGTGGCGGACGGTGTAACGTGACCCACGCCTGTTTTGACCCGAAGGTGCTTGTAGAATCCTACCCGCGCGGATCTAAAGAGCTTTTAGGCCCCTTTCACCGTTTTCAACCGGCAGATACGGTTGCTTGGTTTCAGGAGCGGGGCATTGAACTGAAAACCGAAAAAGATGGGCGGATGTTTCCCTCTACTGATCGGTCCGAAACGATTATTGACTGCTTTTTAAATGAGATCAAAAAACGGAATATCGAGCTGCAGCTGGGAGTTAAAATAGAGCAGATTCCCGAGGATGCCGATGCGGTGATTTTAGCAACCGGAAGCAGCCGTCATGGACATAAAATGGCGCAATTAGCTGGACACACCCTAATTGATCCAGTCCCCTCTCTTTTTAGCTTTAATGTGCCCAGCTCTCCCCTATTGGGACTCTCAGGAGTCTCTGTCCCTGAGGCCACTGTTTGGCTGGAGGGAAGAAGTTGTCGCCAAACGGGTCCTCTTCTGATCACGCACTGGGGATTTAGTGGGCCGGCTGTTTTAAAACTCTCGGCGTGGGAGGCCCGTTTTTTACATGAATGCGCCTATCAAGCGACGTGTTTGATCGAATGGAAAGAGCCGCTTCCCAAACGGCTCTACCGCGCGCTCAAAGAGCACCCCAACCATCACTACCGTATTGAGGGAAAAACGACCTATAAAAGTGAGTTTGTTACCTGCGGTGGGGTGAGCCTCAAAGAGGTGAATTTTAAAACGATGGAGAGTCGCATCCGTCCCGGTCTTTTTTTTGCCGGCGAGGTGCTCGATATCGACGGGGTGACCGGCGGCTACAACTTTCAAAACGCCTGGACCACCGGCTGGATTGCCGGCCACTCCATTTAACGGATTTTCTTTCCATTTTTAACAGTGCAGAGCGCCACAATCAACCCAATCAAGCCTAAAATCGCCGAAACAAATGAAATGGCCCAAAAGGCCGAGGTGTTTGACTCAGTTCTTTCAAGCGTCGTATAGTAAATCGTGGTCAAAACAGCAATCCCAAAGGTACTTGCTAACTGCCGCGTCTCGGTCGTAATCCCAGCAGCAGCTCCCAGCTTCTCCGCTGGAACTTGAGAGAGCGCCATTGCAATTGTGGGTGAAAGAATCATCGGAATCCCACTTCCAAAGCAGAGCAAGCCTGGCAGAAGTAGAGCAAGATTGCCTACTCGAATGGTTGAGGAGAGCCAAAAAAGAGCAAACGTGAGCAGTGAAAAGCCGAGCAAAAGAGGAAGGCGAGGTCCAAAACGATCGCCGATATACCCACCCAGAGGGGCCATCAAAAAGACGGGGAAAACAGCGATAAAGATGATCAAGCCCGTTTTAGCAGCCGAATAGTGCATCTGATTTTGAAAGTAAATCGCCCATAACACGGTGACCATAATGACCACTTGGGTCAAGAAGATAAAAATATTGGCCACGGTGAAGAGTCGATTTTTGAAAAAATGGAAATCGATTAATGGGTGCTCCGTATGCGTAGAGACCCACCAAAAGAGCACGAAAAAAACAGGACTTAAAGCCAAAAGCGTAATCGTTAAAGGAGAAGACCATCCCCACTGATTTCCTTGCATCAGCCCCACAATCAATGTTACCGATGCAAAGAGCATCATCAAAGCTCCCATAAAGTGAAAAGACTCTTTTTTCTTTTTACTGGGGTGGAGAATGAAAAACGCCATCGCAATCCCAAACACGACAAGGGGAATATTGAGATAAAAAATGCCGCGCCAACTGAGGTACTCTGTGAAAAGTCCTCCAACAGCCGGTCCTAGAATGAGAAAAATCGAACTGATGCCGGTATTAATTCCAATCGCTTTTGCACGCTCTCCCAAGGGAAACGTCTCAATCAGAAGGGCACTGGTGGTCGGTACAATCAGGGCGCCGCCTGCTCCTTGTACAGCTCTTCCTAAAATCATCCACCACTGCGTCATACTCAAAGCACTAAAAAGCGACCCTAATCCAAATAAGATCAGCCCTGTAACAAGTACGCTTCGTCTTCCAAACAGATCACACAATCTTCCTCCAATTAGGAGCAAAGAGGTCAAACTCAAAAGATAAGCATTCACAATCCAGACCAAAGTGAGTGGAGAAAAAAGAAGCTCTCTTTGAATGGTAGGAAGCGCAACCGGCATCACAGTATTATCGAGAAAAACGACAGAGGTGCCACTGGTTGTGACAAGAAAAATCCACCACTTCTTTTTTTTCACTTACACATTCCACTGTTGTACGATTGGGAAGCGCCGCCCAACGGTAAAGGCGCGTTTTGTCACCCGTAGTCCAGGTGGCGCCTGCTGCCGCTTATATTCATTTATGTGGATTTTCCGCACTAATTCTTTCACAAGATGAAGAGGAAGATGGTGCTTTTCCGCAATCTTTTCGGGAGAGAGATGCTCTTCCACATACTCGGTTAAAACCAGATCGACAAGGGGATACTCAGGAAGAGAATCTGAGTCCTTTTGACCCGGTCTCAATTCTGCTGAGGGAGGTTTTTCAATCGTCGTATAGGGGATAAGCTCCTGGTCACGATTGATCCATCTGGCAAGCGCGTAGACTTGTTGCTTGGAAACGTCATTGAGAACACCGAGTCCACCACACATATCGCCATATAGCGTTGTGAAACCCATGGCCATTTCACTTTTGTTCCCTGTCCCTAAAAGAAGATAGCCCAACTTATTCGCATAGGCCATAAGAATAATACCACGCACACGGGCCTGAAGATTCTCTTCGGTTACATCAGCCTCTTTTCCTTCAAAACGAGGTGTAAGCAGGTCTAAAAAGCTCTGGAATGGTTTTTCGATCGAGAGCTGCTCGAATGTAATCCCTAAACGGCGCGCCAAACTCTCCGCTTCTTCCACTCCCTGATTTGTCGAGTAGCGTGAAGGGAGGAGTAAAGCGTGCACATTTTCAGCTCCAAGCGCCTCTTTTGCGATACAGGCTACCACCGCAGAATCAATCCCTCCAGAGAGACCAAAACAGGCCTTAGAAAATCCTTGTTTATGGAAATAATCGCGCACACCCAATACAAGTCCCTTAAAAAGGTCCTCTAGCGGATCAACAGGAATTGGGCACGGTGGATACTCTTTTTGCAAGTCGACCACAAGTAGATCTTCTTCAAATCCCTTAGCATACTGAATCAGCTGGCCTGATGCATTGAGATGTAGACTGCAACCATCAAAGATCAAGCTGTCATTACCCCCGATTTGATTACAAAAAAGAACAGGGCATCCAATTGTTTGTGCTGTTTGCACGCAGACGTGAAGGCGTGTTTCATGCCGTTGCAAGTAGTAAGGAGAGGCTGAGAGATTAACCAAAAAATCGGGCGCCTGTTCAGCCAACTCTTGCACCGGATCGCGTTGATACGACGTATACTCAACAGCACCTGTATGTTGCCATATGTCCTCACAGATGGTCACGGCGATACGCTTACCTCCCACGCTCCACACGTCCGTGCGGGCTGCTGGCTCAAAATAGCGCCTCTCATCAAACACATCGTAATCAGGGAGAAGCGTTTTATCTTGAAATCCCACCAGCTTTCCATCGTCCAGGATCGCGGCAGTATTGTAGAGTCCTTTCTCTCCTCCCGATAGATTTTCACGCACGGTGCCGACAATCACAATCATTCCCTTTGAGGCAACAATGACTTTTTTAAGCTCCTCTGTCATCGCCTCAATAAAACTCGGCAAAAGGAGCAAGTCTTCGGGGGGATAGCCCGAAAGCGCCATTTCGGGAAAAACAATGAGTTCAGCACCTGAAGAGCGAGCTTGCTCGATCGATAAAAGGATTTTTTGACAATTGAGAGAAAGAGCTCCCACTGTGGGGTTGATTTGGGCAAGAGCAACTAGCATAATTGTGGCTTATAACTTAAAAACAATGTTTCTATCATCTATAATGTGAGCTATGTCTTCTGGAATGAGTTGTTTTTGGTCAGATGGTGATGTTCAAGCTGCAATCGAAGAAAATCACCGCACCATTCTGCACGCTCTTTGGACAAAAGAGCATTTTTGTCCAGAGGGAAGACTATCTGGATACCGTGTAGCCTGGTCGATGGGAGCGTATCTGATGGGCATGATTGGGTATTTTGTCGATACGCTGCATAAAATCGTGTTGGCTGTTGGCAACACATTGGCGCTTATACCACCACTTATCACGAGAGATTCAAAGTGGCTCAAAGAGCGCGGTGTGATCTGCCTGGATACATGGACAGCTTTAGGCATTGCGATCATCGGGATTTTGATTCCTCCTGTTGCCTACCGTCTTGATGCAAGGGCTAAGGAAGCTTTTCTTAATTTAGCTTAGCTCCCAAAATCGTCTAGAACGATATTTTCGCGCGGAACACCATAGTCATCGAGCAGCTTGAGGACGCTAGAGTTGTGCAAAGGAGGTCCACAAACATAGTAGAGACACTCTTCCGGCTCATCCATCTTTTGCAGCTGCCCGAGCTCAAACGCTTTGAAAAGGTAATTTGTCTTTAATGGATCGTCTTTAGGCCAACCCGCCTCCACATCCTCAGGAAGTGGCTCGGATAAAACAAGATTGTAGCGGAAGTTTGGATGCGCCTGATCCAGCGCCTCATACTCCTCTTGATAGATATTCTCCTTAACCGACCGGGCGCCATACCAAAAGTCGACCTGACGATCCGTTTTCTCTGTGTTAAAAAGGTGCAGAACGTGGCTACGTCCAAAAGAGGAGCCGGCTCCCCCAATTAAGAAGATAAGCGGGCGTCCATCTTCAATCATAAACGACTCGCCATACGGCCCCGACAGCTTGACTGTATCTCCGGGCTTTAAACTAAAAGTGTAACTCGAACAGATCCCCCATGGAATTTTATCCACCATCTCTCCTTTGATGAAGGGAGGTGTGGCAATCCGAATGTTGAACTTTAACGTGCGCCCCTCAGCAGGATACGAAGCCATCGAATAGGCGCGGATCACCTCTCCTGATGCAAGATGACTGAAATCAATAGTGCGCCCAAATAACCCAAACTTCTCCCAGTCCTCAAAGTACTTGGGATCCATCGTCTTTTTCCACTCATCAGTCTGGGTCTTAAAAGCAGGCACATGAAACTGGAGATAGCCACCCGCGCGATACGGAATTTCTTCTCCGGCAGGCAGCTCGACAACAAGCTCTTTGATAAACGTGGCGACGTTCTCATTACTAATCACTTTCGCGTCCCACTCTTTGACATCAAGATACCGCTCCTCGATGTGGACATGGATGTCCTCTTTTACCTTGAGCTGACATGAAAGACGCCATCCCTCCTGCAACTCTTTTTTGTTAAAGGTTCCCTTATCGGTCTCAAGAGGCTCCTCGGCTCCGTCTAAAACCTGCAGTCGACACTGCTTACACGTCGCTTTTCCTCCACAAGGAGAAGGGACAGGAATTCCCTCGCCCGTTAACGCTGAAAGGAGAGTCTGTCCACCTGCAACCGTCTTAGTCATAGTGGGATCATCGTTAATACGGAGCTTACAAGGTGCGGTGCGCACAAGCTTCTTTTTCGTGTAAAGAATCATGATGGTAAGAGCTAAGCCAATCACTACAAAAGCGATAACAGCCACTATTGCCAACGTCAAACCTTGAACAAACTGTGCGAGAATCATATTCTTTAATAATAACTGTTCTGCTATCCCTTTTCAATATGAAACCGCGTGAAAATTGGGGAAGCCGCTTGGGCTTCCTGATGGCGACTGCCGGATCGGCAATTGGCCTGGGCAGTCTCTGGAAGTTTCCCTACGTGACAGGAGAGAACGGAGGAGGCTTCTTTGTATTAGCCTATTTGATATTCACTTTTCTCATTGGTGTTCCGATATTTATGGCAGAACTTCTGATTGGAAGAACGGCTCAAAAGGCGCCTGTTGGAGCCTTCTCTGACCTTGCCGGATTGCAGAAAAACTGGCGCTTTATCGGATGGTCCTGTTTTTTTGTGACCTTTCTCATTCTCTCTTATTATGCTGTGGTTGCAGGGTGGTCCCTTAACTACGCATTAATGTCTCTTCTACATTTTTCTGAAGACAAAGATCCTGAACAAGTTAGCGCTGTTTTTGATCTTCTCTATCAATCCGGGAGCATCAATCTGCTCTGGACCTTTATTTTTATCGCCATCACCACAGCCATTGTCTTTAAAGGGATTCGAAAAGGGATTGAATTTTGGGCTAAGTTATTGACTCCTGCTCTTTTAGTAATTCTAGTCCTTCTTTTTCTCTACAGCACAACTTTAGAGGGTTTTGCTCAAGCTTTTAGCTTTATTTTTCGCCCCGACGCATCTAAACTCACCCCTTCAGGGCTTTTAGAGGCCTTAGGACTCGCCTGCTTCACCTTGAGCGTGGGAATGGGAATCATCCTCACCTATGGAAGCTACATGCGCAAGCACGACGATATTCCCAAAACAGCCATTACGGTCGCTTCCATGGACATTCTCGTCTCCCTTCTCGCTTCTATGATGATTTTTCCGATCATCTTCACTTTTGGCTTCTCTCCAGAAGAGGGACCTGGCCTTCTTTTCAAGACACTGCCTGTACTCTTTAACAAGCTCCCGGGGACGCTGATCGTTTCAACAACTTTTTTTCTTCTCGTCGTCTTTGCCGCCCTTACCTCGACTATTTCTGTGATGGAAGTGCTTGTGGCGACTGTTACAGAGAGTTTTGGGTGGCCTCGCCCAAAAGGAGCCTTGATTGTTGGAGGCTCAGTCTTTATAATGGCCATCCCCAGCGCCCTTTCTGGCTCAAGCGGGCTGTTTGTCAACTGGACCACCATGTATGGAAAGACTTTTTTTGATACAGTCGACTACTTTTCCTTCACATGGCTGCTCCCAGTCAATGCGATTTTAACAGCCATCTTTGCTGGATGGGTATTGAACCGGATGGTGCGAAAGGAGGGTTTTTTGGCGGGATCTAAGTGGCGATGGCTCTTTCCCCCTTGGCTTTTTCTTGTCCGCTGGGTCGTCCCGCTTGGCATCGTATTGATCATGCTTCAGCAGGGCGGAATTATTGATATAGACTTAATAATAAAGGACCTAAAATGGGCAAACTAAAAATCCACAGTGAAAACATCTTACCCATCATCAAAAAATGGCTCTACTCTGACAAAGATATCTTTGTGCGTGAGCTTGTTTCCAACAGCTGTGATGCGATCTCTAAACTCCGAAAACTGACCAATGACGCAAATGAGACGTGGCGCATTGACATTAAGATTGATAAAGAGAACCGTACGCTCACTTTTTCTGATAATGGATTGGGAATGAACCATGATGAGGTCGAAACCTACATCTCTCAAATCGCCTTTTCCGGCGCCGAAGAATTCATTCAAAAATACCAATCAGATAAGGAAGAGGATCAAATCATTGGCCACTTTGGTCTCGGCTTTTACTCAGCCTACATGGTGGCACAAAATGTGGAGATTCAGACGCTTTCCCACAAAGACGGCGCCGATCCTATGCACTGGAGCTGTGATGGATCGGTTGACTACACACTAGAAAAAGGCTCTCGAGAAACACGTGGTACAGATGTCGTGCTCCATCTTTCCAAAGAAGAAGACGAGTATCTCGACGATACCCGTCTACGGCAGATTTTGCACCACTACTGCAGCTTTCTTCCCTACCCTATCTTTTTGAATGACAAACAGATCAATGAAAAGCCTCCTCTTTGGATGAAGCCCGCTTCTGAGTGCACCGAGCAAGAGTATCTCGATTTTTACCGCCATTTGTTTCCGATGGAGCCCGATCCTCTTTTCTGGGTGCATCTCAATGTGGACTTTCCTTTCAACCTAAAGGGCATTCTCTATTTCCCTAAATTGGCGCAAGATGGCGAGCTGAAAAAAGAGACCATCCAGCTCTTTTGCAATCGGGTATTTGTCTCCGATAATTGCCGCGACCTACTTCCAGAATACTTAACCATTTTGCGTGGCGCCATTGATAGCCCCGACATCCCTCTCAATGTATCGAGAAGTTACCTACAGATGGACCGCACGGTGCGTCAACTCGGCTCGCACATCTCCAAGAAGATCACGGACCGATTGGCCGCTCTTTATCGGAGCGAAAAAGAGAAGTTTCTTACTTATTGGGAAGATATTGAGTTGATTGTCAAGTTTGGCACCCTTCAAGATGAGAAATTCTACGAAAGGGCGAAAGAGTTTCTCGTGTGGAAAAACAGCGATCAAGAGTGGGTAACACTAGAAGACTACCGTGAGCGTCATCCCGACCAGCCTATCTACTACACCTCTGAAGAGGGTCATTTTCTCAACTTATATCGAGAAAAAGGAATTGAGGTGCTCTTTATTCGTCCCTCTATGATCGACCAGGCCTTGATTCAATTTCTTGAGAAGCAAACCCATGCAAAATTCAAGCGGATTGACTCCGGTTTGGACGAGAAAATTCTCGATCCTTCTAAGGAGAAGGGACTTCTCGATGCTGAGGGGCGGAGCGAGGCAGCCAAGCTGGCTGAGTTTTTCCACAAGAAGCTCGATGTGGAGGTGGAAGCTAAAAGCCTTGCCTCTGAGAGCATGCCTGCTTTTCTGATGCTCAAAGAAGAAGAGCGTCGGATGCGTGATTCAATGGCATACCATAGCCGTGGCGCTTCCTTGCCCAGCTTTATCAAGCCCACTTTTGTGATTAACACGAACAATAAACTGATCAATGCAATTCACAGTGTTGAGCAGAATGATCCAGAGCTGGCTAAGCAGATGGCGCATGCCGTTTACGATTTGGCCTGTCTTTCTCAAAAAGAGATGGAGCCCGAATCGATGAGTGGGTTTATTGCCAGGAGCACAGAGGTTTTAGAGAAACTAGCCCTTAAAGGGCTTGAGGGCAATTCTCCGGAGTGAGCAGCTCAAAGTCTCCTATTTTCTGCGACTGCTCTCCTCGATAAATAAGAGCGCCACCCTTCGCTTTTTTGGGGGCTTGCTGATGAAAGTAGTGCAAACCCTCCAAATAAGATGGCAAGAAGGTGCGGCCGCTCTTAATTTCAATCGGAACCAGCTCGCTCCCTTTTTGAAACAACAAATCCACTTCCTTGCCCGATACATCTCGGAAAAAGTAGAGCCTAGGATCCACCGCCTGATTATACCGAGCCTTCATCAACTCCATGACCGCCCAATTCTCAAATACGTTTCCAAAAAGAGAGTCCCCTTTTAGCTGTTCAACAGAATCAATGCCCAGGAGATAACAAGCCAGTCCCGTGTCTGTAAAATAAAGCTTGGGTGACTTGATCACTCGCTTGCCAAAGTTTTCAAAATAGGGCTCTAACCGAACTAAAATATAGGTCGCCTCCAATACAGAGATCCACTCTTTAATGGTGACTGCAGAAACACCAACATCCGCGGCAAGACTTGAATAATTGATCAATTGCCCAATCCGACCCGCAACAAGTCTAATAAAACGCTCGAATTGAATCACATCTTTCACTTGCAGAATCTGTCGAATATCTCGCTCTACATAGGTTTGGAAGTAGCTGCTATACGCATTTGTCAGAGGAAGGTTTTCTTTATATATTCTGGGATAGCCCCCCTTTAAAATGATCTCTTCTAATGTATCGTCTATCTGAGCCGCGCGCAACTCTTGCATACTCAAAGGGAGGAGCCGGAGAAGGGCGGTTCTTCCTGCTAAGGATTGAGAAACGGCTGAGTGCAACTGGGCTTGATGACTGCCCGTTAGAATAAAAAGCCCATTACATCCCCTCTCATCGACTTTGACTTGAATAGACGACAAAAGATGAGGCACTCTTTGTACTTCGTCAAAAATGGCCCCTTCAGGAAAGCCCTCCATAAAACTCTTGGGATCTAGAATAGCAAGATCCCTATTCTCAGCATCTTCCATATTCACATAGGGCTTTTCAGGAAAGGCGGCCCGAATCAATGTCGTTTTACCCGATTGACGAGGACCAAGCAAGGTCACCACAGGATATTTTCCCGCAAGCATCTGAATATGACTTGTTAGTAATCTTTTGTACATTACTTTAGATAATCTAAGGTTCAATTTTAGATTATCTAAAGTAAAAGTTGAGGGCAAGAAAAAACCCCAACCGCATGGAGGGGATTTTTGAAATTAACTAGAAGCTTCTTGAACAGACTCTTCTGAAGCGCCCTCTTCTTTAGCACGCACTTCCGTAATGGCCGCTTTGACAAACTCGATTTTAGAGCCATCTACCATCTTAAGAATAACGGTTTGCTCTTTGATGCGATCGATTGTACCCACAATGCCCATGGCGGTAACCTTGTCACCTTTTTTCATGGCGCTACGCTTTTGCTCCATCGATTTACGTCTTTTTTGCTCTGGACGCCATAGAATGAAGTAGAAAAAGATGATGGCGATCCCGATCATGATCAATGTTTGCCAAAATGAGCCTGCACTACGTGCCACTTCCTCTTCTTCTGCGAGAAGTGGAATAGATGCCGAGAACAGAAAGAAGAATGAAAGAAATTTTTTTACCATGATTTGCCTCTAGCTATGGGTATGAAAAGAAGAATGGTAACACAAGCAGGCTGAAACTTCAAGCACCAAAACTTAAACCCTTGTCTTTTAACTGTATTTGCAATATCGTGCATGACAAATCAAAAAAAGAGAGGATGAAAATGGCTGCACCACAACCAGCACCTGGATATTCACAACAACTATGGAACGGCTTTAGAGACGGCGTGTACGACGGTGTTGTTGGCACACTTTCTCTGCTCAATCCCATGACTTGGGTAAGAATGGCAAAAGGAGTGGTTTTCGCCGTTTCTCACCCTATTATTGTCGGAAACGCCGCTTATAATGCAGTTGCTGCACGCCCCGTAGAAGTAGGTGCACGCGTATTAGTGGGCTATCTGACCGGAAGAGCCGTATTAGGAACTGCTGCTGCAGGAGCAAAGTATGCTTCTCAGTATTCAGTTCCCAAATGGGTAACCCAGGCGAATTCAGGTAATCAAGTAGCCCCGTACTTTGACACGCTTTCAAATAGTTTCGCGCAAATCAAAAAACTCCAAGAGAAGATTGCTGCTTACACTAGACTTTATGACCACGGAGCACATAGCACAGAGCTGGCTAGTACCCTCAAAAAGTTTAAAGAGGCCTCGCAAAATCTAGGGACGCAACTTGGCGTCGATATAACAGCTGACTTTTGGGATGATCTCGCCGGTTTTACAGATGATCTAGCAAACGCAGGCTCTTGGCTCCACACAAACAAGCACGGAAAAGCGTTAGGTGCATTAAACAAGATTAGTGGTCATGTGACGGCTGCTACTGACAAGCTGCAAACAGGACTTTCTACAATCAAGACGGCGCTTACCACCCAAACAGCAACCTCTAGCGCAGTTCAAGTAGGAAACACAGCTCAACATCTCTATAATGGTACGATCCCCATAGCTGCACAGGCCGCTTTCGTAGCTCCCCATGTTAGGCAGCCCGTTCATGTAGAGCGTGAAGAGGCTCCACCAGTGGAAGATGCGCCTGCTCAAAGATTAGATAGAGCTCAAGAAGCGCAACGGGAAATCATTGCGGAAAGAATCCGTTTACAAGAGCGGTTAAGAAACCAGCACGCGTAGTTGGTTTCTCAACAATTTGCAGATTTAGCTCTTCCACGACCATTTACAGGAACAATCTTCTTTCTTCCTGCAGCAGCTTCTTCAACTTCTTTCTCGTGAGCTTTGACCCACTCAGCAACCGATACTTTCAATCTAATCACTGCGGTTTTTTCACCCTTAAGTGTACCCTTGGGACGTCCTGCACCTAGACGAGCACCACCCCGACCTTTAGTTTTTGACTCTACTTGTCTTTCTAATCGCTTATTCAGCCTATGCTTAATGAATTCTCTTAGATACTTAGGGTAATTCTTCACTACCTCTTGCTTAGTGGATCCACCATACTCAACCGGATAAAGAGGATGCGAAAAAACCCACTCTTTTATTTTCCTGTCGTACCAAGGCTTAATCTCTCCAACCTCATCGAGAGCCAACTTAAGGTGCTTATTTATTTCTTTGGCGGTGGCCATTGTTTGTTTCTCTCCTCACATAATTTCATTGTTCAGATTTGAATATTTGTAACAAGAAATCAAAAAATAGCAACAAAAATTTGAACCCGGCCCAATGTTATTTTTTTAGTAAGACAATATTACACGGGAAGCAGTATACATCTCGGGTCTAAAGGACCGAGTTTTACGGCGCATCAGAATCAAATAAGCCCAGATTGGCTTGGGGCCTCAGCAAGTTCTCCCTCAGCTGCCAGCCTTGTCCACTTAAATGCTGCCTGTTTATTTTTTTGGACCCCCTTTCCATTGAAAAAACAGGCCCCAAGATTTAAACAGGCATTAGCATACCCACTACAGGCAGATTTGTAATACCAATCTGCAGCCATTTTTTGACTTGAAATCACTCCGATCCCTCGCCCAAAACAGACTCCAAGATTGTATTGGCTCTCTACATCACCTTGTATAGCCTGACTTTTGTAGGAGGCAAAAAGAGATACCTGGTCTCCATCTAGTTGCGCACTTGGCACCATGGATGGATCCATTCTCAGCAATACAGTGGGGATCTCCTCAAATAGATTATCTTCTAGACCAAGAAATTCTAGAAATTTTAACCCTTCGATGCTATCCGGTAGCTTTTGGAGTTGATTTTCTGCCAGGTTCAATTCTTGAAGCCCCTGTAATAGCCCGATCTCTTCAGGCAAATGCGTTAACTGATTAGCGCTAATGCTCAATGAAACCAGCTCACTCAGTTGACCGAGTGTTTTGGGCAAAGAGACAAGTCTATTGCTATCTAGTGATAAATCGGAAAGGTTTTTTAAATCTCCTATTGAGTCGGGAAGAGACGTGAGCTGATTGCTCTGTGCCCCTAATCTCCCCAAGGAAAGTAGGTTTCCAACTGCTTCAGGAATTGCTAGTAGTTTGTTGGCGCCAACCGATAGACTCTTAAGCGCCTGAAGATCTCCAACTGAATCCGGTAGAGATGTGAGACAGTTATCATATAGACAAAGATTTTCTAATTTTTTTAGACAACACATGTCTGGGATTGATTTGAGACGATTGCCATATAGATTCAGGTCCTCTAATTTATGCAACTTGTTGATTGTATGAGAAATGGAGACTAGCTGATTCCGAGCCATAGCTAGATTTTTTAGTGCAGGAAGATTGCTAATAGCCTCAGGAAATGTTAAAAACACATTATCGCTTAAGCCAAGAAATTCTAAATTTTCTAACCCTGAAAAGCCATCCGGAAGGCTACCTAGATCATTATTTGCTAAATCGAGGCGATTTAAATTTTTGAGATTTCCGATTGAATCAGGTAGCTTGAGGAGCTGATTACCCCGCACTTCTAATTTTTTTAAAGAGTGCAGGTCTCCAATTGTTTCGGGAAGGTCCGTCAGTAAATTCCCATTTAAGTTAAGCTCTTCTAACTTT
>JAJACP010000006.1 GCA_022601445.1 Chlamydiales bacterium | reverse complement strand
TTCTAATATAACCGTATGCGTTCCACCCACTTCATTAATCTTCACTTGAACCGGATTGTCTACCAAGTTCTTAACGATAAAAGCTACAAAGTCTTTCATATTTCTGAACCTAATACAAATCGATATTCCCGTTCGTAATATTGATATTACTATAACGGTCTTTTATAAGGCTATAGAAACGTTATATTTATTTTTATTAATCGAAAAGGTGCTACCGCTTAACGCTCTAAAAGAAAGGTGACGGGACCGTCGTTGGTGGAGGTCACTTCCATGATTGCTCCAAAAACACCTGTCTGAACAGGCTTGCCTAAAGCCTGGGAGAGCTCACTCACAAACTCTTCATAAAGAAGAAAGGCAGGCTCAGGAAGCGCAGCTTCGGTAAAGGCAGGTCGGTTCCCGTTTTCTACACTTCCATACAAGGTGAATTGACTCACAACTAATACAGCTCCATCTGTTTGCTGAATGTTACGGTTCATTTTCTCTTCTTTGTCTTGAAAGATGCGAAGATGGATCAATTTATTGACCAGCCAGCTTGTTTTCTCAGGAGTGTCATTTTTGTGGATGCCTAGATAGACAAGAAGTCCATGATGAATGTTTCCACACACTTTTTTATTAACTGTGACACGAGCTTCTTTGACTCTTTGGATTAAAAGGCGCATGAGGGAGCTATTTGTGAAATAAATGTCCTCATATCTTGGGGGATGGGGGCTTTTAGCTCAATAGCTTCTTCGCAGATGGGATGAGTAAAATGGAGACGATAGGCGTGCAGGAGCTGTCTTTTGGCTCCTAACTTCTTGTTTAAAGGGAGATTGCCGTAAACGGTGTCTCCCAAGATGGGGGAGCCCACTGATTTGAGATGCACGCGCAACTGGTGGGTGCGCCCTGTTTCAGGGAAGAGACGGAGAAGAGAGAGCTGGGAAGTGTGTGCGATGCTTTGGCACTGAGTGCGTGCCAAGCGTCCTCCCTCTTTGAGCAGCGCCATCTCTTTACGGCGTACGGGATGACGTCCGATGTTGCCCTCAATGAGGCGGTCACCGGGATTTCCGATGCAGATAGCAAGATACTCTTTCTCGATTTTTCTGTTTGCAAATTTTTCCACCATCAGCTGTTGAGCACGTTCATTTTTAGCTGCTACAAGCACACCTGAGGTCTCTTTGTCAAGCCTGTGGACAATACCGGGACGCAAGGTTTTGCCTTGGGGAAGTTGTTTGCAGTGGTAGAGTAGCGCGTTAACAAAGGTGCCTGTCCAATTCCCAATGGCGGGGTGCACCACCATGCCGGCGGGCTTGTTAATGGCGATGAGGTGGTCATCTTCAAAGAGAATGTCAAGAGCAATGGCTTCTGGCTCGAGTGTGATTTCAGGTGTGATGGCAAACTCGATCTCCACTTCATCTCCCTCCTCGAGTTTGGTGGCTTTTTTTGCAACAGCTCCATTCACAAGGACAAGCTTTTCCTTAATAAGATACTGGAAGTACTGTCTGGAGCAGGCTGGGTAGCGTAGAGCGAGGAGTTTATCGAGGCGTAAGTGTGCCTCTTTGTCAGTGATGTGCACGGTCATGGGCATGCATTTGTGTGATCAAAACGGGAGTTGGCGCGTAGTCTGGTGCCAGCTTGTGTAAAAGGCTGATCAGGTGGTCTTCTGCTGTTTCAAGCTGAGCTATGGATAAGCTTAAGGGGAGTGGTTTACCTAAATAGTGTGTCTCTTCAATAGAGAAGGTGGAGAGATAATCTCCTCCCCCTGTCAGTAGGTCCACTAAACGGGGGTTAGCCTGCGCTAAAGCCCGCTCTAGAGTGGAATCGGAGGGGATGGCTAAAAAGAGCGCTAAATCAAACATGTTTCTATTGAGGACCTTGTCGCATCTGTTGTGCGGCTTTTTTAGCCTGCTGAGCCGAGTGCTGCACTTGCGTGATGATTTGCATGGCAAAGGATTTGACAAAGTTGTTGAACATCTTTTTTCCCTGCTCTTCGCCTAAATTGTCGATGAGGACTTGTTTGAGTTGGCCTAAGTTTTTAACAGGCGTCTGCATGGCATTTTCAATCGACCCGCTGCTTGGACCCTGAGACGTCTCTTTGGGTCCTGTTGTTTCGCCTGGCTGAATTGGAGTGCTCTCTGGACCAATTCCACTTGTGTCTCCCATTTACGCCCCCTTACTTTTATAGATTTTGACTGTTTTTAGCTCTTTGTTGGCTATGCGCACGCCTTTTGCGGAGACGCTTTTAATGGCGACCTCATCGAGCGCGCACTCAAGCTTGGTGACTTTTTGCCGCGCTTTGGGTTTGAAGGTAAGCTGCAAGACAATCCCTGGCTCTGTGCTAATGAATTCAAGTTTATGGCCACCATCTAAAAACTGATATTCTTTATCAAGGATAAACTGTTTGACGATGAAACGCTTGGCGTAGGCGTACTGGGTGGCCTTATCTCGGTAAAGAACGCGGAAGATTGTCTGCTTATCTGCTGGCCCAATCCAGATAGCAGGCACTTTTTTGGTATGGATATACTGCTTCTCGGGGATATTCATCACTTGGTAGGTGCCGTCTTTAAACAAAACAAGCAGCTTATCGAGCGTGCTGCATTCGACAGAGTGAGGGCTGGACACTTTTGTCCCCATATATCCGCTCTCAGAGTCGTAGCCTACTTTGACCATGCGTTTGGCAATTTCGCGCTTATCGAGCACCTCGATCTCTTTTAGACGCGTGCGGCGCGGGAAGAGGGAGCCATATTTTTTGAGTAGTCCCTGCAAGTAATTGATGGTGAATTTTTTGATGTTTTTGAGGTGTTTTTCCACCTCCATCAATTTTTTGTCCAGAGCGGCAATATCCTCTTGATTTTTTTCGATATCAAACCGAGAAATGCGCCGAATGGGAATGGCAAGCAGGCGCTCTTGATCTTCACGAGTGGGGATGCGAGCGAGTTGCTTATGGAAGGGCTGCAAACTTTTTTCGATGGTGGAGTGAATTTTTTCGTAGGTGCCTACATCTTCGATCTTTTTGTAGAGGCGATTTTCGATAAAGATTTGTTCGAGAGTCTTTTCGAAAATCCGCTCTAGAAGACGATCACGCTCCATTTCAAGCTCTTTTTTCAAGTAGCCTTTTAACAACTCTACATGGAGTTCTAAAATGCCATTGACCGTCCCTTCCCAAGGCAATTGTTCTTTGATACATAAGAGCTGTGTGCTGATGGAGACTTCACAGTCAGTGAAGGCGTAGAGCTGGTCGATGAGGGTATCTGCGTATTGACCACGGGGGAGTTTAATCTCAATTTCGATCTTTTCGGCTGTATAGTCGTTGATCGAATCGATTTTGATTTTGCCCTTTTTGGCCGCTTCATCAATCGAGCGGATCACCGACTCTGTTGTTGTGCCGTGGCAAATTTCTGTGATGATCAATGTTTTATCGTCAGGAGAGGTGATTTTGGCGCGCAATTTAACCTTTCCCCGTCCCTGATTGTACTCAGAGGGATCCATAATGCCACCTGAGGGAAAATCAGGGAGAATTTCGAACGTTTTTCCCTCTAAAATGGCGATCTCTGCTTTCAGTAGTTCCTGGAAATTGTGTGGAAGAACCTTGGTTGACATACCCACAGCAATGCCTTCGGCTCCTTGCATGAGAAGAAGGGGGATTTTTGCCGGCAGAACAGCGGGTTCTTGATTTCTTCCATCATAAGAGGATAAAAACTCGGTCAGAGCAGGATTGAAAAGGGTCTCTTTGGCCAAGCCGCCTAAACGTGTTTCGATATACCGGGCGGCAGCTGCAGGATCTCCTGTGTGGGGATTTCCGAAATTTCCTTGCGTATCGAGTAAATACCCTTTGTTGGCTAGGTTGACAAGTGCATCGATGATAGGCGCATCACCATGTGGGTGAAGGGCCATCGTCTGTCCGGCGACATTTGCGACTTTATGTAGCTTCCCGTCATCCATCTGAAACAGGGTCCACAAAATGCGCCGCTGCACTGGTTTGAGCCCGTCAATCACATGCGGAATCGCGCGGTCAAGAATGACATAGGAGGCGTAACGGAGGTAATTTTCTTTAAATACGTGCTTAAAGTCTTCCAAAGCTTACAACTCGTCCTCGTGAATCAGGTTTTCCATAATAAAATTGCGTCTGAGCGGGGTGTTTTTTCCCATGTAAAACTCCAAGGTGGGTTTGATGTCGGAAAAAGCGTGGATTTCAACAGGTTTAAGACGGATATCCTCTGCGATAAACTGCTTGAACTCTTTGGGTGAAATCTCTCCCAGCCCCTTAAAACGGGTGATTTCGTGATTTTTGCCCACAGCTTTAACTGCGGCCTCTTTTTCCTCCTCAGAGTAGCAGTAGAAGGTCTTTTCTTTGTTACGCACTTTGAAAAGGGGCGTTTCTAAAATAAAAAGATGACCGTTGATGACAAGTCCTTCAAAGTAGGTGAGAAAAAAAGTGATCAGTAGATTGCGGATATGCATTCCGTCCACATCTGCATCTGTGGCCAGAATCACTTTATTGTAGCGCAGCCCAGAAAGATCTTCTTCAATGTTCAACGCGTTCATCAAGTTGAACATCTCTTCGTTTTTATAAAGCTGATCCATTTTAAGGCCAAAGACATTGAGCGGCTTTCCTCTTAGAGAAAAAATAGCTTGTCTCAAGGGATCGCGCGCCGAGACAATCGAGGCGCTGGCTGACTCTCCCTCGGTGAGAAAAATCATCGTTTCATCGCTATACAGAGACTCTTCATTGTAGTGGAACTTGCAGTCACGCAATTTAGGGATTTTGAACGAGATTTTTTTCTGTTTCTCCTTGGCTTCCTTTTTAACCGCAGAAAGCTCTTTACGCAGCTTTTCATTGAATGCAATCCGCTCAATGATTTGATTCGCCTCTTCAGTATTTGTGTGAAGAAGTTGGAGAACAGCTTCTTTGACCTCTTGCATCAGAGGGGTGCGGATCTCGGTATTGCTTAATTTGTTTTTCGTTTGCGACTCGAAAATAGGCTCTTGCACTTTCACAAGTACGCAGCCCACAATCCCTTCTCGAACGTCTACCCCTTGAAAATTTTTTTTGGCAAACTCATTCACCCCTTTTAAGATGCCTTCCCGGAAGGCCGATAAATGCGTCCCTCCATCAGCTGTATATTGGCCGTTTACAAAGGAGTAATACATCTCTCCATAGTTTTGCGTATGGAGAAAAGCAAACTCGAGCTTCTCACTCCGATAGTGGAGGGGTTCATAGTAACGGTCGTGGGTGACCTCGCTGTTGAGCAGATCGAGTAGCCCATGCTCCGACTGGATCGCCTCGCCGTTGTAAAAAAGCGTTAAGCCCGTATTGAGATACGCATAATGCCACAATCGTTTACGAATAAAATCTTCGATAAAGGTGTATTTTTTGAAGATTTCGACATCAGGAATAAACTCGATTGATGTTCCGTTGTCTTCTGTGGTCTTTGTTGTTTTCTTTTTAAGAAGCGTGCCCTGACTAAATGTAGCCTCAAACACCTTGCCATCGCGAAAACTGCGCACACAAAAATGGCTTGAAAGAGCATTCACGGCCTTTAAACCCACTCCATTGAGTCCCACTGAAAACTGGAAAACATCGTCGTTGTATTTAGCGCCCGTGTTGATTTGACTCACACAGTCAATCACCTTACCTAGGGGAATGCCTCTTCCATAATCGCGGATGCTAAGCGATCCGGCATCACGATCAAATGCAATATGGATCCGATCACCGTGATGCATGATAAATTCATCGATGCTGTTGTCGATCACTTCCTTGAGTAGGATGTAGATTCCATCATCGATATGCGATCCATCTCCGAGCCGTCCGATGTACATCCCTGAGCGCATGCGGATATGTGTTAGGGCATCAACGGTTTGAATCGCAGCTTCGTCATATTTCTTATTTTTGGCCATATGCCTAGCATCATACGCAACGAGAAAAATCTAGTCTAGAAAGCAAATGATTCGCTATACAAGATTGTCTATGCACATAGGAATTCTTGGAATTAACCACAAATCGGCTGACCTGCGGCTCCGCGAAAAGCTGGCTAAAGCGTGTGGACGCCGTTTCGGTTTGGACAATTCGCTTCATACTCAATATGCCTACGTGCTGCTTTCCACTTGTAATCGCACTGAAATCTATTTTAGCGCTCCCGATTTAGCCCAAACCCACACCCATTTGCTCGCTATTTTACGCGATGAGGTGCAGGAGGAATTTGAGCACCGTGTCTATTCCTATTTTGGGGGCGACTGTTTTTTTCATTTAGCTTGCGTCACAGCAGGCGTAGATAGCGCGCTGATTGGAGAGACCGAGATTCAAGGACAAGTGAAGCGCGCGTACGAAGGGGCAGCGGCGTATCGTCCTCTCTCCCGAGAGTTGCACTTTCTGTTTCAAAAGAGCCTAAAGATTGGTAAAGACATGCGCTCACAGGAGGGACTGACTCGTGGGCTCCCTACACTTGAAGAGGCAGTTTTGCGAGCAGGAGAGAACATCTTGGGAGATCTCACTGAGAACAAAATCTTATTCGTGGGTCTTTCAGAGATTAATCACAAGATTTTTATGCGCTTTAAGCAGAAAGGGTTTCGAAATATTACCCTTTGCAACCGCTCTTATGAGAAGGCTGAGAAAATGGCGGTAAAAGAGAGCGTGCAGCTTTTAGAGTGGGAGCACATGAATCGTTGGTCTCAGTTTGATTTGATTATTTTTGGAACTAAAAGTCCCGACTTTCTTGTTTCAGAAGAGCCTAAAATCGATCAACGAAAGTTGGTGATTGACTTGAGTGTGCCGCGTAATGTTGATCCCAAAGTCGGCAGGCATCGTGCGATGACTCTTTTAAATATTGATCAACTGAACCGAGTGATTGACCGAAAGCGGCGCATTAAAGCTGCCGAGAGGGGACGTTTAGAGACCCATCTGATTGGAGCGGCCGTTGAGCGGCAAGTGAGCATATTCAAACTCAAAGAGCTACAACGCACACACGCTCTTTCTGGAGTCTGTTAATAAGTTCTCTTTTGTACAATAGTGGTGAGCGCTTGCTCTGTACCGGTTAGGTCTTTTACTCGTCCTTTCAGACTCGTTTCGCTAGAGAGAGGTGTCCGAGAAAGCTGTGCAGTCACAACAGAGTTTGCTTTTGTGGCTCCTGCGATTTCTGCCCCATTTTCAGATGCCTTTGTTTGGGGTGTGTTGCCTTTGTTGTCCGAACTGATTCTCATACTGTCACCTCTTTTCCCTTAATTATACCCACTGACGTGGCGTTAAGAAATAAGTTTATTTTTTCTTAATAGAAAAGAGTGTTCCAAGGAAGAGCGTAATCATCGTCGGTAAGAGGATAGCTACTTTCTGAGAGGCAGATAACTAAGCCTTTAGCAATAGTGAGTTTAGGATAAGACTTTCGGAACGCCTGCAGTCCTCTTGTATCGTTGCGGGTTGGCCGCGTTTTAGACTTCACTTCAATAGGATAGTAGATCCCATTTTGTTCAATGATTAGATCGCACTTAGCACCCCCATGACTTCTCCAGTGATAGAAGTTGCACGCAATCCCTGCTGCAAGCATTTGTTTACGGATCTCGTTCACAACAGCTGTTTCAAATAGAGGGCCCCACAAAGGATGGCTTCCAAGCGCTTCAGGGGTTGAAATGGCCTGGCAAAAACAGGCCTGACCCGTATCAGAAAAGTATCCTTTAGGTTTGGTGCTAATTCTTTTAATGGTATTCATGGAAAAAGCCGGGATCTCATGCCACTCAAAAATCTCTTTAAGAAGGGTAAGCCACCTTTTAGCCGTTTCATTGGCAATCCCTAAGTCGCGTCCAATTTGTTGGTAGTTAATTTCTTGTGCGGTTAGAGCCGCAGCTAATCGAACAAATCAGGTGAATTGATGCAAATTACTAATGTCTGCCAAGAGACGCACATCTCTTTCGATGTAAGTCTTTTGATAGGAGTCGTGAAATGCAGAAACCAAATCAAGGGGAAGTTCTTGTGCCTCTGGTAAAAAACCTCTCCACAGCTGTTCATAAGACTGTCTAGGAAGACTTAAAAGGCTTGTATTTGTAAGGGCTTTTTCCTGATGCATTAGCCATTGCTCAGCCCAGAGGGAGGAAGGCTGGTCTGTTGCGAGTTCATTGAGCGCAAAAGCTTCAAGTTGAACGACTATAGTCCGTCCTGTCATGCTTTCTGCCATCTCTCGCGTCACTCCCCACTGCTGGGAGCCTGTCAAAATGTATTGGCCAGAAGTCTTATTACGCTCTTTTTCCGCTTGCTTCTTGACCTACTTTTCTAGGTATGCTCTACGAAGCGAGCGCAAAAACTCCTCAAAAATCGTTTGATTGGGAATTTGTAAACACCCTCTGTTAAAAATCGGCGTGACCAGGGTAGCGAGGAAAGGCGATCACATCGCGGATATTCTCCATCCCAGTCACAAACTGCACTAGTCTTTCAAAACCTGCGCCGAAACCAGCATGAGGCACAGAACCGTACTTTCTCAGCTCTAAATACCACCAATAATCCTTCTTATCTAGCTCGCTCTCGCCCATTTTGGCTTCGAGGATGTCAAGCCGCTCTTCACGTTGGCTGCCGCCAATAATCTCGCCGACACCGGGAACCAGCACGTCCATTGCCGCCACTGTTTTTCCATCGTCGTTGTTGCGCATGTAAAACGATTTGATTGCAGCTGGATAGTCGTGAACGATAATCGGCTGCTTAAAGTGCTCTTCACATAAAAATCGTTCGTGCTCTGATTGTAAATCGCACCCCCACGCGATTGGAAACTCAAACTGCTTCCCACTTTTTAGCAAGATATTGACAGCTTCCGTGTAGGTAATTCTCTGAAAAGGCGCTTCTACAATGTTTTGCAGCCGCTCCATCACTCCTTTACAGACGAAGCGATCAAAGAGCTCCATATCTTCGGGGCATGTGTCCAGAACTTCTTTAAAGATCGCTTTGAGATAGCGCTCGGCGAGGTCCATGTCATCATGAATATCAGCAAAAGCCATCTCGGGCTCAATCATCCAAAACTCAGCCAGATGACGGGAGGTGTGGGAGTTTTCCGCACGAAAGGTGGGTCCAAACGTATAAACATCAGAGAGGGCGCACGCGTAAATCTCGGCGTTGAGCTGTCCCGATACGGTGAGATAGGCTTCTTTAGAAAAGAAATCATGAGAGTGATCCACCTCGCCCATTTCATTACGGGGGGGATTGGCTTTATCGAGGGTCGAAACATTAAAGAGTTTACCTGCTCCCTCACAATCAGAGAGGGTAATGATAGGAGTGTGAAGGTAGAGAAAGCCTTGCTCTTGGAAAAAGCGATGGCTAGCGTAGGCAAGCTGGTTGCGGATCCGCGAGACTGCGCCAATGGTATTGGTGCGTGGGCGGAGGTGGGCAATATCGCGTAAAAACTCAAACGAGTGCCGCTTCTTTTGCAGAGGATAACTCTCGGCGTCACAGTGGCCGATCACCTCAATTTCCGTTGCATGGACCTCCACGCTCTGTTTGCCGCCTGGACTCTCTACCACTTTGCCTTTGACGGCAAGCGAGGCGCCCGTGTTCACATGAGGAGGAAGCGTATCGGCGATGATTTGCAAGTTCGAGAGAGTAGAGCCATCGTTCACCTCAATAAAGGTAAAACTTTTCTGCCCGCGCACGGTACGCACCCACCCCTTGACGGTGACCGTTTGTCCAATCAGCTGGGGATCTGATTTAATGACGCCGATTTTTGTTCTCATCCGTTACTCCTTGCAAATTCACGTAACATCCAAATTTCCTTATCCCAAAGAGGGCACCCGCCGGGTGTTTCCAAATATTTGGGAATCTCTCGTGTTTGAGGGGAGTGCATTAAGAATTTAAAACATTCCATGCCAATCTCACCTTCACCAAGCGGCGCATGTCGATCCCGTTTGGAACCAAATTCTTTCATCGAATCATTGAGGTGAAAAGCGTAGAGATACTCGAGCCCGATGCTCTCATCAAAGGCTTTCAACGTCTCTCTCCATCCTTTTTCGGTGCGGATATCGTAGCCGGCAGCAAAGATGTGGCAGGTGTCGATACAGACGCCCACGGGGAGTTTATCTTTTGTTCCTTCGATGATGTAGGCAAGCTCTTCAAAGGTGCTGCCCATGGTGGAGCCCTGTCCGGCTGTGGTCTCTAACAAAAGACGCGTTTCATCATCTACCAGAAGATCTTCGACCGATAACATTCCTTTGATAATCAGGTCTAAGCACTCTTCTCGCGAACTATCTAATGCCGCCCCCGGGTGGAAATTCAGGTAGGTGATCCCCAAATCACAGCAGCGTTCAACCTCATCGTAAAAGCCTTTCAAGCTTTTTTTGCGCACCTCCTCTTTAGGTGAGCCCATATTGATCAGGTAGCCGGCGTGGCTCATGATCTGCTCTAGGCCTGTTTCAGCCAGGGTTCTTTTGTAGAGTTCGATACCCTCTTCAGTGAGCGGTTTTCCCTTCCACTGTTTTTGATTGGCAGTAAAAAGTTGGATGGTCGTGGCGCCAATGGACTTTCCTTCAAGAAGCGCCTTGTGGGCCCCTCCCGCAGCAGAGGTGTGTGCGCCAATCAATAGTTGATCAGCAGGTGTTTTTCGTGGCATATTTCCGTTCTCCCAAAAAGGAGATCAGTTTACATTATCGAGCATGACGATTCAAGACTCTTCCAAGACCATTACCACCTCCGCTAAACATTTTTTTTCAGGCACCATGATCAGCCGCGCAACAGGTTTGGGACGCGAGATTGCCATGGCGGCCGTATTTGGAACCTCGCCTGCAGTGGCCGCTTTTTGGATGGCCTATCGTTTTGCCCACCTGCTCCGCCGTCTCTTTGGAGAGGGAGCGCTCAATGCTGCCTTCATCCCCCACTTTGAGTCACTTCGCAAGGAAGATGCCCAAAAAGGGGCACGTTTTTTTTACGATCTATCGACAGGTATCGCCCTCTTTTTGCTCTTTCTCACCCTCTTTATAGAGGGTATTTTGGGAGGCTGCCTTCTTTTTATGGATATGGGAGAGGGGGCGCGTGAGATCATCCGTCTCACCATGATCTTACTCCCCGCTCTTCTCTTTATCTCTCTGTATGCTCTCAATAGTTCGCTGCTCAATTGTGAGCGCTCCTATTTTTTGCCCAGCGTAGCGCCCGTTGCCCTCAATCTGGTCTGGATCTGCGCCTTGGCTCTATTGTGGAAAAAAGCGCCCCGCGAGGCGTTAGAATATCTCTCCATGCTCCTGGTTTTTGCTTTTGCGCTCCAGTGGGCAGTTACCTTACCTCGCGTCTACCGCTACCTGAAAGAACATTTGACCGATGAGATCCGTTTTTCCGGAAGGGATATTTTAATCATTATCCGCCCCTTTATTTTGGGGATGATTGGTGTGGCCGCTACACAAGTCAATAGCGCTCTTGACGCTCTTTTTGCTAGGTTTGCCGATCCTGAGGGGCCGGCTCTTCTTTGGTATGCCATTCGGATTCAGCAGCTTCCCCTTGCCCTTTTTGGGCTTGGGCTAACAGGGGCGCTTTTGCCACCGATTAGCCGCGCGATTGAGAACAAAGAAAAAGCGCAGTATCGCCACTTTTTGCACTTTGCCTTTAAGAAGATCTTAGCCTTTATGATTCCCATCTCGGCCGCTATTTTTGTTTTGGGATTCAGTGGAATCAATCTTGTTTATGGACGGGGAGAGTTTACTTCCGCCTCGACTCTACAGACCACCCTCTGTTTGTGGGCGTATGGCGGAGGGCTTTTTCCGATGACGGCCGTGCTTGTCTTTGCGGCTGCGTTTTATGCGCGGAAAAACTACCGCACTCCCACCTTTATTTCCGTGCTCACTGTTGGGCTTAATGTGGGGCTCAATGCCCTCTTTGTTTTTGAGCTAGGGATGGGCGCGATTAGTGTGGCAGTGGCCACGACTCTCACAGCGTGTATGAATGGCGCTCTTTTGGCTGCCTTTTTATACAGAGAGGGGACACTTGATTTAAGCGGTCTCGTTGGCCCCTTCATCAAGGTTCTTCTCTGCTCCTGTTTGGCAGGTTTTGTCACCATTCAGCTCGGTCATGTTTTATTTCAGGAGCAGACCTGGTCTGTGTTAATGGGGCAGCCCGCTGTGCCGTTTACCAGGAGCTTTTCTCGTCAGCTGCTTATCTTTGGAAGTGAGGCGCTCTGTTTCAGTGGCTCCCTGTTTTTCTTTGCGTTTGCTCTACGCGTGCGTGAGCTACTCGATTTGCTGCCTTTCCCTGTCAGAAGGAAAGAGAGCGCTTGATTTTTTTTGACAGAGGGAAAGAAGCTGGATGTTTCCAATTAACATTTGTACGACTAACATACGTACAGATTGAGAATGGATGGAGTTGTCATGGATATAGCAAGAGAAAAAAGAATTGAGATGCGCTCGTCAGAAGAAGAGAAGAGCGAGTTTGAGCTAGCAGCCTCCTTGGTGCATATGGGGTTAAGTGAGTTCATGCGTTTTGCTGCGCATGACTATGTTAAAAAGATAAAAGAGGATCATGAGAATATAGTTTTGTCTAAAGAAGCTGGTTTAAAGTTTTTGCAGGCTCTCGAACACCCTCCTGAACTTAATGAGAAGCTGATGGATGCCATGCATCGATATAAAAAGAATTTTTCTAATGACTCGATTTAGTGCAACGGTTTCACTGTCAGAAGTCTCTCCTGTTCAATACAAAACTTTTTCGTGTGCTGAGCCCCCTCTCGATCAATACTTGAAGCGATTTGGTGTCAATCATGACAAAAGGGGGATCGGTCGTACTTTTTTTGTTGCTAGAAAGTGAACGTGTGATTGGTTACTACACTTTGAGCGCGGCTCAGATCTCGATTTTAGATTTATTTGATCGTCGATGCAAAGCCTCGATCAAAAGGATTCTATTTAAGATATGGTTTCAGCCCCCTAGAAGGCAAAGAATTAAGCTTCTTTCTCCATCTAGGACCTCTTAGAAAAGCTTCGCGAGAAGCTAATGAGTTGGAAGCTTATTCGTTGAAATGAGTTATAGTCAACCTGCGGTTCGCGAGTCGTTGCATACGTTTCGGCGAGCCTTCACAACTACTGGATTTGCTGCCTTTCCCTTTCAGAAGGAAAGAAAGAGCCTGGTCTTTCCTTGACAGAGGGAAAGGATATACGTTATCTTTCCCTCTAATAAGGAAAGGATATGAAAAGCATCTTTAAGCAATTGATTGTGGATTTTCAGAATCAGGAGATTCCTGAGCCTACTCCGCGCGATTTAGCTCCCTTCTCTTTACCAAAAGGAGTGCGTAAAGCATTTGTTTTAGTAGGGATGCGACGGAGTGGTAAGACTTGGTCTCTTTACGAGCAGATACATCGGTTGCTTGACTCTGGTGTTGAGCGCTCTTGCATTTTGTATTTGAACTTTGAAGATGATCGCCTTTTGGGCACTACTGTTCAAGATATGCAATCGCTTCTGGACGCCTATTTTGAGCTTTTTCCTGATCACACGCAAAAGCTCTATTTTTTCTTTGATGAGATCCATGAAGTGACAGGGTGGGAGCACTTTATTCGGCGCCTTTTGGATACAGAGTCGATTCAGCTCTATCTCACAGGCTCATCTGCTAAAATGCTCAGTAAAGAGATTGCGACCTCTTTGCGGGGAAGAACGTTAGTGCGCGAGGTTTTTCCTTACCATTTTCACGAGTATCTTCAACATCTCGGTATTCAGTGTTCTCTTGATCAGTTGAGCAGTAAGCAGAGAGCCAGTCTCAATCACCACGCTCTGGATTACCTGAAATGGGGAGGATTTCCGGAGGTTGTCGGATGTGATCCATTTTTTCATCGTGAGATTCTACAGAGTTACATTGAGACGGTGATTTATCGAGATATCGTTGAGCGCTACCGGGTTTCGAATGTAGTGGTCCTACGTAAGCATTTAAGCCACTGTTTGCAAAATCCGGCTTCTCTTTTCAGTGTAAATAAAATGTATCAGGCGCTGAAATCGCAAGGCTATGAAGTGAGCAAGAATACTCTCTACGATTTTATGCTTTACTTCGAGGATGCTTACTGTCTTTTTTCTGTGCCAGCTTTTCATTTGTCACAGCGTAAGGCGAGTCTCAAGCCACGAAAAATCTATCCTGTCGATCCCGGGTTGATTACAGCCTATGCGTTAGAGCAAGACTACCAACAAGGTTCTGCGTTAGAAAGCTTAGTCTTTTCCACTCTTAAGCGTGTGACCAGGGATATTCATTATTATATAACGCAGAATGGGTTAGAAGTCGATTTTTTGGCTGCTTACTCCAACAATTCCAAGCAGCTTGTCCAGGTGTCTGTGAGTCTTAAAAAACCGGAGACCTATGAACGCGAAATCCGAGCGCTTCGGCAGGCGATGTTGGAGACAGGGTTAAAAGAGTCGTTTGTGATGACGCTGGACGAGGGATCTACAATTGAAGTGGAAGAGGGGATCATCCATGTGATCCCTCTTTTAGACTTTCTGTTAGGTTCTGTGGGCTAGGAATTCGCAGACAACAGGGATATTGACCGGAATCGGAAGCAATGTTTCCACTTGGTCGAGCTCAGGAGCTGCTAGCAGCTTGCCCTTAAAATTGTCCTTGTCGAGCTCTAAGAAGTCAGGAGTTGTATGCGCTGATGTCTCCATTGCGTCCACAACACCTTTAATCTTGCGGGACTTCTCGCGAATCGAAATCTCCATTCCAGGGCGGACGCGGAACGAACGACGGTCCACTTTCTTCCCGTTCACCAAGATGTGGCCATGTGAAACCAACTGCTGCGCACCAAAGATGGTGCGAGAAAAACGGAGACGATAGACCACGTTATCCAAACGGCACTCAAGACGCTCGGCAAATAGCTGAGCTGTGTTGCCCTTTTGCGCAATGGCCTCTTTAAACATCTTGACCATCTGTTTCTCCATGAGCATGCCGTAACACGCTTTGAGCTTCTGCTTCTCCTCAAGCTGGAGGCCGTAGTCAGATTTCTTGCGGCGACGTGCTCCGTGCTGCCCAGGGGGATTAGCTTTGCGCATCAAAGGGTTACGAGCCCTTCCAAAAATGTTGGCTCCAAAGCGGCGTGCAATTCGGTTTTTGGGTCCACGGTAACGTGCCATTCTATCTCCTAACAAATAGCTTTCTTTTCAGACCGAAGATCATAGCCTTCTCTCCTATTTTCTACAATGGAATTATTTTCTCTCTTAAGCTATGCTCTTTAAGCATGAAATATTTTGCCCTAGCCTACTACATTTTTACCCCGATCGAGGATCCTCAACTCGAGGTGCGTAAACATAAGAAATTTTTTAAAGGGCGTGATGTCACGACTCGCATTTATCTCTCAGAAGAGGGGATCAATGGGCAGATGAGCGGCCAAATGGCCGATGCTGAAGCCTATATGGCATGGCTGAAAAGCGATTCTCGCTTTGCAAATATCCAGTTTAAGATTCATGAGGTGCCAGAGAATATCTTTCCGCGCATTTCGGTTAAGTATAGAGAGCAACTCGTCGCTCTTGATGAGAAGGCTGATCCGGCGGAAGGGGGCAAGCACGTCTCTCCTGAGGAGTGGAAGCAGATGTTGGAGAGCGGCGACTATCTTTTGCTCGATGTACGGAATGATTATGAGTGGGAAATCGGCCACTTTGAAGGAGCGACGCTTCCTCCGCTCAAAAAATTTAGAGAATTTCCTGAGTATGCCCAAAAACTCTCGGAAGAAGTTGACCCCAAGCAGACAAAGGTAATGATGTACTGCACAGGAGGCATTAGGTGTGAGCTTTACTCAGCGATGCTGAAGAAAAGAGGGTTTGATGAGGTGTATCAACTCGATGGAGGGGTGATTCAATACGGACTGAAAGAGGGAAAGGAGCACTGGAAAGGGAAGCTCTTTGTCTTCGATGACCGTCTCGCCGTGGACATTGACGGAGAGCCAAGTGAGCCGATTGCCCACTGTTGCCATTGCAAGGCGCCGTGTGACACCTACTATAATTGTGCGAATATGGACTGTAACAATCTCTTTATTAGCTGCCCAGAGTGTACAGAGCACTTTCAAGGGTGTTGTGATGCGCCCTGCATGGGAGCGCCCCGTTTACGTGCCTATCAGCGCACTGGCGGGAATCGCCCTTTCAGGAGGAAGCACGAAGAGCCTGCACTAGAGCCAACACTCGCTTCTCAGTCTCAGGAGTAAAGAGGGTGAGGCCCGGTTTGATCCCTCGCTCAGAGAGCTCAAAGGCGCGCATGGTGTTGCAAATCCGTCCATCGAGACGGACGCCGATCCCTTTGACACCGACCATATTTCCGTAATCCCCAAACATTTTCAGGGTCATTTCGCACGCGGTGATGAGAAAAACAATCTCGCGCTTTGGGTATTTATGGACGAGCTCAAAGATCCGCTCGCCAATGTAGTGGACAGTGGGAATGACCAAAGGTTTGATGTTTTTTTCAGGCAGAGCGTGGAAGATTTTCCCAATCGGACACTGCCTGCAGACGGGATTTTTGGGGTCCCGGATGCATTGATCGGTGAACCTGCCGGAGGGGCATTCAAGAGGTTTTTGACAATAGGAGAAGCCGACAACAAGAAGCGGGGATTTTTTCAGCCTTTTTTCGAAGGCGTCTACAGAGGGGAGGCTGTAGAGAAAGAAGTCGCCATCCCGAGCATACGACTCTTTTTTCATCAGAGAGCGGATAAAACGGGTGCCATACCGAAAGGGGTGGCGAAGAAAATGGCGTAAAATGGCCCGTTTTGAATCGTGGGCGACCATGTATTTGAGGCTTTTCCATTTGAGCCTTTTGGCTGTTTCAGGCGTGACGCCGGGAATGGAGGGGAGCGTTTTCAAGGTTTTGAGGGGGCGTTTCTCAGCAGCCTCCTTGGCTCCTTGATTCCAAGCGGTCTCGGCCTCTTCCCATGATTCGTGTTGATCCCAGTACATGGAAAAGAGTATAGCAGAAGCGCGATTACTCTTCGCCCTCTTCTTCGAGCACTTCTTGGGCTGCGCTTTTGATGGTCTCTAAACCATCGGGAAATCCGATGATTTTCAGTAGACGGTCGACGTAATGAATTTCACTGATGAGTTGATCGTTGACAAATTCAAGGTAAGCGATTTTTTGTTCTTGTGTGTGTTGCATCCTGATCTCCTGTTTTTAGGACATCAAATGCAAAGCAATTCACGTGCCAAAAGTGAGGGCATTAAATTGTGCGGTATAGCTATCTAGAAGAGTGTCACAAAGAGTGATGTAGTCGGATAACGTATTCCCAGGGAGAACGGGTTGGTGAACAAAGTTATCCCTGTCGACGATTTGTTCGAACAGTGCCACACGGAAGGGGTGAGGGGAGCGTGAGACGACTCCGACTTTATTCACTGTGGCGTCGTAGATTGGATTGACAAGCAGGGGAGTGAGTGGCTTAATCAACTGATCAAGGATACGGCGTTGATAGGTAGGGGTGATCGGAAGAAGACGGAGCGCCTTCGGGGCTCCCATCCAGATCGCTCGGCCTTGAAATGCGGTTGCACCATACAGAGCAGCCTTCACGACTTTGCGCTCAAATACTCCTTCATCGTACAAACCTTGCAACTCTCCAAGGCCTATTTCGATCCACTGAGGGAGTGTGCCGCAGAAGCGGAGCAAAACAGCAGGCATCTGCTGGGCAACACATGCTTTTATTGCATTAGACTGTGCCATTATGCTCTCCAAAAGAGCAATAAAGGCGCTGAGCAGCAAACCCGCGGCTTCATCTGTGGGGGCTTGTCTGTACCGTGCCGCTTGTGTGCAGAGTTTTTGATAATCTATGTTAGAGGCAGAGGGGGGCTGTACATTAGGCTGGATCTGCTGTAGAAGGGGATCGCGACAATAGGTGGCGAGGTTCTCAACAAAGGCAGTAGGATCGTTCCACTCGGGTACAAAAGCATTGGGTTGAAAGGAGCAAGCGATTGCGGCTGCCAATGTCAAACGATACATTTGCTGCTCATCATCCAACAGGTCATTGAGGCCATCCAATAGGTTTTGAACGGCAGTATTAACCGTTTGAATGGTTTCAAGAGATGTGGGGCATCCTCTGCTTCGGTTATGAGCGCGTATAAAAGCGAGGCAACACGCATCTAATTTGGCTAACAAACCTGGTAGGGCGGCTCGCACAGTCTCAATTTCAGTTGACTCTTGCGCGTGTGGATGGGGATGTGTGACGACTGGGCAAAAGGGAGGGATAGACGGCGCCGGCTGTCTAAGTGCAAGTTGCACATCTCGCTTTTGATGGAGGCGGCAGACACTCACCACAAAGGCGACAAAAGAAAGGCTTGTAGCTGTCGTTAAGGTGGCAAAGCTCACCACACCCATCTGGGGATAGAGGTGAAGTAAGACAGTGAGTGCGGTGGTGGTAATGGCCAGCGCTGTTGCGCTCACCCCAGCCGCAGTAATGAGCTTTACAGGAAGAGGAGGAACGGTTGCGCTAATCGGCGGTAAAGTTGAGGTCATCGATTTGAGTGGCGAATTGTTGTAGGGTGTTAGCAAAAAAGATGATTTGTTGGTCGACTGGAGTCTCATCAGGAAGTTGTGGGACAGCAGCAAAATCAGCTTGCCCGATAAGCTGCCCTTGAATGGCGCTGCGCAGAAGGTGAGTACTATTGACCGAGGCGTTGTAAATAGGGGTTGCCAGAAGCTCTACTATAGGTTCAGCAAATCCAGCGAGGATGCGGTCTTGATATTTTCGTTTTAGGGGCATGAGTCGGATCATTTGTTTGACGCGCACACGGATGGCCATTCCCTTCAACGATGTGGCCGTATAAAAAAATGCCTGTACGTCTCTCTGGTCAAAAAATCCGCTCTGGTATTGCCCTTTTAAGCGCACAAGACCGCCTAACAGCATCTGGTGAAGTTGGGCGCAAATCCCTTGCAGAGCAAGAGACGTATTTTGGTTGATTTGAGCGTCCATCGTGTTTGTGTCCACAGACTCTCGAGCTAAAAGCCACTCGAAGAGGAGAACTTGTGCATTTTCAAAAGCTTCGTACGCTTGGTTAAGCGCCCGCTGATTTTGTAGAGAGCCATTTGCTTCAAATGTTTCTTTTGCTTGCTGTATTTTGGCCGCTTTGGCGCGCAGGACTTGGTATTTTCGATTGAAGGTGCTTTGCTCACGCTGTGAAAGCGCAATCTGTCCTTGAAGCGCTTGGATCACGTCATGGTTACAGTAGGTTGACAGATTTTGGAGAAAAGCTTGAGGGTCATTAACACTTGCAGTAAAAGCATCCAGCTTGAACGAGGTGGTGACAATAAGGGCGAAAGTGAGGCGAGACATCTGCTCGGGATCGTCTAAAATAGCATTTAGGGCTGTGGATAATCCTTCCGTGGCGTAGGTGATCGCTTGTCGAGCAGAACGCCCTTCGGCTTTGTCGTTGGCTTGGACAAGAGCGCTGCATAAATGGTCTAGCTCGCTAAAGAGGTGCGGAAGAGCTTCTCGAAATAAGGTCATCTTGTCTACTGGAGCGGCAGCTGGGCTTGCTGGTGGTGGCGCCTCTACGACCGCAACTGGTGCTGCAACAGGTGGTGGAGGAGCGGCAACAGGGACTGGAGGGGGCTCAGATGCGGGCTGTTCTTTAACCCCAAGAAGCTTGTCTCGTTTTCTGTTCAATAGGCAGAGACTCAAAATCACGGCGATAAAAGAGAGTGCTGCGCTACCACCCAAAACAGAAAAGCCAATGAGTCCCACTTGCGGATAGACGTGAGGAATTGCACTTAAGGCAACAGTGGTCACAACAAAGGCCAAAGCGCTCAGCGCGGCGGCGACGATGTAGGGTTTGGGAAGCGTAGAGACAGCAGGGCTTGCTTGAACTGTGGAATCGCTCATAACTCTCCTTGGATTAAAGAGATATTATACAGTTTTTATATTAATAAATGAATTAAAATAGTTTTTATTGCGAATGATCACATTCGTGATTCAAAAGCTGAGATTTGATCTCGAGCCCACCCGTAAAGCCGCCCAGCCCATTTTTAGCTAAAATACGGTGGCAGGGGAGGAGAAGGGGAACGGGATTTCGGCCAAGAGCATTTCCAACAGCACGCGGCCCCTTGGGAAGGCCGATCTGCGCCGCCAGCTCACTATAAGTGCAGCTCTTTCCAAAAGAAAGAGTTGCCGCAGCACCCAAAACACGTTGGGTAAAGGGAGTGAGCTGCTCTGTGCATAGAGGAGGAAGAGGGGCCTCTTCTTTTTCGAGATAGGCTTCTATAAAACGGTTGAGCTGTGGAAGCGCGGGTCCTTCAATATGGAGAGCAAAAGAGGGGGAAGAAGAGAGTTGCACACGTTGTACAACTCCCTTGTCTGTCCAGGCGACTATTTTGAGCTTAAGCACGGGGTAGGTTCATCCGTTCAAAAGTGGTTCGACTGACCATCTCACCCTGATGGTACCATTCGGTTTTGGTTGCTCCATCCACGTAGAGTTTCCGCTGACCGTGTTGGACGTTATCTTTCCAAGTGAGCTCTTCCACAAGGAGATGCCCATCGCGGTAGCGCGCCTCTACGCCGTTTTTCTTACCCTTGACATAAGGAACCTCAGCGTATTTTTCGCCGTTTTGGTAGACGATGGTAGTTCCCTCTTGTTTGCCATGATTCCACTGCTCAGCTGTGCGCGGTAGGCCGCCGTGCAAATAGGTGAGGCGCATGCCATGGATGGCTCCATGCTCAAAAGGGGTGATGACATTCGGGTCGCCATTGGCAAAATACGTGACCCGTTCGACCATCTCACCATTCTGGATGGTATCTTTAGAAAGGAGCTCTCCATCATTTGTACGGCTAATGCGAGTCCCCTCACCCCGCTGAACAGAGGCTTCAACTGTGTTAAGAGGTGTGCGGTACTCTCCTTTTACCAGGTAGTTGCCTTGATACAGTTCTGTTGCAGAAGGTGTCCCATCTTCATACCAACGCGTGAGCTTCGCGAGCGTTCCGTGCTCGTAAACCTCTTCTCGCAGGGGCACGCCGCTGGGGTAATTTTCCCGTTTAGCAACCAGTTCGCCTTTTTCAAAAACCTCCACACGATGCACGGTAGACGAGTTAGGAAAGGTGTAGGTTGACTCTCCATTGAGAATGCCTTGTGCAAACGACTGAGCGAGTGTGATCCCATCTTTTTTCAATCGAACGATTTGTCCGTCCTTCCCTTGCTCATCCCAATCGGTTTTAGCAACGGGAACCCCGTATTTATGGATGTAGGTCTCTTTGACGACATCATTGTGGCGGTTGCTCGGGGAGCAGCCGGTGGCAATAAGTGCTAGAAGAGAGGCGACCCCAAAAGTGATGCTCTTTTTCATGATAAATCCTCGCTTTCCTTCAATTGTTGGATAATCCGATTGTGCTCTTTTTCCACCGCGTCCAAAGAGAGCGTTTTGTTTCGATCTCGATAGGTGAATCGCAGTGTCGCATTTTTTCTGTCCGATCCTAAAGCCTCGCCACGGTATACGTCAAGCAACAAGACCGATTCGAGTAATTTTGAGGGAATTATTTTGATCTGATCGAGTAAATGTCCGATTGGTCTTCTCTCGTCTAGTGTAACAGTCCAGTCACGCGAGGAGGCTGGGTAGTGAGGTAGGGGTATCATTTCGGTGTTTTTTCGCTCGGCTCGCTTTAGATCTTCTAGATTGAGCTCGGCAAAGTAGACGGGCTGTGTCAAATCGGCTCGTTTTAGGGTTTCTGGATGGACTTCACCCATAATGCCAATTTCGATCTCGCCTGCTCTAATCGAAGCTTGTCTACCTGGATGAAAATTCGCATAAGAGCTGGGCTGGAATGTCACCGTCTCGCAGTGGAAGCTGGCAAGGAGATTTTCAACGATCCCTTTGAGATCAAAGAAATCGACACCATTTGTCTTATTTTCCCAGTGCGGTTCACCTTGCTCTCCAGTTAAGACGATAGAGGCGACAGCAGGCTCGTAGTAACGCTCTTTCATTTTAAAATGGAGCCGCCCGATCTCGAAGCCTGAAAGAGAATGGATCGAGTGGTCGAGATTCGTTTTAACCGTTGCAAGAAGGCCTGGAAGAAGTGAAGGACGGAGTACAGACTGCGCATGTGAGCTGGGATTGAGAATGGGGATGAGCGAACGAGAGGGCATACAATCGGGAGCTACAAGAGCTGCTTGCTCAGGGCTGATTAAATCGCAGGTGAGTAGCTCTTGAAGCCCTTGTCCAATGAGTTCTTTGCGCACTTTTTTCTCTAACAAGTAGGCTGGCGAGTGGGTCAGGTTCCCCGTCCGGTATAGAGCGCGTGCTCTTTTGTGAATGTTTTTGTAGCCATACAAGCGCGCGACCTCTTCAACTAGATCGATCTCTTCATGCAGATCGTGCCGATAGGTAGGCACTTCCACTGTTATTTTATCTTCGTGGGTGGAGATCATGTTGAGTCCCAGTCTTTGAAAGATGGTTTCCATTTCACCACGAGATAGTTGAGTGCCCAAAATTTGGTTCACCCGCTTAGGGCGACAGCTCACAGTGGAGGGAGCAAAGAGAGTGTTTTGGATGTCAATACACCCCTTTAGAGCCGTGCCACCCGCTACCTCACAGATCCAAGTTGTGGCCCGTTCAAGTGCTTCGATCACTCCGTTGGGATCAGTCCCTCTTTCAAAGCGGTAGGAGGCTTCTGTCTGGACCTCAAGCTGTTTGCTTGTGCGCCGCACCTGTGTCGGCTCAAAATAGGCTGATTCTAATAGGATTGTGGTTGTCTTTTCGCTCACCTCTGTATGTGCTGTGCCCATTACTCCCGCCACAGCCACAGGTCCTTTGCTGTCGCAGATCATGAGCATCTCCTCGGTGGGGAAGTGCTCTTTGCCATCTAAAGTGGTGAGTTTTTCGCCTTTTTTTGCTGAACGGATGATTAAGCGGCTATCTGCAAGCGTGTCGAAGTCAAAAGCGTGTAGAGGATGTCCCCACTCCATCAAAACAAGATTGGTAAGATCGACTACATTGTTCACGCTCCGTATCCCACATAACTCAACGCGCTTTTTGAGCCAGTCAGGAGACGCGGTGACCTGAACTCCTTCGATGAGGCGGCAGGCGTAGCGCGGACACGCTTTGGGGTGTTCGACGGTGATGGTCACCTGTTTTTCGATGGGACGATCGCTTTTTTCCACGATACCTGACTTGGAAAGGGAGCAGAGAGACTCTTGAGTGACGGCAGCCAGTTCTCGGGCGACCCCCCTAACGCTTGCACAGTGCGCTAAATTAGGAGTCAGAGAAATTTCAAATACAAAATCGTCTCCGTGTGCTTCGATCCCCTCCACCTCTAGCCCGATTACGGTGAGGGTTTCTGCGATTTGCTCAGGGGTTAAGCGAGTGGAAAGATATTCTTTTAACCAAGAAAGGGGAAGTTTCATAACTGTGTAGGCGTTTTTTTTGTGGGAGATTTTACGAGAGAAGTCCTATAGTTACAAGTGTGATGTCTAAAAAGAATCGTTGGCTCGTGCAGACATTGATTTTGAGTGCCCTATTGAATGTGGCACTTGTTGGTGTCTTTTTTTATTTTCTCATTCGAGATAATCCCCTGCACTTTCACTATCAACCTAAAGTAGAGGTGAAAGCAGAGAACCGCTCTCTCAACTCGACCTTTGTTGCTCGGTTGCAAACCCTCTCTTTCGAGGAGTTGGTTGAACTTCTCTCGGATCAGCAGATGGTGGGACAAGGGTACCGTGTGCGTGACTTTGCAGCAGCAGCACTTGTTAAAGTGCACGCTTTTGATCTGCGACGCGCTTTAGGCAACCGCCTCCTATCAGAGCGGAGGTGGGACTTGGGAGATCAAACGCTGACTCTCTATCCAGGATTAACGGAGGAAGATTGTGCTGATTTGGCTCTTTTTGCGCGTACAGAGCGCTTCCCTTTTAAAGTGAAAAAGCTGCTTGAAAAAATTGATTTAGAGCAAAGAGATCCTGAGCTGCTTGCCTATTTTTGTCACACACCAGAATTTATTTTGGTGGAGACCCTGTTTGTCCGCACCCAGCTTCCGATTTCCAAAGGGACTCTTTTGAATCTGGTGTGTGAGGGAGGATGGGAGCGGCTTGCGCGTTTTGTGGAGGCGCAGCAGCAGCAGAGCGATTTTTCTGATTTAGTCCGTAGAGAGTTTCTCCTGGATTATGTTGCAGGTGCCTCTAAAACCGCTGCCTATCTACTCCTGATTACCGACTTTGATTTCGCTCTGAACCAGTTAGACGATCACCAGATGGTCTCTGTTTTGCAACTGCTTGATGTCAAAACACAAGAGGCTATGCATTTTATGCAGGCACTCTCGACTTCGTTAAGGTCCGAAGCGGTTTGTCAGCAGGCAGTTCAAAGGCTTGCCGAATTTGGGGAAGAAGAAGTGGCAGGACGTTATGTTCCCCGTCCTTCAGTAGGCCAGCTGCGGCCTGTTTTTCGAGAATCGCCACCTGCGGCGCCCGCTCCTTCTATGCACCTGGTCCAGCCAGGAGAGTCTTTATGGCTCATTGCGCAGAAATACCGCGTTCCGGTGGAGCTTCTCATGGAGGTTAACGGGCTGCACTCTACCGTTATCCAGCCAGGAAAGAGTCTACAGATTCCGCTGTCTGATTGATTTTTTGTTACAGTCAGGGACAGGGTCGTGCCCCCCGCGGCACCAAGGACCGCATTTGATCATCCGTTTGGCAGTTAACCAGATGCCTCTTAGGATTCCGTGCTTCTCGATTGCTTCTTGCGCGTATTCTGAACAGCTTGGAGCAAAACGACAACAAGGTCCCAAAAAGGGACTGAGACATAGCTGATAGAGACGGATCAGTAGAATAGAGCCTTTTTTTAGCATCCGGCTATAATATCTCTGTAAAAACTTTTTGTAAATATGGGATCATTGAAAAAGTCGGTCTTTGATCTGTCTTTTGGCTGATTTCGTTCTATTTTTTCGATCTTTTGCTCGGCGTACCTCTTGCAGAAGCCCACGCTCAAGATCGAAAAACTAAAAGCAAAATCCCCAAAAGCTGACGCAAAGAACAGTTGTTCAATAGTCCTAGAAATATCTCCGAAGCGTTATTGCTTAAATTTTAATGCGTTTTTCCTGCTTTTTAGAAAGTATATTTTTTGTGGCTGTGTGACGGTTTTTATTATTGTAAGTTAAAACAATGCTTGTTATTTCTGGTGAAGACTTTTTAACTTTATTTCTTAGAGGATCTATGAAAAAACTGATTTTAGCGATAGTATTATCTCACTTATGTTTAAATGTTTATGGAAATGGAGATTCTGGTCTAGTGGATCTGGGGTCGTGGCCAAGCCAAGAAATGGTGTCTCATGATTTTCAGGAAGAGACTGAAGAGGGGCACAGAGTTCGCTTTTATGGAAATGCAAACGTTCATGATAAGAGTCGCATATACGAACTTGTAAACCAGTATGTGGAACACAAAAACATTCAACTTAGACCCGAGATCGAACAAAGCTTGAAAAGCTATGGTATAAAGGTTGAATATCTTGACGGTCGACCGTCTCAACCTCAACCTCAATCTCAACCTCAAGCTCAACCTTCTTACGAAGAACAAAAACGTGCAGAGCGTGAAGCAAGACGTAATCGTATCCGTCAACAACGTCAGCAGCAACGTCAGCAACAACGTTAGCAATATGGTAATACTTGGTGTGAATGTTACAGGTTAGTTTTCTTTAAGTCCCGGTTGCTTTAGGCAGCCGGGCCGTAGCGAGATTCAAAGACCGACTTTCCAACGATTCCGGATTGTAAGTGGTTGATGATGGGTGTGTTAATGTTTTCTGGAAAGACGCCATTTTATTCTTGTACGTTAAAACAGAGCTCGCTATTTCTAGTGAAACTTTCTAACTTTATTTTTGAGAGGATCTATGAAAAAACTGATTTTAGTACTAATCTTATCTCCCTTATTTTTGCCAGTTTATGGAAACAACACCTCTTATCTAGAAGAGCCAAGGTCGAGGCAAAGTCAAAAAAAGTTTGTTGATGGTGTTGGGGTCACTGAAGATGGCCTCGTGCTTCGCTTCTATGGAAATTATGACCCTAATGATAAATCTCATATCGAAGCACTTGTAGATCAGTATACGGCATCCCAAAACGCTGGACGTAGACCCGAGATCGAACAAAACTTGAAAAACTACGGCATAAGAATTGATCATTTAATTATTAACGAGTGGCACACGACTAAAGACGGTATTCCTGTTCATTTTTATGGACAATATCAAGATCCTAAAGACTTAACATTGATTAGGAATAAAATAACAAATTACCAGCAGACTGATTATAAGGTAAATAGACCTATTTACAAAAAAGATCTTAATGAACTAGGGATTGAGGTTACTGAGTTTCCAGACTCTGGAGGGCAACCATCTCAAGCTCAACCTTCTTACGAAGAACAAAAACGTGCAGAGCGTGAAGCAAGACGTAATCGTATCCGTCAACAACGTCAGCAACAACGTCAGCAACAACGTCAGCAACAACGTTAGCAACGTGGTAATACTTGGTGTGAATTTTAGACGTTAGTTTTCTTTAAGTCCCGGTTGCTTTAGGCAGCCGGGGCTATCTACACATATTCGATCGACCGTACGGTTGGTGATCACAAAGCAAAAAATGCGACAAACTTAGTGTTGAGCAGAGCACAGGGTCAAAACACTTGCTGGAAAGGGGAGAAGCTTGCTACGATGCTCTTGCTTTTCGCGGAAGTGGCGGAATTGGTATACGCGCTACCTTGAGGTGGTAGTGGAGGAAACTCCTTGGGGGTTCAAGTCCCCCCTTTCGCATATGAAACTTGTCTGGATCCTACTTCTTTTACTTGCCTCTCCTTTATGGGCACTCTCTGCTGATCGCACAGCAAAGTCCTTCCAGAACCGGAAGCAAACTCGTCGCGTCGATACCTTTGATTTTTCAGGGGAGTTTCCCCATCTTGAAAATATCGATATTGATGCGTGTCGCAAAAAATGCGTCGAGTTTAATTTAAGCGGCGTGTATCCACTCCTTACATCTATCAATTATGAAGGGCGCTTTGGGAGCCTTACCGGGGATCTCACGGGAGATTATCCAGAACTCACTCTGGTGAACCTTTTGTGCACTAGTTGCGCCATGCAGCTCGATCTTACAGGTAATTGGCAGAAGAGCTGTCAGCTCAACATTCGTGGCGAAAAAGAAGATATTGCTTTGAAGCTACCCGAGAACGTTGGGTTGATTATTCATACCAAAACCTTTGCTACAGGGAAGGTCATTGCCAAAGAGGGGCTGAAAAAGCAGGGGTGGTTCCACATTTTGAAAAAAACCTACCAAAATGAGCTTGCCGAGACCGCTCCCATCGTGTTAACTCTTGAAATTGAGACAACGGACGGTAACATCATTCTCAATTAAGAGGTTTTTATGGAGCTTTGGCTAGATGGAGTGGACCTAGAAGCAGTTGACCACGCAAAGGAACTAGGGTTGCTGCATGGAGTCACCACAAATCCCTCAATTTTAGCTCAGCGTTCCCCCAAAAAAGTGCTTACAGAGCTTCTTAAACGTTTTTCTGGTCCTATTGCCATTCAGGTGACAGCCCGAACGGCAGCTGAGATGGTCGAGGAGGGGAAAGATTTAGCCGAATACACCTCTCGAGTGATTGTCAAGGTTCCCGCTACCGAAGAGGGGATTGAGGCAATTGCGAAACTCACCCATAGTGAAATCCCCACAATGGGCACAGTTGTTTTTACCCCTTTACAGGCCTTTTTAGCTGCTCAAGCCGGGGCGCGCTACATCGCCCCTTATTTCTCGCATATTGGAGAGAGTGCCTTCGAAGTGACCCAAGCGATCCACGATTTGCTTAAACTGCATCAGTTGCCGGCTAAACTTTGTGTGGCTGCGCTGAAGACTCCGGACCAAGTGCAGGAGTGCGTTGTACGTGGGTACCGCTCTGTCACTCTAAAACCTGATCTATTTAAAAAATGTTTAACTCCTCCCTCTCAGGTAAGGGAGCAGTTGGAACGCTTTGACGCTCTCTTGACTGGTTGATTTTTTGTTTTAAATCACTTATAATTAACAACTTAAATAAAAATAAGTTGTTGAATGAGTGTTTTAGGTCTAACAGAAGCAGAAGCATACGATTGGGATTCTATGTCTCCAGATTTGTGTCAGGCTCAGACTGTTTTTAATCGAGCTGAGTGGATGGATACAATCTTGAATGCACTGCGCGCTTTTTGTCACTCTGTAGGCGAGACTTCAGATTCTAAAGCCTTGTGCAGCAGGTTTATCTTTCATCGGAGTTTTGCCTCGACACCCTTACCCGATCTATTGAAAGGTAATGGAGAGATGTTAGCTTTCAAATCGACTCGTCAGCTACTCGCTTATCTTTCTAGATTAGAGAAAAAGGTGTACGACTACGTATTAGGCAAGATAGGTGGAATCGAGGTGATTTCCTTTCTGCGGGACTTTTTCAAATTGGAAAACAACACTCTTGTTGCACACATTGAGAGATTTTTAAAAGAAAAGAGTCTAAACGAGTCCGTAATCGGTAAAAAGGTAGTGAATGAGAGAACAATAGGGCCTGTCACTTGTGAGCAGATTGTCGATTCTTTCCACTATTTGTATACACGGAAAAAAAAGATTTATGCGTTTACTTTGAACGGGAAGCCAGTTCACTTTGTGTCTCAAAAAAGTAAAGATCGAGCTCAGCGACAAATTGGATTTTTCACTCAACTGATACAGGTTTTGAATGAGGCGCTGCATGTTGGCGCGCCGTTTGCGTCGATTGAACCTCAGCTTCTCTTAAGAGAAGGAGGAGCGAGTGCAGCCGAGATTCCCAGCTTGCCTCTCTTGCAAGCTCTTTCAGAACAGGTCAATGATCATGGGCGTGTTCTTTTAGAAGAGCGATTTTTTCCACAGCTTTTTAGTGCAGGTCCAGGAATTCCGCGGTTGGAAAAAAATCTTGAATGGAGTCCTGTTTACGAGATTTTTGCTCGACAAGATGGCTCTTTTTCGGTGACGCGCTACAGGCTTTACGACTTTGTCAGGGACGATCAGAAATTGGGGGTTGTGAACATGCGGTGGCGCGTGACAGGTTCATTAAACTCTTCGTCTTATTTGGGTGTGTTGGAATGCGAGGAATTTTGCTTGTATCCGCAGGAAGATGTCTCGATGGAAACAGGAGCTTCTTTGCTGAAGCTCTATCCTCTACTCTCCCTGGACGATTCGTAGAGATTCTGCGTAGGGCTCACGGTGTAGGGTATAGAATTTTCCTGTCTCCTGATCATACGCCTCAAACAGTAGGTCTTGGTTTTTGTTCACAAACATTAAAGCAACATGCCCATCTCCGATAATATTTCTTTTTGAATCATCAAAACCAATTCTTAGCTTAAAATTTTCTACACCAAAAGGATAGTTATGTAGATAAGGGCGGATTTTCTCGTTTTGGTTCATTCGAACTAAAAACTCTTCCATCATATCTACAAACAGAACACGGCCTTCATCTATGTTGAGGGAATCAAACGACTGGTAATTCAGGATCACTTTTTTGATGTCATCCATCATGGCACCGCCACTGCCTGAAAGACAGAGCCTCTTTGGTTTGGCAACTTCTTTGTTATAACGTTTAACAATTCTGTCCGACATTTTGACGTAGTTAGCGGCAAATACCGAAAAAGGTGCCAGCAAAAGAAACGTGAATAACTTATTCATAAAAGTGATCCTGTATCCATTCTTCTCCGTCTTGTTTGATCTGCTTTAAGTATGTACTCCCAAGCAAACCATGTTCTTTGAGGGGGCAGTAGGAAGTAGGGGTCAAAAAGTTTACATTAAAGCGATCGCTCATTAAAGAGATGCCATAAGCCAACGGATTAGTCATCGGAATCGGATCCATACAACTTAAGTTGTTCACAGCTGAGCCAAAATAATCATTAGGGATTAATGTTCCCGACCCGTAAGAGATCACATCAATATGACTTCTCTGTTCAGGTGTCATCAGCCTCCCTGTTGCCATCAACCGAATCCCCCCACGACTATGCACCGTACTCGTAAACCGATGCTCAGGATCTTCATTTAACTTGTTGATATAGTAGTTCGCACACATCTGATTGTACGCCGTTGTCATCCCCAATTTTGCCCCAAAACAGCATAATAAATCCATCATCAATCCATTTGTCCCGTTATAAAGCAAGTCAACCTGGGCGCCTCCATAGGTATCGGAGATTTGCTGGGTCTGTTGAAGAGCCTCTCCACAAGTGGTGAGCATGCCATTGCCAAAGGTCAAGCTTTCTCCTGGAATCACGTGGCCTGGGATGGTTAAAATCTGATTTTCAGGGGTGCGGTAGCGGCTAGGCCCCCAAAAGTCACCTCCCGATCCCCATCGTCCCACAGACTCGACCAGGTCCATCAGCCCAGGAACGGGCAGTAAGTTTGCCCCCACCCACTCAAGGCCAAGGCAAAAGCAACGCCCTACATTTTCCATCCATAATCCGTACGGATCAAAGTGGGTAAGAGGCGCATTGTGTACATAAGCATAGAGATTGGGTCCATCTTCAAATCCCTGAGGGTCAGGGCTCACCCATTTGCCTAAGGGAGGGGAGTAGTACCGTCTACCAAAGTAGACGTAGCCTGTTTCGGGATCGATCCGCTTAGAGGAAAAACGCCAGGGGGAGAGGCGCCCTTCTGTGCTCTCTTCGCCAAAAGCTGTGTACCGATACGTGGCCCCCTTGCCTCCTAAAAGGGTCACTACATTGCCTCGATGGTCATGAACGGGCACATACAGTTGTTTGTCCAGGATCATGAAGGCAGCAATGCCCATCCCTTCGCCCAGTACTCGCCTCTCTCCTTCGGTCGAACCCACTTCATGCTGATCATCCCAATGATAATGAACTTTCTTCCCACGGCTCTCTTTGGAGATCCGTCGATTAAAAGGGTCATAAGTGTAGGTATAGGTTGTTCCGTCCACCTTGACTTGGACGAGCCGATCCAGCGTGTCGTAAGCAAAATGGACCTCGCCAGCGCGGATTAAGTTGCCATTGTGATCATAGTCATAGGCGGTCTCGCCGTCAGACAGAGTTTGAGAAAGGGCGTTTAAGGTGTGCTCAAAAGAGTCTTTGACAATTCGATTGTAGAGGGAGTCGTAGGCGTAACAGTGAGTCTTTTCTTCGATCAGTTGGTTGAGTGGATCATAGACATACGTTTCAACGGAGGTTCCTAAGCTGTCTGTGAAGTTGTAGGAGAGGAGGTTGCCGCACGGATCATACTGATAGGCTCTGGAGCTGTAGGAGGGAGACAAGAGCGCATCGATCCTCAAGCAGGGGTCGTAGCGGAAGCGTAATTCTCCTTTTGGAGTGGAAATACGTAGTGCTTTTCCTGCAAGATTGCGCTCTTGATAGATGTAGCTCTTCCCTTGATAGTCGATCTGCGCAAGACGCCCTCCTCGATAGCTGTAGTGTGCGTCATGACTCTGGATGCGCTCACCCTCAGGGTTATATACATTCAAGTGGGTCAGGCCGTTTGCCAGATGCTCGGCAATACAGTTGCCGTAAAGGTCATACTCCCGCCTGGTGGATCCTTCAAGGCTCTTGACCTCTACAATGTGATCATTGAGATCATAAAAGTAAGTAAAGGCGATGTCTCCAGTGGAAGAAGAGAGTGTGTGGAGGCGTCCAAGCGCATCATAGGTGCGTCTCAATTCGGCTTTGTCGGGCTTGATTGTGGTTTCTAATCTTCCGTCTAATCCGTAAAAATAGCGCGTCTCTTTTGTGCCGGCCTCTACAAGGCGGAGAAGTTGCTTGCAAGGGCCATACTCCCACGTATTTGTAAGGGCGCATGTGGGGACGGTCCCTTCAAATAGATGCTCTTTTGTCTCAATACGATTGCCTACTGGATCGTAGACGTGCTCACGCCGCTGAATGATCTGTCCTGATGCATTTTTTACAGTGAGGTGCGTGAGGTGGTTGTGGATCGGATGATGGACCTCAATTGTTGTGACTCCATTGGGATTGGTGGTGGTTTTGGTAAACTGTTTTGCGTAGTCATAAGCAATGGTGGTGATGTGTCCATCGGGTGAGGTGATCTGAACAGGCTGATTGCGTGCATTATAGAGGGTTTCAGAGACGCCGGCACAGGTGATCACATGCGTTTTGTTTCCATTGGCATCGTAGGCATAGTTTTCTTGGAAATAGATGTTTCCTTGTAGGTCTTCTGTTCGTTTTTCAATCACACGACCCAGTACATCATACTCTTGAATGGAAAGAGTTTCCCCGTTTTGAGTACTTTTTAAACGTCCAAGCGCATCATAGGTGTATAGAATCTGACGATCGAGCGTTCTTTCAGCGACTTTTCTGCCTGCATAGTCATAATCAAAATAGGTGGTCACCCCTGTCGCACTGGTTTCAGAGAGCTTATGGAAGGGGGAGTAGGTCGCTGAGGTCGTTTTGAGCAGCTCTCCTTCCGGAGAATAAATCTCTTGAAGGATCAGATGATCAAAGATGTCGTAGGTGTGGACCGTTTTCGTTCCAGATCGATCCGTATAACTCTCCACGGCTCCTGAATTCGGATAGTAGGTGTAGTGCTCCTCAGATCCATCAGGATGTAGGATGGAGGTGGGTTTGCCGCGAAAGTCATAGGTTTTACGCGTTTCATGCCCATTTTGATCCACCTCTTTGGTCACATTGCCCAGTGCGTCATACGCTTTGCGGATCACGCTGCCATCCCCATATGTCACCGTGATGATGCGCCCGAGTCCATCGTATTGGTAGCGCGTTTCGTTGCCACACGGATCGATTGTCATCTGAAGACGGCTTGCCAGGTCGTATGCATTTCGAGAGATCAATCCCGATGCGTTTTTTTGAATGGGGCGATTGGCTTTATCGTAGACCCACGTCGTTTGGGAAAGAGGTCCTTTTTGGGTGCATAGGTTAAAGTTCGCGTCATAAACAAAGGTGGTACGCTTGCCCAAAGCGTCTACCTCAGCGCAGCACCTCTCATGTTGATCATACTCCTTATGGAGAGTGTAGCAATGAGCGCCTGTGGCGTCAAAGTGCTCTTCACGCAACACTTTTCCCGAAGGGTGGTAGGCATAGCGTGTTTTTTTAAGCAGCATTTCTTGACCCAAGCAATCCAGACTCTTTTCACACACTTCTTCTGGTAAACCGATGCAGGGAAAGTCTCTTTTAGGGGTGATTTCCGTGATTTTACGGGTTGTGACACCTGAGAGATCTCGAGAATCGAGGCTATTGCCATCGTCGACTATGGTTTTGATACAGACCGAATTGAGAGAGGAGTCGTAAAAGTGGAAAGTGCGTTTAACAAGGACGCCCTGATCGTACACAAGCTCCGATTCAGGTAAATCCGTATCAGGGAGATAGGTATAGGCTGTGGTCTTGCCCTCACGATCGGAAACGTGCTTGACTAGGTTAAATCCATCGTCTGTATACGTTCGATAGATCACATCCTCATCAGAGCCTCTTCCCACTCTCTCTTCAATCACATTTTGATGCGCATCATAACGGTAAGTGTGTTTGAGCACGATTTTTCCTGTTCCGTCTTCTACTGTGTGCTGAAGAAGATTGCCCGTCCACGCTTCCCACTGATTTCGTTCGGCCAGGGCTAGGTCGTTTCGGTCATATTTTTCGATCGCAATGATCCGCTTATGAGGATCAAAGCGGAAGATTGTTTGGTTGTTTTCTCCATCAAAAACAGAGGTGTGAGTGGAGTGGTAGCTGTAGCGAGCAATGGGGTGCATAGCGCCACCAGGACCCACTGGCGCGTTTTGCGCAATCACTTTCTTGGACTGTAGATCATAGAGGGTTTGGAGCAATGCGTGCCCGTCGTATCGACAGACATCAGTTAGGTAAGGCGTTTCATAGTGAAGCTCCACGTCTTCCTCTTGTCGATACCGGTAACTTTGAGCAGGCTTCCACGGGGCTTTTGCTTGGTTTAAGACAACATCAACATACTCGTCGTCACCTGTTCTTGGATTCCAATGTTGAATCGTCCGCATCTTTTGGTGATAGATTACCTCTCTTCCGTCTGTGCCTGTGAAATGCGCATTTCCCAGGTAAAACCCTCCTGCGTGCATGAAAAGGTCATGATTAGGACGATCATAATCGAGCGTAATATGTCCCAGAGGTGTTCCTGAGGCGCTAAAGGCTTCGATTTTTATCAGCAGATAGTAAGAGATTAAATTTTTATAACGGGGTCCTTTCCACTTTCGGTCGGCAATATCCTGGTAGTGGTATTTGATCACGTTACCATTGGGTAGTCGATCTTCTTGCACGCGTCCTTGGTAGACGGGAGCAAAGTTGATAGGGTATTTCCAGATGCCAATTTCTGTTCGATAGGTGCGCCTTCTACCCGAGCCGTCTTGAATGTGTCCACTCCAATAGTACTGGTGCTTGCCAGGTTTAACCTTCGTATAGGTGAAGCTCATGTTGAGAGGGTGTTTTCTGCCACTTTGTGGGCTAGGAAGGCTGGTAAAGTTTTTATTTTTTTCGGGAGAAAACCGGAAAACGTAGTTTTCAAATGCTTCGCATGAGGTGAATTGCCCCTCCTCGTCTCCAATCCCGGCAAACTCTGGATGCGGGTTTTTTCTGTAAAAGTTAAAGAGCATCAACGACTCGGGATTGATTCTCCAATGTCCCATCAGTTGATCTTTAAACCCCTGGTGATTGTAAAAACGGCGTATCGAAAGCGGCTGGGCACCTGCGACGACTAAGTCGCACTCCTTTTCACAATACTCGCCGGTGATGACATTCACTTTTGGAACAGTGGGATTAAAAGCGAGGCTCTCATTGCGGTATTTGATGGCAGGAGGGGGAGAAAACTCTGTTTCGGCTTGAATAGAGCAGAAGCTAAGAAGGAGAAGAATCACAATGAAACGCTTCATTTTACATCCGCGATCTGTGTCAAAGAAATATTTGTAAAGATTGAGTAAATAAGATTCAAGAATAGTTTTACTGGAAATTTTTCAGTGTCAGTGTTAGAGATTAGATGTAATGAATTTATAGTGGGGTAGTATGCAAATTCTTGTTGTGATGGGGGCTATGCTGCTTTGCATGTTTGGGTGCAGCCATAAAAAGCATCAGGAAGGGATGACTCCTGAAGTGCAGGCTTATGAGAAGTCTGGCGACGCTTCTGTTCGTTTGGAGGGGCAGCAATTTCCCTATTGTTTGTGGTACAATCCCTCTAAGTGGATCATTTTCGATACTCCATTTGATGCGTGTGACGATGTCTCTGAATGGACGTTAGTTTTAGTGGATCTAGATCAGCAAACCTCGATTGGAAAGGACGTGGAGAAGCGCGCTTTTGCTAAGACCTACACCTACGAGGAGAAAAGCGTTTCCAAGGGGACTTACAAAGATTTTGTGCAGACCAAAATACTTGGGCAAGATAAAGAGAGTTTGTTAGCTTTTAAAGATTTGGGGTCTGAAGAGCGGCTTGTTAATAACATCAAAGTGCTTTTTTGGAAGTTTATGGTAGAGTACGAGGGGGTCGGCTCCATCACTACTTATCTCTATTTTTATTCAGACAGTGATGGATCGGTGGCTGTGACCACGTTCACACCGACTGCTGACTTGAAGCGCAACGAGGCTGACATGGAAGCTCTCCTAAACGGTTTCTGTCTCCTGCAGTCCGGCACCTAAAGCCCTTTTTTGGATAGATTAAGCCGAATATCGATCCAAAAAAGGAAAAATCTTACTGAAATAGATAGAAAAAGCCGAAAATAGGGACAAAAAGAGAAATATCTTATGGATGTATCTCCACTGGAGGACTTGTTCTGTTAGGGTGCACCCCGCGGCTAGCTCGCTAGTCACGATAGTAGTAGTTGTCTCTGCTTGGTGGATTGATGCGCTCTTCCTCATTAATATATCTCTGTATCGCCTCGTTTGTAGCCTGATCCGATCGACTCTTCTTCTCATGATCAAGATACTTTTGGATATCACGCATTAATTCCTCATAGGTAGGAACATCAGATTCAGGTTCTGAACGTTTAGGTGCGCGTGCACGCTCCTTTTCGCGCTTCAACTCTTTAAGTTGCTGCTGCAGATCTTGCATCAACTTATCATAAGCCGGAGCATCCGTTTTACGTTCTTGCCACTCTAAATCACGCCAGGATTGACGCTTTTGTTCACGTGGAGCCGCCCTCTGCTGTTTTTTCGGTTCAGGCTGACGAATCTCCCAGCGCCACTCTGTCTCCGCTTGAGAGTCTGGATAGTAATAGTAGTAGGTTGAGCTTTGCTTCTCTGACGATTCAGGCTTAACTTCGTAGTAATATTGATAATAGGGAGTGGAATTAACCGTCTGAATCTCAGTCTCTGTTTGTTCTGCGCTAAGAGCGCATATAGAAAGAAAAGACAGGCAAGCTAGTGTACAGAATGGGTTCATTTTTGACCTCACGTGAATACTTTGACAACTTCAGTCAGAGCAATTGTAATGCCAAAAAAAAGAGTGACCTAGGCCACTCTTTTTGAGTCTATTGCTCGAGGACCATTACAGCCTCTTTGTAAGCTTCCCAAAGCTCACCATTGGCTTTGTTGTCTCGAATCGAGCGGATTAAATCACGCTTAACCTGATTGAGAGGACGCGCTGCTAAAAGTTTAGAAAGAAGAGAGTTGTCACCCGCTTCACGTGCAATCTGAATAATACGTCCCACCATATCATTAGGCAGCTTGACTTGGTTGTTGTTTCGGTTTAAACCTCTTGGAGCTCTAGGAGTGGGGTCTAGCTCGCGTGGCTTTGATACGTCTAGAATGAATTCTTCAATCAACGAAAGACATTTTTCGGGTTCGTGCTCTTTTAATTTTTTAAATGTGAAATGATGAATATAACCGCCGCGTGGACCAGGTAAATATCTACAAATTTCTTTTTCTTGATTGGCCTCAATTTTTTGAAGCGCTTTTTCAATAGCTTGTTTGAGATTTTGTTGTATATTTTTTGTCATGTGATAGCTCCATTTTTTGTTTTGGGGGCTATAATCGCATTTCTATTCCTTTTTATTCAACAATTATGGTTTACAGGGAGAACAAAGAGCGGAGTGAAAAAAGATGTTAGAAGAAGAGCTGAGGCTAGAAGAGGATGAAAAAAGAGAACGTAATTGGAAACGGTGGGGGCCTTATCTTTCAGAACGTCAATGGGCCACTGTAAGAGAAGACTACTCTTCTGACGGCAACAGCTGGGATTTTTTTCCGCATGATCAGGCAAGAAGTCGCGCCTATCGCTGGGGAGAAGATGGACTGCTTGGCATCACAGATCGAGAAGCGCGGCTCTGTTTTGCGTTAGCTTTGTGGAATAGAAACGACCCTATTTTAAAAGAGCGTCTTTTTGGACTCACCTCAACTCAGGGAAATCATGGAGAGGATGTAAAAGAGTGCTACTATTACTTGGACTCCTCTCCTACGCACTCTTATATGAAAGCACTCTATAAGTACCCGCAAAAAGAGTATCCTTATCAAAATTTAATCGATGAAAATCAACGTAGAGGTCTTTTAGAGAGGGAATTTGAGCTAGTTGATACGGGCATTTTTGACGAAAATCGGTATTTTGATGTCTTTGCCACTTATGCAAAAGAAGGGCCCAACAACATCTTGATTCGAATTGAGGTGTACAATCGTGGCTCGGAGGAGGCCTCGCTTTGTGTTTTACCAACTCTTTGGTTCCGAAACACGTGGTCGTGGGGAGGTGGGCATGAAGGATGCACGCCAAAACTCTCGATGCACTTGAACGAAGAGGGAATTGTGGAGGCAGCACATCCGACACTTGGAAAATTCTTTTTTGCCTTTGAGAATACTTCTGAGGTGCTTTTTACTGAAAATGAATCTAATCTAAAAAAGCTGTACGGAAAAGAGAATACTTCTGCTTATGTGAAAGATGCTTTTCATCGTTATGTAATCAATGGAGACAAAAAAGCGGTTAATCCGGCGATGAATGGCTCTAAAGTGGCCCCTCTATACCGTTTAAAGCTCAAACCGGGTGAAAGTAAGCAGATAGAATGTCGTTTGTTTTCTGCTGAAGAGCCATCAAAAGAGAATTTTGAGGCTGTTTTTTCTAAACGAAAAGAGGAAGCGGATCAGTTTTATGCTGCCAAAATCCTCTCAGAGCTTACTCCTGAGGCTAAAGAAGTGTCGAGACAAGCGTATGCAGGTCTTTTATGGAGTAAGCAGTTTTATCACTACGTGGTTAAAGAGTGGCTTTCAGGTGATTCGGGCCAGCCCATCCCCCCTAAAGAAAGAAAAGAGGGAAGAAATCATGAATGGGTTCATTTTTTTGCCCGTGATGTGATCTCTATGCCTGATAAGTGGGAGTACCCTTGGTTTGCTGCCTGGGATTTAGCGTTTCATATGATCCCTTTTGCTCAAATCGATCCTGTGTTTGCCAAAAAGCAGATGATCCTTTTTCTCCGCGAGTGGTACATGCATCCCAATGGACAGCAACCTGCTTATGAATACGGTTTTTCAGATGTGAACCCTCCTGTACATGCCTGGGCCTGTTGGCGTATTTACAAGATGACAGGCGCTCAAGATATCCCTTTCTTGGAGAGTGCATTTCAAAAACTGCTGCTTAATTTTACTTGGTGGGTGAATCGCAAAGATGTGAAGGGGCAGCACATTTTTGCAGGAGGATTTCTTGGTTTAGATAACATCGGTGTTTTTGATCGCTCTAAGCCGCTTCCGGCAGGAGGTGAGCTAGAACAGGCTGATGGGACAGCCTGGATGGCTTTTTATTGTTTAACCATGCTCAGAATGGCTTTAGAACTAGCCGTACATAATCCGGTTTATGAAGATATGGCCTCAAAATTTTTCGAACACTTTGTGCATATCGCCGATTCGATGAATGAATTTAAAGGAACGGGTTTATGGGATGAAGAGGATGGCTTTTACTACGATCGCCTGAAGGTAGATGGAGACGACATGCCCCTTAAAACACGCTCACTTGTCGGGCTGATTCCTTTAATTGCCGTCGAAATTTTGGAAGATGCCCATCTAAAAAGGCTCAAGGGGTTTGCTAAGCGGATGGACTGGTTTATCCGTAATCGAGGCGATCTAGAGGATGTGGTCACCTTTTGCTCACTCTGTCCGGTTAGGGGGCACCGCATTTTGGCGATCCCTTCAAAAGAACGGCTGACCCGGATTTTGCGGTATGTATTAGATGAGGCAGAGTTTTTGTCTCCTTACGGAATCCGCTCTTTATCCAAGGTATATGGAGCGCATCCTTATAAGATTGAGTTGAATCACGAGCAGCACACCGTTGATTATGTTCCTGGAGAGAGCAATAGTTATATGTTTGGGGGCAACTCCAATTGGAGAGGGCCCATCTGGTTTCCACTTAACTATCTGATTATTGATGCGCTTGAGCGCTATTATCAATTTTATGGAGACGATTTCAAGGTGGAGTGTCCAACTGGTTCAGGGATTTTTTTGAATCTACAGGAAGTGCGGGTTGAGTTGAATCGTCGTCTTTGTGGGATTTTTCATCCGGGCGCCTCCGGAGGACGTCCTTGCCATGGTGGGGAAAAGAGGTATGCGGAAGATCCCCATTGGAAAGATCTGCTTTTGTTTAATGAGTATTTTCATGCTGAGACAGGACGTGGGTTGGGTGCCAGTCACCAGACAGGATGGACAGCATTGATTTCCAAAATCTTAGAAGAGAGTCTTTCCCCTCAAAAGGCCTGCTCAAAGAGTTGAGCGATTTGAGAGTTGATTTTGATAGGGTGCTCCAGAAGTTCTGTAAGCGAGCGTCCTTCTGCGATTCGCATAAAGAGCCTCTCCTCTTGCTCTATTAGTTGAAGCGCGCTTGTCCCTGCGTGGATCGAGCAGACTCTTTCGCCCCCGAAACGGTGAGTGGGTTTTTTGTCGCAGAAGGCGCAAGATTCAGTTTGTTGCAAGAGCCCTTCGTGTTTCAGGGTTTTGGTTAAAAAAATGGTAGCCAGATCAAGGGGACGCTCTACTTCTGGAATCTTTTTTAAGAAGTAGTGGAATAGATTGTAGAGGTGGGGAGCTGGTTTTCCCGGCCATTGGGATTTTAGAATAGCTTGTACACAGGTGCCGGCGGCTTCGATATTTTCGTACCGTTCACGTAAGCGGAGATTTTGTTGGTGAATGGTGCCGTCTCGGAAGCGATGCAGATCGCCCCGTCCTGTCACATAGTGGAACTCGCCCTCGGTGAGTGGGGTGATGAGGGGGAGGCGTCTTCTTTTTACAAAAATTTTTACAAGTCCGCTTGGGGAGAAGAGAGTGGCGATTTGGTCGCTCTCTTTGAAGTCTAAGACGGATAGTACAATGCCACTACAACTTTCCACAGTGAGAGGGTGAACCAATTTCCTCTTGAGGTCAACCTTAAAAGTTGGTACTCTTGCCCTCTTTGCACCGATAGCTCAATCGGATAGAGTACCTGGCTTCGAACCAGGTGGTTAGAGGTTCGAGTCCTCTTCGGTGCACATCCCCGGAAACATTTTCAAGCTTGATGGTGTTTCCGGCTTTTTTATCTTCTAAACCCCTCTAAAACAACCCTATAAGCTCTACCGCCGCATTCAACCCTGTGGTTCGATAATTTCCATCCTTAAAAATCAATTTTCCCGTGAATATCGAACCAAGTAGTTTTTTTTGGACAGCTGGCGACGCCCCTGCATAGCACTTATCCAGGTGGGAGAGCAATGAAATTCCATAATTGCAGTAACGCATGAAATTGGTGTCAGCGCGCTCTAATTGGGTATACTTCTGCTTCAATCTGTTCTCTTCTTCCAGCACTGGCTTTCGAAGCAAGTCAAAAGTCACCTTATCGATATCGTCCATAACAAACTTATCTGCAATCTTGCGCAACTTCTCTTGAAGCTTCTCTAACTCTTTTTTGAGCTGAGCTAGTTGGCTTTCTTTGTCGCCCTCTTTGGTCTTAAAAATATCTTCCATAATAACCAGATACAAATCTTGGACCTCAGGGCATACCCTAAATGTTTGCAAATAGCTTTGAAGAGCTAGGTTAGCCTCAGAAGCGCGTGCCCGTTCTTTACACCCATTTTGACAATGATAATAGTAGTACACACCACCATTACCCTTTGACCCGCTTCCAGTCCACATAGTGCCGCATTTAGCGCACTGGAGATGCCCTCTTTCAAGGCGCGCCGAATTCCCATCCGAGTGTTTAAGGCTCGCCTTTGACACGTCCGAATGGGTTTCTTTGAAAGAATGGTGGGGAGGGACGGTACTTTGTCTAGGAAAAACTCATAGGTTTGACCGACGTTGGTTTATCAAGGAGGTCGCTGATACAGATGGTGGCGCTCACGTTGACCACCAGTTGAAAGAAGACTACTTTACGTTCAAAAACCAGGGACGCATGGGTTTTGAAATTGCAAGGGGAGGAAAACTGAGCAATGAGTCATTTGCATCCCCTATAAATTTCATTATTTCCCAAATCACTGTAGAGATGCTGGAATCTGTAAAAGCTGAACTTCAACGACATCATTTTTCTTAAACTTGTCATTTGGCAGAGGTTTTTAACAAAAACACCCACTTGACCTTTCTGGGTGATTTTGTTAAAATTTTCTTCTATGACCAAGCAGCTTCCGAAGCAATTAACCAATAAACCCATTTTCACCTCCAAGGAGGCCAAGGACCTTGGAATCCATCCTGCATTGCTCTCCTACTACGTCAAAAAGGGGGTTCTCAAGCGATTGAAGCGTGGGGTATACCAAAGCCCTCAAGGCTCTTCTTTGCACTTCCAGTGGGCTGACTTGATAGAAGCGGTCTATGGGGTGAATGGGGGCGTAGTTTGTCTGCTTTCAGCTCTTGCGATTTATGAGTTAACCGACGACATTCCTCGTCAACATTGGATAGGCGTTCGACATGGTACGGATGTTAGAAGGAGAGATGATATTAAAGTTGTGCGCTTTCGTAACTTTGAATTAGGCAAAACATCGATTGAACTAGAGGGTGTGGCAGTCCCCATTTTTGACCAGGAGCGCACAATTGTCGACGCATTCCGCCTTCTGAGCCGCGAGGTAGCTATCAAAGCTTTAAAAACCGCTCTTACTTTACAAGGCACCCGTAAACTTAACCTTATTAAACTGCAAGATTATGCAAAAAAATTAAGAGTGAATATTGACCCTTACTTAATCTCGGTGACAACATGAATGAACAAGCACTTAAAGACCGCCTTCAAACAATTGCCAAGGAAAAACGCATCCAATTCAACCATTGTTGGAAACAATTACAACTCGAACGCTTTCTATCCCGATTAGCCCGCTCCTCACTATGCAATAAATTTATCTTTAAAGGGGGATTTCTCCTCTCCTACCTCATTAAACTCGGAAGAGAAACCACCGACTTGGATTTTCTTCTGACCCATATGCAAGTGGGGGGCGAAGAAATACAAGCTGCTTTTAATGAAATTACACAAGTATCAACCGATGATGGTTTCTCTTTTTCCTATCAAAGTCTATCACCCTTAATGCAACCTCATATGCATTACCCTGGCTATAGAGCAACTCTGCAAACACATTTTGGCAAGATGCGGGACAAAATTCACATTGATGTCGGCGTCGGAGATATTGTAACACCTCAACCTCTTGATGTTCAGCTTTTTCAGTATCGTGGAAAACCCCTATTTGAAAACCACCTTTCATTACAGGTCTATCCAATTGAAACCATTATTGCAGAAAAATTGGAGACAGTTGCTTCCAAAGGCGCGGCCAATAGCCGAATGAAAGACTATCATGACCTGTACCTTCTTTCTCAAATGCCAAGCTTAATAAACCCCAAGAACTTGCAGGAGAGCTTGTCTCAAACTTTTCAGCATCGAGGTACAGTCCTACAGCCCGTTTTCTTTGATGAAAACGGCCTTAGAAAACTACAACAACTGTGGAATGCCCACCTTAATGGACTTGGTGATGTTGCGCATAGTCTGTCTATGCCAAAGGAGATAAGGGATGTAATTGCAAAAATTAATTCACTACTTTAGCTGATATTCTATTTTCGCTAAACTAATTCTTCTAACTTTTTGGAGGTATACTATGTGTAAATCAATCCTGCTATCTTTATTCCTTGCTTTTTCATTGTTTGGCGCACCCCAAGCGATAGTATTTGATTTTGGAGGTGTAATGACAGGTCAGCCGAATCGTCAAGCTGTGATTTCTTTTCTTTGTGATACTTTTCATCTCTCTTCCGAAGAGTTTGAGCAGGTGAATCAAAGGAAGCGTTTAGCAATCAAAGAGGGTGCGACTGATGTTGAATTTTGGATGGGATTTGCTCAAGAAAACGGCATCATTCTTCCAATTGATTGGGAGGAACAGTTCTGTAACGTCATGAAGGAGGCTATAGGTGTAAATCAAGAAATGTATGCTCTCGTCAATCAGCTGAGCCACCAAAATAATATCTCTATTGCCATGCTGTCAAATATTGATGAACGTCTAGCTAAATTGATTCGAGGTGAGTTCGGTGATGGGCACATCCCCGGAAACACTTTCAAAAATGAAAGCGTTTCCGGTTTTTTCTAAACAAGCATGGAAGCTCTTCTGCTGTGGCCAGTACAAACGCTCCCACCGATATAGGAGACCCCGAAAAATTACGCTTCTGGGTTCTTCTGGGTTTTTTTCTGGGTTAAAGTAAATCGAAAAGTTTTTTGAGGATCATAGGGACCCGTACTTATTTCAACAATAAGACCCTCCTGGCACATTTGCTTCAAGCGGGTGCTGGTGGTCCTTGATGTCACATCCCATATCTTTTGCGCCTCTCGAGGCAATATTTCTTCATGCTGTGTTAGATATTCCAGTATTGGAGCGTGCCAGGCTTTTGAGGATCTACTTTGCGCCGAACTAGCATAGAAAGTTACTCTAAAGAAGTTATCCAGTTCTTCAAAACAAGGCTTAGCCAGCCCGTATTGGCAAGTCGTTTCGATGATTTTCCCTAGGCCAGACCCCCACTGCTCAATGAGGAGTAGCTCGTGAAAAATTCTCCCAATAACATGATTTCTGAGCTGAGATACACCAGACAATGCAGTTTGCCAGCTCAGCCCCGGAGGCAGTGCTCCTGGATTAGTGATTTCAAGACGATCATCAAATATTGCTACCTGAATATTAGACCCTTTGATCGAGTAGTCTGTATGAACAATGGCATTAATCACAGCTTCTCGAATTGCGACGGGAGGATACTGAGGGGTCTCTTGCCTTCGGGCACGGCCAATTTCAACTTTTGTGGTTGTATTTCTCTGAATAAAATCAAGAATTGCATCAATAAGTAAGGGAAGAGGCTTTGCCAAATCTTGTTTGTCTATAACAGCAGACTTTGTTGTGCTTTTGAAGCGCGCACAACGTACTACCATATTAGGAAATGCCTCTTCCCGCGCTTCATATTTCCCAAATAACAGGATTCCACCATTGCTAGGGATTACTGTTGATTGATTTCGCTTGTAAAGACCCAGTGCGACTGCCTTCGACTTATTAAGCGGTTTAGAGTATTTGGCGAACATTTCCCTTGCCGAATTCATATCCAAATCATTTTCTTTGGCTGCTTGACAAGGCATTTCGTCGTAGGTGACGTGGTCTTTTAGTCGGTGGATTGATTTGAGAGCGAGAGTATCTGCCAGTCGATTAGTTGATCCAAGACGCACATATGTACCTTGCTCTTCTCCTTTAGCTTTCTGATAGTAGGGGCCAATACTGTGCATCACAGTGACTAAAAGAAGGTCCCGACCTCGCCAAGTCACAAGCTGAAGATTGGGTGTTAATAAAGGCTCCACGGAATCTGCAATTGCATTTGCAACTCGTGCTTCATCTGTTAGAATATCATCTAGCCCAACGATTTCTTTGGTTTTATCACGGATTCCAACGACAATTGTTCCTCCTGCACTATTTGCAAAAGCGATAGCTGTTTGAACAATTTTGGCCAGACTGCTCGTGTTTTCTTTAAATTCGAGAGTCTTGCCCTCTTCTTGGGCTAACAACGATTCTATCATCGATCTCTCCTTGATTAACCCAGAAAATAACCCAGAAAGACCCAGAAGTCAATATTTTCTGGGTTTTTTTCGGGATTTTCTACAAAAAAATCATCTGGTGTCATAAGCGCACAACTTTCAGTGTAAAATACGGACATTCAAAAGAATGGCAATTCATAAATTTGATGTATTCCTTCGACAAATTGGTTCGATATTGTTACGGTGTTAGGCATTCTTTTCTATTATGCTAAAAATACTTGGACATACTTCTTCTTCCTATGCGCAAGCCATGAGCGCGAAGCTAGGCAAAGGTGCTGAGCATGCGCGCCTACTCTATCGAGAGTGGATGCGAGAGGGCACACATGAAGGGAAAGACCCCCACTTCAAAACAGGTGCAGCCCTCTTAAGCGCGTTGATGACTCTCACCGATTTCTCCACTTTGCCTCTAATCAAACAAGGTAATGAAAAGCAGACAGAAAAGTATCTTCTCAAAACCGAAGATGGACTGGAAGTGGAAATGGTCGCTTTGCCTATGCCGGCCGGGTACACGCTTTGTATCTCCTCTCAAGTCGGCTGCCGCATGGGATGCGCCTTTTGTGAAACAGGGAAAATGGGACTCCTACGCTCTTTGCGTGCCGATGAAATTGTAAGCCAAGTTTATCAAGCGAAACATACCCTTGGACTCAACGTGCGTAACATCGTCTTTATGGGCATGGGCGAGCCCTTCGATAATTACGATGAGGTGATGCAGGCTATTGACATTCTAACAGATGTGAATGGACTAGCGCTGGGCCCAAGCCGTATCTCGGTGTCGACAAGTGGAGTTGTCCCTGCTATTTATCGATTCATTGAGGAGGCTGACCCAGCTCTAAATTTAGCGGTTTCAATCAACTCTCCAACTGATGCCGTTAGAAACAGGCTGATGCCAGTCAATCACAAGCACGATATGGCCGCTTTGAAAGAGGCAATGGAGGCGTACTGCGCGCATCCAAGAAGAAAAATTTTGGCAGAATACGTGCTGATTCAAGGAAAGACCGATGGAATTGAGGACGCAGATGCGCTGGCAGCGTATTTGAAAGGACTGAAGGTCACAGTCAATTTAATCCCTTACAATCCGCAAAGCCGTGATCGATTCTCTCCCCCCGATGCCCGCACTGTAGATGCATTCGCAGCTAGGATGCGCTCCCACGGCTATTTAACTTTTGTGCGGGGGGCTAAAGGACAACAGATTATGGCGGCCTGTGGCCAGCTGGGAAATCGAGCGCTACGCAAAAAACTACTTGCTGTTTGAATCTCCTCTTTTCTGATCAACTGTTTTGTTGTATACTTTCCCTTAAGCTAAACGATGAGGAAACCCATGCCCGAGAAGACTAAAGCTGAAGTAAAAGAGAAATTTGCCGATAAAGAGTACCCCATTCATGTCATTGGTAGACACGTCGATATCACGGAACCGATGAAGTCGTACGCGATTGATAAGCTGGTAAAAATTGAACGTTTTGGCGGCCGTGTCATCGAAACAACCGTAATTATGGATATTCAAAAGTTAGTCCACTCTGTTGACTTTCTCGTGAATATGAACAACACGATGGTCAAAGTGACAGGTCGTAGTGAAAATATGTACACTTCTGTGGATCAGGCAATCGCGCGTCTGGAATCAAAACTGCGCCGCTATATGAAACGTCTCAATGAGCACCACGCAAAGGGGTTAGCTGAGGTGGATCTGAATGTTAATGTGATTGAACGGATCACTCTCCTTGATGAGGTCAATGACCAAATTGAAGAAGAAAACCTTCATCAGGTGGAAGATGAGCTGCGCCCACACCAAATTGTAAGCAAAGAGAAGCAGCGGCTGAAGACTCTCAATCAAGAAGAGGCGATCATGAAAATGGAGCTTACAGAAGTTCCCTTCCTCGTCTACCGGGGAGAAGAAGACCGTAAGCTCAAGGTGATCCACCGCCGCGATGATGGAAATTATGGTGTTATCGAGGCCGAGTAAAGCTCTTTTTGATCCGATTCGAAAGAAATGGGTTGAGGCGACTCCAGAGGAGACCATCCGTCAAGAGTTGGTTAAAAAGATGATCCAAGACCTCGGCTTTCCCTCTGCACTGATTGCCGTAGAGCGGGAGTTAGCTCAGCTTCCTCACTTGCAGTTAACTCAGAGAGAGGAGATTCCGAAAAGAAGAGCTGATCTGATTGTCTTTGCAAAAAATATCCATCCCGATCACGATCTGTTTCCGCTTTTGATGATTGAGTGCAAAGCGGTTGCCTTAACCCCTCGATTTGCTCAACAGGTTGTGGGGTATAACGCCTGTGTACAGGCTCCTTTCTTAGCTTTGGCCAATGGAGATCAGGTGATGATAGGGGCCTTTGACAGAGACGCGGGGCATACTCGGTTCCAGCCGGGCCTCCCCGCCTACACGGAGCTTCTTTCTCAAGTCCTGATTCTGCTGTAGTGCTGGCGGGCTTGATCAAAGTACTCTTGTCCTTTTTGCATCAGAGGCTTGCTTGCCGCGCCCACTCCTGTTACCAGAAATGCAGAAACAACCAAGTCAATAAGTATAAAAAGAGTCGTAACAGGGACAGCCCAAAGTAAGTGAAGAGGATAGGTCATGCCCCACTCATACAAAAAAGTGATATTGTAAGAGACCATACCATAGGCAATCACACCCAAACCAATTAAAAGAACACCGATGACAAGACGCGTAATGGCATAAAGAAGGCCCCATTTTGTTCCATGAACAAGATGGTGACAGTTGCCTAGGGCAGATGCAGATGTGGAGGGAGAAACGGCCATAACGCCTCCCATTTTAGAGAAAAGCTCGGTTTCTAATCCAAAGAAAAATGAGCAGCATCGACCCTTTGACCAAAGTCCAGTACGACCACGCGCTCCATCACATTTCCCAGCTCTCGGATATTGCCTGGCCAGGGGTAGGCGAGCAGTTTTTTTTCGGCTGCTTTGGTGAGAGATTTGGGCTTTTTAGAGTTGTCAAAACAATATTTGTCTAAAAAATAGCGTGAAAGAGGAAGGATATCTTCTCTTCTCTCTCTTAACGGGGGAAGATGGAGAGGGATGACGTTGAGACGGTAGTAGAGATCTTCACGAAAAATTTTATCCGCGATCGCCTCTTTTAGATCCCGATTAGAAGTCGAGACCAGCCGCACATCCACAGAGAGAGGACGCGAGCCGCCTACGCGCTCAAACTCTTTTTCTTGGATCACCCTTAGGAGTTTGGGTTGAAGGTTGAGGGGAATCTCAGTAACCTCATCGAGGAGAAGCGTACCTCCATCAGCAAGCTCAAATCGTCCCATCCGCTTGGTGTTGGCTCCCGTAAAAGAGCCCTTTTCGTGCCCGAAAAATTCCGACTCGATCAAAGTATCGGGCACAGCTGCACAATTGACGCGGATATACGGTTTTTGCGCGCGGTTCGAGTAGGCATGAATCGCACCGGCAATCACCTCTTTTCCGGTTCCAGACTCTCCATGAATCAGGACGCTGGCCTGGCTTTTTGCAATGCGCGCTGCCTCATCTAACACCTTTTTCATCGCCGGGCTTTCAGCAATGATCTGAGTTTTAGAGCTCAATTGTTCACGCAGATATGAATTTTCATGGATAAGAGCCAGATGCTCTTCTGCCTTATCGATTAGCGTTTCGATGGCATCTGGAGTAAAGGGTTTGAGTAGATAGTTAAAGGCGCCCAGACGCATGGCTTCCACAGCATTTTCGATTGTACCAAACGCCGTCATCACTAAAACAGCTGTCTGAGGGGAGAGTTCTTTGGTCTTTTTGAGTACATCGAGACCGGTTAAATCGGGCATCTTCATATCTGTAATGACCAGATCGTAGGCATTTGTTTTAAGAAAGCAAAGCGCCTCTTTTCCGTTTGAGGCGATATCAACGGCACACCCCTTCCGTTTGAGCGTCTCTTCTAAAAACTGGCGCATCAACGCTTCATCGTCGGCGACTAAGATATTTTTAATGACCATAACTTAACGTAATACATGTCCCTTTACCCACATTTGAGTCAATGGTAATGCTACCTCCATGGGCGCGCATCACTTTATCTACCTCAGATAGTCCTAAGCCTGTTCCGGTGGTTTTGGTGGTAAAAAAGGGAGTGAAAATTTTCTCTAGTTGTTCAGGCGTCATCCCTTCTCCCGTGTCACGGACCTGAATGGAGCCCTCTTTTGTTAAGATGATCTCGACTGTTTCAGCCCCAGATTCGCTCCCATTGTGGATCAGATTGAGCCAAACCAGCTGCATCCGCTTGGGATCAATAGAGGCTTTTCTTTTCCCTTCGATACGCGCTTTGCAGCTAATCCCGCTTGCTTGTGCAAGCTCGACTGTTTCCTGGATAAGCGGCGCTAAATCTGTAGGGACAAAATGGAGAGTCAGGGGACGGGCGTAATCCAGTACATTGGTCACTAGTGTATTGAGAGTGTGACATCCGGTTAAGATTGCCTCGATCATCTTTTGGTGAGAGGCCTCTTTTAGATCACGTTTCAGAAGAGAGGAAAATCCTTCGATGCCTCCCAGGGGATTACGGATTTCATGAGCCAGGGTAGCTGCCATCTCGCCCAGCTCCTTCAAGCGATCACTCTGTTGGAGGCTTTTTTCTAGTTGCTGCAGCTCTGTCCGGTCATTGAGAAGAAGAAGAAGTCCCTTTTCAGGGATTCTAGTCGGAGCTACTTCGATTTCCCGTCCGTTGGAGAGACTGAGTAGGATGCGCCCAGGAGTATGGTCATTTTTAAGAGCATTAGCTAGGGGAAATCCAAACAGAGCATCAGAAAAGTGGTCCCAAAAAGAAGTTCCTACAATCCCTTCTTGTGGAATTTCTGTGATACGCGCTGCAGCCTGATTATAGAGAGTGATGATTCCTTCTTGAGAGATAAAAAGCAATCCATCGGACATGTGGGAGATAATCTGCTCTAAGGTCTGGTGCGAAGTTTCGAGCTTCGAGCGAAGGAGTTCAAATTGCTGCTCTAGTTTTTGATGCGCCTGTTCGAGCCGTTCTGTTTCTCGAGCATAAAGAGCAACTTGAAGATGAAAATCAGTCTCGTTTCCCTGCATCGAGCTTCAGCTCCTGTTTCCGTTTATTCTGGTTTTTGGTGTCAAGGTGGAGAATGGTGCGGATGACCTTTCGGATGGACTCAAGCTCTTCAGAGATCTCTTGAGAGAGGTGTTGAAGTGCGCTTTGAAACGGCTTTAGCTCGGAGTCGATCTCGTCTATGCAGGAGAGGAGGATTTTTTTCTGTTCTAAAACAGAGATCCACTCGCTGACAGGAAGCTCTTGTTCCTCCTCGGTTAAGTCAAGAATGGTCTCAAAAAAGCCTTTTTTCTTTCTAAGGAGATGCAGCAGTTTTTCGTTTTCCATAGGTATCCTCTACGATAGAGAGAAAAAAATTATACGCAATACAAAAAAGACCACATAGACATCGGCACTACTGTATCTTTAGTTTTATGTACAAATTCCAAAAGCTAACGAAAAGGACAATTGTTCAATAGTCCCATGGTATTGATTCAAAAAGAGATGACACGATACGAATCATCCGAGGGTTTGAGGGAGACAAACTGGCAAAATCGTTATGGGAAAGGTTACAGGCTATAGCGTTAGGGTACTTGTAGAGACGGCTTTTTCGAGAGTGAAGCGTCTCTTTGGATAGAGGCTATTTTCGAAAACTGCAGTGACGCAAAGATTATAAGGCCGTCGCCCCGGTCTTCGGCTAGCGCCTCGACCGAGACGCGGCGGGAGCTTGCTTCTATGAAGAGGGTGCGCAACACATCCCGAGCCTTGGCGGAAAAATATGTTTTATAGCCTATAAAGACTGAGACTGCTATGTGCAAATAAAAGTCTTTAAAATTAAAAATGCTGAGGAATGATGAAAAAGCTGTTTCTTGTTTTACTCCTGTTACCCTTGTTTTTGAATATCTATGGATACCAGACAGGCGCCCAAGATAGCGGATTGATAAATCGTCCCTTTGAATTAGCTGATGGTAGCGGTACTGTACGTTTTTATGGAGAGTTATCAGGTGATGAACAGTACTACCTTACTGTACACGACTTGATAACAAAATATATATATGTTCGTGAAAATCAACGAGCTCGAATCGAACGTCAGCTGAGACCATATGGTATTACTGTAGAAAGAACCCCTTCGAGAAAACAGCCCCCCTCTTCTGAACAAGTCCAAAAGCAGCCGGCAACGCTTGAAAAAGCCCACCCACCAGTAACGCTCGACTTCTTACATCGTACCGAAGATGGCATTATTGTCCGTTTCCATGGAACAATTAATTCTGCTTATGAAACACAAGTTATGGGGCTGGCTCAAAGTTATCTAAAAGCCACGCACAAGAAGCAGAGAAGCAACTATAGACAAGAACTTAATAGACTAGGTGTGCAGGTTGAAGAATTAAACTGACCTGTTTCAACGATCTCTGAAAAGGTAAGGCTGTGTTGAAAAACCCTTAGAAGGTGCGAGCCGTTGCGTAACTTCGGCGAGCTTGCGCCGCGCCTTCGGTCGAGTCGTTAGCCGAGGGCTGGAGCGACGGCATTCTGTCATGTCAACGCAAAATTAAAATGTCACCTTTTTGTAACTCTACCTCCATGGATGCCTCTTGTTTGTTTTCGGGGGAGCAAACCGCCAGAGGGTATCTATCCGTTTGTTGTCTAAGACCGGGGCCCGCATGTAGGCCGCCTCTTTCCATCTTATGTATTCCATCTGCTTTCCGTCTATCTCTACTATCAGGGGTTGGTTTGGTCTTGAAAAAATCGCTACATAGGTCTTTCTAATTCGATTAGGACTCTGGGTCTCCAGATGATAGACGATCCCTTCGTAGCTAAAAGAGAGCTCTCTCGATAGCTTCCGAGTGGTCTTTCTTGCAAAGTGGAAGGCAGCGATGAGTATCTTCTTTTTTCTCAGGCTCTCTGCTGAATCTTTTATTGAAGCCTGTCATCAATAAGGGAAGATAAGCATTCGCTTCCTCTATAGAAAAAAGAATGCCGACGGTCGGACTCGAACCGACACCTTATTGCTAAGAGTAGATTTTGAGTCTACCGCGTCTACCAATTCCACCACGTCGGCAAAAAAGCAAGGAAAGGATAACATACTATACTGATCAATGGCTAATACCGCAATCAGTTTGGAGTTTTAGGGGGCTAAAATAAAGACCCCGGCTGCCTCAGCAGCCGGGTTTTCCAGCGGTTGATTATTTTCCAAATTCACGTTGGCGTTGCTGGCGAATGCGCTCACGCCTTGCTTCACGTTGCGCGCGCCTTTGCTGTTCATATGTTTGAGGTTGTTGGGCAGGAGGAGGCATTTCCTCTACCCGAATGCCCAACCTGTCAAATTCTTTTCTGTAAGAGGGTCTATTTTGTTTGTTAAAGGCCTTAAGGTAATTTTCTGTTAGCCACTGAACTTGTGGCTCCTGGTCAGCATTAAACGTTCCGTAGAATCGAACCCTAATGCCATCTTCTGTAACTTTTGTGAAGTCACCCGTTATTTGTGGTGGAGTTTGAGAGCGGCTGCCATAACGCTGGACAGGTTCGCTTTGAGGTGCTTGAACAGGCTGTCTTGGTCCGCGCTGTATCCATACAGAGACACCGTGTTGTGCTAGCTGATTTTCGTATTGAGCCCTTTTATCGGGCCTACCATCACTTAGAAGTAGTTGAATTAGATCATGTATCGCTTGAGCTTCCTCATGGCTTATATCCTTAGGCCTGCTAACACTAAAAATCGCGGTGTCACCACTATGATCATAAAAAGATAGTGGGCGATCCAGATCGTTTCCTAACCATTCCGTTATCGAGCGCGTCTCAGGTTCATCTCCCTGAATGAATGAAAATAAGGGAAATAATAGTAAAATGGTGGATAATATTCTCATAGATCCTCAGTATTTTAATGTTTCTGTTTTGTTAATGTCTTTTAATTGTTAATAAGTTGTCGGATCATTGTTGCGCTGCTGCTGGCGTTGCTGGCGAATGCGCTCACGCCTTGCTTCACGTTGTGCGCGCCTTTGCTGTTCGCGTGTTTGAGGCTGTTGAGCAGGCTGTCTTGGTGCGCGTTGTATCTGTGCAGTGACCCCATGTTTTCTTAGCTCATTTTCGTAAAGAGCCCTTTGAGAAGAGCTCGCACCTAGGTGTAGTGCGTTTAAATAATCTAGCATCAATGTCTCTAGCTCTAAAGCTTCTCCAGCTCTTACATTCCTAGGCGTCACTGTAAAAGTCACGGTATCGCCCTTGTCACCAAAAGAATATGGGCGGTTCACCGTGGCTTCAAGCCACTCCGTTGTTAGGCGTGTTTCGGGCTGGTTTCCCTGAATAGATGAAAACAAGGGAAACAAAAATAAAGTAGTTAACAGTATCTTCATAAAATCTCAGATGTTGTATAATCTAAAACAGGTTTAGCTTTTCAATTCTTCCAACGCTCCCAAGTTGCCGCTGCTATTGCGGCTCACATTTTTCAAGCTTTTGCTCTTAATACGTGTAATATGTGTGAGGGACGGCTTTGTGTTTAGGAGGAGAAACTTTCATTTGCTGTCGGCTTTCTTCGACAGAAATACCGAATCGTTGGAAGGCATCTTGGAGGGCTTTCTTGTTATATCCGGAGCCCTCTAAATAGTGTCTTTGTAACGCGTGGATTTCTGTTAGATCCTGATTGATCGGTAACCTTCCGTAAAACCGTACGGTAGTTCCATCTTGCGCTGTTCCCTCTTCACTGTACGCATAGGTTTGGTTTTGTTGACTGGGCCGAGAAGGGGAGGATTGTTCCTGAAGGGGATGCTTGGGAGATCTCTTTTCTGTAACGGAAATGCCAAAACCTTTCTCAAGTTCCATTTTGTACTGATCTCTGTGATCTCTGGGCGCTCTAAGGTAGCGTTCTTGTAGCTCTTTTATGGCTTCTTGTGAGTGCTCATTGGGCATTCTTCCCTCGAAGTAAACCGTTGCACCATCGCTAGTTGTTCCTTCGTATTGATAAGTGTTTTGTTCATAAGCAGATAAAAATAAAGGGAATAAAATCAAAATAGCGAATAGTAGTAGCTTCATGGTTTCCTGATATATTTAATTAAAAAAACTTTAATTTAGATTTAACAGGTCTGCTCTAATGACGCAAATAGTTTTGTGCTTGCTCTTGAGTAAAGGTGACGCGGCTACCCGTTTCTTTGTCATGCCGAACCTGGATGCTGATGTAAGGATAGGGGTGCTGATTGTCGTGATCACGCCCTTCATGAGCTTGGTAGAGTTTGATAAAGATCTCTTTATTGTACCAGGGAGGAGTGGATACATTCAGCTTTCCACGCTCAAAGCGTGTAAATACTTCGTAATCGGCATCTCCTTTGTAGTAGTCCATCACCAGTTGGATAATTGCTTCTGGTTTTTCTTCCATTCCCACGACGTAAAAATCGACCTCCGCACCTAGCATGTGCTTAGAACCCCAGTTGTAGGAACTATAATCACAGTAACTGTTGTGAATCGGACAGCGATGTCCTGTGGTAACTACAACGCGCATTCTGGTTTGCTCTTGAATGTAGTTGAGCAAGTCGATTAAGCAGGGATAGATAAATTCTTCATTATTTTTGAGTGGTAGGCCATGCCGCCTTCCTCCGTGGCAGTCTCTGTAGTAGAGCGTCTCTTTTCCCTCCCGTTCTTGAGTCGCAACAGGGTTGAGGGGGTTGCCTTTACAGCGAAAAAATTCTTTTGTAATCCGAGGAAAGCCGCCCACATAGGTATCTTCCCAAGGGTAGGTCTCCCGTGTGCGGGGGAGAGGAGGTGGAGGAGTAAAAAAATATTCATGATGCTGCCGAATGAGGTATTCACCTTTCACGGTGGTGTGCTTCTTTTTGACTGTCTCAGAAGAACAGCCGGAAACCAGAAGTAGAACAAATAGCAATAGAAGTTTATAATACCGAGCATGCATTGGATCCATGATTATCAACTTTTTCTCTTTGATTTCGACGGAATTCTTGTGAATACAGAGAAGCTTCACTATTTGGCCTACAAAAAAATGTGTGCTGACCGGGGATTTTCTCTTCAGTGGGACATGTCTACCTATATCCGTCATGCGATGTATTCTGCTGATGGGCTCAAAGAGGGGCTTTACCAAGAACTTCCTGATCTTTACCGGTATGAGCCGTGTTGGGATATTCTCTATCAAGAGAAAAAGCGGGCTTATTCAGGTCTTCTCCTTAGTCGAGGCACAGAATTGATGCCGGGAGTAGAAGATTTGCTTAAAGGACTAGATCAGGCGCACATCAAACGGTGTGTGGTGACCCACTCAGCAGCCGAGCAAATAGAGGTAATCCGTTCTCAGCATGCGATCTTGAATACGATCCCGGTTTGGATCACGCGCGAGGATTATCAGCAGCCCAAGCCGGCCTCGGAGTGTTACGAAAAAGCGATTGCACAATTAGGAGAGAAAGGGGACCGGATCATGGGTTTTGAGGACTCGCCAAGGGGCTTGCAGGCTCTTTTAGGAACGGAAGCTGAGGCTGTTTTGGTTACCGAGATGTTCACTTCTCATGAAATTGAAACGCTCTCCCGTAAAATGGAGAGACCGTTTCGGCACGTTTCCGATTTTTTAAATCTGGCAGAATCTGGCAGAATTAGGCAATAATTAGGCAATTTCAGCCATAGTTGACCTTAACTAGGAAAAGACCACGGGCAGGCGCGGCAATGCCCGCAACCCGCCGATCTTGGGCATCTAATAGCTGTTGCATTTCAGCAACCTCTCTTTTACCTGCTCCTACCTCAACTAATGTCCCCACCAGATTACGCACCATTTTGTACAAAAAACCGTTCCCTTCAAATTCCAAACGGACGCCTCCTTCCTGCTCCACAAGGTCAATCCGGTTGAGAGTGCGCACAGTTGTCTTCACGCTGCTCCCCAGGTTGGCAAAGGTGGCAAAATCGTGTGTGCCCATAAAGGTTTGAGCAGCAGCTTGCAAACAGTTGAGGTCAAGAGGATAGGGAATGTGATGTCGATAACGACGGACAAAAGGAGCGACAATAGGCTCCAGCCAAAGATGATAGTGATACTCCTTGCCTGTTGCGGAATACTGTGCATGGAAAGAGTCTGCTACAGGGTGGAGCTGCAGAACACGGATGTCATGGGGGAGCATGCCGTTAAGAGCGCGTTGAACCAACGCGCAATCGATGGCTTGATCCACCTCAAAATGAGCGGACTGAGCGTGCGCGTGTGTCCCGGCGTCGGTGCGGCCAGCACCGATCACGCGCAATTGGTTTTTTAGAAGGATGGAGAGCGCCTCTTCTAAAAGTCCCTGAATCGACTTGCCGGCGCTTTGGACTTGCCATCCTACGTAATCGGTGCCGTCGTAGGAGAGCGTGAGCTGATATTTTGGCATAAGACAAGATCTTCTGGGGTAGTAATTTTGATATTGCGTGCAGACCCCTCAACAAGTTTGACCGGTTTACCTATCAGCTCAGCCAAAGAGACGTCATCTGTGACGGTCGTAGAGTGGGTCTGGGCGTAGGCAAATCCTTGCTCTAAGAGCTCTTTTTTGAGCAACTGTGGTGTTTGGATCTCCCACAAGCGGCTTCGATCGAGTGTCTGGGTTACAAATCCGTCGGGATCACTCTCTTTAATGGTACACTTCATGGGAAGTGCAACGGTTGCTGCGCCTGCTTGTTCTGCTGCATCGAGTAAGCGATCGATCATCTCTTTTGTGAGGAAAGGACGCGCGGCATCGTGTACACAAACCCAAGGGTTCTCAACAAGCTGAAGCCCATTGAAAAGAGAGTCCTGTCGTCTTTCCCCTGGCTCAGCAAATTGCACGTTGTAAGGAGCAAAATAGACGCGGTACTGAGGGGCGCACACCACAATCACTTGTGCGATCGTTGGGTGACTGAGAAAGACCTCAAGACTGTGGCATGCAATCGGTTTGCCCTCTAATAAGAGATACTGTTTTGGCTGGGAGGCGCCCATCCGCGTGCCGGTGCCTCCAGCAAGCAAAACAAGGCTGGTTTTCATCGCTCTGTCCTCATGATGGCAATTTCAGGAGGGGAGCAAAATCGGAACGGTTTGTGGCATCCAAGCCCGCGGTTGACATACATTTTTTTGTCTCCAACCTCAAATAAACCGCGTGTAAATCCTTGATTTTCTAAGCGTGCTAGCTTCTGTGAAATGCGATTGAGCCATTTGGGCCAAGGAAAATGGATCTGTTCTCCGTGCGTATGTCCAGATAAAATCCACTCACCCGGATAGGTGAGGAGCTCGGGAAAGGTGTCGGGGTTGTGTGAAAGAATGACTCCAGGAAGAGCGCGACTATAGCCGGCAAAAGCCGTTTCAGGACGACACCGCCCCAAAGCCATGTCTCCCAATCCTGTGATGTTAAGCCCGATTGGGAGTGTATGTGTGGCATTTTCAAGCAGCTGAAAAGGCGTTTCTTTTAAAAGAGTGCAGAGATCTTGGTGCATCTCGATGGTTAAAACGGCATCTGAAACACCATATCCCTTTGGTGGTGAGGACAAAATGGTGTTGAGGCCACGCAAAACACCACGGAGGGGATTGGGAGGAGGAATCAAATCATAAATGCCCTCCCGGTTACGGCTCACATAGCGGCTATAGTCATGATTGCCAAAGGTGCAAAAACAACCAAGCGGCGCCTCTAATCGTTGTAGAAAGTGTTGGAGGCGCCCTGCTTCTTCTAGGTTAGAGTAGCAGATAAAATCTCCTGTGAAAAGGATCAGATCGGGGCGCGCACGCGCCACTCTACGGACGATTTTATCAAGAAATTTTTGGGAGACTTTTTTGTGGAAATGCAGGTCGCTTAGATGGACGAGCGTCAGTTGATCGAGATGCGCGTGCTCGGGAGCAAGCTTCCATGCAATTGAGGTTGTGGAAACCATTTTGGGTTCAATAAACCGGGGCCAGATTCCAACAACCGAAGCGAGACTGAGAAAATCAACAACTAATGACATAATAAAGCAGCTGACCGTGAGAGGTTAGCTGCTTTATATAATACAAAGTTAGAGACAAATGGTCTACTTAATATGTTTAGAAACTTTTTTTGTCATCTGAAACATATCGATTGGACTCTTTGATCCAAAGACTTTAGCTAGTTTATCATCAGGGATGATGTTGCGCTTGTTTTGCGCATCTTGACAGTTGTGCTTTTTGATGTAAGCCCAAAGTTTTTTAATGATTTCAGTACGTGGCAGTGGACCCGGGCCAACAACAGCTTTCAAATCATCGGTGATCTCAACAGGCTGCATAAACGCACTATTCTTCTTCTTCGTTGCCATGATTAACTCCTTAAAGTGGAAAAAAAGTTTACTCTTCGCTCCAATTCTTTTATCCTCTCCTAGGGTTTCTCGTCAAAACAATTTCGAGAGTCATCTCAGTAGAGATTTTTTAAACATTTGATCGTTAAATGCTTGCGCACTATCTTTTCGTGACATGAATCTACATCAAGAGATCAAAATTCTCTCTCCTTTGGTAGCCTCTTTGAAACTGACAAAGGATTTAGGTGAAAAACAGGAGCTTTTGCTCTCCTATCTTCGCTTGCAAAAAAAGCTCTCGAATCCTGTTCTCAAGGCTTTTTCGGTTGACAATCACGACCTTTCTACTAAGACAGCGCTTTATTCCGTTTATGCTATTGGTCAAGAAGAGCGGCTTTTTTCTTTTCCACATGAGGTTGTGCCGAAAGAAAAGCTGCGCACTTTATTGAATCAGTTGGTTGCCATCGACCATTTTTATGAAAGTATCGGGGGAATTGCCGGCTACCACCTCAAGGTTTTAGAGCTGATCGTCAAAAAGGAGGAGACGCGCGGTGAGGTGCAAGACAGGCGCGCGCCTGGACTGCAGGTGACACATCGCTCGCCTGAGGTGATTGCGGGGATTCGCGCCTTGCCGGAGGTGGGAGAGATCTATCCGATTGGGGGGCTCGGCTCCCGCTTGAATCTGCTTTCGAAGCGGGGAGACCCACTACCGGTAGCTTGTCTTCCCTTCACGGGGAGAACGCTTCTTGAGGGGCTGGTACGTGACGTGCAGGCGCGTGAATTTCTCTACTACCGTCTTTTTCAGAAGCAAGTGACGGTTCCCATCGCCATGATGACCTCTCTTGAAAAGAGAAATGCCAAGCGTGTGCATGCGCTTTGTGAAAAGAACCACTGGTTTGGCCGTCCTAAAGAGAGCTTCTTTCTCTTTTCTCAGCTTTCGGTTCCTGTGGTCAGTGAGGAGGGAGAGTGGATCATGCGTGCTCCCCTGGAGCCCTTGTTACAGCCTGGAGGGCACGGAGCGCTCTGGAGAACAGCAGAAGAGAAGGGGGTCTTTGTTTGGTTCAGGGAGCAGGAGAAGCAGCGCCTTTTGATTCGGCAAATCAATAATCCCATTGGGGGGATTGACTCCGGTCTTTTAGCCTTGGTCGGTGTTGGTCGGCAAGAGGGGAAGGCGTTTGGGTTTGCTTCATGCGAAAGACTTCCACACGCTGCTGAGGGTGTTTTGGTGATGCGGGAAAGAGCCGGAGAGGCGTTTCTCACCAACGTGGAATATACAGACTTTAAGCATCTCGAAATCAAGTCCGATTACCCGGCTAATACCAACATTTTGTACGCCGATATCCATCAACTGCAGCCTGTGATCAAGAAGACGCCCCTTCCTGGTTTGATGGTAAACATGAAGCAACGTGTCCCCAACTGGGGGGGCAAAGAAGTGTTTGCCGGAAGGCTTGAGAGCATGATGCAAAATATTAGCGACGCTCTGAAAGTGCCCAGGGGTGCGCCCCTCTCCGCTTTTGTTACCTACAACGCGCGCCAACGGACCATTTCCACGACGAAAAAATGCTTTGAAGGGGGAAGCGCGCTGACGGAGACACCCGAAGGTGCCTTTTATGACCTCCTCTATAGTAACTACTCTCTACTCAAAGATCTATGCAGCTTCACGCTTTCTCCTTTTTGTACTCCCGAGGCTTATGTGAAGGAGGGCCCTTCTCATCTCTTTCTCTACCACCCCGCTTTGGGTCCGTTGTTCAGCTTGATCCAGCAGAAAATCTGCAGGGGAAAAATGAAGAGGGGTTCTGAGCTTCAGCTCGAAATTGCCGATGTTTATTTTGAGAATCTGGATTTAGCTGGAAGTTTGCTGGTCCGTGCACACAACATAATGGGACACGATTCCCAGGGTATTCTGCGCTATAGCCAGCGGACGGGTAAATGTGTTTTAAAAAATGTCACGGTTGAAAATGGGGGGATTCAGCGTAGTCCCTCTAACTGTTACTGGAAAAATCAGATTAAGCGTACCCAGAGCTTGACGCTCATATTAGAAGGGCACTCTGAATTTTATGCAGAGAATGTGACTTTCAGCGGAAATCAAATGATCACAGTTCCGGATGGAGAGCGTTGGATTGCCAGCCAAAACCCATCGGGGGCAATCTCTTTTGCCAAAGAACGTGCGGGTTGGGAGTGGAATTACACGTTAGAGGGGGATTCTCTCCGTTCTGGACATAGCTTTTCGTAGGCTTTTTGCACCAGAAAAGCAAGGCCTACACAAGCGGCAACGGTCGCCCCACAAACGATCATAACAGCGGTTGAGTGCGCTCCTGGGTGGAGAAAAAAATTCTGGAAAAATTCCTGAACAGTTCCGGAAACGAGGGTCGTCATCCCCGCAGTCATCGTGGTGAAGTGCGAGGTACCTGAAAGAAGTGGGACAATCATAGCCATATGTAGATGACGATAACAAAATTAAGCGATTTATGTCCCTAATCTGAAACACAAACCGCTTTTATCGGCTATGATTGATCATTTTTAAATAGACCACTTGTTGCCGATCCCACTTTATCGTAGATGCGATCAGCACCTACGTAGCTCGGTAGCTTACCCGCAGCTGTGGTTAAAATCGGAAATATGCCTTTGGCATTGAGCTTTTTAAGAAGATCTTTTTCCTCCTTAGCTTTTGCTGTTAGGTCTTCTGCGTTTTGCTTCTGCTTTTCCGTTAAAGCTTGCTCTTGAAGATCATTTTGATTGATGCTCAAAAGCAAACGGGAGAGCAGTCCTGCCATTTCTGTCTTCTCTTGAGTCAGATCCTGTACATCCAGAAAATAAGACTCGTGGTTAAACCTAAGCGCTCTTAGCGCGGAAGATTTTGTTTCTTCAACAGTTGTTTCTCTCTCTTCTGTAGCCTCCACGATTGTTTCGTTACCTGCTCTTCCCGCACCAGCCACAGCTGTCGCTGCGGCTACTGCCGCAGGTGCTCCAAAACCTGTCGCAAACAAGATGCCCCCTACTACAGGAGACCCTACATAACGAACAAATTTCAAGAGATCATTTCCCGCTTCTAAAGTAGCATTTCTCTCTTCGTTTTGTTCTTTAAGGGTTTGGATTCTTAGATCAGCAGCCTCGAGCTGCTCGGCTTGCTGCTGGATCTCCGCTGCTAAGCGACCGTTGTTTTTGATCAGCTCTTGGCACTTAGTGGCAGCCTCTAGAAGCGACTCAGACAAACTAGTCCGATCTTTACCGATCAGATTCTGTTCATAGTTAGTGATTTGGTGCATTTCACTTTCGGATAATGCAATAGGTTGGATAAACATAACCACCTCCTTGTTGTGGTGTTTTTGGTTTGGGCTCATATTTTTCTTCCGAACCCAGAACCATGTTGCTCCTCCGAGAAATGCAAGTCAATCACTTTTTAAAGAAAATATAAAGAATCTGGGGCCGTTGACTTTTTGCGAGAAAAAACCTAGACTATGCCTCTATTTTACAGAGGCAAAAGACCATCATGCGCGAAGAGATTCAAGAGAGATTACAGAAAGCCAAAGAGCGCATTCTTCATATGTGGAGGTATCTTTGACCTGGCTACCAAGCAAGCGCGCGTCGATATTCTAGAAAAAGAGATGGAAGACCCTGAGTTTTGGAGTGACAACACCAAAGCGCAAGAAGTGATTGCAGAGGCTAATGAGCTAAAGGGATGGACTGTTCCCTATCACGACTTAAAAGAGCGCTTTGAGAGCGTCGAAAGTCTCCTTCCTGAAGCCTCCGAGATGGAAGAGGAAAGTCTGGTAGATGAACTTCTTGAGGAGCTAACAGCGATCGAAAAAGAGCTGGAGGCGCTAGAGGTGCGCCGGATGCTTTCGGGTGAAATGGATAGTAAAAGCTGCTTTTTAAGCATCAATTCAGGGGCAGGGGGCACTGAGGCGTGCGATTGGGCTTTGATGCTCTCTAGGATGTACCAGCGGTGGGCCGAAAAGAGAAAGTGGAAGGTAGAGCTGGTCGACTCTGTTGAGGGCGATGTGGCGGGAGTGAAGAGCATCACATTCAAATTGACGGGCTCCTTTGCCTATGGGTATGCAAAAGCAGAAAAAGGGGTGCATCGTTTGGTGCGGATCTCTCCCTTTGATAGTGGAAATCGACGGCACACAAGTTTTGCGTCGGTCGATGTGACGCCGGAAATAACCGATGATATTCAGATTACGGTTCCCCCGGGTGATATTCGGGTCGATACGTTTCGCGCTTCGGGTGCTGGGGGGCAGCACGTGAATGTGACCGATTCTGCCGTCCGTATCACGCATCTACCCACAGGAATTGTGGTGACCTGCCAAAGTGAGCGGAGTCAGGTGCAAAATCGCGAGACATGTATGAAGCTTTTGTGTTCTAAGTTGTACGAAAAAGAGGTGATGGAGCGCGAGGAGAGCCTAAAGGCAATGGGTGGAGAGAAAAAAGAGATTGCATGGGGCTCACAAATTCGAAATTATGTATTTCAGCCCTATACGTTGGTCAAAGACACGCGCACAAGTTATGAATCAGGAAATATTCAAGCGATGATGGATGGTGAGTTATTGGACGAATTTGTCATCGCTTATTTAAAAGAGTTTGGGTAACAAAATGGAAAATGAGAGTAATGAAATTGCCTCCGCAATTGAGATTCGCTACACCAGTTCAGATGATGCTTCCGCTTTGAAAGAGTGGTTAGAAGAGCCGGGGATTTTACGTGGTTTTCCCATGGCCGATCCCCCTGAGGTCGATGATTCTGTCAAGCACTGGATTGGTTTTTCCAAGTATAAGAGCAGCTTAACCGCGCTCTATGAAGGTAAGCCATGCGGAATCGCCACGCTCTGTCTCATGCCCTACCGAAAGTTGGCGCATCAATGTTTGGTCTCCATTATTGTCTCAAAAGAGGCGCGTGGCAAAGGGGTCGGCACGCTTTTGATGAATAACTTACTGCACCTGGCAAAAGACTATTTTGGCATCGAAGTACTCTATCTCGAAGTGTATGAGGGGAATCGCGCTATCTCTCTCTATGAGCGATTTGGTTTCCGGGAGATTGGTCTGCAGAAGCACTTTATGAAAGAAAATGGTGAATACATTGGCAAAATCATTATGGAACGGGTTTTGTGACAGACGTTTGCAGTTTAACAGCTAAGCTGCAAGAACATCTAAAGATAGATGTGGAGCTCGTGATCAACGAGAACCGCTCGACGATGCTCAGCATTTTAGAAAAAAGACGTAATCGGGCCCGTTTGTCAATCCACAAAATGTTTATCGATGCACCCGATGAAGTCATTGGAGCAGTTGCGCATTATGTAAGAGGAACACGGCGCAATGGCGGCGGGCATAACTCGGTGTTACGTGGTTTTATTCAGGAAAATCTGCCCCGCTTTGATGTTTCCAATCGATTAGATTCGACTCGACTTGTGCAGGCGGGTCGAGTTTATGACTTAAATCCTCTCTATCGGCAGATCAATCAGCACTATTTTGAAGGTGAATTGGAGCTGGCGCTCACCTGGTATGGAAATTGGGGACGAAACAGTCGAAGACGTGTGACCTTTGGGCTCTACCAAGAGAACCTGAAGCTGGTCAAGATGCACCGCATTCTCGATGACCTCTTCTTTCCTGAGTATTTTGTGGCGTTTGTGCTCTACCATGAGATGCTCCATGCTGTTGTGCCTGGTTACAAAGATGAGTGGGGCTACTTCCGTGTTCATGGACCTGCTTTTAAAGAGCGAGAGCGTCTTTTTGAGCACTATGAGCAAGCGATTGCGTGGGAAAAAAAGAATAAAAAGCACTTTTTTAGGAGTTAGACGGTATGGCGGGTCACAGTAAGTGGGCGAACATTAAGCATAAAAAAGATAAGGCTGATAAGCAAAAGGGAAAGATCTTCTCCCGTATCGCTAAAGAGATCATTAGCGCCGTGAAAGTGGGAGGTGCCGATCAAAAGAATAATCCCCGTCTGCGGTTGGCGATTCAAAAGGCAAAAGCGGCTAACATGCCCAACGATAATATCGAGCGCAACATTAAAAAAGCTTCGAACTCTGATCAAACCGACTACGAGTCGCTCACCTATGAGATTTATGGTCATGGGGGAGTGGGGCTGATTGTGGAGGCGATGACCGACAATAAAAACCGAACGGCCTCAGACATGCGCATTGCCACTAACAAGCGCGGGGGTACCATTGCCCAGCCGGGTGCTGTTGCCTTCAATTTCGATCGGAAAGGGTTGATTCAGATAGAGAGAGGGGATTTTAAGGAGGAAACGTTGTTTAATGCCGCCTTAGAGGCAGGTGCTGAAGATTTTGAGTCTGTCGACGTGGGCTTTATGATCACAACCGATCCGGCCCAGCTCTACGCTGTGAAAGAGCAGCTCGATGCAAAAGGATTTGCCTCAGCCGAGGCAGAGATCACCATGATTCCAAAGGTTTTGGTCGAGTGTGATGAAGGGACCATTGAGGCAAACACGGCTCTTATCGATTGGCTGGAGGATCTAGAGGATGTCGATGCAGTCTATCACAACATGGACCTTTAGCTCCGGTGAGCCGCTTGCCTTAGCGCGCCGTTTTACCGATTGTGAGGGAACAGCGCTCCTCTATTCAGGAGGCACGCTCGATTCAGCCCGATCTTCCTATCTCACCCTTTTCCCCGATGAAAAAGTGGCCCTCTCTGCAAAAGAGGGGGCGTGGGAAGCGCTAGAAGAGGCACTCGGTCCCTTTGATGGAGAGCTTCCGATTCCGAAGTGGGTTGGCTATCTTGGATACGAGATGGGCGGTTTTGCTGATCCTCAAATTCCCATTTCAGTCTATGGCGCGCACACACCAGACGCTCTGTTTTATCGTCCTTCTGTTGTGATCCACTTTGATCACACCACACACCAGGCGACACTATATGCCAAAAAAAAGATCGATTTAGACCGGGAAACCTCGCTCTCATCAGGACCCCTAAAGTTAGGGTATCGCTCTGATACAGTGCAGAGTTATCTCGATAAGGTAGCGCAGATTAAAGAGTGGATTTTAGAGGGAGAGATTTATCAAGTGAATCTCTCTCAAGAATTTCATTTAGAAGGAACGGGTGATCCCTTTGTGCATTTTGAAAAGATTGTGGCGCTCAACCCCTCTCCCTTTTCTGCTTTTGTCCATTGCGGCCCTTTTTCACTTGTCTCCTCCTCTCCTGAACGTTTTTTATCTCGAAAAGGAACGCTTTTAGAAACGCGCCCGATCAAAGGGACGGCACCACGCGGAAAGAGCCCTGAGAAGGATTTGGAAAGCAGGCGCGCGCTGCTCGCATCAGAAAAAGAGCGGGCAGAGCTTTTGATGATCACCGATTTGATGCGCCATGATATCGGGAAGGTGGCAGAGCCAGGTTCCGTGCAGACGCACGAGATTTGGCGGTGTGAGGCCTATACGAACGTCTTTCACCTTCTCTCTATCATCACCGGAAAGAGCGATTTAAACCCGGTTCCCCTTATTCGGCAGCTCTTTCCCGGAGGGTCAATTACAGGGTGCCCGAAGCTGCGGGCAATGGAAGCCATTTCGGCTCTGGAGAAGAGGCCAAGAGGGATTTACACCGGCTCGATTGGCTATTTTGGAGCTAATGGAGACTTTGATTTTAATATCGCCATCCGCACATTGGTTGTGCATCCCGATCACGTCCAGATTCAGTTGGGTGGCGCCATTGTGATCGATTCGGATCCGGTGAAAGAATACGAAGAGACCCTCCATAAAGGGGAATCAATGTTTAAAGTTTTGGAGGCAGATGAGCTTTGTCTATTTTGAGGGGGCGTTTATGCCGCAAGAGGAGGCGCGCGTTCCGGTAACCGATCGAGGATTTCTGTTTGGTGATGGTGCGTATGCCACTATTCAAGTGCGCAATGGAACACCTAGGTTTTTGGAGACGCATTTAGAACGCTTAGAGGCCCAATGCCGCTCATTTGGATTGTGTATGCCCCCTTTACGTCCTGATTGGATCGCTGAGCTGATTCGACTCAATCGGGCACATGAGGGAATGTGGAGGTTAAAGATCATCGTGACAGGAGGGGATCTGCCGGCTCTCTGTCTGCCTAAGCGGACAGGAAGGGTACTCATGACCCTTCAGCCTTATGACCCTCCCCCTTTTATCCCGCTTAGAATTGGTCTTTTTCCCCATCCGTTTTCTCTTTGTCACGCCGGTTATAAAAGCTTAGCGCACCTTAACCGCCTTTACGTGATGGAGGAGGCTAGGAGGCAGGGGATGGATGATTGTTTAACGCGCACAGAAGGAGGGATTGTTTTAGAGACAGCTTTTGGCAATCTTTGCTGGATTGTCGAGAGAACCCTCTTCACTCCCAGCAGAAAACTTCCCCTCTACTTTGGCGTGACAATTAGTCAAATGATAGAAAGAGCGCGTGTGGAGGGGTATGCGATTGAAGAGGTCGCCATGACCCTTGAGGAGCTGCCCAAAGAGGGACTCTATTTCCGGACCAACTCAATGGGAGGGATTCGCCCTATTGGTCTGCTGCATCATCAGCCGCTCCGTCAGCAGAAGGAGGAGGAGGCGCATGTTCAAAAGGTTTGTGGGTTGGGAGCTCTCTTTTAGGTGTCGCTTTATGGAATTCCTTCACATCCTCTGTCGTCCCTTTACTCCAACTGATCCGTGTGCCTTTCATGCTGCCGAAGAAACCGGTTAAATCGCTGTATTTGTTGGGGTCAAGATCACGCGGGTAGAGGCGTGTGTGGCCACCCTTAAAATCGAGAACAATGATTCCCTCTCTCAGTGATTTTTTTACGATCTCTTTCGCTTTTTCTTTTGAGAGACTAGGGTGGTTTGCAATTAATTTGTCTGCCCACTTGTCAGCTTTTTCATCGATCCCTTTCATCAAATCGACGTGCTGAGAGCTGTACGAGTACATGGCCCGCGTAAATTCTTTTCCCTTAAGAGGCTGTCCTGTTTTCGCGTCGTGAATCTTAATCGATGTCGCTTCTTCAAATCTTCCATTGGGAACAAATAGAAAGCTAGAGATGCCCAAATTTGCATTCCGGTGCTCTGGGAGCATGTAGTTCCCATTCGATTCTAGCAGCTCTCTGCGGATCTCCGGGCGTTCTAGATAGGCACGTATACTGGCTCTGTTTTTAGGATCGTAGCCCAGCCTTTGAATCAGAGGACTGGCTGGATCATAGCCTAGGTCAGCGACATAATCTTCGTAATTCTCATAGTCATCGCCAAGTCCATCTGCAATCTCTAATCTGTTTGCTCTGTATTGAGTCACGAGTTTTTGTTCATCAGCCGTCTCTGGATCACCTACCAGGGGACGTTCTGCCTCTAATGGGTCAACGGGGTCATAAAGCGCTGTGCGTTTCACTTCTCCTTTCAATCCTGCTTCAGCAGAGGTTCGAAAACCTTTCGATGCGTAGGCGACAGTTAAAGGAGGAATCGCCGCGGCCACAGCCACAGCCGCACGCCCAGCTCGGGCAAGCTTTCCTTGGTTTTCATGCTTTTTGTAGGTTGTTTGAGTATAGCGGGTCCCAGCAAAGGTCACGCTCTTGCTGCCTTTCTGCTCAAATCCCTCTTCATGTACAAGCTTGTCGTGATGGGCGTCTCCCGCTCTTCCTGCTCCTGAAGACATAATTCCTCACAAATAATAATTATAAATAAATTGTATCATTTTTATTGTTTGTTTTCAATTATTTAAATTATTAATTTAATCTTAATATTGAAACAATTGTTGTGATAATAATAGAATAAAATCTATGAAAAGAATCTGTTTGTTCATTCTTTTGGGGGTTATTTTGGGTGGTTGCTGCTGCCGCTCACTACCCTATCAACCTGACTACATTGTAGCCAAAAGAGACTCTACTCCATCAGTGAGCTGCACGCACGCTTCTCCCAAAGAGTCTTAAGGTGAGCTGTTTTCTTGTTGGAGAGTCCTCCTAGAAAGGCGATCGCCGTAAGAAGGCGAGCGCGCGTCCGGTCTTTACCCAGAATCTCCACCGAAGCAAAGAGCGGAGGGCCTTGGCGACTTCCTGTAAGGGTGCCAAAGAGAAGAGCCATAACTACTTTTTTGTGGTTCACACCAAAAACCTCAGCAATCTCCCGCGAGGCTTTTTCAAAACCGGTAGCGCTCCAGTCTTCTTGCTCTTCCATCGACCAGATAGCGGTTTGAAGTAGCGAAGCGGCTTGCTCTGGAGTGATTTTTTTGGGTGTGAGCAGCTCTTCTGTGTAGGGAATGTGGTTAATGAAAAAGAAGTGACAGAGCTCCATGAACGCGCCAAAAGTTTTGATGCGTGTGTGGGCCATGGGCATTAACTTTGCCATGAACGCATCGGAGAAACTCCACTCTTTAATCCGTTCCCATAGCTTTTCTTGTGGGATATGGTTGATGATGTACTGTTGATTAAGCCAATCGAGCTTGCTGGTGTCGAAGATAGCGCCAGAAAGGCCGATCCGTTTGGGATCAAATGACTCAATCACCTCTTCCACAGAATAAATTTCTTGGTCGGCAGGCATGCTGTAGCCCATGAGGGTAAGAAAGTTGAGAAAAGCCTCGGGCAGGTAGCCTGAATCGCGGTAGTAAAAAATGGAGGTGGGATTGCGCCGCTTAGAGAGCTTTTTGCCATCTGTTCCTAATAGGAGCGGCATATGCACAAATTGAGGAGACTCCCATCCAAAAACTTCATAGAGTAGCACGTGTTTAGGTGTTGAGCTAATCCATTCATCACCACGGATGACATGTGTGATGCCCATCAGGTGGTCATCGACTACATTAGCCAGGTGGTAGGTGGGAAAGCCGTCTGATTTGAGCAGGACTTGATCATCGATATCGGCCCAGGGGAACGTGATCCGCCCCTTGACACCATCTTCGAAGACACATTCACCGGTTAGGGGGACTTTGAGGCGGATAACGTACGATTGGCCCGCTTCTTCGCGCTCTTTTACCTCTTCAGGGCTTAAATTGCGGTAGCGGCGGTCGTACCCCTTGGAGCCTAGCTCACGCATCTCAGCAAGCTCTTCGGGCGTTGCAAAGCATTTATAGGCCTTGCCGGCATCTAGGAGTTGCTGGGCATGGGCGCGGTAGAGTTCGCTCCGCTCCGACTGTCTATAGGGTCCATGTGGCCCTCCTACATCTGGTCCCTCGTCCCATTGAATGCCGCACCACTTGAGGGCCTCATAGATAGTGGTTTCGTATTCAGGGCGGCTGCGGGTGCGGTCTGTATCCTCGATACGGAGAATGAATTGACCGCCGAAGTGGCGGGCAAAAATGAGGTTAAAGAGGGCCATATAGGCGGTGCCGACATGAGGGTCTCCTGTTGGAGAAGGGGCAATACGGACACGAACAGGTTGATTCATCACACATCCGGAGTGGGTAGAAAGCGAGGAAGTATAGCTAAAGCTGACTATTTCAACAAGACCACAAGGTCTTGTACAATGTGAATAGCCTCGTGCAGTTGAGGGTCTCCTTGTGTGAAAAGCTCTACTTTTTCGTTAGAGATTTCTTCCTCATTTTCAAGAGTCGTCAAAAAGTTTTGAAAAAGCTTGCTCTCTTGAATCCGCTTCTCAGAATTTTTCACCAGAAGAGGAAGGTAGCGGTTGAAGGTCTTGAGTTTGGGCTGGAGATTAAAGCGGTAGAGCCAGCTGATTTGATCTCTTTGCACAACAGGAATGTCAGAGAGATCATCATGGAAGTTTTCGGGGATCGAGTCATTTTCCAAAGGATATTTTGCATGCATCTCGCCAATATCCATCGTCGAGTAGAAGCCAGGCACAACAATATCAGGTTTAACTCCTACGAGTTGAGGACTTTTACCTGAGACGGTGTAATAACGTCCTCTTGTGACCTTAAACTCTCCTTTGGGGTTGACCCTTCCGTTGCTGACAGAGTCTAGCGTGAAAGTTTGAAACGTTCCCTTCCCATAGGTGTGCTCGTCCCCCACGACAAGCGCGCGCCCATAATCTTGGAGAGTCTGCGCCACAATCTCAGAGGCAGAAGCGGTCATTTTGCTTGTAAGAATCACAAGGGGGCCGTCATAGGCTGTTCTTCCATCGATATCGCGCAAATGCTCTACAGCGCCATGGTTGTCCTTAATAGAGACCACAATGCCTTTGGTAATAAAGAGTCCAGTGACAGCGACCGCTTGTGGGAGCACTCCGCCTGAGTTAAAGCGGAGATCAAGGATAATGCCTTTGATCGTATGTTCGGCCCGGATTTTTGAGATCTCTTCATAGAGGTCGGCGGCTGAGGAGTGAAGTGGATCTTGGTAGAAGGCATGCAGAGAGATATGTGCAATGACGCCATCACCATATGGGACAACAGAGGACTCAATACGTGCCTCTTTGATCACAACCTCACCTCGGATGATCTCAATTTCGTCTTTTTCATCTTCATCGCGTAGCACGGTGAGCAAGACAGTCGTTCCCTCTTCCCCACGGATGAGCTCGACAGCCTCGGTGATCTCCAGGCCAACAACTGGCTCGTGGTTAATGGCGATGATGCGGTCGTTTACCTTTAGTCCTTGAGCGCGGCTAGCAGGGCCACCTTCAATAATTTTGACAATAGTGAAACCGTTTAGGTCATCCCGCAGTTGGGCACCAATGCCAAAGAGGCGCTGCTGCACTTGGATCATAAACTGAGAGGCCTCAGCTGGGGTAAAATAAGAGGTATGTGTATCAAGAGAGGAAGCAAAGGCTTTGAGGATATTAGCGCGGACAAGCTGAGCTCGCTCATCAGGCGTTTTAGAGGTCACATCCTCTTCGCGGGACGCACGCCTCTTTGCGATCCGCTGCAGAGCCTTGGCGCGGGCGGCAGCATCATCTAGCTTCTCAGCAGTTTGGATCTGCAAAGCCTTAATCCGGGCCAATCGCTCTTGAAGCTCATCTTCAGTAGTTGCCCATTTCAAATCTTTAAATTCATTTACAGAAACCTCTTCTGGAAGAGAGTCCTCTTTAAGAGCTCCTTCCAACTTCTCTCTCCGCTCAATTGCAGCAATCATCTGATTATGAATAGCGTGAAACGTCTCAAAATTGCCCTCTTGAACTCCCTTTAAGACAGTTTGCAGCATCTCGTCAGTTGGAGAGGTCCACTGCTTCACCTCTCTCTCTAATAGGTAGGTTTTGGTGGGGTCGAGCTCTTCAAGATATTCCTCTAACACTCTTTGAACAAGAAGTGGAGAGAGCGTTTTATAGGAGGCATGCGCCTCCATAATTTGATTGAGCGTATTGACGACATCACTGTCAGAGATTTGGGGAAGCTTACTGCCAAACAAGCTTTGTGTCAGAAGCAAAAAGAGCAGCGCGGTATTTCGTAGGAGCATTGTGGACCTCATCAGACCTTCATCATTCCGATTGGTGAAATTTATTACCAGTAGATATTTTACTTATAATTAAGATTTTATAAAGGAAAAAGTTCAAAAAAATGCACTATCGATCGGGCCTAAAGTATTACTATCTTTATGGAAAGTTGGTAATTGTATTAAGAAAGTATAAAGAGTAAATAAAAAAGAAGAAAACGATTGATTAGAATTCAATTCTTAATCAAAATATTACACGAAAAGAGAATTTGTGGAGAGGTTTTTTACTAATCTGAAGGTGAGTTTCCAGATAAGAAATTTACAGAAAGGCAAAAAAATCCTTGATCACAAAATCTCCTTTAAGAGATAATAAATACTTCAAAGAGATTGACTTACGTCAATTTAAGAGAGTCGGGGTGTTAACGAGCATCAGCTGTTGAAACGACTAAGATAAGGGACCATGACACGCCTCAGCACAAGTTATTGTGAAAACTATGAAACCTTAGGGGGTTAAAAAAATGGAAAGCTTCAAAGAGATGCAAGCTCCGGCTGTTCCGGAAGCGTGTTCTTCTGAAAGTACGGAAGAGAGAAAGGTCGTTTCGATTACAGAGGCTGCTAAGATCAATCAAGTGACTCGGCAGGCTATTTATGTAGCGATCAAACAAAAGAAGTTAAAAGCGACGAAGAAGACTCGATGGGAAATTGAGTTAAAGGATTTAGAGGAGTACCGCAGGAACAAGTACTCGCGTACTAAGTCTGTGTATGATGGAGAGTTGCTTTTCGATAATGAAAAGGGGTATTATTCAGTGAACCAAGTTGCAAAGATACTAGGGGTTCCGGCTCAGAAGATTTATTATGCAACGCGTACGGGGATGATCAAGGGGACACGCAAGGGTGCGGCTTGGGTCATTCACACCGACGAGCTGAACCGTTATAAGCGGGAGTATTTAGAAAAAAAGAGCGCTGAGCAGCAGGCTGGTTAAAGTAGGTTAGTTGCTCGCTCTTTTGTAGCGTCCATAACTTTGTTATGGGCGTTTTTTTTTGAGAAGAAGGGAGAGAAGGAGAGCAAGCATGTTTAGCTTGAGTTCTTTGTGCCAATAAGCTTTCGGATCCACCTTGCTTCGCAGGTGAAATGAGTAGCTTGTCGGGGGCTCATCGCCCCCCGCTCCCCCTCGGGGCTGCTTCTGACTTTGAGCAACCGCAGCGCACTCGCTCGTCGTACCCACGTGTACTGCCTTCGCTCGCTTGCCACGCTTGCTCTTTGCCATAAGCAGCCATTGATGCCGATTAACTGCGTAATCGGCAAAAAATGCTCGAAAGTGAGTAGCTTGTTGGGGGCTGCTTCTTCTGACGTGGACTGTCTGTTGTGGATGCGAATTCCCAAGACTGCTTGCCCTTTCCGATTGCGGGTCTCATGTCAGACCAAGAAGGAAATGTCGTTGCAGCGCACTATAAAGAACTAGGGGACCAGGCAAAATTATTGGGCTGCTCTCTTACCCATCCTTTTATGACATTATCCTTTATGGCTCTTCTAGTGATTCCTCATTTGAAGTTAAGTGACTTGGAGCTATTTGACGGAGACTCTTTCCAGCTAACCGAACTATACATCTAAGGTGGAACCAGAGACCTTTTTGGAATTTTTTCTTCAGTGGGTTGATCTCGAGCGAAGACAGTATAGGTGATACGGCGAGCGAGAGATCAGCCGAATGAAGGAAAAAGCATCAAAAAGTCTACCACGCTTTTCTGCTAATCTAGTATTTGGAAGTCGCGGATGAGAAGCTGTATACTGCTCTTGTTGTGGAAACGATTGACTTGGGGAGTATAGGCAATTTTTAGCTGCAAACCTTTTCTTCTAAGCAGATTGCGTTTCTCAGCCATCCCAAAAGCAATTCCCTCTAACATCCGGTCATCCTGCTCCAAATAGAGCTTGAGATGCGAGCCGCCGATCACCTTAGGGGGCCACGCCTGCTTCGCCTCGCAATACATGATCGGTTGGTAGTTCTCATTACCGTAAGGTTCAAAGAGCTCTAAAGAGGCAAGAAGATCATAGGTCAACTCATCAAAATTGGCCTTTGCATCAATATAAAGCTTATACTGGATGTCTTGCTCACGAAGAGAGGAATTGGCTGCATGGACAAAACGCTTGATAAAGCGATCGATATTCTCTTGTTTAATCGTAAGACCAGCTGCATAATCATGCCCACCGTAGTTGAGAAAAAGGTCTCCACACTTTTTCAGGGCTGGAAGAAGAGGAAACTCGCGGATGGTCCGGATGGATCCCTTACCCACTCCGTTGTCGATCGCAATGATGACCGTTGGCCTGTTGTACTGCTTAGCAATGCGCGCAGAGATGATCGGGATCACTCCTGGATGCCACTTCTCGGAACTCAAAACAATCGCTTTATTGTCCAAGATCTTGGGGGTTTCTTCTAAAAGACGTTCAACATCTGCTGAGACAATCTGCTCAATTTTCTGCCGCTCTATGTTAAACAAATCGAGCTCATTAGCTAACTCTTCTGCTTTTTTGTCGTCACGGACTAAAAGAAGCTCGACTCCTTTGGTCGGATCGGCTACGCGTCCTAAGCTGTTCATTCGAGGAGCAATTTTAGAAGCAATATCGACAGCATTGAGATCGTTTCTCTCTAAACCACAAACTTGAAAGAGTTTAATTAGGCCAAGACGCTTGGTTTTCTGGAGCTGTTTGAGTCCGTAGCGAACCAAAATGCGATTTTCATCAAGTAGCACACCCATGTCGGCAATGGTGCCAAGCGCCACGAGATCAAGAAAGATCTTAAGATCGATTTTCTTAGGGGAGATCTCTTCTTTGGAGACAAGATAATTGGTCAAAGCGTGAGCGAGCTTAAAGGCAACACCCACTCCCGTTAACTCACGATTCGGATAGGTCTGGTTGAGCAGCTTAGGATTCAAAGTGGCAACGCAGTTGGGGATTTTGTCGGTGGGTTCGTGGTGGTCGGTGATGATTACATCAACACCTTCACTAACAATCTTTTGCACTTCCTTTGAGGCGGTGATTCCACAGTCTACTGTGATCATCAGCTTACACTGATGCTCTTTAGCATACTCAAGCGCATCTAAAAACAGCCCTTCACGCTGCGTATTGGGATTGGAGACGTAATAAAAAACTTTGCCTCCCACTCTTTTTAAAAAGTCAGCAAGGAGGGCTGTGCCGGTCATGCCATCGACGTCATTGTCGCCGTAGATTAAAATGCCCTCTTCTTTTTTGATCGCACGCACGATCCTGCTGACGGCTTTGGGCATGTCGAGAAATTTTTTTGGGTCGTGAAGATCGGGAAGCTTACTATAGAGAAATTGATGAATAGCATCGGGCGTGGTGAAGCCGCGCGAAACAAGAATTTGAGCTGTTATCGGGTGAATCCTGAATTCTTTGGTGATTTGATCTAGCCAGGAAGAGTCTTCCTTTGGATAGATCCAAATCGGTTCGCTTGTCGTATTCATTATTATCTCATGTCAATCGTGGCTCCACATTATGGCACAAAGAGCCTAATGCGCCATAATAGCAAGCAACCTCACTGTTGGCCACTCTTTTTCATTTTCTCCGTCCTTCAAAAAGGTGAGAATTTAAGCTTTGTTAGGAGAAGTCGTTTCCTTACTGTCTTCTCGTTTTTGGAAATAGAGTAGCAAAGGTGCTGCAATATAAAGGGAAGAGAGAGTCCCAATGGCAACACCCATTGTCATAATCAGAGCGAAGTTGAAAATCGATCCGCCACCAAAAAGGACAAGTGCAAGCAGCACAACAAGCGTTGTTCCTGAAGTCATCACCGTACGACTCAATGTCGCGTTGAGTGCATGGTTGACAATTTCAGGGAACGAAACCTTGCGCATGACACGGATATCCTCGCGAATACGGTCAAAGATAATGATCGTATCGTTCAAGGAGTAGCCGACAATGGTCATCAAAGCAGCGATGACCTGAAGGTCAATTTGGATTCCATCGTAGAACAAGTGGAGTAGTGCCAGTAAGCCCAAAGAAATCAAGAGATCATGGGCAAGGGCTAAAGTTGCGCTGATTGCATATTTGAACTCAAAACGGAAGGTAATGTAGATCAAAATACAAAGGAGGGCAATGCCTAAGCCCAAAAGAGCTTGATTGCGCATGGTTTCAGAGAGCTGCCCGCTCATCTCGGTCCAATAGGCATTGAGCTCAGGCAGAGAGGCTGGATTGACCTGAAGCCCTCCTCGTTCGAGAGCATCCACAATCCACACAATACGAGGATAGTTTTGGTAGGGGAAGAGAGTCTTCTCAACAGAGCCTTTCTCCTCAATCTGGTAGAAAGGCTTTCCTTCTTGTTCCATGCTCACACCCAGCTGAATACGTAGCTGGTTGGGCTTGTTGAGCTCTTGAATGTGGAAGTCGCTGGCACTGGCGCCCGCTTTTTCTAGCGAATCTTCTGCAACAAGCCGGTAGTTGGTGTCTTGCTGCTCTTTGAGATCAAGCGTCAGAGCATAGCCACCGGTAAAGTCCATACCGAAGATATTATCTCGCTCTTTGACTAAGAAAAAGCCGCCGATCACAATCAAAATGGCTGAGATCGTGAAAGCGAGCTTGGCTTTACTCAAGAAGTTGATTTTGGTTTCACCAAATAGGTGAGCCATTTTGAGTACTTTATGTTTAGGGTTTTGTACCCAGCCCGCAAAGAAGAAACGGGTCACAAAAAGCGCTGTGAACATCGAAGAGACGATTCCGATGATCAAGGTAAGCGCAAACCCTTTAACAGGTCCCGAATCAAAGTTCAGCAAAATCACGGCGGCAATAATCGTGGTGAGGTTGGAGTCCACAATGGCAGTAAACGCTTTGCGGTAACCAGCAGCAACTGCTGAGGGGAGTCGCTTGCAGATGGCAAACTCCTCCCGGATTCGTTCAAAGACCAGGACGTTAGCGTCCACAGACATTCCAATGGCCAAGATGATCCCTGCAATACCGGGGAGAGTCATTGCAGCTCCTAGGTTTTGCAAGACGGCCCAAATAATGATGAGGTTGAAGACAACCGCTCCACTGGCGACAATCCCGCTGAAGCGATAGTAGCTAATCATCACGACAAACACCAAGCAGAGCCCAAGAGCTGCGGCTAAGATTCCCTGCATCCGCTGTTCTTTTCCAAGATCTGGGCTCACATTTTCTTCCGATAGAATGCGTGGAGTGAAGCTCAACGATCCTGCCTTGAGATCGGCAGCGAGTTGATTGATCTCTCTTTGTGAAAAGTGACCGGTGATGCGTGCGCTGTCGCGTAGAGGTGAGTTGAGCGTAGGGGCGCTGATGATTGTTCCGTTAAGCACAACTGCCATGCGCCATCCTCTGCCTTGAGAGAAGGTCTCTTTAGGAGTGCCGCCTATCTTTTCTTCAGAAAACTGCGAGGTCCACGCATAGAAGTCGTCGCGGGGGTTCACTTTTTCCCCAGTTCGGCTGAGGTAAGCGCCTTTCACTCCAAAATAGAGCGTGTTTCCTTCAGAGGCGTCGTAGCCAGTTTGAACATTTTCCAGATTCGCTCCTTCAAGAGCAAAGTTACGAAACACGATCAAAAGCGGGTAGGTCTGCCCCTGCCAGTCGGCAAAATCTGTGCCACGGAAGAGCGAAACGGCTGAGTACCCATCATCAAATGCACTCGAGCTAGGGGAGGCTTTGGGACCCGCGAAGCGGAGTCCATTTTCATAAAGAAGCTTAGAGTGGCTTGTAAGAGGGTGAAACTCTCCTGGATTTTCAGGATCTCCTCCCAGGTGCTGCCAGGCAATTTCATTGAGGCTTGCTGGGTCAGTACGGCTGGTAATAACCGCTTCATTCCACACTTCTTCTAAGAAGGTGTTGACCGCTTCTGCAAGAGTGGGATTACTTGCGGTGAACTTTTCATTCACAACATGGAACTGCATGGAGGAGGCTTGAATCAAATCAGCAGCAGTCAAGCCTTGAGAGCCGGGAAAATCGAGAACAATGGTCGATCCCTCAGTGCGGATTCCCACTTCTGAAACTCCCAGTTTATTGACACGTCCATAGAGCTCGTTAACCGCTTGCTTAAGATCAGCTTCATCGGTAATGGCTTGTCCACCTTGATCGCGTAGACCAATACGCACCGTTTTCCCGCCAGAGAGATCTAACCCCCACTTAAGGATTTTCCGCTCATCACCACGGAAGTACTTCACAAAGCTGAGTTTCCAGTTGTCGAGCAGAACGTTTTTTGTAGGTGCAGGCACATCATACTTGGCTTGTGGGCTGACGGCGACTAGGGCTTGCCTGTGTTCGTCTCGCCACTTGACTAAGTCCTCGTGGATGCGGGTCTCAATTTTATTCAGCGTTAAAATGCGCTGCTCCACGTCTGTAAACTCAAGCACGGCGTACTGCTTACTTCCCTTCACAGAGAAATCTTCACGCGTTGCGGCCAAAAGATAAGAGTAGTAGTCGTCGAGCTCAAAGATAAAGTCATCCTTGTAGGAGGTAGGCAAGTTAGAAGAGGCGCCAGAATAGGAGATAAAGCCGTTTTGCCGCATTAACTCTTGCAGCGCGTGAAATTCCCTTTCAAACGCGGTTTTTTCAGCGCTATCAGGTAGGCTTTGGTACTTTTGACGTACCGTATTGAGGCCGCGCGCGATCACATAGAGCGAACTAGTGCGGAATCCGCTTTCCCTCTCTTCTTCCATTGCCGGTGCATAGATGACCATACCGAGCTTTTTATCTTGAGCAGGAAGTTTTTCAAAATCGCTGTAGCTGTAGAGCGGATAGTTCTGCGCAGATAGCTCTCCCTCACTTGGCTGCCAATTATTTTGAATCAACTGAGCAAGCGTTTCCGATTGCATCTGGGCAATGGCACCGATATCTAGCGTTAGTAAGCTTGAGCTGTTTGTGAGTCCATTCAGAGACACAACAAAACTCGTCAGCGAGGGAGTGATCGTCTCATCTGCTTTGCGCGATGCCAGCGCAATTTCATTAAAAAGGAGCTGGTTGAGCTTCTCTTGTCTAATCGCATCAATTTCAGTATGGGTATCTTGATCGCGGATGGCTTCGACCTCAGGGTGGAGCTGGATGTTGAGCAGGTCTTTACTCCAGTCAATTTCCACGCTGCTGATAAACGCGTTGCGCTGGCCAATTGGAATCGATTGTATCTTTTCGTCTGGAACAGGAGATGCGGACAGAGTTTTTAATAGCTCTTCTTCCGTAAGAGGAGCCGCTCCTTTTTCGAAAAGAGTGCTGTTACGCCGCACAATGGTCGTGGCTGAGTCGACAATATTTTTTTGACTGTTGAGTACCTCAAGGCGTTGTTGTTGAACAGAATCAAGGAATTTCCCCTCTTCTTGCAGTTGTTTCTGTTCCTCTTTCATTTTTGAGACAGTTGATCCGAGCTTTTGGCTTACATTTTCCAATTTTGCCACAAATTTTTGGACTAGATTGCCTTTACCCGTTGCTGCTGTTTGGGTGAAGCTGGCGAAATATCTCTCTGTAATGGGACTTTGATCGTCAAAAGCAGTCTCGTACTCTACAATACTGCGGGCAAGGCGGATGACCTCTTCGTCATTACCTTCTCCAGCAGCGATTTCAGCGAGAATGCGCCCTGGTTCACTTTCTCCTCCGAAGCCAACGGCAAGGGAAGCTGCGCGATCATGAATGAGTTTTTGATATTCAGAAGAAACGGAGCCCTCCTCAGTCGTTTTAGGGACATAACTAAAGTAGGTACTCACTTGACTTGGGTCGAGATGGACGCCAATGCGTCTTTGAACCACAACGGTTGTCTCTCCTTCTGAAGTAGGAGTAGGGGAGAGTTGTGCAGGCACAAAGGGAATGAGAGAGCCGGCTCGATTAAGGGTCTGGGCAAAAAAAGCGGCCTCTTCGGGCTTTTTAAAGACGACTTTAGCCAGCTTTGGATCTTTGGTATCTAAGCTAATTTCTTTAGGCTTAAGGCCTAAATTTTTACTTTGGGCTTTTAACCAAGAGAGGGTGAAGTCTTCTAGGCTGTTGACGCGCTCAACGATTCCCAGAGAGACATTTTGGGCCTCTTTTGGGCCAATCGGTTTTTTGAGCGGCTTTGAGTAGTAAAAAACTGTTGGAAGAATGTTGTAAACTGCTAGAAGTACAACCGCTAAGATGAAAAAGAGCTGCCACCGTTTCCGTTTTTCCATTTTGATTCCTTAAATTCTATTCTAAATAATCTAGGCACGATACCAGCTTCCCTCTCTTACTGTCAAATAGAACGCCCCTGGTTGCGGAAATTTGCTATGGAGTCTTATTGGGCTCCTTTGCTACCCTCGTCTCCTATTTTAATAGGTATACACACGGAATGGACTCGATCCACTTTACGGAGCAAGAACTGGAATGGGTTTTTCAGCGCCCTGTGCCCAAACATATTGCCATCATTCCCGATGGAAACAGACGATGGGCAAAACAGCAGTCGGCTTGCAATCTCATGCAAGGGCACTGGGCCGGTGCCTCAATTGTCAACCCTATTTTAGAGGCAGCCTCTGATTTGGGGGTGGAAGTGTTAACCATCTATAGTTTTTCCACTGAAAACTGGCGCCGTCCTCCGCATGAGGTCAAAACAGTGCTGAAAATTTTGGAGACCTATTTGCGTGACAATCGGCAAAAAATGGTCGATATGGGAGTCCATTTTAGCACCATTGGCGATTTGACCCCTTTTTCACAGTCTCTTAAAGATGAAGTGAACAAAACGCGTGCGGCCACCTCCGGGGAAAATAAAATCCATCTCGTGCTTGCCATGAACTATGGCGCTCGTGATGAGATGCGCAGAGCGTTTGTCTCGCTTCGAGATCAATCAGGGGAAATCACAGAGGAGATGATCGATTGCCACTTGGATACGGCTCGCTTTGTCGACCCTGAACTTTTAATTCGTACCAGTGGTGAGAGACGGTTTAGCAATTTTCTCCTCTGGCAGCTCGCTTACACAGAAATTTACATTACAGATACGTTGTGGCCCGATTTTACCCCTAGAGATCTATTAGATGCTGTGCTAGATTTCCAAAAACGGACCCGACGGCTAGGGAAATGAGTACGAAAAAGCCACGAAAAGCATCCGATCTGGCTCAGCGCACCTTAATCAACGGCATCAGTGCCTGTTTGATTGCCCTCTTTATTTTCACAGCAGAATTTAGCGCGCTACGCTGGATTTTCACTGCTGCTGTAGCCGCGATTGCAGCGACAGCCATTTGGGAATACAACCAACTTCTGAAAAAGAAAGCGCTGACGCCCGCCACCATTTTAAGCATGGTTGCAGCGATTTTATATGTCTTTGCGATTTTCGTGAAAACGCAAGGACCCTACCCCTTTTTGAACTCTCTTTGGCCGCATCTTCCAGAAGTGGTTTTGGGGCTCGCGTTTTTTGCCTGCTTTGCCTACTTCACATTTAGAGGAAAGTCACCACTACTCAACATTTCCTCAACATTTTTTGGAATTGTGTACATCGGTGTCCCTTTGGGCCTCTTTGTTCGCGTGATGTATTTTTTCACTTTTGGTGGCATGGACGACCCCCACTTTCAAGGAAGCTGGTGGATTATCTACATGATCGCAGCCACCAAAAGCGCAGATGTGGGCGGCTATTTTGTGGGTAGCTATTTTGGTAAACGCAAGCTCGCACATAAACTCAGTCCAAATAAGACTCTAGAAGGGGCTCTAGGAGGTCTTTGTGCCTCCATTTTAGTGAGCCTTTTTATCTGCTTTTTAGGAAAAGAGGTAGGAGAGGTTTTTCAAGAGTTTACCTACATTCAGTCGATCTGGCTCGGGGCTCTCATCGGAATTTTGGGACAAATCGGCGATTTGGCCGAATCTCTACTGAAACGGGATGCTAGAGTGAAAGATAGCAACTCAATCCCAGGAGTGGGAGGGATTTTAGATATGGTTGACTCTCTTCTTTTTACGGCTCCTGTGGTGTACATTTTTCTTAGGATCCTCTACACTTGACAAACGCTATGATTGTGACAATTGATGGGCCGGCAGGAACCGGTAAAACAACAATCGCCCGCTTTGTGGCTGAAAAGTTAGGATATGCTTACTTTGATACTGGAGCGATGTACCGCGCTGTCACCTATCAGGTTCTACGAAAAAAAATCGACCTTTCTCAAGCAGATCAACTCGCTGCTTTTCTCGATCAGTTCCAGTTTGAGATCCAGTCTGAGTCAAAGGAAAAACGGTATCTGGTTAATGGGCACGATGTGACAGATGTGATCCGCTCTTCAGAAGTGACCGGCCATGTGTCAGAGGTTTCTGCGCATCCAGCTGTCCGTCAAATGCTCGTAAGGGTTCAGCGGGAGTTTGGAGAGGGAAAAGATGCTGTATTTGAGGGGCGTGATATGGGAACGGTCGTCTTTCCAAACGCAGAGGTAAAAATTTTTTTAACAGCGCGTCCGGCTGTGCGCGCAGAAAGGCGCTATTTAGAGTTAAAAGAAGACGGGGCGCATACAAACGAGCAAGAGGTTTTAAATGAGTTATTGGAGCGGGATCATTTTGATTCCACGCGCGAGATCTCACCTCTTAAACAAGCTGAAGATGCTCACTTAGTGGACACTTCTGACTTGACCTTAGAACAAGTAATAGAACGTGTAATCGCTTTAGTTTCTGCATGATTCGTTTATTTTGCATTTTTTGTGTCGCCCTTTTTGCACGTGTTTTTTACCGCCATCGGGTTTATGGAAAGAAACACTTTCCCAACGGGGGCGGTATTATTTGCTCCAACCACACCTCTTACTTAGACCCTCCTTTGATTGGGATTTCCTGTCCTGGAAAAGTGCATTTTCTAGGGCGAGACTCGCTTTTTCACTCGCCTTTTTTCGGCTGGCTGATTCGTCAACTCAACACGCATCCTGTACGCAGAGGAAAAGGAAATATCAATGCCTTCAAAAAAGCGATGGCGCTTGTGCGCAATGACTGTAAAGTGGTGATTTTCCCCGAGGGACGGAGATCAGCGGATGGTGAGCTTCACAAGGGTCAGCTAGGAGTGGGGATGTTGGTACAAAAAACGGACTGTCAGGTCATCCCGGTCTATCTTCATGGTGTTTATGAGGTGTGGAATAATCGACGCCGTTTTCCCAAGCTTTTTGGGAAGACCGCCTGTATTTTTGGCACCCCACTGACCTTTGAGGACTTGGAAGAGATGGATAAAAAAGAGGCGCAAGTGGAGATCATGGCTCGCGTGATGGCTAAGATTGCTCAGCTGCGGGAGTGGTACCGTGAGGGGGCGAAGGGGACGCCTCCGTAATCCTGTAGAGCTCAAAGCCAGATGAGACCGGATTTTGCGGTGGATTGGCTCTTTCATTTAAAACATTGAGAACTTTTCGTCCTAGGTGAGGATGGATACCCTCTTGGTTTGATCTGTAGTCAAAGCCTGTATGTTTTGTCAGAATCCGTTGCATGACGGTTTGCAGATTTTCTTTGGGTGAGTAGGCGATGCTATTGTTGGGATCATAAATGTACGCGTAGCTACCTGTTTTACCGACGATTAGCCCAATCGTATGTGTGTTTTTTCGCCTCTCCCCTGTGGAGCCGTAAACGGGAAAAGAGAGCTTATAGGCGCCTGGTGCCAGCGTTTCCATTTTTTCAAGAAAGTCTTGAGCAGAGGCGTCATAAAGAAGTACTTCTGCAGCAAGCCCCGATGCTTGTAGTGCAGCTACTGTATGGTCTTTTTCAGAGCTTTTTTGCCCTGTATGTTTGGATAGGATCTCTCGGAAGGTAGAGTGGAGATAAGTGTCATTATCAGCCCAACCTGGCACCCAATCGGGTCGCGTCCTATTTTTTAGATATGCTTTAACATCAACCAGCTTTTGGGGATCGTCACCAATAGTATCAACGAGTCCTGGATAATACTGTTCACCGTAAAGCATTTCATACCGTTCCTGGTAAAAAGCGCCCTCAATCGGCACCCCTCCATCAAAGGTAGCGGCAAGCGATTCGATGTCACCCTTTGTGCGGAGCCACTCTTTCAAAAAAAGAGTTACGCCTCCCATGCATAACCCGCCGTTAAATGGCTTGGCGTGCACGTGGGAGGGCTGTGTCGTAAAACCGTAGGTTGCTGTGTGCGCTTTGTATGCATTTGTGACTCTCTCCGGGTTTCTGCGGCTTTGGACGTACTTCCAGAGTTCGCTCGTCTTGGCACAATTACGTGTGTGGCAGACCACTCTTCCCTCGTAAACATCTGAGCGATCTGATTTGTCTTGAACAGTTGAGTAGAAAACAGACTGGAGAAGGTAGCCGAGCATCACAAGGCAGTCGATTGCAAAGTGAAAAACGGCCTGTATCTTTTCAAAAAAAGAGTGAGATGTCTCTGTTTGTGGGGACAAGGCCCCAACTGCTGGTGAGCTCATATGATAACCCTCTGGCTATTATTATATTAAAGGAATATTAACAAAAGATTAATTTTATCAATTTTCTGTTAAAAAAAGAGTTGATGCGAAGCGCATTGTGGAATTTGAGCCGTTTTGCTATCGTCTCCGAGAGATGAAACCCCTTATTGAGACAGTCGAACAAGCCGTAACCAAGGCCGCCTATGCCGCTTTTCCTGAAGTTCCTGTTGAGGAGCTCCAGATGCATCTTACGCCGGCGACTCAGGAGAAATTTGGCCACTATCAGTGTAATAGTGCCATGCGACTGGCTAAAAGCTTGAAAAAGGCGCCTCGAGAGATTGCGGGGGCGATTGTTGAGCAGCTGGAAAGAGCTCTTTTTGAGGAGGTGGAAATCGCAGGACCGGGATTTATCAACTTGACCCTTAGGCCTCAATATCTCTCCACTTTAGTCAACGAGGTGGTGCGAGATGGCAAGCTGGGTGTGGAGCAGCCAGCAACCCCTAAACGGATCATCGTCGAGTTTTCTTCCCCCAATATCGCCAAGGAGATGCACGTGGGACACTTGCGCTCCACGATTATCGGGGACGCAATTGCGCGGCTTTTCGAGTTTTTAGGACATATTGTAATCCGATTGAATCATGTGGGCGATTGGGGAACGTCTTTTGGAATGTTGATTGCCTACATCGATGAAGAGATTGGAAAAGGCCTAGAAGAGGCTGATTTACCCACACTCATGAAGTGGTATCGTCTCTCTAAAGAGCGGTTTGATGCAGATGAAGCGTTTAAGACACGTGCCCGTCAAGCTGTTGTTGCGTTGCAAGGGGGCGATCCAGCTGCATTAAAAGCGTGGGAGACGATCTGTCACATCTCCCGCCAAGCGTTTCAAGAAGTGTATGATCTTCTCGATATTCGCTTGGAAGAGAGAGGGGAGTCTTTTTACAATCCGATGTTGGGTGAGATTGTAAAGGATCTGGAAGAGAAGGGGCTTGTGACCGTTTCTGAGGGAGCCAAATGTGTGTTCCACGAGGGACATCGTATTCCCCTGATGGTACAAAAGTCAGATGGGGGCTACAACTACGACACAACCGATATGGCGGCGATGCTGCATCGCATTGAGGATGAACGTGCCGAGCGGATTGTTGTTGTCACTGATGCGGGGCAGAGCTTGCATTTTGATTTGATTCGGAAAACGGCGGAAAAAGCGGGCTATCTCGATCCTAAAAAAGTCCGTTTTGATCATGTTCCCTTTGGAGTGGTTTTAGGAACTGATGGAAAAAAATTCCGCACCAGATCTGGTGAGGTGGAAAAATTGATCGATCTTCTCACAGCTTCCATCTCTGAGGCGAACAAGATTTTAGCGGAACGCGAGCATGAGATGAGCACGGAAGAGTTAGAAAGGCTTGCTCGCATTTTAGGAATTGATGCTGTTAAATACGCGGACCTTTCCTGCAATCGGATCAGCGATTACGTCTTTAGTTATCAGCGGATGCTTCGGTTTGAGGGGAATACGGCGGCTTTTATTCTCTATGCGTTTGTGCGTGTGAATGGGATTAAGCGAAAGATAGGCAAAGTCGATATCAAAAAGTTGCTCAAAACAGAGAAAGTCGTGCTGGAGCATCCAACTGAGATTGATCTTGGCCTCCATCTCTTGCGGTTTTCTGAGACTCTGCAGGTGATGGAAGAAGAGTTGCTTCCTAACGTTTTAACCGATTATCTCTATATTTTAGCGCAGAAGTTCAATGCCTTTTTCCGCGATTGTCGTGTGGAAGGGGTGCAAGAGCAAAATTCTCGCCTTCTTTTGTGTGAAGCGGTCGCTCGGACCATGGGAAGTGGTTTGCAAATTCTTGGCATTCAAACAGTTGATAGAATGTAACCCTCTAAATAATCGAATTGTATACAATGAGTTAGAGTGGTTTTGGTGAGGGGGTAGGATGTCGGAGCCGTTTGAAGAAAAAATAGACGATGTGGATGAGGCAATCGGAGAGTTCATTGGTCAGATCGAGGAGGGAAAAGCTCCCAATCCAGCTAAGTTACTCCATATTGAAAGTGAGCTTAAAAACTTAGTCGAAAATGAGCACATTCCTGACGAGGTAAAAAAGAGCCTAGAGATGGCGCTGAATAAGCTCTCATCGGAAGCGATGTCCAGTAGCGATTCTGCACTCATCAGCTTGTATGGAGCTAAGTTGCATGTCGATCAAGCGCAAGGAAAATCGGACGATTAATATAGAGAATGCCACTTTTAAGATAGAGGGGCTTGACTGCTGTGAAGAAGTGGCCATTTTAAAAAGAGTGGTCGGTAGTCATGAAGGGGTACAGACGCTCGATTTCAATCTGATTCAAGCACAAATGCGCGTCACTTATGATCCCAAAAAGATCGATTCAGGAGAACTCATTCAGCTGATTCGTTCTACGGGTATGCGCGCCACTCTTTGGGATAAAAGAGGCGAGGAGCAAACGTCTTTTTTTCAGCGCAAAGGAAGGCTGATCTTTACTCTTTTAAGTGGCTCTTTTTTGCTGCTAGGCGCGTGGACGCACTTTCTGTATTACCCTAGTCTGCTCGAACTAATCGGAGCGCTCTCTGATGAGTATAAACTCCCTCTGATCACAAAGGTTTTGTATCTTCTCTCGATCCTTTGTGGTGTCGTTTATGTGCTTCCCAAAGCATATTTTTCTTTGCACAAACTCAGGCCTGACATGAACTTATTGATGATCGTGGCCATTATAGGTGCAATCGGGATTCAAGAGTGGTTTGAAGGAGCGACAGTAGCGTTTTTATTTACAGCCGCACTTCTGCTTGAGCAGTGGAGTGTCGGGCGGGCCAGACGAGCCATTTCTGCTTTACTAGAGCTCACGCCTACTCTTGCGCGCCGCATCGATCGCTCTACAGGAGGGGTAGAGGAGTGTGCTGTTGAAGACATTGAGGTAGGTGCGATCCTTTTGATCCGTCCCGGAGAGAAAATCCCTTTAGATGGTGTGGTAATCAGTGGCGGCTCGTCGGTGGATCAGTCGCCGATTACAGGCGAGTCTCTTCCGGTTGCAAAAGAAATAGGAGATGAGCTCTTTGCAGGCACGCTCAACGAGGAAGGTGCCTTAGAGTGCCGGGTCACCAAATTGGCTGGAGATACGACTTTAGCACGTATGATTCACCTTGTTGAAGAGGCCCGCTCAAAACGGTCTGAGAGTGAGCAGTGGGTGGAGACGTTTGCTCACTACTACACTCCGTTGATGCTCCTTTTTTCGCTTCTTGTGATGGTTCTACCGCCTCTTTTATTCTCGATGCCTTGGTTTGACTGGATCTATCGTGGTCTTGTTCTTCTGGTTATCGCCTGTCCGTGCGCTCTTGTGATCTCGACCCCTGTGAGCATTGTTTCAGGCTTGACGGCTGCCGCGCGTCAAGGAGTGTTGATTAAAGGAGGCGTTTTTCTTGAGAAGGTGGGGCAGTTAAAGGCGCTTGCGTACGACAAGACAGGAACGCTCACGTATGGCCATCCAGAAGTGCAAAAATTAGTGCCGCTGAATCAACACACGGAAGAGGAGTTGATGGAGCGGGCAGTCGCTTTAGAAAAACCAAGTGAACATCCTCTTGCACGCGCGATTTTGCGAAAAGGGGAGGAAATGGGAATCCACGCAGCTTCAGCTGCTAATTTCCAGATGATTAAAGGCAAAGGGGCTTTGGCCACTTACAACGGCACGCTCTACTGGATGGGAAGTCATCGGTTTATGCATGAAATGGGGCAAGAAACAGAGGCGATTCACCAAACTGCTTTGGCTCTAGAGGATGCCGGTCATTCTATTGTGGCAATTGGAACAGATGATCATGTTTGTGGCTTGATTTCTGTTGCCGATAGCCCTCGTGAATGGGTACGGGAGACTTTGCTCGCGGTAAAAGAAGCGGGAATTGAGGAGCAGGTGATGCTGACAGGTGATAATGAGCCCACAGCACGCGCCTTGGCGGAGTATGCTGGTGTAGATCGCTTTTTGGCTGAACTGCTGCCAGAGGAAAAGGTCGAAGCGGTAGCGGCCTTAGCACGGAAGTGGGAGCGGGTTGGCATGGTGGGAGATGGGGTGAATGATGCACCTGCAATGGCTGCCGCTACCCTAGGGATTGCGATGGGAGGAATGGGGACCGATGCGGCTATTGAGACAGCAGATGTTGTGTTGATGGCAGATGATTTGGCTCAGCTGCCTTGGTTGCTCCGTTATTCGCGCCGTGTGTTAAAAATCATTAAGCAAAATATCACCTTTGCTTTGGGTTTGAAGGCGCTTTTTATTACGCTGGCGCTGCTCAATATGGCGACGCTTTGGATGGCCATTGGAGCGGACATGGGGGCGACCACGCTTGTGATCTTTAATGCGCTCCGTCTATTAAGGGCGTCTTAGAAAGTTCACCAGCGATCTCCTGAACGTATTGAGGAACGGCATATCCTGAAACACGTGTGCGTAGTTCTCCAATCAGCTGTCGTCCTCTCTCAGAACTCACTTCGAAATGCTCAGCTCCCTGAACGCGGTCGAGCTGATGCAAGTAATAAGGTTGGATTCCATGGTCGCAAAGCCGCTCTGAGAGGGCTTGGAGTGTCTCAATTGTGTCATTCACTCCCTTTAGCAAAACAGCTTGATTTAAGACCGGAATGCCTAATTTTTGCACGGCTTTAAGAGCTACAAGCACGTCCTCGTCCAGCTCTCGGGGATGATTGCAGTGGATCACAAACCACGTTTGCAGAGAGCAGCGCTCTAAGATGGCTAAAAACTCACGAGAGATCCGCTCTGGAATGCCAATCGGAAAGCGAGTGTGAAAACGGAGCCGTTTAAGGTGGGCAATGGCACCAAGTGCATCGATCAACTCTCCAAGAACTCTGTCACTCAAAGAGAGAGGGTCTCCTCCGCTCAGAATGATCTCTCGAAGAGAATCATCTTGGCGCATTTGGGCCAGTTCGTCTGCAAAACCTCCCCCTTTACTGTAATCAAAATGTTGCCGAAAGCAATACCGACAGTGCATGGCACACGCTCCGGTAGTCACAAGCAATAGACGTTGAGCATATTTTTTCAGCCCCTTAGGGGCACACCGTGCTTGTTGATCTCCCACTGGGTCTGCAAGAAAAAGGGAGGAGGGACGCCCTTCAGCCTGTTGGGGCACAAACTGCTTGAAAAGCGGATCCTCAAGGTTGCCTTTCTCCATCTTCTCCACTAAACGGAGAGGAAGGAGTAGAGGGAATCTAAGATTTTGAATCTTAGGAAGATCAATTTCAAGTAGAGAGCAAAGTTCTTCCCAAGAAGTAATAGAACTACGAAGAGCTTGCTGCCAGGTCATACAGTGGTTTTTTTCTTAGACTGTTGTTTAACGGAAGAGGGAGGCACAGGAGGTTTTGCCTCGACTCGTTCGATTTTAGCCCCTAATTTTTGTAATTTGGGCACCAGATATTCGTAGCCGCGATCGAGATAGTGCATTCCATAAATGGTGCTCTCTCCTGTCGCGATTAAGGCAGCCATTACGTAGGCAAAACCGGCCCTTAGATCAGGAATATTGATCTCGCCTCCATGCAGGGGCGTGCTTCCTTTGACGATGATGCTGTGGGCATAGTTGCGCATGCCGTAGCGGCAGGTTTTGCTCCCTAGGCACTTCGTAAACAGCTCTATATCAGCGCCCATCTTTTTAAGAGCCTGCGTGTAGCCGAAACGGTTTTCATAAACGGTTTCATGGATGACAGACGTTCCTTGAGCTTGAGTGAGTAATACGGCGTACGGTTGTTGCCAATCGGTCATAAAGCCGGGATGGACGTCGGTTTCAATATGCGCGCCTCCTTTCAGAGGACCTTGATAGAAAAATTCAATTCCGTCATTTTTGACAGCAAAACCACCGCCTATTTCACGCAGTTTATTTAAAAACGTAATCATATGCGCATGTTGAGCGCCACGCACAAAAATGCTTCCCTTCGTCGCAATTGCGGCCACTCCAAAAGAAGCCGATTCAATCCGGTCAGCCATGACAGTGTGCTCCACTTCATGTGAGGTAGTTGTCCCTTCAATGTGAATGGTACGATCGGCGTCAATTGAGATAATCGAGCCGAGCTTTTGTAAAAACAGGATGAGCTCAACAATTTCGGGCTCAATCGCTGCATTTTTAATTACGGTATTACCCCTGGCTCGTACACCGGCTAGAATGGCATTTTCAGTAGCACCCACCGAAGGGAAAGGGAGTGAAATATGGCTGCCTGTGAGTCCATGATGCGCATGGGTTAAATAGGCGCCCTCCTTTTTCATCTCTCTGAATTCAACCGAAGCGCCCAATTGTCTAAGCGCGGCAACATGAAAATCGATTGAGCGTTTACCAATGGCATCCCCTCCAACAGTTGGAATGATAATGTCTTCATCTGTCCGCCCCAGTAGGGCGCCTGCCATTAAAATGGGAATGCGATTGGCACCTGAAAAACGTTGCGGAATGTAGGTTGTTTTCAATTCTTTGGTGATGATTTCAATCACACCTTTTTCACGATCCCATTCAACTTGTGCGCCAATTTCTTTACATAAATTGACTGTGATTTGCACATCTCCAATATCAGGAACGTTGTAAAAAACGCATTTCTTATTAGATAACAAAGAGGCAACCAATAATTTGGTCATTGCGTTTTTTGCGCCGGCCGCGGTTACTTCACCCTTAAGTTTCGCGTTACCATGCACTTGGAGAATGTCCATTTTCATACCTCGTTGATTGTCAGTCGATTTTGAAATTCAGGTTTTCAGCTATTTTACGACACAAACGTAACGAACTTTTTGCAAAGTTGCAATGGAATTTTTCTTATAAATAAGATTTTTTATCAGCTTAAGTCTTTGATAGTGTTAGTAGGAGCGACTTTGTTTTCATTAGGAATCTCTATTTTAAAGATTGTATTATTCTAAAAAAGGTTTGATAAAATTTTAGTATTCATTTGATAATAGATTCATAAGGACTGTACTACCGAGTGCAGAGCCCTGTTAGAAATAAGAGGGCAAATTCAACAACAACTAGACTCTAATCAACTAAAGGAGTTTCAAATGAAACGATCTTTGAAAATGTTTTTCGCAGCTCTGTTTGTAATGAGCATGTTCAGCTTAGCTAGCTGTAACAGATGGGCAGATTGCTTCTGCGATCCATGCGGCTGGAGATGTCCACCGAAGTGTGATCCATGTTGTCCACCACCTTGTCCACAGCCATGTGCGCCAAAGTGTGACCCATCTTGTCCACCACCATGCCCACCAAAGTGTAGCCCATGTGCTCCAACACCTCGTTGTGAGCCAGGTTGCCCAACATACACACCGAGTTGCGCTCCATGTGCACCAAAGTGTCCACCGAAGTGTCCGCCTAAGTGCCCACCTCGTTGTCCATAATTTAGTGTGTGGAACGCCCGCAGGTAAAAATGTATTCAGGGCCTGAGAGGAAAGCTCTCAGGTCTGAATCTCAAGGAGTATTATAAAATGACTTGGAGTCAGATAGTAAATGTTCAGGAGGGAAAGCCTCAAGACGGCCTTGAAGTCGAGTGTGAGCATTTTTACCAGGTCACTGTGGGGAATAAGTTAGTATCTAATCAAATGTATAGGAGTTTCCTATGATTCAACCCTTGCGAACTGCTGTAGCCGCTCTTTTTTTAATGAGTGTCTTTTGCTTGGCAAGTTGTAATCGTAATTGGTGCGATTGTTTCAGTTCGCCTTGCGAAGTACAATGTCCACCTAAGTGCGACCCGTGTTCACCATGCCCACCACGTTGTGACCCGTGTCCACCACGATGCGACCCTTGCCCACCATCGCCTAAGTGCGAACCAGTTGGCTTAACACAAGGAGCCCCGAGCTCTTGTGAAAGCCCTTGCCGAACTGATAAGAATCAATTTTTTCCATGTGATCCTAGTTTCTACCCATGTGGTAGTGGACAGTGTGATCAGCCGTTCCCTGAGGAGCGTTGCTTTGGAAACATGAGATCTTACCAAACTTGTGATGATTGTGTTGTCGATTTATGCCAGCGTGCGCCTGAATTTGCCACTGTCGGATCCCCATACCCTGTTGAGATCTGTATTACAGCTCAAAAGACGTGTGCCGATGTTGTTGTGAACCAGACGTTGCCTTGCGACTCTGAATTCATTAAGAGTGATCCTCCAGCACAAGTCGATCAGAACAACTCACTCCGCTGGGAATTTCCACACATGAAGTGTGGAGAGACTCAGAATATTACGGTCTGGGTACGTCCAATGAAAGAAGGTTGCTGCTTAGCTGCTGCAACTGTCTGCGCTTGTCCTCAGTTGTGTGCTTACACAAACTGTGGTCAGCCCGTTGTGTGTATCAAAAAGTACGGTCCTGAATGTGCCTGTTTGTATTGCCCCGTTTCGTACACGATCGAGGTGTGCAACTCTGGTTCTGCAACAGCCTATGATGTTGTTGTTCAAGATGCAGTACCAGACGGCCTTTCTCACTCAAGTGGTTTAAACTGCTTGACATACGAGTTAGGTGATCTTTGTTGTGGAGATAGCCGAAGCTTTTGCGTCGACTTCTGCGCTACAAAGCGTGGATGTGTAACAAATGTAGCAACAGTGAGTTACTGCGGTGGTCCTAGATGTTCTGCCGAAGCGACTACGTTGATTAACGAGCCTTGTGTTCAGGTGACTAAAACTGGACCGGACTGGGCATACATTTGTAAGAAAGTGGACTATACAATCACAGTGACCAACCCAGGTGACCTTGTCCTAAGAGATGTGATTGTAGATGATGTTTCTCCTGCAGGAACAACAGTAGTGGACGCGCCTGGCGCTGAGATTTGCTGTAACAGAGCGATCTGGTGTATTCCAGAGTTCTGTCCTGGTGAGACAAAAACATTTACTGTTTCACTTCAGTCTCAAGTTACCGGCTGCTTGACCAATAAAGTAACGGTTTCTACAAACTCTGACTGTGGTCAGTGCGTCTCTTGCGCAGAAGCCACAACCTGTTGGAAAGGTGTTCCAGCCACACACATGTGTATGGTAGACACCCAAGATCCTATCTGTATTGATGGGGATAGTTCAACAGTCTACAAAGTTTGTGTTTCAAACCGCGGTAGCGCTGAAGATACAAATGTGAGACTTGTTCTTCGTTTCACAGATGAGTTGAAACCTGAGTCTGCAAACGGTCCTACAAAAGGCACTGTTTCAGGTCAAACGGTTACCTTCGAGCCAATTGAAAAGCTCGATCCAAAGCAGTGCATGGAATACTGTGTCCGCGTAAGAGCGGTATCAGTAGGAGATGCGCGTGCTGAGGCAACTCTCTCTTCTGACGGTCTGGGTACGCCCGTAACCGATACAGAGGCGACTCACGTCTACTAACCGTAGATAGGAGTGTTCTTACAAGAAGCCGCTGGGTTCGCCCAGCGGCTTTTCTTATTTCGCCAAGCAGTTGATAGTCTTTTTGCTTCATTTGTCTGATCTCTCGCTCGTCGTACCCGTTGTACTGTCTTCGCTCGAGATCAACCAACTGAAGCAAAAATCCCAAAAAGCTCTTTGGGGCGTGCCTAATCGCGTCGATTTTCAATCGACAGATTTTAAGAACTTTGTAATAACTTAGGTTTCGGAGGTGGTGAGAATGCAGAAACACTGAACGCCCTCTCCACACCCAAAATCAGTGAGCCCCTCACCCGTTGTCGCCGTAATACCCACTTGAGAAACCTCAAGGTTCATCAGACGTGCAATATTCTCTCGCAACTCAGGGATCCGCTTTAAAAACTTAGGGCGCGAAGCCTCAAGAGTGAGCGCCACATGCATGATGGTCTGCCTACCCAATGTTTTTAAGGCTTCTTTTAGGTAGACGGAGCTGTCGGTAATCCCTTCCTTCTCTAGGAGTTCATCGGCACGCAAGCCGAGGATAATTTCTCCCGTAACCGAAGAAATCGCGTTGCAAATTGTGTGAAGAATCACATCGCCATCAGAGTTTGCTTGAAATCCAGGGACGCCTTCAAAAATCAATCCTCCAAGCACACAGGGTTTTGCTGAGTCTTTAGAAAGAAAACGGTGGCTATCTTGTCCAATTCCCGTACGTATCATGAGAAGTAGGGTATCAGATGTTCATGAAAAAAAAAAGCCCTCTGTCCTGCTCAGACAGAGGGCCAACCCTTACGAACTATATAGTGATCTAACGCATTAGAAGCGGAACTGACCATTCACATAGAGAGCTTTCTCATCTCCAAAACGTCCCTCAACTGTCATGCTTAAAGCGTCACAGAAAAGAAGCGTCATACCGATTCCGTAACCCCATAGCTTACTGTTTTCTATATCAAGCATGGTGATATCTGTTGAGATCAATCCATTATTGAAGTCTCCACAGCTTCCTGCCCATTTAAGACCCATGTAAGGAATGGCTGAGACACCAGAGCAACCAACTCTTACAAGATAAGAGACGCCCAGGCCGACCTGCCATTCAGAGTATTTCAAACTGATGTTAGAAGGGTAAGCAAGAACGTTGTTGCTGGCCACGGCGTAGTGTAGATCAGGTTTTGTATAGAAGTACTGACCTTCAAGCCCAAAGAAGAAGCAATCGCAACTCCAAAGAGTCAGGCGTCCACCCACACTCCAGGAGAAATCTGTCTCCGTTTGGAGCTCAAAAAGAGCTGTGCGGATTGCATTATTCCAAACACCCGGATTAGATTTAAGGTTCAGACTTGTTGCTCCCAAAGTAGCAAATACGTCTAGTCGATCGCAAACATTTACCGCCAAGTAAAGAGCATTCGTGAAAAGCTCAAAATCATCGATTTTAGCCCCGTCGCGATTTTTCAATTCCATGTGGCGATTAAAAACATAGTCGCCGTAGAAGCCGATGCGGAAATTCCACGCGTCACACCAGTTGAAACAGGGATCGCAGGGATCACAGTAGCTCTCTTCGTAGCAATCACCACAAAAAAGACCGTTTGAATACAAAGTAGCATCCATTGGGTTTCCGATAGGAAGAGCAACCAATGGGCTGCATAGCAACAGTAGCAAAAGAAGATACTTCTTCATGTATAACCTCCAAGATAAAATTTAAGATCACTATCTTAAAATTTAGAGGTTATGTCAAGAGAAGAGTTACAGCTGAACAAAATAACTGAAAAGAGATAGAGCAAATGCTGTGAAAATAGGCGTGCGTCGCATGCGCATCTCATACAGTTTGTGTAAGATGTTGAAAATACACAACAGAATTAAGCCGGGACAAATAATTTGCAGCACAGGCTCCAGCATGGCTGCAATTCCCATAAAACCGAGGTTAGCGACAATGGCAGAAAGTCCTAATGAGATCAAAAGAGGAGTTGTCAAGCTACCTTTTTCTTTCAAAAAGTGGCTGTGGATATACTCTGAGGAGATTAATGAGATAGGAATTGCTGTTGTTAAGCAGGAGAGTGAAACAGCAAGACAAGAGAAAAAGGCGCCTTTTGAACCGAGCAGATACATGGATATTGTAGCCAGACGCTCTTCTGGAGCGTGTGCTGGAAGAACAGATTGGTAGTAAGAGGCGATAAAAGTGAGGCCGACAAACATACCCATGAGTAGCAGTCCCGCGATGGCACACGATTTGATCATCTTTTTGAAAATGTGTCTCCGCCCTTCAGGAGAGTCGGCATTCCCTTCGTCATTCCGGAAGTAGGTGAGGACTAGAGGGGCAAAAATGAATGAGGCGATTAGGTCGAGGGTGTGATAACCAACGGTGAGCCCTTGAAAAAAAGAGGCTCCACTACCTGTAGCAACGGCTTCCGCTGGAGGATGATTGCGCACTCCAATAAAGATGATCATGCCCAAAGAGAAGAGAAGGATAGGAGTGAGAAATAGGCCGAGAATGTCGACAACGCGCTGTCTGCGGACTGTAAATAGAAACACGAGAAAAATGGCACCGATACAAAAAAGAGGAAGGCTAACAAACTCTGGCAAGTAAGGTTTTAGGGTGGCGTGCGCAAGTGTAAAGAGGCGGGGAGTGGATCCAAATGGACCTAAAATGGCTTGGATGATGAAGAGGAGAATGATTCCGGGGATGCGTCCAGCTTGTCCAAAAAAAGAGCGGTAATCTCCCTGAAAGAGCATCATCGCCATCAAACCAAGCAGAGGAAGACTGACACCTGTAATCAGTAGTCCCAGAGTCGCAAATACACTTTTATCTCCTGCATTACCACCTAAAATCAGAGGCCAAATGAGGTCGCCGGCTCCGAAAAACATGGAAAAGAGAGCCAAACCTGCTGCCAAAACACCGGTTTTATGTAGCTTCATTTAAAACGCTCCGCGTTAGATGATTGGCAAATTCTAACACAGCAAAAGTATTAAAATCAATTCAAGAGCCTCGAATCGAGTGAGCCTCAGTAAACGTCTCTTTGATAGCGGCGTTCTTTTTTCAATTTTTTTATATACAATTTTGCGTCGATTGAGGAGAGATTTCCTTCCTGTTCGACGATTTGATGGAGGATTTTATCCACATCTTTGGCCATTTTTGAAGCGTCTCCACAGACAAATAGATAGGCTCCCTCTTGGAGCCATTTCCAAAGCTCTGCTTTTTGTTCATACATTTTATGTTGAACATAAACTTTATTTTTTTGATCGCGCGAGAAGGCACAGTCAATTTTAAGAGATTTTTTTGCAGCAAGGGCGTGCCAAAAGGGCTGGTAGTAGTAGTCTTTTTTTTCATTCCTTTCTCCAAAAAAGAGCCAATTTCTTGCATGTTTACGCTCTTGCATAAATCCCCGAAAAGGTGCGACTCCGGTACCTGGACCGATCATGATGATCGGGAATTCTTTAGATTCAGGGGGCAAGCAAAAATGACGCGAGGGTTGTAGGAAAAGAGGAATGACAGGTTCAAAAAGTGGAGCACGTCTGCAAAGATAGTCTGAGCAGGTGCCATAAGGAACGGGGGCGCCAGGAGCATTTTTTGTGAGTGCAATAGTTAAGTGCACTTCGTCTCCAACAAGTTTTTGGGATGAGGCGATTGAGTAGAAACGGGGAAGAAGAGGAAGAAGACCCTCACATAGTTTTTCAGGCTCGACTGTTTGATAGTTCACTAGTGTGAGCAAGTCGGGATGTTCGCCTAGCAGCTTCTTAGGAATACGGTGAAGATTGGCTTTTTTGAGTAAAAAGTCGTGGATAGAGGGGGCTTTGAGCTTCTCCACGAGTGTACTAACGTAGGTGGGATCGTTTTCCGGGTAAATCCCAATACAATCTCCAACCGAATACTCAATCCCGGAACCCTTTAGGTCGAGGACAACGTGATAGGTCTCCTTTTCCGATCCGGGATTGAGTCGAACTCTCTCTTTGATACAGGCAAAAAAAGCCTGATCAAGCTGCTTTGATTTTAATGTCGACACCAGCTGGCAACGAGAGTGTTTTTAGTGCGTCAATTGTTTTCCCGGTTGGATCGAGAATATCAATTAAGCGCTTGTGTGTGCGAATTTCAAACTGTTCTCGCGACTTACGGTCTACGTGGGGAGAGCGTAAAACAGTGTAGATCTCACGTTTTGTTGGCAGAGGAATAGGGCCAACAACACGCGCACCTGTTCTTTTCGCGGTTTCAACGATATCAGCTGTTGAACGATCGAGCTGACGCTGATCAAACCCTTTGATCCGAATGCGGATTTTTTGTTTTTCTTGTTTAGCCATATCTGTCCTATTTAGTGACTATTTTTTCTTGGATGTTTTTTGGAACCTTAGCAAAGTACGCAGGTTCCATCGTGGAGGTTGCACGCCCCGAGCTCGAAGAGCGTAGTGAGGTGGTGTAGCCAAACATTTCACTTAAGGGGACCTCAGCGTCGATTTTGACCATGGCTTTCTGTGTTTCCTGCCCGAGGATTTTTCCGCGGCGTCGGTTCAAATCACCAATCACATCACCTAAACAAGCTTCAGGAGAGGTCACTGTGACTTTCATGATCGGCTCTAAAATAACCGGCTTCGCTTTTTTACACGCATCTTTGATCGCCATCGATCCGCAGATCTTAAAGGCCATTTCGTTTGAGTCGACATCGTGGTATGAACCAAAAACGATAAAGACTTTAACATCGACGAGATTGTAGCCAGCAAGAATTCCTGTAGAAAGGCCTTCTTCAATCCCTTTGATAACTGCTGGGATGTATTCCTTAGGAATCACACCACCGACAATTTTGCTGACAATCTCAGTCCCTTTACCAGGTTCATTGGGTTCGATATCCAAACAAACGTGCGCATACTGTCCACGTCCTCCTGATTGCTTAACAAACTTGGTTTCAGTCTTACTGGGCGATGTGATGGTCTCTTTGTAGGAGACTTGAGGCTCTCCTACATTCGCTTCCACTTTAAATTCACGAATCATCCGATCACGTAGAATGTCGAGGTGAAGCTCACCCATTCCGGAGATGATGGTTTGACCTGTCTCTTCATTTGAGCTCACGCGGAATGTAGGATCTTCTTCAGAAAGAGCTCCCAGTGCATTAGCCAGCTTTTCCCGATCAGCCTTTGATTTAGGCTCAATGGCCATATCGATGACAGGCTCTGGAAACTCCATTTTTTCCAGAATCAACTCACTTCCCTCAGCGCAAAGCGTATCACCCGTTGTCGTCTGTTTCAGGCCGATACAAGCCGCAATGTCACCTGTAAAAAACTCATCACAGTCGGTTCGATCGTTTGCATGCATCTGCAGGAGGCGTGAAACACGCTCTTTTTTCCCTTTTGTCGTATTCACCAGAGTACTGCCCTTTTTCATCGTTCCGGCGTAAATGCGTACAAAGGTAATACGACCGACATAAGGATCTGTCATGATTTTAAACGCAAGAGAAGCAAGAGGAGCCTCATCTTTGGGTGGAATCGACATCGGCTCGTCAGTCTCGAGGTTGACTCCTTCTACAGCGCCTCGATCAAGAGGGGAGGGCATCCAGCGAACAATCGCATCGAGTAGTTGCTGTACACCTTTGTTTTTAAATGCAGAGCCACACAAAACAGGATTAAATCGATTTTCTACGACACCCTTTCGGATCGCAGTGTTAATTTCATCTTCGGTGAGACTGTCTGGGTCTTCGAGCACTTTTTGCATGAAGGCCTCATTGCTCTCATCCAAAGTGGCCAGCTCTTCAAGGAGTTCCATACGCATTTCTGCGCACTTATCTTTGAGGTCGTCAGGGATGTCTGTTTCGTCCCATTTTGCACCTAGTGTTTCATCTTGGAAGATCAACGCCTTCATTTTAATGAGGTCGACCATTCCTGCAAACTCACCCTCAGCACCGATAGGGCACTGAACCGGAATGGCATGTGCGCCAAGTTTTTCCTTCATCGAATCGACTGCTTCAAAAAAGTCTGCACCCATTCGGTCCATTTTATTAACAAAAGCAACCCGGGGAACTTCATACTTATCGGCTTGTCGCCAAACAGTTTCAGACTGAGGCTCTACTCCTGAAACGGCATCGAAAACGGCTACGGCGCCATCAAGAACGCGCAGAGAGCGTTCCACTTCAATGGTAAAGTCCACGTGGCCAGGAGTATCGATGATGTTGATTTTAGAATCGCCCCAATAAACGGTTGTGGCAGCGGAGGTAATGGTAATCCCGCGCTCCTGCTCTTGCTCCATCCAGTCCATTGTAGCAGCGCCTTCGTGCACCTCTCCAATTTTGTGAGAGCGGCCGGCGTAATAAAGGATGCGCTCAGTAGTCGTTGTTTTTCCGGCGTCGATGTGCGCCATGATCCCGACATTTCTGACCTGGTCGAGACGATCTTCATTTTTTCTAGGCATAGCTCTGTTTCCCCCTTACCATTTGTAGTGCGCAAAAGCTTTGTTCGCTTCAGCCATGCGGTGTGTATCATCTTTCTTCTTGATCGTCGCTCCTTGATTGTGGAGACAGTCGGCGAGTTCTTGAGCAAGTCCTTCTTGCATAGATCTCCCTACTTTCGAGCGGGAGTTGTTGATGATCCAGCGCATGGCCATGGCTGTGCGTCGATCGGGGGCAATTTCAATCGGGACTTGATAAGTGGCACCACCAATACGGCGCGATTTTACCTCTAAAGTGGGCTTAGCATTTTCAAGCGCCTGCTCGAATGCGTCGAGAGGATCTTCAATCTTGACCTTGTCAGCAAAAATGCGGATTGCTGAGTAGACAATTTGGCGCGCTTTAGCTTTCTTTCCGCCGATCATGACTTTGTTGATAAATTTTTCCAGAATCATGCTTCCATAAAGAGGATCGGGCTCTGGCTTGCGCTTCTCAGCACGGTGTCTTCTAGACATAGATAACCTTTTCTATTCAGTTAAAATACAAATAGCTTATAGCTTGGAAAACAGCATTTTTCACCTGCCCCTTGAGTCAAGGGAGCCGTGCGCACTCTCTGCTTTTCTAGGAAAAAAAGAGAGGGCGAACTAGGATAACTATTAGAGTTATCCTAGCGTTACTACTTAGGCCGTTTGGCCCCGTATAGCGATCTTCCTTGTTTACGGTCTTTTACGGCCGCACAATCTAACGCTCCGCGCACAATATGGTACCGCACACCAGGCAGGTCTTTTACACGACCGCCTCGTACAAGTACAATGCTGTGTTCTTGGAGGTTATGTCCCTCTCCGCCGATATAGGCAATGATTTCTTGCCCATTAGAGAGTCTCACCCAAGCGACTTTACGCAGAGCAGAGTTTGGCTTCTTAGGTGTTTTTGTTTTCACCTGAAGACAAACTCCCCGTCTATGGGGGCAGCGCTGCAGCGCGGGTGATTTTTTTCGTCGGATCTTGTTACTGCGACCCTTCCGAATCAGCTGGTTAATCGTTGGCATGTTCGTTCCGCCTCAAAAATAAAAAATTCACAACTGGAATAGGGTATACTATAGAGATGGTAGTGTTTCAATGCAATCGGGAAATGTTAAAAAATGCATCGCTTAGTCTTTCGTAATGGCCGCAATCGACTTTGGAGCCTCATTGGAGTGGTAAAGTCCCTCTTTTGAGCAGACCCAGCACCCCTCCTTTTCTAAATGCACAACCGCCACTGTACAGAAATTTTTTAGAAAAGCGGCGGCCTCTCTAGGGGGAAGCCCGGTCAAAGCATAGGCCTGAGCCTCGCTGCCCAACACATGATCAACACGGGTGGGAAGCACTTCCCAGAGGCGCTCTCGATATCGCTCCACAAGTTCAGCGTCAGCCAGATCAAGGGAAACTGTGGCGCCACTTAATCGGGCTTGAATCAGTTGCTTTTCAAAGGTGTCGCCCTCTTTTAAACTAGCGCAGGAGAGAGTGATCACCTCCCCATATCCGGCTGCTGCTATGAGTAAAAAACTGAAAAATAGAGTGCGTGACATTAAAGAACATCTTTATGTCTCTTCTTTTTTTTCGCAAGAAATCATTCCCAGTGCTACATTTTCGACCATGAAATTCAGCATCGTCACCATTACCTATAATGCATCAACTTATCTGGAGAAAACGCTCACATCTGTTGCTGAGCAGGAGTATACAGATTTTGAGCACATTTTGTGGGACGGGGGGAGCACAGACCAGACCTTGGAGATCGCGCGTCGTTTTCCTCACTTGAAAATTTATGAAGGGAACGATGAGGGGATTTCCGATGCAATGAACCGTGGAGCTGCCTTTGCCAAGGGGGAGTTTTTGCTCCATTTGCATGCTGATGACCTTCTTGCACATACCCGTACGCTTTCGATGGTTGCCGCTACGCTCCAGCTTCATCCTGATGTTGAGTGGCTCTACGGCCGGGCTGCAATTATCAATCACAAAGGAGAGAGGATTCGAGCCACTCCTTATGAGCCTTACAGTTCCAAAAGATTACGTAGGTATAATTTTATCACGCATCCAGCTGCCTATGTTAAAAGATCTCTATTTGAACAAGTGGGGGGCTTCCACAAAGAGCTTCGTTACTGCATGGACTATGATCTTTGGCTAAGGCTGGCCACTCACCGAGCGGGCTTTGCTCTACCCACAGTTTTAGCTCACTTCCGGGCTCATGAAAAATCGCTTTCAACAAGCGAGCCTGTTCGGGTTGCTGATGAGGCCTACAGAGTGCGCAATCGGTATGTGGCCACGCTCTATGAACGCTTCCGTTCGTATCGAACGTGGAAAAAAAGACGGCGAAAATTTCAAGAGCTGGAGTCATGAGAACTTTATTTAGGCTGGCACAACTGCTGCATGAGAGTCTGCCGGCTAAAAGGCGCGTTTACTTTATCTATACCCATAAAAATGGATATGATCGCTTCTATAATGGACTTAAGGCCAACACAGAAATTAGCTTCTGGGTCTACAAGGCGCTTCGAAAGCACTTTTCCCGGGTCCGTTTTTTGCGCTTTTCTGGAGAAAAGCCAGAGCGAATCGCACGAATTGGTCCTCAAGATGTTGTTGTGGGGCACGTGGGGCCTACTTTCATGGCTGCTAGCGGGCTAACCAAGCGGCTGATTGCCTTTAACCCGTGGGTAGGCGATGAAGATCACGCCCAAGAGGGGTTTAATTGCTGCCCTAAGGAAGTGGAGATGGCCTACTATGACCGGGCGGCCTCCCTGGTTCTTCTCACTTCCGAGTTTAATAAACGGGTCTATTTTGACAAGCCGACCAACTTTTGGCATCCCTATTTTCAGTCGAAAAGAGTGCGTCTGGTCCATCAACCAATTGATTTAACCCTTTTTAAGCGAATCAAGTGGGACTATACAACCAACGACTTTCTCTATATCGGAAATAAGGGGCACATGAAGGGCGTTGAGCATGCCGTTGAGCTGGTGGATCAAGTCGGGCGGCAGCTTCACCTCTATGGCTTGGAGGGCAAAAAAATCGATCACCGTAATCTAGAGCAAGTGAACCGTCTGCCAGGGGAGGCCGATTTCTTTATTCAACCTGGCCTTTGGGAGGCTCAGTGTGTTTCGATTTTAGAAGCAGCAGCGCGTGGCTTCATTCCTGTTGTCAGTGAGGAGACGGGTTATCCCTACACGCATCCCTTTTTGTTGCGCCCGCGCAATTTTGAGTATAATATCCGCGTATTAAAAGATTTACTAAACACATCGTCAGAAGAGAGGCGCGCGCTTGCGGATTCACTACATGCGCAGTTGAGTGGAGATGTGGAGCACAACAATTGGAAAAAAATGACCGATGTAATTGTTGAAGAAGTCAGATTATTAAGTGCTTGAAATTTACCCACATTTATTACTATACTCCTCTTCATGAGATTAACCTGTTTAGGATTTCCTTCTTCTAACCCTTCCCTCAATGAGATTGCTACGGGATTAGCAAGGTCTGAGCGTCAGGAACGCGACGAGCTGATTTCGTCTTTTGCTCTTGCGATGATTACGCTTGTTTTGATTACCCTTGCGTTTACTTTTTTTGGGGTGGCCTCTCTCCCTGCTGATGTGATGATGGGATTGGGGATCTTTCCCTTTCTTACTGGGACTTTCCTTGGAACGGTGGCGTGTGGGATTTTCTTGGGATCTGTTGCTTCGCTTGCGATTGCCTCTGTGCGCAATTGCCAGAAAGCAGCGTGGACAGAGTTAAGAGACAACGCTTCTGCGTAGTGCCTCTAAGTCCTTTAGCCCGAAATGCTGCAAAAAGCGCTTCGTGATAACGTATTGAATGGGCCGACCAGGAGCCTCTTTACGCCCTACAGCTTCAATCAATCCACGTTCGATCAAAGAGACCACTGTTCCTGAGCAGTCTACCCCACGAATCTCTTCCATTTCACGGCGCGTAATCGGCTGACGATACGCAATAATGGCCAGAACCTCTGTGGCGGGCCGCGAGAGCTTTTCGCTACGACGATCTTGATGTAGAAGCTCGATGAACGGATACATTTCTTCTACTGTGCGGAGAAGGTAGCCGCCGGCTATTTCCGCGATTTCAAACGTGTGTCCTTCATTCTTATACTCTTGAGAAAGAGTGTCGATCACGTGACGTAGCTCTGCACTGCGAATCGGATACTGAGTTTGGATAATCTCTTTGAGTTTGGGCAAGGCGACCGGTTCGCTGCTGGCAAAAAGAAGCGCTTCCACAATGCGTTTAATTTCACGCTCTTTGGTTGAGTGAGTGCGCTGTGTGGCAACCTCTAAAGTCTCTTCGATTAAGTTAATGTTCATTAGTATCAGTAATATACAAAAAATTGTTTTCTCTGACAATCATTAGCTTTTGGAGCTTCATCATCTCAAGTAGAGCAAGAAACGAGACAATCAATTCACCCCGACATTTTGTGTCTGAAAACACCTCATCAAACGGAATGCGCTCTCGGATTTTAAGTGTTTCTTGAAACCATGTGATTTTGGGAGCCACATGCCATGTCTCATCTTGAATCAGGTGGGTTTTTTTCTCTGCCCGCTTCATTACATCGAATAGAACTTCTTTTAGCCCTTCAAGTTCAACTTTTTCAAGACCCGATCCCCGCTCTTTGCAAAAAAGAGGAGCGGCTCTAGGAAAGTGCGCTTTTTGTTCTTGCTCCCGCGCTAGCAGTGTGGTGGCTGCATCACGAAAACGGCAGTATTCAATTAATTTTTCAATCATTTCAACGCGTGGATCTTCTTGAGGTTCGCCGATTTCGAGAGCCTCGTTCGGAAGCAGCTTTTGGCTTTTCATTAAAAGAAGTGTTGCCGCGAGTCCCATCAGTTCCGCGTTGGTTTCGACACCAGATTGTTGCAGAGACTCGATCAGCTGTTGTGTTAACTCTTGAATCGTGACAGCACATACATCGACCTCTTCTTTTTGAATGAGATAGAGTAGCAATTCTAAAGAACCTTCAAAGTTCTCTAAAGAAAAGGACGGAGTCTGATTAAAACTTAAGTGATTCACTAAAGAAAATTCTTATTCTTCCGATAATTAAGAGGAACGCCATTCAGAATAAATGAAATAACCGGAAATTGCAATGAGACAACGCTTTATTTTTCTCTTTTTACTCTGCTTTTCTTCTCTCTTTTCCCAAGAGGACCTCCTTACCTCTCATCATGTCCCCGCTATTATGAGTCAATTTTTTGAATTGCATGTTGATCAGAAAGAGGTCTCTTCTCAAGTCTTTGAGCGCTCGCTAAAGATTTATTTAAATCAATTTGATCCCAGTCATGCCTATCTACTTCAAGAGGAGGCAGCACCCTACCTACATCCGAGTCGCCAACTTCTACACGCTATGGAGACTGAATATCAACAGAACAAGTTTACAACCTACTTCACACTCAACAAAAAAGTGCAGGGCAGTATTCAGCGGGCTAGAGGCTGGCGAGCTGAGTGGGAGCGCAATCCGGTTCTGCTGATCGAAGCAGCCGATAAAGTGGATAGTGTAGGGGACACAGATAAGGCGTACCCCTCCACACTTCAGGGGTTAAAAGAGCGTCACCGAGATCGGTTTCTTCGGTTAATCGCTTTTCAGATGGAAGAGTTGGGGCACTCCTCATACGAAGGGAAGGAGCACAAGTTGGTCTCTTTGTGTGAAAAACAATTAAGACTCGTTGAAAATGAGTATTTGGGAGTCAATGAGCATAACCACACTCTTTCTCAAAAGAAACAAGAACACCAGGTTGTTCTGCGGACCCTAAAGGCTTTGGCCAATAGTTTAGATGCACATACTGCCTATTATAGCCCTGAAGAAGCCTATGCGATGAAAGTGCAACTAGAAAAAGGGATGTGTGGAATCGGCGTTGTGTTGCGTGAGGGGATCGACGGCATCACCATCCAGCAGGTGATCGATGGGGGGCCAGCAGCGCTAGGGGGCACCATTCAGCCGGGAGATACCATTGTCGAGGTCGATGGAGAGTCCATTCAAGGGGCTTCATTTCAGACAGTTTTAGACAAAATGCGTGGCAAAGAGGGAACCAAGACCCGACTGGGCGTCGTGCGTCAGACAGAAAAAGATCCTGAGCACTTAACTGTTGAGCTCACACGCAAAAAAATCACGCTCGATGACAAACGCGTCGATGTAGAGGCTGAACCTTATGGAGATGGTGTCATTGGTAAGATCACCTTGCATTCATTTTATGAGGGAGCTGATGGATTAAGTAGCGAAAAAGATCTGCAAAACGCGATCGATGAGCTGCGTGCTCAAGGTCCTCTACACGGTCTTGTGCTCGATATGAGAGACAATGGTGGCGGTTTTTTGACCCAAGCAGTAAAAGTAAGTGGTCTTTTCATCTCGAGCGGCGTTGTGGTCATTTCCAAGTACTCGGATGGGACTGTCAAGTACTACCGCACTGTCGATGGAGAGCGTTATTATGATGGGCCCCTTGTTGTTCTAATCTCTCGGGGCTCTGCTTCAGCTACGGAAATCGTAGCGCAAACTCTAAAAGATTATGGTGTTGCCGTTGTTGTGGGAGATGATCAGACCTACGGAAAAGGAACCATTCAGCATCAGACTGTGACCAATGATAAAACCGACTCCTTTTTCAAAGTGACGGTTGGAAAATACTACACCGTTTCGGGTAAATCGACGCAAATCGATGGAGTAAAGTCTGATATTGTCGTTCCTTCTCTCTATCAATTTGAAAAGGTAGGGGAGGTTCATTTAGACTATCCTCTTGCCCCCGATCACGTTTCCCCTGCCTTTGATGACACGCTTTCCGATGTCGATCCCTTTGCGCGTAGATGGTTTAAGAAATACTATACACCGACTCTTCAGCCTGTGGAAAGCAAATGGACAGCACTGCTCCCTCAGCTCAAAGTCAATAGTGAGAAGCGACTCGATCAAAACCGTAACTATCAACTTTTCCTTCAGAAAATCAAAGGGGACGCTGAGGCTAAAGAAACAGTAGAAAGTGGATCAAATGACTTGCAAATGGATGAATCAGTGAATATTGTCAAAGATATGATCTTCCTTTCCAAGTAGTTTATGCAGCGCATCCTTCCAGTTTTTCTCATCACGTTTTTTGGTTATGTCGGCTACAGTCTCGTGATCACCATTTTTACTCCCTTATTGTTACAAGAAAAAGGGAGACTGCTCTCTTCAGAAACGCCCACTGAGATCCGTGTTTTAGCTTTGGGTTTTCTACTTGCTTGCTATCCATTTGGACAATTTTTTAGCTCTCCGGTTTTAGGAGCGCTCTCCGATCGTTTTGGGCGTCGTCCCATCCTGCTCTATTCACTTGTGGTCACCACAATTATTTATTTTGTGATTGCCTATGGGATTGCGATCAACAGTTTCCTACTAGTTGCCTTTTCTCTGATTGTTGCCGGTCTTTCTGAAGGAAACACTACCCTTGCACAGGGTGTGATTGCCGATGTTGTGCCCAAAAAAGAGCGTGGACGGCTATTTGGCTTTCTCTATCTCAGTGCAGCCGTGGCGTTTATCGTCGGTCCTCTGGTTGGAGGAAAGTTAGCTAATTCTGATTTAGTCTCTTGGTTCTCCTACAAAACCCCCTTTATCTTCATTGGCTTTCTCCTTTTTGGCACTTTTCTTTGGTTTCTATTTAGCTTCAAAGAGACCCATCCTCCTCATCGTAGAGAGCACATTCCTTACCTAGAGGCTTTTACCAATCTCAAAAACATCTTTTTAAACCGTCTGATCCGCCCCTATTTTTTCGCCAATTTTCTGATTTTTCTTGGGATTTTCGGCTTTTTTCAGGGATTTCCCATCTACATTGTAACTCGTTTCAGCATCAGTGTGACCCTTCTCGGCATTTTTATCGCCTGGTCTTCTGTTCCCTTTTTAGTGGTAAACATTTGGCTAATCGGTCCTCTTTCCAAAAAGTTTACTCCCCAGCAACTGCTTATCGCCTCAGCCCTTTGGATAGGAATTTTTCTAGAACTGGCCCTTCTTCCCACAGCTCTTTGGACTCTCTGGTTTTTCCTCTTCTTCATAGGCTTAGGAATTGCCCTCTGTCTCCCCTCCTGCACCACCCTGCTTTCCCATGCCGTCACCCAAAAAGAGCAAGGCAGGGTGCTTGGCAACAATCTTTCCCTCCAATTTTTTTCAGAAGCCTTCGTCGGCATTGTCATTGGCTTTCTCGCCTCCCTCTTTCTCAAAACCACTATCGTCCTCTTCGGCCTCATGAGTATTATCGGTGGGCTCATCCATTTATACCTTTCCCGTAGAAAAGCATTGCACTAAAGCGCAAAAATATCCTATTGTCTTCCTTTCTTTGGCCAGATAGCTCAGTCGGTAGAGCAGAGGACTGAAAATCCTTGTGTCGCCAGTTCGATTCTGGCTCTGGCCATTTTGAAGTTTTTGGAGAAGCTCATTTCGAATCTTCTCTCTACCCGTACTGCCGTCGTCGACAACAAGCGAACTGCTTGCTCAAAAAGCAAAATTTCCCTTGTAGCATCTCATTTTGAAACTTCTCTCCTCGGCCGTAAAACCCCAACTGCAATCAAACTTCGGTTATTTGTGTAGATCAGGCTGCTCAAACCAGTGCGGAAATGGATCGGGTAGAGTTTGATACTGATTTGGCTTAGTAAGGAAGTCTTTAATCAGGCATGTCTCAAGCGCTTCCCGGATTTTCTCTTCATTCATGATCTCTTTGAAGCCAATAAAGACTATCTCTTGCCTCTTGTCTCCATACTCTTTGTCCCAGTGCGTTTTCAGCATCTCATCAAAGTCAGGTGTAATGGGCCACTGCTCTTTTGGAACTGCTGCCCACCAGCTTCCTATACCTTGATGACGAACAACAGATCCCGCCTGAGAGAATTCGCCAACAAAGTCTGGCCGGGTTGCTATCCAGAAAAAGCCTTTTGCTCGCACGACTCCGTGCCATTCTGTTTTAAAAAAATGATGAATTTTGGCGGGATCAAAAGGCTCTCTAGCCCGGTAAACAAAGCTTGTTATGCCGTACTCCTCGGTTTCAGGGATATGGTCTTTAAAATGATATAATTCCTGTGCCCAAAGGGGATGGCTTTGCGCCTCCTCTAGATCAAACAAACCTGTGTCTATGACGTGATCAAGATCTATTTTTGCATGAGTGGTTTCAATCACCTTAGCTTGAGCATTTAGGCTACGAATAATCGCTCTGGCTGCTTTTAATTCATCTAGTGAAACAAGGTCGATCTTGTTCAGCATGATTACATTGGCAAATTCGATTTGCTCAACCAAAAGGTCTACGATGGTACGGTGATCTTCTTCCCCAAGACTTTCACCTTGATCTTTCAAAAAGTCTGTTGAACTATAATTTTTAACGAGATTCGCTGCATCAACGACGGTGACCATGGTGTCGAGCAAAGCAAGGTCGGCAAGACTGTTGTCATTCTCGTCACGGAATTCAAAAGTTGTCGCTACAGGGAGAGGCTCAGAAATTCCTGTACTCTCGATCAAGAGATAGTCAAATTTTTCTTCTGATGCGAGGGCACGCACCTGGAGTAAAAGGTCTTCGCGGAGGGTGCAACAAATGCAGCCATTACTCATCTCGACAAGCTTTTCTTCGGTTTGAGAGAGCTGACTCCCATCGCGGTCAACCAAGTCCGCATCAATGTTGACCTCGCTCATATCGTTGACGATAACCGCGACTTTTCTCCCTTCACGATTATTCAGGATGTGGTTGAGAAGAGTTGTTTTTCCTGATCCGAGGAAGCCCGAAAGAACAGTTACGGGGAGTTTTTTTTGCATATTTCTTGATCCAACCGCTTTTTGTGGTGTTATAGTGTAACACTATATAGAATGGAGCAGAATAGAAACAAGAGAAAATGGAGAGCCGTTTGAATCAGGATGTGATCGAGCAAGCCAAAGCTTTTTGTATAGAACAAAAAGAGCGCTTAACAAGACCGCGCCTTGAAGTTCTCAAGATTATCGCGGAAAGCCAAAAGCCTATAGGCGCCTATGCCATACTGGGTCGTTTAAGCCTGGTTGTCGAGCAGCCTAAGCCACAAACAGTTTATCGCGCGCTTGATTTTTGGTTACAAACAGGGTTTATCCACAGTATTAAAAGCCTGAATGCCTACACGCTTTGCCAGGCTGGGCAGAGGCACCAGGGGTGTGGATTCATGATTTGCCATGCTTGTGGAAAGGCAATCGAAGCTGCGATTTGCGAGGTACCTGCCAGCCTAAAAGACTGCCTAAAAAAGAAAAACTTCACCCCCATTCGATGGACTATGGAGATTCATGGCTCATGTAGTGATTGCTTATAGCAGAAGAAAAAAAGCTACCTTCTTTGTGACTTTTTGTGTAATTTAGCTCAAAAAAACGACTGATTATGTTTGTTGAAATCATTGCCTCCGCCCCAATTCTATTTTTCTTGCTGGGTGTTGCCTCGCGCATCATCCGGTCAGACCTAGATATCCCTCATCCTCTCCCCAAATTTTTCTCTATCTATGTTCTTTCCGCAATCGGTTTGAAAGGAGGAGTGGAACTCGGGCAGGGGGCGTTTGCGTATCACTACCTAAAGCTATTGTTTGCGGCCGTGTTAGGTGCTTTGCTCATCGCAATTGTCGCGTTTTGGATTTTTAAACGATTGACTACAGGTCCCAATGCAGTCGCCTTAGCGGCCTCCTACGGCTCAATCAGTGCTGTCACCTTTATTACGGGGTCCGCTCTGCTTGACAAGTTGGAGGTGCCTTATGGGCCTTATATGATTGCAGCTATGGCTTTAATGGAGTCTCCGGCGATCTTAGTAGCGATGTTTTTTTACACGAAAGACCAAAAATCAGAAACCTCAACTTTACATGTGCTGAAACACTCGCTGACCAATAACTCCATTGTGCTGCTCATTGGGAGTTTCTGTATCGGGTTGATTCTAACTCCGGATGGATGGGGTAAAGTTGCTCCTTTCTACGATGGTATCTTTTATGGCATGTTAACGCTTTTCCTACTAGACTTGGGGCTTGCTGTTGTAAAACGGTTTGAAGAAGTGAAAAAAGCGCCCTTTCGCCTATTTGTCTGCGCGTTAATTTTTCCAATGGGCTGTGCCTTTTTTGCTTTTTTTGTCGGTCAGCTAATCCATGCTAGCCAAGGAGACACATTTTTACTGATGCTTTTGTTTGGGAGTGCTTCTTACATTGCGGCCCCTGCTGCCATGCGGACTGCCGTCAAAGAGGCCAATCCCAGCTTATACCTCTCCTTGGCAATGGGAATTACATTTCCCTTTAATATCTTAATCGGTATTCCTTTCTATCTTTGGGTAGTGACACAGTTTGGAGGCCAGTGGTGAGTGAAGTGGTACGCTTTGATATTCTGTTGGACAGTGTGGCTGCAAACGATTTACTCAAGACAGTCCGTCGTTTTGAGACAGCGGCCTGTACGATGCACCGCGCCTGTGCAAGTCAGTTTTGCGGAACGTTGGTAACAGAAGATGATCTATCCGACTCTGTTTCCTCCAATCTATTAGTGGTCTTTCTGCCTTCTCAAGAAAAGACGTCTTTTGAAGCGGCAATCAAGCCGATTTTAGAAACCTATGGAGGTTCGGCCTACACTTCTGTCTGTAAGAGTCTGCTACCTTAAGCACTGCTGATAAAGAGTGTGCCACTTTGCTTCGAACTCTTCAGCAGAGATCTCTGTTGAAGGATAGTTGTGTGCGCCTAAATAGTGAATGCCTTCAAACTGAATGGAAGCATCATAATCGTGCAATGCCTGCTCAACGTTGGTAAGATTATGCTCTCGATCGTCAATGAAAATCACACGTTGAGGATGAAGGTGAGCCCAACTTAAGAAGCTGGTCAGCACATCCCCCTTGGGGCACACATCTCCATTGGCGAATAAAACACCCTCTGTGTAACAGGAATAATAGCCGCGGTAAGACGGAAGATCAAAAAAAGTATGATCATGAGCCACGGGTACACTGATTGAAAAATCAATCCCCACTTGCTTTAATCGCTCGATTTTCCAACTTTCAAGATGCGCAATCGCACCCAATTGACCGGTTAAGTTGGAGGTTAGAGCCATTGTTGGGATCCCCCTTTGCTGAATATGTTGTAGGTAGAATGGAGTGTGTTCATCGACAAGAATGGAGTGTGTGTAAACAGCCATTAAAGTCAGAAAGAGATCCCGTTTTTCAGGAGTAAGCATAAGAAAGATTTCCTTAGCAAGAGCGCGGTGTCTTTTGATATTGGGCATCTGGAAAGCTGGTTCGTCAGGCTGGATAAGAACCAAGTCGATGTCAAAGATGGCTATCGTATCGCCATCAGCTTCTTCAAAATAGGGCATGATCTCTTGCATGGTGTTCACTTGACGGATTTGCGCGTAACAGTTAAGAGACAGAAGTAGCAGAAAAAAAGAGCGGACTAAAGTCATAGCAAGAGCGGTTTAATCTCATCAATTAAAAAAGTCAACCATCATGCCCATCCCCCTGATTCAAGTCTCTAACTTATCTAAGTCGTTCGACAATCGACTCCTTTTTCATGCACTCTCTTTATCGATTCACGAAGGCGAAGCCATTGCTCTCATCGGCGCAAATGGATCAGGCAAAACCACTCTTCTTGAGCTGCTTGTGGGCTCTATTTTGCCTGATTCCGGTCAAGTGAGCAGATCTCCTCACCTGAGCATTGGCTATTTGCCGCAAGAGGTTTCTGTCGGCTCTTGCTCTGTCAAAGAGTATCTTCAGACGGGTCCGCTAACAGAGCTAGAGGCGCGCATGGCCGCTTGTTTGGAGCAAGCCGATCGGCTCGAGGAGTGGGAACAGCTTCACGAACAATATGCACAACTAGGGGGGTACCGCCGCCTTCCCGTTGAAAAGGTGCTAAAAGGGTTGAAACTAGACCTTTCACTTTTAGAGATGTCAATGGAGTCTCTGAGTAGTGGGCAAAAGGTGCGCTGTGCGCTGGGTAAAGCGTTGCTTGAAAATCCGCAGCTTCTTTTACTCGATGAGCCAACCAACCATCTTGATTCTGAAATGCTCAACTGGTTAGAAGTTTTTTTACAACAGCGAGAAGGGGCTACTCTCATTGTCTCTCACGACCGAAAGTTTTTAAATCACGCGTGTAACCACTTGCTCGAAATCCGTGAAGGACAGCTTTTTTCTTATGGAGGAAGCTATGACTTCTTTCTGGATGAGCAGAAACGGATGGTAGAGAGAAAAATGCGAGCGTACGCGGCGCAGCAAGAGGAAAAAAAACGCTTAAAACAAAAAATCAAAGCGCTGACTTTTGCCAAGGGAAATCCCTCCGCACCGTCTGATCGTAACGTAATGGCCTATGATAAAAGAGGTGAGCACCATCAAAAATCGACCCAACGCACGTTAAATGACTTAAAAACGCGCCTTAAAGAGATAGAAACACATCCCCTTGTACATCCAAAACCGAAAACAATTAAGGGATTGCAGTTTGAAGGCCCGCCTCTGGCTACTTCGGTGGCCATCGAGTTAGATCAGGTCAGCAAGAGTTTTGAAAAGCATGTCCTTTTTTCTGGCTTGAGCCACGTTTTGCGCAAAGGGGAGCGTGTCCTTTTAACTGGACCCAATGGTGCGGGTAAGACAAGTTTGTTGAGGTGTCTAGTAGGAGAACTTCCTCTAGACTCAGGAGAGATACGGTATGCCCGTACTGCCCAGATCGGTTATTTAGATCAAGAGGTAGAAAGGTTTCCCATGGAAAAAACACCTCTTGAGTACTTTGCAGACCGTTTTCAATTGACGGAGGAGGATCTAAGGCGTGAGCTACATAAAGCGGCTTTAGGAGGAGCCGAGCTGCTGAACCGCGCATTTTTAGAGCTGAGTGTGGGGCAAAGAAAACGTCTTGTGCTGCTTGTACTGGTTTTGGAAAAACCCAATATCCTTTTGTTAGATGAACCGACCAATCACCTCGACTTTTTGACTCTCGAAGCGTTGGAAACAGCTTTGTTGAAGTTTGAGGGGGCTGTTTTAGCCATTTCGCATGACGCAATGTTTAGGGAAAAAATGGGAGCACAGGAGTGGAGGTTGTATTGACTGGAAAGAGTAAATTTGTTCCAATGAGCCTCTAAAATAAATTTTGAGGTGAATATGCGCGGTTGGTTACTTGCTGGAATGCTCTTTTTAACATCTCTATCCCTATCTGGGTTGCCCTTAGGAAATCCTGCTGCACCCGCGCTCTATACAACAGGTCTGTTTTGTAGCGATGATCCTTGCTGCCCTTCCATGTGGAATGTGCGTGTCGGGTTTTATGGCGATTATGTCTTCAATCGACACTTAGAACTGACGCGAGCAGGTGGAGGCAACTTTGAAGGTGCCGAACTTTACACCAATGCCGGACTGATCACGCTAAATCTGTTTAATCGCCTCGATCTTTTTACGACACTAGGCGTCACAAAATCCCTCTATAACGCGAACATTGACTCATTTGGAGGAGCGTCCGGTGGGCGTATTCAGGTAGAGTCTGATCCAGCCTTTTCTTATAGTCTTGGTTTGACAGGTTTGATCTGGCAGTGTGACCGTTTGTATGTTGGGGGAGAGGCTCAGTATTTCCACTTTAGTCCCGACATTAAACGGACCACACTTTTGGGTTTTATGAGTGAGTATGAGCCCGGTAGCATTAAGTATAAGGAGTGGCAACTCGGCTTGGGCGCCAGTTATCGGATCGGGTATTTGGTTCCTTATGTGGGAATCAAATGGGCCCGAGCGCGGCAAAGGCTACCTGCTGATGCGAACACGGATCTGAAAAGTGCCAAATGTTGGGGGTATGCCATCGGTGTTACACTGACAGACTGTGGAATGGCTGCTCTCACTGTTGAGGCGCGCTTTGCTGATGAAAAGGCACTAAACCTAAATGCCCAACTCCGGTTCTAATTATAGTTAATTAATAATTATTTTATTACTGTTTATATTATTTAGAGAGTGTTGTCATAAGTACC
>JAJACP010000005.1:98203-114709 GCA_022601445.1 Chlamydiales bacterium | reverse complement strand
ATACGCCTCTCAGAAGGACAACTTATAGCAGGGTTTTCTCTTTTGAATTTTGCTAGGATTTTTTTAGGTCCCCACTTTGGATGCTGTATTTTAAGATCTAATATTTTCTGGATAACATCTTTAGAATAAGTAGATTGTGGATTCTTTGGAGCTCTAGATAAATCCTTAAGGCCTTCAACTCCACCATCATTAAAGCGGTGAATCCACTTGTATCCAGTTTTCCGGCTAATGCCAAATTTTGTACAGAGCTCTGTCATAGAAAAATCGCTCTCAAAATATTGATCCACTAACTGTTTTCTCTGGTCTTCCACTTTTTTTAACTCCCATGCCATGGCTTTTCCTCAAAAGAAGGGATTAACATGGCGTTTATTGTTACCGATCTTGGGGAAAAGTGTTACCCATGTGGGTGCTTAAAAGTGTTACCTATGTTAGTGCACTGGACCCCCCCTCTCTCTGTGTGCTCTGTGATCTCTGTGGTTATTTTTTAGGTCCAATTCATCAACAAGATGGTTTACCAATGACAAAGGTTATGCAACACACTCTCCTCTTAATCAAAAATTTAAACTATTATTTTATAATAGTTATAAACAAACAGTTAAAATATAAAAATATGGCTATTTCTACAATAATGTCCACTTGCATTACAAAACAACACTTCCCTGAAGTGGACAGCGATGGACGCATATACGTAACAGAAAGCATGACTAAACCTCAAATTGTGCCTTTATGTGGGGGTATTTTTCTAGATCTTGTCACTTCTATTGCACTCATTGTAGTAGGGGTTTTAGCTATTATGCACATAGTACCCCTCAATCCAGCTGCCACCTACTCGCTCTTGACCGCCGGTGGAATCAATGCAGGACTGATGTTTTTTGAAACAATCAAGGGATGCAAACCCAAATATTTACGAAAAAGTTAAATAATTTTTTCTATATATAAAAATAAAAGGAGAATAAAATGCCACTTTTTACTACTGCTTATAATATTTGCTCGGAGCAATACTGTGGACGCGAACAACCTTCAGAGGTAGGAAAAAGCCGTACGCAGATTACCTATATATCTAATACTCAAAGAACTTTAAAAGCTTATGGGCTTGACGTTTTTGTCGGTCTATCCCTTCTTGTTGTAGGAGTCGTCTCTCTACACTTCCCCGCAACAAATCCCGCTGTTACCTACTCCTTGCTAACGGCTGGTGGACTGTATTCAGTGGCAACAGGACTGATGAGTATCCGCTCTTTCAAGTCTGTATTCTCCGGCTAGTTGACAGACTAAGGATTTTAGCCCATAACTGGGGCCTAAAAAAAGTCTTTGGAGGCCAAATGTTTTCAGTCGCTGGTGCAGCTTATCAATCTTGTGTGCATAAAGAAGAGCATGCCTCAGAGTCAAAGGCTAGGTCGCACTACTTGTTGATTGCAGACGTAATCTCTGCTGTTGTGCTAGTTGGAGTTTTTACTCTATTTGCATCGGGGGCCATCGGTTGGCATGCCGCAGCTTTCACTCTTTTAGGAGCGGCCGGCTTAGAACTCGTGTTGGCCACGGCTCTCCGTATTCCGTGTACGTGCGCGTCCTATATTACGAGGAAAGAGTTGGCCAATCATAATGCACACGATGACTGCTGGGTGGCGATTCATGGCAATGTCTACAATATCACGGCTTTCTTGGATGCGCATCCAGGAGGATCCGAAGTCTTACTAGACGAAGCAGGCACGGATGTGACTAGATTGTTTGATCAAATCGACCATTCTGATGACGCCGAAGCTATGTTGGCTCAATATCTTGTCGGGCAATTGGCTTAATGGTAAAGATAGCGCACCTCGTCATTCTTTTTAGGACCGAGGATGCGCCACGTTAACTCCAGGCTTTTCTCTTCCATCACGAGTTGCCCAAAATAGGTGTCCTCTCCACAGACGTGGGCATGGAGCGACTCCAGTCGATTCTCTCCAACAGGCACTAAATGAAAAAGAAACACCGGATTCCCTTCTCCAAAGCGTAAATGCTCTAAAGTGAGCATTCCATCCAGACGGTTCAAACTCCACCGAAAGACGTTTCGAAAAGTAAATTCCTGATTCTCTAGTCCTTTCCACGAGCCCCGCTCTTGAAATACACACCGTGCATGCCCATCGTAGGCTGCTTTCACCTCTCCTTCTCCTTTGCCTCCCTTATGGTAACGGGACTGAAAACTAAAGGAGACATGCGAGATGAGGCGCAACCTCTTCCACACCTCCTCGACGAGGGATTTGTTTTGCTTAAGGGCATGACGGACAAAAAAGTAGTTCTTTTTATCAGCAGGCGCCAGTTTGTCATAGGCTTTTTTCAAGAGCGCTTCTAGCTCATCTAAAAGGGGATAAGAGGGGTTAAAGGAAAAAAAACGGGTTTTGCCCTCGTAATGACTACACAAAATTCCCTCTCGCTCAAGCCGCGCAAGCGCTTTCTGAACAGGCGTCAGAGGGGTGTTGAGTATCCGGTGAAGCTGGGTCGCATAAACCCGCTCATTTACCAACAAAAAGAGCAAAATGCGCTCGACGCTCTTACTCCCAAATAGTCCGCTTAACAAAATACACCTCTTTTCTAGGCGAATGACCACATATTCTTTGCAAGTGATATAACCCATAAGTTGGTTTTATCAAACCATAAAGTAGGTTGATCTGAAAAAAAATCGATTGAAAAGGGAGTAAAAATGGGGTGAAATGGTCACAAATGAACAAAATTCGATCCATTTTTTACAAACCGTTGTTAGAACTGATTTCAGAAGCGCATCACGTGCATCGGACGCATCACGTCGTGGGTGAGGTGCAGAAGTGCCATCTGATTTCGTACAAAACAGGCGGCTGCACCGAAAACTGCTCCTACTGCGCCCAATCGGCTCACTACCCCACGGAGGCAGCAGCTCTCCCTTTAATGCAAAAAGGCGATATGCACGCCCAGGCTCAGGCGGCTATTGAGCAGGGAGCCAGTCGTATCTGCATCAGCGCTGCATGGCGCGAGGTGCGCTCGGGCAAAGCATTCGACACGATTTTAGAGGTTGTAGAGGAACTGACACAAAAGGGGGTCGAGGTGTGCTGCACGCTTGGAATGATGAATCAGGAGCAGGCTGATCAATTAGCAGAAGCTGGACTTTACGCCTATAATCACAACCTCGACACCTCGCGCCGCTACTATGACAAGATCATCACCACGCGCACTTATGACGAGCGTCTCCAAACATTAAAACGTGCCAAGCGGGCGGGCGCCACGCTTTGCTGTGGAGGGATTATCGGCCTGGGGGAGAGCGAAGAGGATCGCATGGCGCTGCTAGAAACACTTGTAGAGATCCAGCCTGAATCTGTTCCGTTTAACTTTTTAAGCCCGATTAAGGGGACTCCACTTGAAAACCAAAAACCGCTTCCCATCTGGGAGATGCTGCGGATGATGGCCACGGCACGCATTTTGATGCCACGCGCAATGATCCGTCTCTCTTGCGGTCGGATTGAGCGCAGCTTAGAAGAGCAGGCGCTCTGCTTTTTTGCCGGCGCCAATTCGGTTTTTATCGGAGAGAAACTACTGACAACCCAAAACACAGCGGTAGATGATGACCACCACATGTTTGAACTATTTGGACTTAAAGCAAGAGCGCCGTTTAAAGAGAAGCGAAAAAAGAGTGCTCCCCAAAAAGAGCTCCAAGATCGATTTCGCCTCTAACGACTACCTGGGCTTTGCCAAAAGTAAGGCTTTGCACACCCGTTTTTGCGAGAAAGTGCAGAGAGTGCAACAAATCGGCTCAACAGGATCGCGCCTCTTAACAGGTAATTCTCTGTATTGCGAACAACTGGAAAAACGGATCGCCGCCTACCATAACCAAGAGCGCGCTCTGCTCTTTTCTTCAGGCTACACGGCAAATCTTGGTCTACTTTCTGCCATTGCGGGACGAGACGACTACATCGTCTACGATGAGAAGGTACACGCCTCGATTCGCGATGGGATCACCTTGAGTCGAGCGCGCCATTTTTCCTTTAGACATAATGATCTGAACCATTTAGAAATACAAATCCGCCGTTGCCGACGCCCTCCTTATGTTGTAGTAGAATCAATCTACTCGACAGATGGCTCGCGTGCTCCGTTGCAAGAGCTTGCAAAGCTCTGTGCAGAGCATTTAATTGTGGATGAGGCACATGCAACGGGGGTCTATGGACCAGGGCTTGTCACCACACCGGTTTTGGCACGCGTCCATACGTTTGGCAAGGCGTTGGGTGTTCAAGGCGCTTGTGTGACCGGAAGCCGGCGTCTGATTGACTATCTCATCACCACCTCCAGACCTTTTATCTACTCAACGGCTCTTTCGATGCCCCAGCTTGTGGCGATCGAGTGTGCCTACGATCTGTTAGAAAAACAAAAACCTTTTCCCTTCTCTTCTCCAATTCTCGCCATCCCGATGCACCAAATCCCCTCCTCTGAAGAATTTGACATCCGCTTGCTGCGCTATCCAACCGTACCTAGGGGAGAAGAGTGTGTGCGGATCTGTTTCCATACCTTTAACACCCAAAATGAGGTTGATCGACTCTATGAATGGCTTAATCATTACAGGGATTAGTACTGATGTTGGGAAAACAGTAGCCTCATCGATTGTGGCCAAAGCGCTCAACGCCGACTACTGGAAACCAATTGAAGCGGGTGGCTCTGACACCAAAACCGTGCGCCGGCTAAGTGGAGTGCACTGCCATCCACCTGTTTACCAATTTAAACACCCCGTTTCGCCCCACTATGCTGCCCAACTGGAAAACCGGAAGATTGATCCGGAGACTCTAATTCCTCCACGATGCAAACAGCTTGTCATTGAGGGGTGTGGAGGAGTCCTCACACCATATGGAGAGGATCATCTAGGCACTCTTTTTACACAGTGGAAGCTCCCTTGGATTGTTGTCTCTAAACACTACCTAGGAAACATCAACCATACCTTGCTGACACTTGCTTGGTTAAAGTCCCACAACCAACACGTGCTCGGTGTCATTTTTAACGGACGTCCCCACGCGGCAAATGAGCAGTTTATTCTGTCGTACGCGGAGACGTCATGTTTAGGCCACATCTTACCTGAAAAAACCCTCAACCGGAGACGAATCGAATGGTATGCGCAACAGTTCAAAGAGACCTTAATGCCGTCTGGCACCCCTTTACTCAAAGACAAATCGACCCCGACCCCCTCCCTTTTGTAAGAGGTGAAGGAAGTTATCTTTATACAGAAAGTGGAGAGAAACACCTCGATGCGATCTCCTCTTGGTGGGTGAATGTGCATGGACATGCGCATCCCCTGATTGCAGAGGCCATTGCTAAACAGGCACGCACGATGGACCAGGTTCTATTCACCGATTATACACATGAGCCTGCCATTCAACTCGCTGAAAGCTTGCTCGCTCTTTTACCAAAAGGCTTTTCAAAAGTCTTTTATTCCGACGATGGCTCGACCGCCGTTGAAGTCGCTCTCAAGATGGCCTTGCAATGCAACCAACCTAAACGGCGCGTGCTGGCGCTTGAGGGAGGCTACCACGGCGATACCTTTGGCGCCATGAGCGCCTCTGGCAAAAATGGATTCAACAAGCCCTTTTGGCCCTATCTTTTTGAAGTTGAAACCATTCCCTACCCCTTTGTCGAAAATGCACGCAAAATGATCAATACCGACTGCGCCTGCTTAATTTATGAGCCTTGCATTCAGGGAGCAGGCGGCATGCGCATCTATCCCCAAGAGGAACTCAACACACTTCTGACACTCTGTCGCGAGGCAGGGGCGCTGCTCATTGCCGACGAGGTGATGACAGGCTTTGGGAGAACCGGCCCTCTTTTTGTGAGTGAAAATACGCAACCCCCTGACCTCATCTGCCTCTCCAAAGGGATTACAGGAGGCGCTCTTCCCCTAGGAGTCACGGTGGCCCAACAACACATTTACGACGCTTTTCTTTCCGACAAGCGGAGCCACGCTTTTTTACATGGCCACTCCTATACAGCCAATCCCATTTGCTGCGCCGCTGCCAACGCCAGCCTAAAACTATTTAACTCAGAAGATCGAGCGAGAATCGAGCAACAGCATCGTCATTTTTGCCAAAAGTGGAAGGGAAACAGCGCCACAAAACGGATTGAGTACCTCGGCACAATCCTTGTTGTCGAATTCAAAGGAGAAGAGGGCTATTTCAGCGGACAAAGAGAGAGACTACTACACCACTTCCGTGCGCAGCAGATTTTACTCAGACCGCTGGGAAATACCCTCTACGTCATGCCCCCTTATTGTATCACAAATGAAGAACTTGAGAGAATTTATGGAACGATTACTTCGCTCTTTGATCGCTAATCCCAAAAAACATGTCAAATGGCTCAATACCCTCTCCTACTTGGAGAACGCAGGAGCACGTAAAATCGCCAAAGCAGAGCATCCCACTTTGGTGAAACAAGAGATGCTCAAGCATGCGGCTGAAGAGTTTCGGCATGCTCACTATCTCAAGCAACAAATCGGGAAATTAACCAGCTCCCCTCCAGCTGATTATTCAGACCTGCTGGGCGGCCATTTGACAAGAAGATATTTGGACCGCCTCGAGCTTGGGGTGTGTCGCCTGACAACAATCAAATTATACCCACTTGTGACCTACGCTATTGAAAAACGGGCTCAACAGCTCTATCCCCTCTATCAGAAGGCACTCAAAGAGAGCGGATCCAAAGTGACCGTGATGTCCATCATCAAAGAGGAAGAGGGGCACTTGGAGGAGATGGAGCTCGAGCTTGGAGAGTGCCTCTACAAAGAGCATGTCTGTGAAATAGAAGAAAAGATTTACCAATCGTGGATCGCAAAAGTAGAACTAGATTTTTAGCCCGATTTAAGCTAAAATGTCTGGTTATAAACATGATTAAACCAGCCATAAAAGCATCTATTCCAGCCATCTTATGTTACTTTCCCTTAGGGATTGTTTATGGACTTCTTTTTGTCCAATGCGGCTATCCTTGGTATTGGGCGCCGCTGTTTAGCCTATTTGTCTACTCAGGCGCGATCCAATTTCTTGCCTTAACGATTCTCCTCGCCGGTGGCTCGTTGTTCACTTTAGCCATTGCTCTTATCCCGCTGGGTTTCCGCAATGTTTTTTACGGAATGGCATTTTTCGATCGGTATAAAAACTGTCCCCCTCTTTTAAAGGGCTATTTAGCGCATGGCCTTGTGGACGCTCCTTTTTCCCTCCTTATCACGGGTCCCCGCTATGAAGAAAAAAAAGATCTCCGTTACGTCACAGCCTTAACCCTCGTCATTCACCTCTCCTGGGTTTTGGGAACGCTATTTGGGACATGTATTGATTATTTGTTTACGCTTCCCCAGGGGCTTGAGTTTGCACTTCCTGCTTTTTTTGCAGCGGCAGCTGTGGAGCAGATGCAGAAAAAACGGGAGCTTATCCCTATTCTCATTGCTGCGCTTTCCCTCACGCTCGCGCTTCTGGTGGCGCCTCACAATCTATTTCTAGGAGGAATGGGTTTTGCTATCGTCACAATTCTCTTTTTACCCAAGCGGGACAGGAGAGTGGTATGATCAAGGTTTTAGCCGTAATGACAGCTGTTTCATTTGGTTTTCGGATCCTTCCGTTTCTCTTTTCCACTTGGTTGAAGAGGTGGACGTTTTTAGACAAGCTTGGGGCCACACTGCCGGTCTGCCTCTTGCTTTTGCTCGTTGCGCATAATGTGCAGCACATGTCTTGTGGACTGCCTGAGGTGATTGGATTAGTTGTGGTGGTTTTCGCGCAGATTTTCTTCCGCTCTATCCTACTTAGCATGTTGCTTGGCGTCCTCTTCCACCAGATCTTAATGCGGTTTTTTTAATCGCATTCCTAAATATATGTCACTGAAATCAAAAAAACAGTATGCTAGATTAGTGAAGAATCGATAAAGAAAAAATATGATTTTTCTGGAAATTTTATACCAATATTGATATAATAAGGACAGTGAATGATTAAGACTAAGCCTGTATTGTGGGTAGGCTCGTCAAAAAGAGATTTAATGGACATGCCTCCAGGTATCGTGACTGATTTTGGATACGGCCTCTATCAAGCACAGACAGGAGCCTACCCAGATAGCGCTAAAACATTGAGCGGATTTGGTGGTGCAAGTGTGATCGAGCTAAAACTAGATGATAGAGTAGGAACTTTTCGGGCTGTCTATACCGTCAAGTATGCGGATGCAATTATTGTGCTTCATGCCTTCCAAAAGAAAAGTAAAAGTGGTATTGCAACACCAAAAAAAGACATGGCACTCATTCATTCTCGGTTAAAACTAGCCGAGCAGCTATATAAAGAATGGAAGGGAAGCTGAGGGTAAAAACCATGAGTAAAAAAAAGAAAGATCTAGAGATCACAACAGACAATATTTTCGCTGACCTTGGTCTAGACCAATCAGATGAGTTGATGGCTAGAGCAAAGCTATTGCTCGAAGTAGGCACTCTTATTAAAGCCAGTGGTCTGTCACAACGAGAAGTCGCACGCAAGCTCGGCATCTCCCAACCTAAAGTATCCCTCTTGATTTCTGGTCGACTTTCTGCCTTTAGCACAGACACTCTTCTTCACTATCTGTCTATTCTAGGGTGTGACGTTCAGATTCGAGTGCGTAAGCCGCGATCTCGTATCGGTATCTTTCGTCATAAGGGATGCATCGCAGTCCGTTAACCCCCTTATTCTGCGAGCGTTGAAAAATGTAAGACGCACATCTTCAGTCATCTTTGCCTGCCATTTTGCCCTCTAATCGCTCAAAGGTAGCGCTTTGGCTACCTTTTTCGCTCTTAGAGCTCAAACGAGCCGGCAAACCTCACTAAATCTGAGGATCTTACATTTTTCAGCGCTCCCATTCTGAAAAAAGCTCCCAGCCGCCCCCTAGAGCCTTATAGAGTGTCACAAGATCTGTCAAAACAGCTGTTTCGCCAGTCAAAAGGTTCTGCTGGGAACTATTCAGCTGCCTACCTGAATCGATCACCTCGGTTAAGCTCACAAGCCCCTTCTCAAAGCGCTCTGCTGACAGAGCATTCAAAGCCGCATACCTCCCTACCGCTCTTTGAAGCTGGTCAACCGACTCCCTCTCTCTTGTGTAGGTAATCAACGCGCTCTCAGCCTCTTCCAAAGCGTTGAGAACCGTCTGCTGATACGCATAGGCCGCCCCCATCGCCACTCCTTCTGTTAAGCGTAACCTACCCACTAACTTTCCCCCTTGAAAAAGAGGAACGGAGCTCATTGCACCAATCGACCAAGTATTACTGGACAGCCGGAACAACTCCTTGAACTGAAGCGCCTGTAAACCTAAATCAGCTGTCAGAGAAAAGGTAGGGAAAAAGGAGGCAACAGCGACGCCAATACTTGCCGTTGCTGCTGCAAGATTCCGCTCTGCTCGTCTCACATCAGGACGGCGACGGATTAAATCAGAGCGGAGTCCACATAAGATCTCTTCGCTCGCCTGAGGTAGAGGAGCGATCGGGGAGAGAGAGGCAAAAAGAGCCTCGGGCAGCTCTCCGGTTAAGACCGAAATTGCATACATATACTGGTAAATCTGCGCGCAAATGGGAGGAAGTGTCGCCTTCAAGGTGGCCAAATTTGCCTCTACTGCATCGACTTGGAGACGGTCATCCAATCCCCTCTCCCACCGTTGCCGCACGATTGTAGCCTCCTGCTCAAGAAGACAAATGCTCTCCTCAATTAACACTCCCTGCTGCTGAGCGCTGCGTAGATCGATGTAGTTGCGCGCCACCTCACCAATGACGGTGATTAACACGTCGTTTTTCTGCTCGATCGCACTCCCAATTAATGCATCGGTCACCTCCACTTCTCTACGCACCCGCCCAAATAGATCGAGCTCCCACGACGCATCGATGAGGGAGGTGAAAATGTTTTGCAACTGAGGCACCTGCAAAGTAAAGGGGAGGCCGGGAGTGTCGCTTGTCCCCGCTGCGCCAATCGCAAAAAGAGGACCATTTCTGCTGAAATATGTCCTTGAAGCAAAAAGATTGCCGTTTAGCTGAGGAAATAGTTGTGAAGCAGCCATTTGCCTCAAGGCACGCGCTTGAAAGATAGTCGCCTCGGCTGTGAGAACATCGTTGTTGTAACAGGCAGCTTGTTCGATGTAGTAACTGAGAAGAGGGTCGTTCAACTCCTCCCACCAAGCAAGAGGCACCGCTTCGACACAACCAGACTCACTGGTCCAAACTTCAGGAATGCACGGCTCAGGAGGGCAGTAGTTGGGCCCCATCTTGCAGCTGCTTAAGCCGATGCATAGTCCCAAAAAACAGAATCTGACACCTTTCACTCTAACCTCCTTCGAAATAGCCAGCCGGCCCCTGCTAGGGTACAACAAGCAATCAACGCAAGCGGCCACAGATTATTGAGGACTATCGACGCTTGCATGTCTTTTAAAAAGATCCCTTTTGAGATCATTAACATATACTTTAACGGAATGCCATACGTAAACACCTGGAGCCATTCAGGCATGTTCTCGATTGGAGTCGCAAAACCTGAAAGCATCACCGAGGGCACCATCACCACAAACGTGCCGAGCATCGCTTGCTGCTGAGTGGAGCAGAGGGCGGATAAAAACAGACCCACCCCTCCAATCGCACTAATAAACACCAGCAAGCTGATCACAAAAAGAGGAAAAGAGCCTGTAAACGGAACTTTAAAAAGAAAGACGCCCGCGGCAAAGAGCAGTAAGCCTTCAAGAGTGCCCACAATGATTCCCGGCACAATTTTTCCCACCAAAATTTCAAATGGAATCAAGGGAGAGACCAACAGCTGATCAAACGTTCCCAGCTCTCTTTCACGGGCCACAGAAATGGAGGTGACGATTAAGCAGGTGAGCATGGAGAGCGTGGCCACAAGAGAGGGAATATTGTACCAATAGTAGAGTAGATTGGGATTGAACCAGTTGCGTGGAATCAAACGCGCGTTTTGTTGCTTCACTTCCGCTTTTGCTGCATAGTCGTCGTTAAATTGATCAATAATAGTGGAGGCGTATCCGGCCACAATCTGCGCCGTATTGGATTTACGCCCATCCATAATCAGCTGCACCTCAGCCTGTTTTTTGGCGTCTAGTTGGCGTGAAAACTCTTGATCGAGCGAGACAACCATCACCCCTTTCTGTTCATCTAAAAAAGGTGTGATCTCCTCAACACCGCGCAGATAGGTGATGTGCGTGAAAGTGGGCGCCCCGTGAAAACGTTGAACAAGTTCAAAACCCTGCTCCCCATGATCGCGATTGAGGACTCCAATCTCCACATTTTTCACATCCAAAGTTGCGGCAAACGTGAACACAAACAGCTGGATTAAGGGAGGCGCCAGAAGCGAAATACGCGTTTTAGGATCGCGCCAGACGCCGATGAGCTCTTTAAAAATTAAGGATAGAATCCGATGTAACATATTTAGTCGAGTCTTTTCACCGTTTTACGTGCCGTTATCGTCAAAAAAATCAATCCAATTCCGATCATCGGGAGGATATTCCAAAAAATCAGGGTGCCGACATTGCCTACCAAAAACAACGTTTGTAAACAGAGCACGAAATAGCGTGCCGGCATCAGGTAGGTCAACCCTCGAATCCAAAAGGGCATACTGGCAATTTCAAAAAGAAAGCCTGAAAGGATGTAGGCAGGCAAAAAACCTGCAATCACAGAAACCTGAAAGGCAACAAGTTGGTTTTTCGAAAGGGTAGAGATCATCAATCCAAGAGCCAGCGCGCAGAATAAAAAGGCCGTTGAAACCAATCCCAATAGGAGGATCGATCCACGAAACGGAATACTAAATCCATAAACAGTTAGACAAAAGCAGAGTGCCATGGAAAACATCCCCAGAAAAAAGTAGGGAATAATTTTTCCGATGATCAACTCCACAATTCCAATCGGTGTGGACATCATCGCCTCCATGGTCCCCCGCTCCCATTCGCGCGCGACCACAAGAGCCGTTAACAAAATCCCGATCAATGTCATGATAATCGCCAGTGAGCCAGGCAACAAAAAGTAGCGACTTTCCAGCTGCTCGTTGTACCAAAAACGGGTTTGGATGGAGATACGCGGCAGCCCTTTTAAGTTGGATGAGATCGATTCTTGAACCAGCCACTGTTGAAAAGCGCCACGCACATAGTTTTTCACAAAATTGGCCGTATTCGGTTCAGAGCCATCCGCGATTACCATAATCGGTGCCACCTGATCAGGCCTGTGACGGAACTGGGAAAAGTAAGAAGGAACAACCACAATCCCTCGAATCGCTCCTTTTTCTAGATCGCTGTCGAGCTCGCGCCGGTCACGCGCCACTTTTACCTCAAAATAGGGAGAGTCACGCATCGAGTAGAAAAAACTCATCGCATCGGGAGAGGTATCTTCAAGAGCAACACCAATGCGGAGATGATCTAAATCAAGAGAGACGCCGTAGGCATAGAGAAAGATGAGAAGAACGGGTAGAATAATGCTGATCAGGATGGAGCTCGGATCGCGTACAATCTGCAAAGCCTCTTTGATCATCAGCGCTTTCATCCGCCTACTGCGTGCGTGCATCGTACTCCTCAATCAGGTGAATAAAGGCCTCTTCGAGCGTCGGATTGGGATTTTCTGCCGTCTGACAGCTCTGTTTGAGAGCATCTGGGGCATCTAGATTGATCATTTTACCCCGATAGATCAAGGCGATCCGGTCACAATACTCCGCTTCGTCCATAAAATGCGTTGTCACCATTACCGTGACACCCTTGTCCACCAGGCCATTGATGTGATTCCAAAACTCTCGCCGCGTGAGAGGATCGACACCCGATGTAGGTTCATCCAAAAACAGAAGAGGCGGAGAGTGCATGGTTGCACAAGCGAGTGACAACCGCTGCTTAAAACCCAAAGGCAGCTGTTCTGTGGAAGTGCTCAAATACTTGCTCAGAGCAAACACCTCGATCATCTCCTCGATCATCTCTTTTTGTTTTTTTCCCTGCAGATTATAAATACCCGAGAAAAACTCCAGATTTTGCAAGACCGTCAAATTCGCATAGAGAGAGAATTTTTGCGCCATATAGCCCAGTTGCGCCCGCGCTTGACTCGGTGCTTTTTGCAGGTTGTAGCCGTTAATCATCGCTTTGCCCTCGGTGGGTCTTAAGAGGCCACAGAGCATCTTAAACGTCGTTGATTTTCCTGCGCCATTGGGACCAAGCAGCCCAAACACCTCCCCTCTTTGCACCGAAAAACTAATCTGGCTAGCTGCTGTAAACATGCCAAACCGTTTGGTCAACCCTTCTGCCTCCACAACACTCTCTTTATCCTCTTGTACCGCTACACGGTTATCTGCAAGCTCTGAACCTCCACCCGGCCCCCCTCCCAAGATATTAATAAACGCATCTTCAAAACGGGGAGGTGTCGCTTCAATCTGGAGATTTTCTGCTTGAAACGGTGGCTCTTTCACCACAACCCGAATATCTCTACCTTGAATCACTCCATCGAGCACATTTTTTTGCAGTAGCACGTCCATCAACACTTTCCGTCGTTTTTTCTCCTCCCCTTTGATGAGAAAAACGCGCTCTTTCACCTGCTCGGTTAATTTTTTAGGACTGCCGTGATACAAGAGCTTTCCCTCATTCAAGAGCAAGATTGTCTTACACTTTTCCGCCTCATCCAAATAAGCTGTGCTCCAGACAACAGAAATCCCCTCATCCACCAGCTCATAGACCATTTTCCAAAGCTCCCGCCGCGAAATCGGGTCCACACCTACGCTCGGTTCATCTAAAAGCAGAAGTCTGGGCTTTTTTACAAGAGCGCATGCCAGACCCAGCTTCTGTTTCATGCCCCCTGACAAATCTCTGGAGAGCCTCTTTTGAAACGGTTCAAGGCCGGTAAAAGAGAGGAGTTTCTCAAAGACCGCTTTTTTTTCACCGCCCACAACACCGCGTAGATCAGCGTAGAGGTTGAGGTTTTGGATGACACTTAAGTCTTCATAGAGACCAAATTTCTGCGGCATGTAGCCAGTAACTGTATGAATGGATTCGGCATCGGAAGTGGTCTCTCTTCCATCCACCTCAATAGCCCCCTCAGAGGGGTGTAGCAGTGCAGCCATTAGGCGAATTAACGTTGTTTTCCCCGCTCCATCCGGTCCCACCAGACCCACAATCTCTCCATGAGGAATCGTTGCCGTGAGTTGATCAAGAGCAGGAGGAAAATCGCGCGAGAAAGACTTGGTTAGATTATGGATGGAGACAAGCGCATCACTCACTTTTCATCCAGCTTGTGTCGAGTTTTACGGTGACCGGCATTCCTTGCTTTAAGACCTTGTCTGGGTTGTCCACATAGATGCGCAAACGGTAGACCAGGTCAGTACGCAGCTGTGTTGTTTCGACCGTCTTAGGGGTGAATTCTGCAACAGGCGAGATAAACCCAATCTTGCCTGTGTAGACCGGCGCTCCTTTGGTATCTGTGGAGATCTTGGCTTCCATTCCATAATAGATTCTTCCCAGATCAGGCTCGGCCACATAAGCACGCACCCAAATCGGTGAAGAGATCGAAAGGGTGTAGACCGGATCGGCCGGATTGACAACAGTGCCCGGCTCACGAATACGGGTTAAAATGATCCCATCAGTAGGGGCATACGCCTCTGTGAAGACCAAATTGTCTTGTGCGACAGCCACTGCCGCCTCAGCGGAGGCCGATTCGGCTAAAAGAGCATTGCGATTGGAGAGTGCATCGTCGAGGTTTTCAACCGCAACACCTCCACTGTCGATCAGCTCCTCACGCCGTTTCAGCAGAATTTCGGCATTGGCAAGTTTAGCTCCAACGGCTAAAAGGTTGGCTTCCGCCTCACTTACCTGACTGGTGTAGGGGGTGCGATTAAGGGTAGCCATCAAGCTTCCGGCCTCTACTAAGTCCCCTTCTTCAAACAAGAGGGCATCGACTTGTCCGGCGACACGGAAGCCGATATCGACCTGTCGTACATCGACATTTCCATAGAGCGTGAGACGATTAGAGTCATTTTCTAACCGAAAGTAGAAATAGACAGCCAGGCCCATCCCCACGATTACACAGAAAATCAGTGAGAGGATCAACATTCTTTTCATAAGCTCTTTTATTCATACGTGGGACACAATAACTTTGCAAACGCAAGTTATAGTCCTCTCTCTGCATCATTTTCCATTCTAATGGCAAGTCCTAAAAAATAAAGATTTGATTAAAAAAAAATTTTCCGTACGATCTCTAGGGCAACACAAACATGGAGGTAAAAAATGGAAATCAAAGGCCCTTTTCCGTCATTTAATTATGCTGTGGATCCTCAACAAGCTGTTGAAAAAACCAAACAAGGTATTGAATCGTTACATGATGATCATGCATATGATCTCGATTTAGAAATTAAGGAGGAAATCCCTGTCAAACAACAACCCAAGAAAACGGCTTCCTGCCAAGGCTCTTGCAATTCCTGCCTAACCTGCACCAATTGCTGCGCTACTCAATTTTCATGCAATTGCTAAATGATGACTGAATAGAGAGTATCGTGTCACAATTGACTAATGCGCCTCATATTTTGTTAGAAGCAAGCTCAAGAATGCACGTTTCTGAAACAACGAGGCAAAAAGCCCAGGAAGGATTTAAAAAGGAAGTCAACGTTTCTAAGGCTTCAATTTGGGAGGATCGCTCTCTTTCTAGCGGCTACCCGAGTTTAATCTTGCTCTTCACTTTTTTAGAAAAAGCAGCAGTTGTACAAGGTGGATCTATCACTCATCAGTATATGGTGGGTCTTAAAAAGTCGATTGAGAATCAAGGTTTAAAAGATCTTTCCATTTTTAGTGGAGCCGCTGGAATCGCCTTTGCTGTGAGTCAAGCCAATTCAATTGAGAACCGTTACAGCTCTTTTCTTAAGACATTGAATGGGTATCTTGCGGATCATCTTGCTTCAAGATACCTCCACCCCATTCAATCCTGCTTAAGCGCAAAAAATGCAGTTCCATCAAATCTCTACGATTCAATCTCTGGTTTGTGTGGGATTGGACGGTATTTTTTGGAGTTTTTATCTGAAAATATCTTTTATGATCTTTCAATCGAAATCATTGAGACTTTAATCGCTCTTTGCCAAGACACAATCATTGAGTCGAATCGAGTACCTGGTTGGTATTTATCAACTGAAGACCCAGTTAATTGGCTCCAAGATAAGAGGACATTTAAGGGCAACTTTAACCTAGGCCTTGCACATGGAGTAACAGGAATTCTTGCATTTTTATCTATAGCAACCTTGAAAGGCGTCTGTATTGAAGGACAAATAGAGGCTATGCAAAAAATAACGAATTGGATCCAAAAGTACTCTTTTCAGGATTCGCTAGGCTGTTATCGTTGGTCCTACTCTGTCTCTTGGGATGAAGCAATAGATCACGTTAGAGAAAAAAAATGTCCCTCTAGAGATGCATGGTGTTATGGCGTGCCAGGCATTTCTAGAACCTTGTTTCTAGCAGGCAAAGCATTAAAAAACAACGAGTTAAAAGAATTTGCCCTGAAAGCATTTAGCAGCATTTTTAAAAGACCTCAGAATACATGGG
>JAJACP010000005.1:0-98193 GCA_022601445.1 Chlamydiales bacterium | reverse complement strand
TTCCAGGTCCAGGAATCTGCCATGGAGTCGCGGGTTTATTACTCATCACAAAATCCATGCTACACGACTGTGAAAAAGAAGTTCTTCGTTCTGCAACAACAGATCTTCAAGCGCAACTGATCTCTTCCTACAACCCTAACGCTGTATTTGGGTATCGAGATCTAGAACCTAATAAGAAAGGAATTTTAACTGAGGTGGATAGGATAGGGCTTTTGGAAGGAGCAATTGGGACGCTCTTAACCTTACATGACAGTTTAGGAGACTGGCGTCTGCCTTTCTTAATCCATGCATAATTTACCCTTTAAAGCGGCGCATTTTTTCTTGCTCAGAGTGCCGTCGTGGCCAGTTGAGAAGTTAGAAGAGATCTGGAACGAAAAGGACTACAACCTCTTTTTACCAGATTTTTTTTGCAACCATCCTTTTCTAAGAGAAGCCATTGCTCTTGCATCGCCCTCCTTATTTGAAGCGCTCAATAAAAGTAACCACTACTCTTCCCAAACTTCTCTTTCTTTACTCAATTACATGAATAGGCTAGTGACTAGAACCACTCCATTTGGACTATTCGCCTCGGTAGCTATGGGTAATTGGGAAGAAAAAACAAATATATCTTTTAATTCAAGCCGTTTGCAAAAAAGAACTCGACCTGACATGGGATGGCTTTTTTCTCACTTCATGCAAGAACTTGGAAAAACGACTGAGCCATTTAAACTTTTAATTAGGTGCAATCCTTTAGCTCTATCAAAAGGCAATAGGGTCTATTTAAGCTATATCAGAGAATCTGAAGTAGACGAAAAAGCCAAGCAGACGTCCGTCTCCATCCGCGCCTCCAAACTTGTCTATCATATTCTTGAACTGTCTCGACAAGAGATACAGATCATAGAACTAATCGATAAATTAAAAAAAATATTCCCAAATCTAGATATTAAAAAAACCTACAAGTTAATTAATGATCTGATTTCTCAACAATTTATTCTTCCTAGTCAACTCCCTTCTCTCCTAATGCACTCACCGATTAAAGCTTTGTTAGACAATTGGTCGGATGAAAATCTCACCTGCATTTTTCAAGAAATAAAACGGTATGATGAGGCAAAACTTGGATCAGAAGAGGACTTATTGTGTGCGCTCCAAAAAAAAATGCGCCAAACTTTACAAGCAAAAAACTATTTGCAGGTTGATGCTGTCCACCAAGGAAATAAACCGATTCTTTCCAAAAGCATCCTTCCTGATTTGGAAAGAAGTGTCTTTGCTCTTTGGAAAATTTCAAGTCTGTATCCCAAATCCGCCACGATACAGGAAATTCACGCCGAATTTCTAAATCAATATGGGGTAGATAGGACGGTCCCGTTGCTTCAGCTCATGAACGAAGCGTGCATTGTTAAGGGCTTAGTCCAGCCTAAGCAAGAACAAGAAAAATCAGACGAATGTAAGAGCTGGGAAAGATTTCTAAACTATAAGTGGCAAGATTCTCTTTTAAACAAAAGCCATGAAATTGTGATCACAGAGGATGAAATTGATCGAATCTGTGGATTTTCTACAGAAAAAAACTTGAATGCAGACGATCTGCCCTATTCATTTGACGTTTTTTTCAAAATGATTGCTAAAAGTCAAGAGCAATTGGATCAAGGTAATTTCTTGATCCAGCTGCAATCCAACACAGAGCAAGGGGGGAGCTCTTTTGGAAGATTTACCCACTTATTTGACACGAGTGCGCAAAAGAAATTAGAAGACTATGTGCACCTTGAAGAGTCATCTGATTCTGAAGCGATTTTCTTCGAAATGGCCTATTTTCCTAAATCAGTGCGTAGTGCCAACGTGGGCATTCATCCGTGTATGAGAAAATATCGATTAGACCTGAATGGTCCTGCAAAGTCATCCAACTGCTTGTCACTATCCGATATATATGTAGGAGCAAGCTTAGATAGGCTATACTTAACTCTCAAAAATGGAGAAAAAGAGCTCATCCCCCGCGTGGGCAACTTGTTGAGCCCCACATTTGCCCCAGAACCGTTGCAGCTGATGAGAGAAATTGGACGTTATAGACACAAACAGCTGTATCCTTTTTCTTGGTTTAACTTAGAGAAAACAGCTTATTTTCTGCCCAGAGTTCGGTTTGATAAAACTATATTTTCGCCCGCTCGATGGAATTTCCTCTGTTCTAGCTATTCTGGAAAGTCCACCAAGACATTTTCCACACAATTGCTACAGTTTGCACAAAAGTGGACGTTGCCTAAAAAAATCTACTTTCAGAATGGAGACAATCAACTGTTAATCAACTTAGACAATGAGCTACAAACCAATTACTTAAAAAAAATGGCGCAAAATAGCGAAGTGCTCTCTTTTTCTGAATATCTTGATACAAGCTGGATACAAGGCGATCAGGGACATCATCATGGTGAATTTGTGGCACCATTTACAGTAGCGCCCGCTTTTTTCCCAAAAAATCCACGCATTCAAATCAAGCCCTACAGGAATGTCTCATTCAACGATCGATGGAAGCTCTTTGGAAGTGAATGGTTATACTTAAAAATATATCTCCCAGAAGAAGAGTGTAATCGATTTCTTACAGAACAGCTAAATTCCTTTGTCACGGATTTGGCTCACAGAAAATTGATTACAGAATGGCACTTTCTTAGATTTGCAGATCCACGTCACCATATTCGTCTTCGACTCAAGATTAAATCAAAGGATCTTTCCAAAGAAATCAATCATCTAGTCAATCTAGCCTTAAATTTTTGGCTATCGAACCAGATCATTTTACGTAGTGAAATCTCAAATTATGAGCGTGAGATCGAAAGGTATGGTGGATTACCGAATATTGAGTTAGTAGAAGGACTATTTTGCACCGACTCTATCGCAAACATAGAAATCTTAAAATTACTTTCAAAAAATAGTCATAAAATCCCAAACCCAATCTTTTACTGTTTAAACATAATTAATCTTATGAAAGAGCTCGACTGCTTAAATAAGCATCATCACTTCATCAATCATTCTATAAAAAAACACCTACGCGGTTTTAATCAATATAAGTCTGAAATTCTAGAATATGGCTCTCAATTAACTGGAAATCCTCAAAAAATGCATCCAATTGTCAGATTGCTTCAACAAGCATCTAAACTCCGCACTCACTCTATCCAGGAGCTTCAAACGCGCGCCCAAGGGTTATCGACCTTTGACTTTTTTGAAATCTATCATTCTCTTATTCATATGAATTGCAACAGACTTGGATGCAACACCGAGGCTGAATCTATGGCTCGCGCTTACGCTGCCAGGACACTTGATCTTCTAAACATAGGCAACTGTTCCGGCTCTGTTGACGTAGAAATAGGATCACCATTATAAAATTGAACAAAATACATATACAATTAACTTAAAAGAAGTTATAATAGGTGGAAATTTGAAATAAAAAATTCAGGCGATCACATTATGGCAGCACCTGTAGAAACAAGTTCTCGTCCAGAAACTCCTCGCATACCCTCTTATCAACCCCAAAGCTATCTTCTGGTTGCCTTAGGGATCATCACTTTGATCGGAAGTCTGGTGGCTGTTGGCGCCCTACATGGGCAAATCGGCTCTGCCGCTTTCCTCGTTGGAGGTGTCGGCATTCTCACTACAACTCTTCCACTTTTAGTGGGAGGTTTCTATTGTATTCAACCACCTGAACACTCTCAACCTATCAGTCCCAAACAACCTCAACCTAGGGACGTTTACGCCTATAGAGCGCAAATCTTCCAAGAGACAATGCAGTTGCATAGAGAGGGAGACTTATCCACCCGCAACCAGCCGATGATAGACGGTACCTGCACCTATACAATTGTTGACCCCATCCCCCCAACCCACAAAACCTACCAGACACGCTTTTCTGTCATCGAAGACGACACGCTCAATGTACTTCTAAGGTTAGCAGAGCAAGGTAAAAATCCAGTGGGCATTAACATGGCCAATCGATATACACCCGGTGGTGGGGTAACCAGGGGATGCCCCGCTCAAGAAGAAGCTGTCTGCCGCCGTTCTAATCACTACCTTGGCCTCACAACTCAACACTATCCTTTACCTGAATTCGGAGGCATCTACTGCCCTCATGTTGTGGTTTCTAGAGCTGATGAAGCGCATCACTATGCCCTTTTAGAGAATCCTACCGAGGTGGCTCTGGTGGCTGTCGCTGCCTACGATCTGAGGAAAAAATCACGAGAACATGAGACCACAAATAATATACCTGCATACGCTGCCGGAATGAAGAGTAAAATCCGAAACATGTTGCGCATCATGCACACCAAAGGGCACCACCATTTGGTCTTGGGTGCCTTGGGCTGTGGCGCTTTTCAAAATGATCCGCGGACTGTGGCCGGGTTTTTTCAAGAGATTTTCCTGGGAGAGGAGTTTAAAGGGCGTTTTGAAGTGGTTCAGTTTGCGATTTTGAACCTATTCCCAAACGACCAAAACAACATTGATGCCTTTAGTACACTTTGCGCATCTTTAAATCCACATTCAGAAACTCAAGCTAATTCCGCCCTCACCTAGAATGCGTGAGCTATTCTCACTATCAAAGCTCGACTCTACATTGAGAAAGAGGTTAAAACGTCCAACTGCTTGCGTTGCCCTAAACCCTAATAGCAGACCACCCAATGTCTGTTCAAGACCGGGATCAAAAGCAAGTGACTGCCCAAGGAGCGCTGTATGTACATCATCTCCAAATTGAAAGCGCGCGAAAACCCCTATATAAGGCTCTAAAACCCATTCACAAACGTTGTTGCAATTTGTAACAGGCGCTCCGAGTTCTGCTCGTGCGGTGATCAAATGGATATCTCGGTCCTGTACAGACAAATTAGCTGAAGAATCTGTTTCCGTATAGTGACCCAAAAAGAGCCCGGCATACCTAACTGTGCCGCTAAGTGCTAAAGGAACGGAGAAACATGAATAAGCTCGAGCCAGGGTAAATTCAGGCGATACAAAGCCAGCAGATGTTTGTGCCTGAGCTGCCTCTAATCCTCCATTGGCAAGGTTATTCATTACATAGCGTGTGTTCTCCCAGTGGATATAGCCTCCTGCAATGGCGAGCCCCATAAAGGTTCCACAGATGTACGTCTCGTAGGCCGCTCCCCCAAAAAAGGTGTCTAAACAAGCGTTTTGGGTGTTTCTGTCTACCTCAGCCCGTCCACGCATAAACCCTAAGAAAGCTGATCCACAACCACTACAAACTGTTGTATTGGCTCCCAATACAATCCCCCCTTGCCTATTTTTATAGCCTACAACCCCATTGTTGATTCCTCGCTTCCGATAACTCCCTATGCCTTCCATCCACATGCTAAAATCAGACGTACAACATGGGTAGCAGGGATCTGTTGTCTTGTTACGGTAAATCCCCCCTAAAATGGTATCTGATAGGTCGGCAAGCACATCAGCTTGTAAGGCAAAACCTGCACGGTCAATCACAGCGACTGTATTATCATTCACTACAGCAAAAGGAGCTTCAATCCCCAAGCTACCTAAACTTCCGTTGGACAGCGTCAGTAAAAGATTCAAACCAGATTCAACGTTCAGATTAATGGGATCTGTGAATGAGTTAACCGAGCCTTGTATATTCGATCCACGCAGAAGTGTAAGCGTTGGGTTTGTTGAGGAATCTGTATAGACAATCGCAGAAAACCCTGCACCCCCCTTAATCGTTCCCCCATTGATCAGGTGACCATCTGAGCTTGAAGCTGTAAAGCTCACACCATCTTCATTTGCACTCGCTATGAGCCCCCCATTTCGCACAACAGCACCAGCACTATCGAATAGCTCAACCGCGCGACTACTGCCTGTACCTGTTGTGATAATTGAGCCTGTATTGATAAAAGTAGGCGTCTCTGAGTTTGAGTAATAGACTCCTCGACTGTCTGGTCCAGCTGCCGTGATTGATCCGGAATTGTCAATACTGACAGACGCGCTATCCTCTACAGATACTCCATGAGAGCTACTTCCATCTGTTTGAATGCGTCCTGTATTGGTGAGTGAAGTCGCTCCACTCCGCCTGAATTCAACTCCATCAGCAACAACTGCAGCCGTAGAGATGAGGCCGGCATTGAGTACTACGGAATTGGGGTGATCTAATAGGGCAACCCCAATTCCGGCAGCACCCTCTGTAAAAATAGAACCGTAGTTTTGAAAAATGGAACCCTCTCCTTGAGTCATATCGAAGACTCTTGCACCAGCACCTCGAGAAGACATAATTCCATTATTTTGGAAAAATGTATTTGTAGATTGAAAACCAACTATTAAGCTACTACCGTTTGCTACAGTGGACATAAGGTTGTTATTAATGATACGGGTACCATCTACAGCAGTTTCGATATCTACGATGTTGCCCAAATTTTGTGTGAGCATCAACCCATTGTTGATGATAGTGCCGCCGTTATATCCAGCTACCGAAAAATTGATCAAAGTCCCCCCGGCAGTGGTTTCAATTGTACCTTTGTTAAAGACAAACTGACTCACTCCTCCTATCTCTACGGCATTCGATCCGTCAGAGGTAATGAGCACGCCCCCAGTTTCCACAATTCCGGTATCACCTTCTGCAGCAGTGAGAAACTGTGTAACTGTCTCAATTTGCCCTGTCTCGATTACAAAGGCGCTGTAGAGCGAGGTAGGGACGATCGTCAGTGTAAGTAAAAAGAGGCTTAGTTTTTTCATTGTGGTCTCTGCAAAAGTTAAAATGTGTAGTTAATGTTTAATTCACCAAGAGCACGCCAGCTACAATCTGAGTCACAGCTCGCTTCAAGATTACCCTGAATCTTTAGACATCCATACTCTTTTGAAAACTCAAAACCGATCAGTCCATATCCAATACACTCATCAATTCCGTCAGAAAGGGAGAGATCGAAATCCAACAAACGCGCATCAATCTGATTCCCATCAAATTGGAATCTACCAGCTGCACCGATATAGGGATTAAAAGAGAAGCAGCACGTATCCCATTGATAAGGAAGTGCAATCTGTCCACCGACTGTGAATAATTGAATGGAACGATTTCGAATGTAAACGGATGCTAACGCTTCAGGATGCTGGTAATCTTTTGAAAAGAAGCCGGCATAACGCAAATACCCAGTCACAAGAGGCGAGAGGCAGGAACAATCGAATTGAAAGGAGTACGTTAGGTCTGGAGTAATGAAAAGACCCTGTGCCTCCTCTCTTACCTCATTCATACTTCTCTCATCCGTTAAGACTCCTCCTATTAGGGCAAGCCCAAAGAACTGTTTGTTGCAAAACTGCTCAAAAGTGACTCCGAATAGAATGCTGTCTGTACGAAAGTCAGGGGACTCATCGTTAATAGAGATGTTTCCCCAAGAGCCCCCTAATAGGAAACCGAGGTAGTGGCTACATGATAGTACATAATCGAATCCGGCAAATAGCCCACCCAAATCATTGTTGTACTGCCTACGCTCTCCTCGCGCGCTCCGCTCGCGTCCACTTCCAAAGCCTTGTAACCAGAGGCTCCTTTCACCTTCATAGCGACATCCACGACGGTGATGGTAAATTCCATTTAATGCGGCATCTGATAGATCTCCTACCAGGTCGCTTTGCGCTGCAAAAGGCGCAGAATCGGCTACGAGTGTAGAGACAAAAAATAAGGGGACGAGCAAAAACAATTTTTTCATGACAATCACCTTTTGAAAATTTCTTTTAAGCAGATGATTGATTTATTCGCAAAAAAAACTTAACCAGATAGAAATCGAACTTCTTCTTCTAAAGAATAAAACTCTGTTTCTAAGACGTATGTACAAAATTGCTCAAAAAGAGGAATCCGCTCCTTTGCGATTCTGTTTAGATGCTCCTTGGGATTCTCCTTATCTAAAAAAGCAGGTAATCCTCGCTGCTGCAAACGGGACCACAACACAGCTGTAGACGCCTTGAGATAAACCGTTTTACCTAATCGGCGTAAATGCTTTCGATTCTCCTCTCTTAGCAACGTTCCTCCGCCCGTTGCCACCACACATGGTTCGCGCTTCAAAGAGAAAACTACCGCCGTCTCCACATCCCTAAACATTTCAGGGCCTAAGCGTAGCCAAATTTCACTGACTGTCCCTCCCTCTTTTGCTTCAATCAAACGGTCGGTATCATAAAAAGGAAGATTTTTTGCCTCCGCAACCGCTTTGCCTAAGGTCGATTTCCCTGCACAAAATAGGCCACACAAAATCATCTGATCTGTGCTCCCAACTTCTGCATTTGCGTTTGGAAATGGGGAAATGTTTTCGACACACACTCCACTCGAGAAACCTGCGTCTTCCCTTCTGCAGCCAAGCCTGCTACAGCTAAAGCTAACGCCATCCGATGATCGTCATAACTCTGCACCTGACCACCTTTTAAAGAGGAGCGTTGCACCACCACACCATCTTGCCTCTCCTCAATCTGCGCCCCCATCTTCTTAAGCTCCGTAACAATACCAGAAATCCGATCGCACTCCTTTTTACGAGCAATTTCAGCGCCTGTGAGTACGGTTTCTCCCTCGGCAAAGCACCCCATCACAGCCAGTATCGGCAGTGCGTCCACACAATCATTGATATCCACCTGTATGCCAGAAAGGGTGCCGCCCTGGCGTACATGCACACTCTGCTCATCCACTTCGATTCGAGCTCCCATTTGTTGCAAGAGCGTAATAAGCCGTTTATCTCCTTGAGGATCTGCAAGATCAACATTTTCCAAAACAATCTCAGAATGTGTAAGAATCGCAGCAGCAAGAGGAAAAGCGATAGAGCTTAGGTCTCCCGGAACGTGATAGGAGAAGCCCTCGATGGAGGCGTGTCCATTCAAACGGTAATACTCTCCGTTCTTTTGCGTGTAGGGAATACCGAGACGATCCAGCCAATCGAGAGTGAGCTGCACCCAAGGAAGCTCTCCCGGGTGACGCACAAAAATCTCAGTCGGACCGGAAGAAAAGGCCGCGGCGATAAGTAAGCCCGAAACAGGCTGAGACTCGTGTCCATCGATTGTACATTGACCAGGCTGAAGAGGTCCCTGAACAGAAATGGGAGCCTTTCCATTACCCTCCAGGGCGTAGGCATCAGCCCCCAGTTGAGTTAATCCATCCAAAAGAGGCTGCACAAGACGGTTAGTGCGCACTGAGTGATCACCTGTCAAGAGGATGGGATTAGAAGAGAGGGCAGCAATCGCCCCGACAAAGCGGAGAATAAGTCCTGAGTTGCCGGCATCAATGACCTCTTTAGCTCCGTTGATTTTCGTTCCTAGCATTTCGATGTGGTCGGGAAATTCCTCTACAGAGGCTCCTAATAGGCGACAGGCGCGGATCATATCAGGAAAGGGAAGAGGATCGTGAATGACACTCTTTCCTTTAGCTAAAAGCCCAAAAAGAAGAGCGCGCATCGTTTGCGATTTGGAGGGAGGAACTTTTAGTGTTCCTTTTAACTTAGAGGGGTGGAGCTTCCAACTTTTTAACATGTTGATAAATATACAGGATTGTTGGTTACCAGAAAAGCCCACGCTCAACCATTGACAAAATCCGTGGTTATGCCCAACGAGCAGTGCAAAGTGGAGTCCTCGCGAACAGATTGGTCGACAAACAAGGACTTCACTTCGACGCTATCTTGGACACCAAACTGAGCAAATTCATCACTCAGAACAGTCTTAAAAACAAGAACGCCAACCGCTCTAGCCTCTTCATACAGTAAATAGGCCGTACGATCTGTGCCTACTTGAACTGCCCGATTGCTTTGTCTTGCGAACCGTATAAGGGCGTTAAAATACGATGGAAAATCTCTGTGATTACACCCATTTTATCCTGATCATCCCCTCCAACATGATGAAAAGTACGCTCTAGGGGAGAATAGTGATAAATATGGCTCGCAGAAGCTACATCGGACACTGCGGCAGCTGCACTCATGGATTTTCTCTTTTTGGGGAAGGTCGTAGACTATTTTTAAAGATCAAGTCAAGAAAAAATTCCAGTATAATTGGAATTTTCGCAAATTGTATTAAATAAGAAAATCAGTCATAATTAGATCCCAAAAACTGGGAATAAAAAGTGACAACACCCTTACATTTAATTAGTCCTTGTGCAGAGTTTCAAGCCGCAATTGCTGCGAATGATGCTCAAGAAATCAGAAGGATTCATACACTCTATCCAGGCGTACTGGAACTTCCAAATTCCACGCTCTATACTCCTCTTATGGAAGCAGCGAGACAAGGACATCTTGTCGGCGTACAAACGCTTATAGCCCTTGGAGCCAATCTGCATGGTGCGTCTGGAGCAGACAAAGATACGCCTCTTCATCAGGCAGCTCGAGGCGGACAGAACAGGATAATCAATTTTCTTGTGGGTGTAGGGGCAGACGTACACAGATGCGATAACGATGGCTATACACCCCTGAGAGTGGCGATTGAGGTCCTGCAAGTGGACGCGGCTGCAACTCTTGTTAGACGAGGAGCCCTCGTGAACTATGCTAGACCAAATGGAAAAACACCTCTTCATTTTGCTATGGGTGAGATCGATTACTTATCGTTTCAGTTAAGAGGAGAGGACTTAACTTCCGTTGAAGAAAAAAGAGCCGAACTCATTGCACTTTTCTTAGATGCAGGAATTGACACAGAAGAAATTGATAACAAAGGATTTACAGCTCTACACTACGCTGCTCAAGAGAATTTAGTTGTCGCTGCTAGGGTTCTGATCAGACGAGGAGCTAAGGTTGATGCTGCTTCTAGAGCGCGTACTACCCCTCTTCATGAAGCAGCACGATGTGGAAGCGCTGCTGTCTTGCAGCTCCTTTTATCGGAAGGAGCAGATACACAGAACACTGACAGAAGCACGCGTACACCTATACAGTGTGCTAGGCAAGATGCGATTAGAGCCGCTCTTGACTACCGCTCATACCAGTAGCCATACTGCTGTTTTGCTTGGCTCGGGCCCTATCTCCATTCCTCTCACAATCCCGTTTTTTAATAAAGGAAGTGCCGCTGGCCCCTCTCTTTTGCGTCGCACCTGAATACGACAAATGTTACCATGAGGCCCAAAGGCTCTAAATGAGATAGAAAACTGTGATGGAATGACTCCCCTTTATGTCGCTGCTCTAGATGGTAGAGGTGAGATCATGAACACGCTTGTGGAAGCTGGAGCTGATGTCGATGCTGTCCTTGCGGCAGACCGAAGTCTACCTGCGATCTCTCCAACAAGCAGAGAGTACTTGATCCGATTAAGGTGTTTGTCCAAAGAAAAGTAATTGATTACGACTACCACCCAAACCAGTGGCTATACTGCTGTTTTGCCTGCTGAGTCCACATCTCCATCCCCGTCACAACCTGACACCCCTTCGCAGCAGCCGCTTCCAATAGAGGCGTTATCTCTGGACGGGTGATGATATCCATCACAATCCGGTTTTCCAACAGGGCGTTTGTGTCAATGGGACAGAGCGGTGTGCAATTAATCAAAATATCATACCCTTGAGAAGCAAATTCTTCTAGGGAGAGGATGCCCTGACTGACTGTGCGATTGGCGATGCGTACGTAGGCGCCCCGCCTAACCGCTTCTTTGGCAATCGCTTTGGCAGCTCCACCCGCTCCTAGTATCACGATCTGCTTCCCGGCAACCGACCCTTTGCACTCTAATGCATCCAGTGCGCCTCCCCCATCTGTATTCCAACAGCACACCTGCCCTTCTTCAAACCCAATCGTATTGATCACCTCGCCAGGGCGGATCTGCTCTTTCAAGGGCATGGTAACACTCAGGCCACGAAAACCTAACTTTTGCAATAAGGGCAGCGCCAGAGAGACTTCTTCTTTTCTGATCTCCATCTTCACATAGACGGCGTCCAAACCACGTTGCTCAAATGCTACATTGTGCTTTTTGTCACTCTGACTACCCCTTACAGGGTCACCAACTAGGCCAAAAAGCGCGCTCTTGGGAGAAAGAGTGCGATACCGATAGACGTCCACAAGCTCATCTAAAAGAATCTGTCCAGGAGCGTTTAGCTCCTCTTCTTCAAGCGGCGCATAGGTCCATGGCACTCCAAAAACAGGAGCCAAAATGCGGGTAATCTCCCCCATTTCGCCCATACAGAGCCCAATGATCTTTTTTTCACGAACAAACTGCAACATGCGCAGTGCATCTAAAGTGGATTGAGCCGTTGTAGCTATCTTGTAATAGTCTGCCGGAAATTGTTGCATCAGGGTCAGGGTTGCATGCAGGTCAGGAGTGGAATGAAAGTCGTGAAAAGAAGAGATGCGTGGCACAGGAAGCGCAACCTCGTGATCAAAAGGCAGATCGATGTAATCGGGTTGATAAGAGAGAAGCTGAACATCAAAGTGGTTGAGTTTGAAAATCACAGGCTTTTGACAGGCCAGGCGGAGCCGTCTCAGATCTTTAGGCTCAAAAAGATCGAGCCTAAGTTCGATGAGATCGGCTTTCTGATTCGCTTGCTCGATGGTGTCCAGAGAGTCGCGCCTAATGGGGGCACATAACATCTTTCCAGCTCGCCTTTAAAATTTCTTCAGATAGTGTGGTTGCATACTCCCCTTCAAAAGAAGCAACAGATCCAATATCTGTCAGCACAACAAAACGGTGCGCCCCTTTTTTATCCCGTCTTAGCATCTCATATGGCACATGATCCGGAAAGTCAGCAAGAACAGGAAACTTTTCTAAAAAAGTAGCCAGCCGACGATAAGAAGCTGTCGAGAGATAGTCCAATCGATGGGCCATAGCAGCCTCAACATGCATCCCCATTAATACGGCTTGGCCATGGGGACAGGCATAGTCCGAAAGCGTTTCCAGAGCGTGTCCGATTGTATGACCAAAATTAAGAATTCGTCTCACCCCCCCTCTTTCATAAGGATCTTTTTCCACAATCGCTGCTTTAATCGCGCAGCTACGTTGAACCATCTCACGGACGAGCTCAGAATCGCGTTGTAAAAGCTGCTCGTAGTGGGTTTCAATAAAGTGAAAAAAATCTGCGTCGTCAATCAATCCGTGTTTAATCGACTCGGCAAATCCAACTGCAAACTCTCTTTGGGGAAGGGTACGTAATAAAGTGAAGTCAATGAAAACCTTACTGGGGTGATGAAACGCCCCTATCCAATTTTTCGCTTCTTCAACATTGACCCCTGTCTTCCCTCCAATTGAGGCGTCTGTCATAGCAATCAAAGTAGAAGGCATAGAAACATAAGATATACCCCTACAATAAGTTGCTGAAACAAAGCCCACTAAATCCAGAAGAGCCCCCCCTCCAACGGCAATCAAACAACTCTCTCTACCGCACCCTCTTTCGATTAGAGCATCTTCAATTTTTTCCTTCATGGCACGCGATTTGATAGATTCTCCTTGAGGGAGGACAATTTTGTCTTCTTTGAGTTGAGGAAGCATCCCTTGCAAGACTGTAGTGGTGATCAAAATAGGTCTGAGTCCGTGTGACCTGGCGTAGGAAAAGGCGTGCTCAAGAAGGTTGTCTCCAAAGACCAAATCGTATTGAATGGGGGGAGGAGATAGAGTGATAGGAAGAGTCTCTTTTACTGGCATGAACTGAAGATACTCCACCACCTGCATTTTACAAAATGGGAATATTGGAACAGGGCTCCCTATAAGAACTTTTGAGAGTTTTTGTTTCAGTTGGTTGATCTCGAGCGAAGCTAGTGTAAGCGATACAGCGAGCGAGAGATCGATCAAATGAAGCAAAAAGCCTCAAAAAGCCAGAAATAGCCGGGCTCCCTATGTTTTTTAGGTGAATCCAAACGATTAAGTAGTTTAGAATCAAATTATGGTCGAAATATACAGTTACGACATCACTACCCACGAGCGGTTTGCCCGCGATCAACAAGAGATCGAGGCGTTCCGTAAGCAGTATCACATCCCACCGGGACGTGCAAAAATCGTGGCAGTGCATACGCGTGTTCTAGATTTTGTTCCCAAGCACCCAGCGCTTGTTTTGCTCATGCAAACCTATCAGCGGAAGATGTGGGCACGTTTTATGATTCCTAAAAACTATTACACTCAAAGGTTTGCCTCTTCTTACGTCGCTCCCTCACTGGGAGGCACAAAAAAACAGAGCGCGGATATCCATAAAATTCATGCCTTTCTCAAAAATCAAACCCGAGGCAGAAAGGTGCGGTCTAGAGAAGAGAGAAAGGATCAAGACGAAAGCGAGAAAAACCGGGACGAGCAGCTGGTCGATGAAGGAGAAGTGATCGTGGATATGATCGAAAAAGGGGTCAAAGAAACCAACGAGATGATCGATTACATCATCTCGCGTATGCATCAATTTGTACAGGCGTAAAAAATGACTGTTGTCAATTGGAGAGCAATTTTAGGATGGAGCGATGAACAACTCGAAGAGCTGCGCTTTTCTGGCTTCTCGTTTTTAAGAGAAGGACACTACAAAAAAGCTCTGCTTTTTTTTGAAGCTTTAGTCGTTGTCGACCCCACCTCTACCTATGACATTCAAACACTCGGCGCGCTCTACCTACAAATCGGCGAGGGCGAAAAAGCGCTTAATGGACTTGACCAAGCGCTTGGCCTAGACCCTCTTCATGAACCCACTCTGCTAAACAAAGTCAAAGCGCTCATGCTGCTCAATCGAAAAACGGAAGCGCTTGAACTGGCACGCACGCTTGAAAAAAGTGAAGATCTAACCATTGCAAATGATGCAACGGCCCTTCTTCTTGCTTATCATTAAGACTCCCAGATTCAATTATATATGTTGGGGATAATTTGTTCACAGCGCTTAAAATGAACAGGTTACAAGTTCGCAACCGCGCGGCATTTTTTTTACTTCTCACTACTTTGATCGTAAAACAGTTAGCCAAAGCTCCTGAATTTATTCTGTAAAAATTCTTGCGGCGTATCAGACCAGATGTTACATTCTCAACCTTGTTCACAACTCGAATATTGGCTGAGAAGAGGTTGTGGAAAACATTGTTCATATTTTTACCACGAGGAAATCTATGCTGACTTGCGACGCACGCGACACCTGGACTCAGTTTCTAGAATACGTAAAAAAGCGCTGCTCTTTGACAGCCTTTGAGAATTGGCTCTCTCCCATCAAAGTTGTGAGCTCCTCAACTGATGAGATCACGTTGGAGGTTCCCAACATTTTCGTGAAGGCCTACCTTTTAGACAATTATAAACGCGATCTCTGCTCTTTCCTCCCTGTTAATGGTGAGGGTGAGCCTTCTATTCACTTTGTCATCGGTGATCAAACTCCCCGCAAACCAGCAATCGATTCACAAAAGCAACACGCTCCGGCTCCAGTGATTGAAGAGATCGCGGAGTATGAACTCAAACTCAATCCCTCCTACCGTTTTGAAAATTTTATCGAAGGGGCTTCTAATCAGTTTGTCAAATCCGCAGCATTGGGTATTGCAGGAAGACCTGGACGCTCTTACAACCCTCTTTTTATCCACGGCGGTGTCGGACTCGGAAAAACACATCTTCTCCATGCCATTGGCCACTACGCCCGCGAGCATCACAAGAAACTACGCGTGCAATGCATTACAACTGAAGGATTTATCAATGATTTAGTCGATAGTCTCCGTAGTAAGTCGGTTGATAAAATGAAGCGTTTTTATCGCTCACTGGACATCTTGCTTGTGGATGATATCCAATTTTTGCAAAACCGCTTGAATTTTGAAGAGGAGTTTTGCAACACCTTTGAGAGCTTGATCAATCAAAATAAGCAAATTGTGATTACAAGCGATAAGCCGCCTGGTCAACTTAAACTCTCTGAGCGGATTGTAGCGCGGATGGAGTGGGGACTTGTGGCACATGTGGGCATGCCTGATCTGGAAACGCGCGTGGCGATCCTACAGCATAAAGCTGAACAAAAGGGATTGAATATCCCCAATCAAGTAGCCTTCTTTATTGCAGAACATATTTTTAGCAATGTCCGTCAGCTTGAGGGAGCGATTAACCGTTTGACGGCGCATTGCCGCCTTTTGGAACAAGATGTTTCAGAAGAATTAGTGGAGCAAACATTGAGTGAACTGTTTCAAACAGCTCCAAGACAGAAGGTTTCGGCAGAAAGTATTTTAAAGAGTGTAGCGACTGTATTTCAAGTGCGTGTTAACGATTTGAAAGGAACCTCCCGCACAAAAGACATCTCCTTAGCCCGTCAGATCGCGATGTATCTGGCCAAGGAGCTGATCAATGATTCTTTGATGATGATTGGTGCCTCCTTTGGAAAAACGCACTCCACAATTTTGCACGCCTGCAAGACAATTGAGAATAAAATGAAAAAAGATGAATCTTTGCGAAGACAGATCGCGCTCTGCCGACGCAATATTGAGCAATGAGGTTACAAACTATGTTTCGCCGTCCAGGTAAAAACCCTTTAGAAGAAAATGCGTCCATCTATGATGATGAGTCGCCCATTCCTTCTCCCTATAAATACGGAGCTCCCAAAGAAGAGGTTCCTCCTCGTATCTTTGATGCGCCTCACCACCAAGGACGAGTGGCCCCTTCACGCCCTCTTCCTCACGACTCTCATGACGAGAGCTGGAACAACAGTGAGAAAACAGCCTCTCTTCCTCACCACTTTATGCAAGAAGACGACCCAGAAACAACTTTGGGTGAAGGGGTGACGTTTAGAGGAGAATTGAGTTTTGAACGCCTTCTCCGCATTGACGGCTCTTTTGAGGGAGAGCTTCTCTCTCAAGGAAAGGTTGTTGTGGGTCCTCAGGGTAAGGTAAAGGCAAACCTCAATTTACGCGAGGCGATTATTGAGGGAGAGGTTGAGGGCAATATCGTGGTTCAAGAGAAGCTTGAGCTGCGTGGAGCTGCGCGCATCAAGGGAGACATTGAAGCGAAATCCCTTTGTGTAGATGAAGGTGTAGAGATTGTGGGTCATCTCACTGTGAAGCCCACCCCTACAGAAGAGGTGCCGATTTAGAGGGTTTGTGCGAGCGTGAGAGCATAGATCTTTTTGGGACATCCCTCCTTTACAATTTCAGAGGTGTGGCGCAGCGTGGTTCCCGTGGTCGCCACATCATCCACAATGAGTACGCTTTTTTCTCTGAGCGAGGCTCTTTTTTTCAGATAAAACCGAGCAGCCCCCACTCTTTCTCGCTGCATCCTGACCAAACGCGCTTGGGAAAGATCTCCCAAATGCCTCCCCACACAGCTAGAAACATCTGTTTGCAACAATTTGGCAAGCTCCTTGGCAAGCACGGTTGCATGATTGCTCCCCTGCAACCAAACGCGACGAGGAACAGGAACGATCAGATCGGGAGATTCCCACCCCATTTGCTCTAGTTGCAACAACAAAAAAGAGGCCGCTGTTTTAGCCAAATAGGGCATCTGCCCATATTTAAGGTTTTTAACAAGAGTGCGAACCGGGCCAGTGTAGTCAAGAGCCGAGGCCACAGGGATGTGCCATCTTTTTTTAGCTAAACACTCAATGCAGGCACGTCTCGCTTCTGTTTCACGAAAACAAAATGGGCAGCGGGCCATGGGATCGATGAGCTCAAAGTGTGCAGCACACTCCTCACAAAAGAGTTTTTTAGACCGTTGCATGCAGTGCAAGCAGATGGCAGGAAACAGAAAATTAATCATCCTCAAACTGATTGCTGAAGGAGTATTTTGGATTGAGCAGAGTGCCCTTAACGGAAATAGTAAAGAATTCAGCGAGTTTCATCAACAAATTATACTGCTTCATCTTCATCTTTAAGTTGAGATTACCACCAAAATCGACATAAGCTTTGCTTCCCTCAGCCAGATAAAAGCGAGAGAGCTTTCCGTCACTGAACATATCCTTAAATTCATTTAAGTAGATCTTACCCTCTTTAATTTCATAATCAATGGTTCCTCTAACAGGAACAAAAGCTGCTAAGTCTAGTCCAATCCGCGCCGTGATCTCTGTGGGAATAAATAGCAAATTGGACAGAAACGTTTTTTTAGGCAGATTGGTAAAGGCAAGCTTACCTTTTCCCACAACACTGCTTGCATCATCGAAGTAGCCTTGAAACTGACTGAGTTCAAAACTGCGAATAAAAAAGGAGCGGTAAAAGGGTTTACTACGAGGCTCCCAATTGGTCCAAGGACTACGTAAACGTGAAATACGCACATCTTCTAACTTCAGCTGATCGAATAAAAAGGCCCAGCTGTCTACATTTTTAACCAAATCAAGTTGACTCACTGATAGCTGTCCTGCCCAATCTTTGACCATCAAATTTGAAAGAGCCACCCAATCTGGGGTGTAGTACAGATCGGCATTAAGAGAGGAGAGTTCCACATTCCCTAAGCAGATATCCGTTCCTGTTAACGCTCCATTGAAAGAAAAAAGAGAGAAGTCCGATTTGGAAATGGCCAGCCCCCCCTCTAGCGTATATCCTCCTGCTACGGAAAAGCGGTCAACCAAATGGGCTAATTGATCTCCGAGTAATGGGTGCACACGACTCGCATCCACCCCAATCCGTCCTTGCAGAGCGATCGAATCGGAAAAATCCATGAGGTTTTCGGCAACCAAATCCATTTGAAGCCCATGGAAATTCCCCTGCACCTTCTGGACACGCCATCCCTTTCCATTCTGCCTCTCCCAACTCGCAATTAAAGAGTCTTGACCTGCAGGATCCCGAGGGGAAAGTGCGTTTTCACTGATCGCTAACTGCCCCCGGCCCATTGTCATGCTATCGGTTAACATATGTAGCCAGTAGTAGTTGTCTCGATAAAGGCACTGCGTCCAGAGATTGATTTCTACTGGATCGTAAAGCAGAAGAAAGTTTTTTAAACGAAACTGATGATCAGAGAGATGATACGTTCCATCTTTTAGATCTAGATAAACCCAAACTGTATCGGGATAAACTTCAAAAGAGACCTTTCCCTCAAGCGGTTCATTTTGTTTTAACGCCTCAACCCAGTCGACAATGGTCGGATGGACTTTACCCGGAAACAGTTTGCCTGCCAGCTCCGCTACCCAAGGCAATTTTTCAGGAGGAAGAGAGAAATCAAACCCTTCGCACTGAATTTTTTGCTGAGAAAGATGATAGGTAAAGCATCCCAGTTTGTATGTTTCAACTCCCATTTCTGTGGGAATTTCGACAGCTAGCCCTTCGACCGACAAACCGCGCTTGGAAGAGTAAAAACAGCGCAAATCCTCCCCATCGCCAAACTGAATGCCTCCAAACTTCAACTTTCGGAATGCTCCAGCAAGCTGCGCCTGTAATCCCTCTTCTCGCGTCCACTCAAGCTTTCCATCTCCAAAAATTTCGCCTTGGGGTTTCCAAAGAGAGAAGGTATCACCAAAGGTCCAGTGGAACTGATCGATTTGTCCTTCAAAGATTTTTTCGACTCGATTGTAACAACCTGATAAAACACAAGCCCCCTGCTCGCTCTCTGTCTCTTGAATCGAGAGATGAGAGATATGCACCCCAGCTGTGTCCCACTCTATATCTCCCTCACCCTCCCAAGTCTTATATTTAAAATCGAGAATGTGCATTTCCCCTTCATCCTGTACTGCATGAAACACGATCTCATCTCCTTCAAGAGAGATGGTTTTGCCGATCGAGCCCGTAAAAGAGGCGTGTGGAGAGTCCACATTTAACAGAATCTCATTTAAGTCATAACGCACCTCGCCCGCGCAAAAGAGAGGAGAATTCTTGAAGTTTCCTTCAAAAAAACCATGCATCTGACCTGCAACCAAATCGACCTCGGGCGTAAAGTGGTAGTGGAAAGAAAAGACATCTCCCTCACCCCGCACATTACCCTCAAAAGGGATTTCCCAAAAAATCGAGTGAGAGAAATGAGCTAACAACTTTTGCGCATCAGACGCCGGTCCTTCAATCGAGTGCGCGCTCATCACCAGATCGACATCATCAAGTGCATGCATCTCTATTTCCAACTCTCCTTTCAGCGTCAAATCAGCCCACTTTGTCTCCACGTCTAAAATGTGGATCTGCTCATTTTCAAAATGGACAACGGCCTCACCTTCCGTAAAGGTGACCCTTTTATTTTTTTGCTGGTAGACCGTGTCTTTCAAAGGAAGAAAACCAACGTGATCCCATGTTTGTAAATCAAAGTAGTGAACAGCTGCCACATCTTTGGCTATTTCCTTCTCTATGCGCGCTGTTTGCAACGAAAAATTGGGACTCTCGATCAAAAAATCCTCACCTTCGTAGGAGAAGACCAGATACCTCTCATCAAAGGTTCCATCAAAATGGATCTGTCCACTCGCCTCCATGTTCACGTCTCGGAACAAAAAGGGAGAGAGAAACTTTTCCAGAGGAAAGTGCTTTCCATGGAACCAGCCAAATCGCTTTTGGGAGAGGCAAAACTGTTGCGCTAGGTGATCGAGAAATGAATCAACTGAGTTTGAAAGGGTGTGCGGGAGCGCTTCTGGAACCACCTCCACTTCTATCATTCCCACTCCAAACAGACACCCAAAATCGAGTTGGTGTCTCTCCTCTCCTGCAATGATCAAATTCCCCTCTAACTCCAGTCCACGTCCAGCACGATGTAATGAAGCATCGAGCACAAAGTGGTCATCGGTAAACGCTTTTCTGAAACTCTCTTGTAAAGGCGTGGGAAAAAGAAAGCTCATATCCTGAGAGTTTCCTTCAAAACCCATACGCATCAGTGCATCAGGAGAGTGCCAATCAAACACAAGCTCTCCTTCCATCCCCATAAAGCTGCCATGCAATACAGAGCTTTCTACTTTCCCATCTCGAACACAAATATTTGTTGTAAGATGACTTAAATCCCAAATTCCTTGCCAAAACTCCCGGCTCTCTTCAAGAGCAAGTCTACCTCCATCAAGGGAGATTTCCCCATACATTGTTTTGACAGATGTAAAATCAATCTCTAAGTTGGCCTGTGCCCGATCTACTTCTCCAAACAGCTCAAGAGCAGCATTAGCTGCATGCACTTTGGAGCAGGTGAGCTTCCCATTCATATGCAGCGGCTCTCCCTCAAGAAGGGTGAGATCAAGAGCACCCTCAATTTTTCCTTTCTGCAGCTGCCAATGCTTGACCGATTGAGGCATGTGGGAGTGAAAAAAGTAGATCATCAAATGATACAGCGAGGGTAGCGAATGCGATTGAAAATCTGTTTGCAAACGGACAATTCCCTCTTTTTCACGCTGAAAATATATAGGTAGCTTCTCTTCTTGCTCCTCTAAATTGAGTATGATGGAGCCGTTTATCTCGGAGTTTTTAATCGTGTGCTCAAGATCAAAGTAAAACCGTTGCAGTAGTGGAGCCACCCCCATTGAGTCGTACAGGGCAACCTCCCCACTCTTTAGGCGCGTTTTAAAACAAAAAGAGAAAAAAGGAAGACGCGGAAGAGATGAGTAAGAGAGTTTCTGGGGCTCAGTTTTGCGGCTGACAATTTTGACCCCTTCTAGTTCAACTAAACCCCCAAGCTCTCGGGTTTTCCAGTGGAAGGAAGGAGAAAGATAGGCATGTGCAAACGAGACGTGGATCTGCCCAGTCTTGACAAGGGCTCCATTTTTACAAACCACTCTCCCCTCTTCCCAATTCAAGGATTCATAGGTGAACTTTCCACCCCACGCTTTGCGACAGTAACGACTTGCTTGATACTTGACGCACGCTACCAAAATCTCATGGGGAAAAAGAGCCGCCCCAATGAGAAGTAAGAGACAACAGAGAAAAAAAATACGCTTGAACATGTGCACCTGTTCAGAGAGTAACGCGAAAAGAGATGAAGGAAAAGGTTTTTCTCTTCTCAATTAGCGGAAAATTTGATACTTTTCCGATATATGCTACGTCGTTTTTTAGATTTTCAACTTTCATTCTTTGAAAAAGGGAAACCCCTTCACCGCATGCGCCCCTTGGTATCCGCTGTGGATGCCTTCTGTTACGAGGCCCCCGTCAATACGCGGCGCGCTCCTTTTATCCGAGATGCTATCGACATTAAACGGTGGATGGTACTCGTTGTGATGGCCCTTTTCCCCGTCATCTTGATGACCATTTGGAATACCGGCCTACAAAAGATGGTCTACGGAAGTGGTGACTATCAATTGATGAACAACTATTTACTCTCCTCAGACTCGTTACGGGGGTATTTTGATTTTGTCTTTCAAGATCAGCGCTACCTCACCATCCTCAAGTATGGCGCTCTTGCCTTTTTCCCCGTCATGATTATCAGTTATCTCGTTGGAGGGCTGTGTGAAGGGATCATCGCCTCCATCCGCGGGCATGAGATCGCCGAGGGGTTTTTGGTCACAGGAATTCTCTACCCTTTAGCACTCCCTTCTACCATTCCCTATTGGATGGTCGCCCTGGGTGTCGCCTTTGGTGTGATCGTGGGAAAAGAACTTTTTGGCGGAACAGGAATGAATATCCTCAATCCCGCCTTAACTGCCCGCGCCTTTTTGTTCTTCACCTTCCCAGGAAAAATGACAGGCGATGTTTGGGTGGGCACAAATCCCACTCAAATTGATATCAGCTTGAACAAAATGAATGCTGAAGCAGGATTAGGCACTATCGACGGCTATACGCAAGCAACGGCTCTTCAAGGTCTAAACAGTGCCACTAACGAAATCAAGCAGATCCATGTCGATGCCATTGCATCCAATACAATGGGAGCACAAACTCCCCATTACGGGTTGATTGAAAGCCGATTAGAGCAATGGAACATGGCTACAGGCCAGGGAGCAGAGTTGGGAGAGCTGGCAGCTGATCAAATGCGCGCCTTTGTAACAGGCCCTCTTGCTGAGGGCGGTTTGGGCCTACTTCCAGGCAACTACGGCGCGGCTTATGCCTCTACCGATTCTATTTTAGGCCTGGGTAAATTTTCAGATGGCAACCTTTTTTGGGGCAATATTTTAGGCAGTATGGGGGAAACTTCTACCTTTGCTTGTCTTTTGGGAGCTCTACTGCTAATTTACACAGGAGTAGGAGCCTGGCGAACCATGGTCGCCTACGGAATCGGTGCTCTGCTCACAGCCTATTTTTTCCAATTTTTCTCCACGCACTTTGGAATAGAGGGAGGCGCGTGGAACCCTGCTCGCTTTGCGATGCCTGCCTATCGCCACCTCTTGATGGGGAGTCTAGCCTTTGGACTCGTCTTTATGGCCACAGAACCCGTGAGCTCGCCTGGCATGCGAGGTGCTAAATGGATCTACGGAGTATTTATTGGGGTGATCACCATCGTGATCCGTCTGATTAACCCCGCCTACCCCGAGGGAGTCATGCTCGCCATCCTATTTGGCAATGTCTTTGCCCCGCTGATTGATTATTACGTTGTCCGCAACTACCGGAGGAGGGTAATCCGTGGCCGAGCCCAAGCATAAACGCGCTCCGCATACCGACTTTCAGGTTCTACTTTTCATCGTAAGCCTCTGCTTTACATGCGGATTACTTCTTGCTGTTATCGCGTATGGCCTATCGATACCGCAAAAAGAGGCCAAAGATTTCGACCAGAGCAAGCAGATGCTGATCGCAGCTAAAATCCTAAACAGTAATGGGTATTTTGAGCTACTTGAGGGAGATACACTCATTCCCGCCACCTTTGATTCCAATCAAAAGATCCTTGTAAAAACTGAAGGTGCTCCTGTTCAAGCAACTGACGATCAAATCAAAGAGATCTCCGCTCTACGCATACGCCCCCTGCTCACGAATCAAGCAGGCGTCGTTTCCACATTTGACCAAAACCAGTTAACTGAAGCTCAGTATCTTGAAGACAACAAAAAAACAGGATACGCCAATTTACCACAAAAGCTCTTCTATGCCATTCTTCCCAACGAGCCCAACGCAGGAAAGATCACAGCTGCAGACTTGGCTCAAGAGATCACACAAGCATCAGTATTTGTGATTCCCGTTTCAGGCTTTGGCCTTTGGGCGCCGATTTATGGCTATATTGCCATTGGACCGAACGGCGATGAAGTACTAGGAACAACTTGGTATGATCACGGTGAGACACCTGGTCTTGGCGCTAACATCGCCGAAGCATGGTGGCAGAAACAATTCTTTGGAAAACTCGTATTTCAGGAATCCTCTGAGGGTTCAGTTGATCTGCAAACAGCTGACATGGGCATTATCGTGGTAAAAGGAAAAGTCAGTGATGTCTATCGAGACTCTCCGAAAGCAAAAAGTGCCGTTGATGGGATTTCGGGATCTACATTAACAGGAGAAGGTGTCACAGCTGCTTACAAAAGTTCTCTTACACCTTACCGGGAATTTTTAATTAAGCTGAATAAAGCGGAGACAAGCTGATGGCGGAAAAACGTCCCTCTCTCAAGACCTACTTTTTAGAACCCTTGTGGAAAAACAACCAGATTTTGGTTGCCATATTGGGAATCTGCTCGGCTCTTGCGGTCACTACAACCTTGGCTACCGCCTTGACCATGGGAATCGCTGTTAGTCTGGTAACGGGGTTTTCTTGCTTATTTGTCTCTCTTCTACGCCGCTTCACCCCTGATAGTGTCCGCATGATCACGCAGCTGGCCATTATTTCGTCTTTTGTGATTATCGTGGATCAGTTTTTGCGAGCCTATTTTTTCAACATCTCTAAAACCCTATCTGTGTTTGTGGGGTTGATTATCACCAACTGCCTTGTGATGGGGCGCACCGAGAGCATGGCACGGAACGTTCCCCCTATTCCTGCCTTTTTAGACGGGGTGGCAGCTGGGCTGGGGTATGCGTATATTCTCTTTTTGGTTGCGGGTCTACGTGAATTTTTTGGTTTTGGGCAGCTGTTTGGCATTCAGTTGATCCCGGAGGCATGGTATGCCACAGCTGAGCACCCCGACGCCTATGAGAATCTCAGTTTAATGGTGCTAGCTCCTGCCGCTTTTTTTATTTTAGGCTTTTTTATTTGGATCGCAAATTTGATTAGTAAACCTGATAAACCGGCGTATTGATTATGTGGATGGGCGACTACACACTTCTGAACCTCTTTGGACTCCTGATTCAGTCGATCTTTATCCAAAATATTTTGCTCTCTTATTTTTTGGGCATGTGTAGCTACCTAGCGTGCTCCAACCGTGTCGGGACCGCCAATGGCCTCGGGATGGCCGTCACCGTTGTGCTCACCTGTGCGGGCGTGCTTAACTGGTTTGTACATCAATTTATTACAGGCAAAGGAGCGCTTGCTTGGCTCAGCTTCATTGGCATTGATGGAGCCGCAATCAACTTAAGCTTCCTTGAATTAATCGTCTTTATTTCGGTGATTGCGGCGTTTGTTCAGGTGCTTGAGATTGTCATTGAGCGGTTTTCCCCGCCGCTCTATCACTCTTTGGGCATGTTTCTTCCCTTGATCACAGTGAACTGTGCTATTTTGGGGGGTGTACTTTTTGCGGTGACGCGTGAGTATCCTCTTTTTGCGAACCTCATCTTTTCGCTTGGTTCGGGGCTTGGGTGGTGGCTGGCCATTGCCTTGATTGCAGCCATTAGAGAGAAGCTCACCTATTCGCATATTCCTAAGGGGCTTCAGGGGATGGGGATCACATTCATTATGACGGGCTTGATGGCGATGGCCTTTATGGGTCTACTCGGCATTGATCTCGCGCGCCCCTCCGGCCAGGATCTCCCCATCCAGGAAGAGGACATGTTCAAGTCCAGCAAAGAGACCCCCATTGCATCTTTTTAGACGTAAGGCGAATGGGATCAAGGATGGAATGCTGAAAAGAGCACTTTTGGGGATTTTGCTTCTAGTTTTTCGATTTTGAGTACTGGTTGTACAGGTGGTAGACCGAGCGAAAGATCGAAAAAATAGAACGAAATCAGCCAAAAGATGGTGCAAAGAACAATTATTCAACAGTCTCAGACTTTAGGTGCTTGTGATAGCCCTTCTCATCTAGAAAAGCCTCTAGCTGCTCAGGTTGGCTTAGCTTGATTTTGAAAAGCCACCCCTCACTCTCAGCCGAACCGTTCACCTTCTCTGGAAACTCGCGCAAAGATGTATTCACCTCCGCAATTTCCCCCGAAACTGGAGTGTAGATGTCCACTGCCGCCTTAGTCGACTCCAAGACAACCACCTCATCGCCTGCCGCAACAGGATGCCCAACCGTTGGAAGCTCGACATAGACAATGTCTCCAAGCTCTTTCTGCGCGTAATCTGTGATGCCTACTGTGGCTAAAGTGGCCCCTAGCCGAACCCATTCGTGTGATTCTGTATATTTCATTTAGTCATGACCAAACTCGCCCAAAGCGAGGGTTGTTGTTCAATTGAAAAGTCTTCATCATGTGCAGAAAAAATCTGCGATGCTCCATTAATGCGGTTAATCCGATACGTAAAACCCAGCCGGTTAAACTGAGAAGGATCATACCCATGTAAACATTCTGCAGGAATCAAAATATCAAATTTTCCTGTCTTTACCTTTTTGATCTCTAGTTGTGACGCGTCACACAATTCATGCCGATCCTCAGTACGAAAACGCGTTACTTCACCCGCCTGAATCGAATCGCCATTATTTTGAACCGCAATCGGCAAAAAATAGAAGTGATGACAAAAACGAGTATTAAATCCGGAGGTCTTGACATCGCGTGTGTCAAAAAAGAGCTCGATAGAGTCAGCAGTTTGGAAATTGGGGAAATCGGGCTCGGTAAAAGAGCCTTCAACCTCAATGCGAAGGCGCACTCCTCCTTCATTCCAAGCGAGAAAGAGATACGCAAAGGATTTTTGCCCTGTCAGTGCTGATAGATCAGGAAGGACATGTTTGTCGCCCACTCGCTTTCCATAGAGGCAGTCGGCCTGGATCTGGAAGAAGTGGACGGGGGCTAATGGGACAAGTTCTTCGAGCATAATTGACCCAGCATGTTTTCAAAAAATTGAGAGCGCATCTCTTTGGCAAGCAGCTCCTGCGCCTCCATCCACTTCTGCATCGGAATGGTGGTATCCATCATCACCTCTTTGACACGAAAGCAGTAAGGTCCCTCTTTTTCATCCTGAGCGACTGCAGAAAACTGATCTGAATCAAGGGCTAAAATCGTATCTAACGAAAGAAAGCTCTCAGCTGCGCGCGTGACACTCTTCTCTTTTTTCTCGATGACCCATTGACTTGCTAATGTCCCCTCAGCAGGCGCTTGACAATACGTCTCCAAGTAAGCGGCAAACGATACGGCTCCCTTCTGATCTATAGGCTTTAAAAGTCCTTGTTTTTTAGCCTCTTTAAACGTCAATAGCTCAGGTTCAGAGGCGCGCTCATCGACAATAATACGATAGTAGTTTTTCTGATCTTGCGTGAAACCTAGAATCTCGTTTTGCTCATCTAAAACTTTTTGCAAAGCGAGGCGATCTGAAACACCTGCCAACGGCTCGTTTTCACTCGCTCGGCTTAAAAAAAGCTCCTGCTCGCGCATGTCCGCCTGTCTAACCGCTTCATCAACCCACTCTGGATGTTGTTCGATGATTTGTAGGCGGGCATAGGCATCGATTCTCTCCCGTTTATCAACTTTTTCCAGACGTTCAAAGGGCGTTCCCTCTTTTTGGGCAAGCTCAGGGAAAACAGTGAGCAGTGTATCCCAATTGGCTACTTCCCAATCCCACGTCTCTTTCACACTCACCTTGCCTTGTAAAGCCTCTTTGTTAACAGCGCCAATGTAGAGGCGATACCGGCTCCCCACCAGCTCCGGAGCTCTTTTTGCAATGACCTCTATGGGATCGTGGTTGAGTGGAATCTCCCCCGTGGCTGAAGGGGCAACTGCTGTGAGATAGACTTGAAAGCTCTGCGCCTCTTCCTCGGTGGAAAGGCGGAGCTCAGGGGCCATCTGGCAAAGCTCAACTGTCGCTTTTTCATGGGCATAAGCATAAAACTGCTCGAGAGGGAGCGTATCCACAAGAGCCGCTGATCCCACTTCCTGCATCATACGCCTAAAAAGGGTGATCTCTTCCCAAATACGAACAGCTGTTGGCTCATCTAACCCTTTTTGACTGAGATAGACTCGGAAAAACTCCTCTCCACTCTCAACAGGAATGGTCGCATGCTCAGCAATAGCCGCATAGGTTTTCTGACTTTTGAAAAGCAAGTCTGTTAACGCCTCTTCATAAGAGACAGAATACCCTTTTTGACGGGCAATGGCCGCTGTATTAATCACGACCTCTGCAACATTTTGAACAAACTTTTCACCAAACCAGTCAGAGTGGTTACGGTAACCAAAGAGACTCACCACATCTTTCATTAAACGAGGATCTCTGGGAGCGCGCGGCGCGTCATTCTCCTGATAGCGCATCACTTGAGTCAAAAAAGCAGGAGGAAAGTTTCTTTCTGCCAAAAAAAGCTCAACGCGCGACTCAAAAGACTCAACAGGATCTGCACTTGCCTGTAGGGCAGCTAACTTTTCAGGAATCTCCGGAGCAAAAAGAGCCCAAATGGCATCAGCTGTCAAAGTAGGAATATAAGGGTGCTTATAGGGCGTATAGTTCTGCTCTTTTTCAAAACGGGAGAGCAGTTGATCGTGATAAAGAGGGGCAAATGTGGTGAGAAGAGGCTTAGAGAGGCCCGATTCCAGAAAATCTTTCGAAATCACCCCATCGTTTAGGTAATTGGCATCGAAGAGTTTTGACGACTGCATCCACTCCTCTCTTTCAAGAAAGAGGGCCATGTGGTCAAGATAAGACTGTCTAACTGCTTTTCCATCCACGCAGTGAAACACAACCTCATCAGGACCCGAGCGACCACCCGGCGTGGGTGCAAACGCCTGGTAGGTGCCGAAAAACGCAAAGCTGGTCACAATAATGATCGTGGTAAAGAGAAAAAAGTATTTCTGATGTTTTCTAAAAAAGTGCAGCATCGCAAGCTCATCCTTAACTTGAAAAATAGGGATTATACCCCTTTTAGTTTTATCAGCAAAGGTGTTCTATAAAAGCCCATGAAAACGTCTTTGAAGCTCTCCCAAGTATGAGGTGCCGGGGTCAAAGTACCAACCACATGCCTCTTCAGGGGTAACGAGGCGACTATGCGCTAGATCTCGCGCAAAAACCTCATTGATAGCAACAACAGCTTCTGGGGATTGGATCACCATAACGGTCTCATAATCTGAAAGATCACTTTTCAGACCCAGGTTGTAGCTGCCCACTACAAAACTGTGGTCATCAATGATCATCAGCTTCTTATGGAGTAGAACATCTTTGACATCATACTCATAAATGTGCGTGTTTTTAGGCTCTTTACTCTTCACCGACCAGTAATCCCAAAAGTGAAAGTGCTGTCCATGTAGGAGAGGAATGTAGGACATCCGGTTCGCCCATCCAAAAAAACGGGTGTACTCAGGTGTATTTTTGCCGACTCCATTCGAGATGATAGTCAACTTTATACCTCGGTTGACAGCAGCCAAAAGCGCATCAAAAATGGGTTTTGCCGGAGCGACATAGAGATTGGCAATCTTGATCTCTTTTTTCGCCTCTTGAATCAGGCGCACGTACTCTTGAGTGATGACATTGGTCTTTTGATGAGGTCCACACAGTAGATACTTCATCTGCCCTTGTTCTAAGGGAATCAACTGCTCTGACGTTTCAAACCGTTCCACAAAGGGCTGGGCTGTTACAGGAAAGTAATAGGAGTTGTCTGCAAAGACCTCGGGATTTCTTTCAAGACGCTTAGTGGTGTTGTAGTGATTCCAAAGAGAGAAAATCTTGCAGAAGGTCTCTCTGATCTGTTTGGCAATCGGCCCACGCCCCACAATGTCTTGGTCACGCATTCCAGCAGGAAGATTCGCTGCAATCATATTCAGCTTATTATTGTTCCGATTAGGGGTAAAGGTGCCATCTGAACACTGCGACTCATCTAAATTGGTGCCTCCCATGGAAAAGTACCTCTCGTCAATCACACAGAGTTTGACATGGTTATCAATTCCAGTGACATCAGGCCAGACAACTGTGACATTGGTGGCGTGTTCAAGATGAAAATGAAGAGGATACTTCTCTTGTAAACGGTTGATAATGACGTAATCTGCTCTCTCCAGAAGAATTGGTGTCGCCAAAATGCGCACCTGGATATCAGGGCACACCTCCAAGCGCGCCTCAATCTCTGTGAGTAGCTCGCGCGCGATGGTCCCTCCAAAAAAGCAAGCCGAAATATCGATCGACTGGGTGGCATGACGGATAAACTCAAGATCCCAGGCAAACATTTCCAAACCATTATCACACACAATGATATCGGTTTTTTCCTCAGCCTTGAGACTCAAACAAGTAAAGGCACAGAGACACAGAAAAACAGAGAAAAAACGGTTCATATAATGGACTCATTGTTAAAAACTTTTTGAAGAGAGGAGCGCAGCTCTAGCCGCGCATCGATCAGTTGGTTGCGGGTCCACCCTGGACCCAACAGAGTAAAACTATTGGCTCGCATCGCTTCTACGACTTGAGTTTCAGACGCAAGCACCTTATACAGATAATCTTCGGGTAGAAGCCCTAATGCAATCGATCCTTGATGTAAATACCCATCACGGGTCTTGCGCTGCGCTGCGCCTCCTATTTTTTTCCCTCCGATCATCACATCATACTTTGTCGGCTTGGCCATACAAAAGTGCTTACAGTGAGCATCTAAAGGTTGAGGTTCATCTGGAAGAAGTGCAGCTACATCAGACACCAGCGGTTGAATCGCCTCCATGACACGGTTATTCACAAAAGCGTAGTTATCAAGAGGATTAGACGAAAAAGCAGGATGTGTTGCCGGCATCAAAACAGAAAAAGCAAAATCGCAGTTGTGAAAAATGATTCCTCCCCCGGTTGGCCGCTTGGCCAAATCCAAACCATGGGCATGAGCAGCTTCCAGGTTTAAAAACACTTCAGGCTGGGTGAAGTGACCATAGGTGGCCGCGTCTGCTCGCCAATCATAGAAATGCAAAATCGGCTGTTGCTCGTGTTTCAAATCAGAAAGAAGAGCCGCATCAAGCGCCATGTTTTCAGCCGCGCTCCGTATTCCTGTATCGATGTATTTCCACTTTATGCACATAATTAGGAAAGGAGCTTAACAAATTATTTACATAATTTCAATCGATTTATGTCTTTTAAGAAATTGGTTGATAGAAGATCATGCTGGGATATAAAATAAGTTGAGGGTAGAGCTTGTTTAATTATTCTTTATGCCCTATATGCTATATTCCTAACGAGATAACGGTGAGAAATCGATGTTTGATAAATTTACGAATCGCGCAAAGCAAGTCATCAAATTAGCAAAAAAAGAGGCCCAAAGGCTCAACCACAATTACTTGGGTACCGAGCACATTCTGCTTGGACTTCTCAAATTAGGACAGGGAGTTGCAGTGAATGTCCTGCGAAATTTGGGTCTTGATTTTGAAACAGTACGCCAAGAAGTGGAGCGCCTTGTAGGTTATGGCCCTGAAATTCAAGTGTATGGAGATCCTGCTCTCACCGGCCGTGTTAAGAAAGTCTTCGAATATGCAAATGAAGAGGCCTCTAATCTCGGACACAATTATGTCGGAACTGAGCATCTACTTTTAGGTCTACTTCGCCAAACAGACGGCGTGGCCGCTCAGGTATTGGAAAATCTCAATGTCGATTTACAAGAAGTGCGTAAGGAGGTCTTGAAAGAGTTAGAAACCTTTAATTTACAACTCCCTCCAGCTGGACAGTCTGCAGGAGGTGGCGGTAAAGCCTCAGAGAAAGGTTCTGAAAAGCTCCCCGCTTTACGGGCCTACGGCTATGACTTAACCGAGATGAGCCGTGAAGGGAAGCTCGATCCTGTGATCGGGCGTGATAAAGAGGTCGAACGGTTGATCCTCATCCTTTGCCGCAGACGCAAAAACAACCCAGTCTTGATTGGAGAAGCGGGTGTGGGTAAAACGGCGATTGTTGAGGGATTAGCGCAACGCATCATCAAAGGAGAAGTGCCCGATAACCTGCGCAAAAAGAAACTGATTACACTCGATTTAGCCCTCATGATCGCCGGAACGAAATACCGCGGTCAGTTTGAAGAGCGGATCAAAGCTGTGATGGATGAGATTAAAAAGCATGGCAACATCCTTCTTTTCATCGATGAGTTGCACACAATTGTGGGTGCCGGAGCCGCTGAGGGAGCAATTGACGCCTCAAATATCTTGAAGCCTGCTCTTTCTCGAGGCGAGCTGCAGTGTATTGGTGCCACAACTCTAGATGAATACCGCAAACACATCGAAAAAGATGGAGCTCTTGAGCGACGCTTTCAAAAGATTGTGGTGCAACCCCCTTCAGTTGAAGATACGATTGAAATTTTGCGCGGCTTGAAAAAACAGTACGAAGATCACCACAATGTCACGATCACCGATGAAGCACTCCAAGCTGCAGCTATTCTTTCTGACCGTTATGTCCATGGACGCTTTTTACCCGATAAAGCGATCGACCTGCTAGATGAAGCGGGCGCGCGGATGCGCGTGGCAACGATGAATCAACCCTCTGATATTTCTTCTTTAGAGACTGAAATTGAAGAGACCAGACGCTCTAAGGAGAAGTCGATCAGCACACAAGAGTATGAAAAGGCAGCGCGCCTACGTGACGAAGAGAAAAAGCTACGAGAAAAACTGCAGTCTATCCGCTCCGAGTGGGAAACACACAAAGAAGAGCACCAGATCCCCGTCGATGAAGATGCCGTCGCACTGGTTGTGGCAGCTCAAACAGGCATTCCTGTCACGCAACTCACAGAAGCAGAAACACAAAAGCTCTTAAAAATGGAAGAGATGCTCCGCTCACAGATCATCGGCCAAGATGATGCGGTCGATATTGTGTGTCGCGCGATTCGCCGTGGGCGCACAGGCATCAAAGATCCTAATCGTCCCACAGGTTCATTCCTCTTTTTGGGCCCCACAGGTGTAGGAAAAACACATCTGGCACGCTTGCTAGCCATCCACATGTATGGAGGTGAAGACGCTCTGATTCAAGTAGATATGTCTGAATACATGGAGAAATTTGCAGTCAGTCGTATGACAGGCTCCCCTCCAGGATATGTCGGACACGAAGAGGGTGGGCAGCTCACCGAACAAGTGCGTCAACGTCCTTACTGCGTTGTTTTATTTGATGAGATTGAAAAGGCGCATCCCGATGTGATGGATTTGCTGTTGCAGATCCTAGAGGAGGGACGGCTCACCGACTCAGTAGGAAGAAAAGTGGATTTCCGTCATGCGATTGTCATCATGACCTCCAACTTGGGGGCCGATTTGATCCGCCGTTCATCTGAGATTGGCTTTGGCTCGAAAACAGGAGTACCTGACTACAAAACGATTCAAGAGAAGATCGAAGGAGCCATGAAAAAGCACCTGAAGCCCGAGTTTCTCAACCGAGTGGATGGAACTGTCATCTTCAAGCCTCTGGATGAAGAAGCGCTTTCGGTCATTGTCCATCTTGAGATCGACAAAGTGGAAAAAAGGCTGGCTAAGCACGATCTACACGTTGAGCTTACAGAAGAGGCGATCCACCTCTTGGTTAAGTTGGGGAATATGCCAGAGATGGGAGCGCGGCCTTTACGTCGCGTGATCGAGCAATATATCGAAGACCCACTTGCCGAAAAGCTCATCCGCAACCCCGGCGAGACCAAACGGTATCTCGTGAAGGTCAAAGACGAGAAGCTAGAGTTTGAGCAGATAGAGGATCTCGCTTTAGAAACATCTAATTAATGATCCCACCGCCCAGACAAATCTCCCCTTGGTAGAAGACGATCGACTGCCGAGGGGTGATTGCTTTTTGAGGCTCATCAAACGTCACATGATCAGGGGCAACCACTGTGCAGGCTACATCAGGGCTTCGGTAGCGTACTTTGGCTGTACAACGAAAAGGAAAACGTGGCTCCTCACCCACCCAACTCACCTCCTGCATGAAAAGCTCTGAGCGGTATAAGGCAGGATGCTCATCACCTTGCTCAACAACGACCACATTCCGTTTGGCATCTTTACCCACCACGTACCACGCCTCCCCAGCCCCTCCAATATCCAGTCCTCGCCTCTGTCCGATGGTGTAATAAGCCATTCCGTCATGCGTTCCCACAACAGAGCCGTCTAAGCGCTCAAAAACTCCTTTTTGATTGGGAATAAAACGTGTCAGAAACTCTTTAAAGTTCCGCTTTCCGATAAAGCAGATCCCCGTGCTGTCTTTTTTTTGCGCCGTGATCAAATCAGCTTGTTGAGCGCGCTTCCGCACCTCGGATTTCTCTAGCTCGCCAATAGGAAAAAGCACCTTCTCTAAAATGGAACTCTTCAAGGTGTAGAGAAAGTAGCTTTGATCTTTTTCAAGATCTTTGCCACGGGCCAGTTGCCATCCCTCATCTCCTTTTACTTTTCGACAATAGTGCCCCGTGGCTAAATAGTCGGCTCCTAGTTCCAGCGCTTTATCTAGAAAGAGATGAAATTTGATCTCCCGATTACAGAGGATATCGGGATTGGGGGTATGACCTTCTGCATACTCTTTTAGGCAGCGAGAGAAAACTGAATCCCAATAATCTTTGGCAAAGTTGACGGTATAGAAGGGAATATCAAGGTGTCCACAGACGCAGGCCACATCTTCGTAGTCGGTTTCGGCGGGGCAGCTCCCTTCCTCCTCCCAATTCTTCATAAAAAGGCCGATCACCCGGTAGCCCTGCTCTCTTAAGAGAAGAGCTGTCACCGAAGAGTCCACACCTCCTGACATCCCTACAACTACAGTTTTCATAGGGTTAGCAGTTTAACAAATCCTCCCTTCTGATTACCACCAAATTTAACTTGTAAAAAACGGCATTTTTGACGTTTTTTGCTTGTTAATAACGGCAAAAGTGCCGTTTTTTACAAGCAAACGGAGTATTGAAAAGAATTTTTGGGGATTTTTGCTACAATTGGTCAATCGCGAGCGCAGACAGTACGTCTAGTACGGCAAGCGAGCGAGAGACCAAGTGGGGCAAAAAGAATCCAAAAATCCACCAGAGACTAAAGCTAACCAGAGAGCCCGTTTTCCCAGTGCTTGACGAAGTCCAGTAGTTGGTCCTTGGAAGGCTTTGTTTGGAAGAAGACTCGCGCCTTTTCGCTGGCATTAATGTGGGCTACTTTGGCTAAAAGATTGAGGTGGTGACGGTCTTCACAGGCAAAAAGAAAGAAAAGCGTATGGACGGGCTCTCCGTCTAAAGAATCAAAATCTATTGGCTGCTTAGGATATACCACTACAATGACGTCATAGTGGGTATCTAAAAGAAAGTCGCGCGTATGGGGTACGGCAATCCCATGTCCAAGTGCTGTGGACATCATTTTCTCGCGATCCATGAACAGATCTGTCAGGACGTCGGGATCTAGGTCAAACTGCTGCCCCATGCGTTGCATGGTCTTCCGAATCACCTCTTCTTTGGTTTCGCCGGGAACATCGTCTATCACAACTCCCCGATAAAGCGCCCGGTAGAGGCTAAACTGCATGTTGCCCTTCGTGTGCAACTCTTCTTGCTGATCGAAATCACCATCTAACTTCTGCTGCATCAACCAGTCTTCAATTTCTGAGCGGCTAAACCGATACTGCCGATCAATCCGGTAAGAGGGAATCTTCCCTTCGGCAAGCCATTTTTTAACTGTTGTCTCGGAAATATTTAATAGCTCAGCTACATCGCGTATTTTTAAGTCCACGCCCCTAAATCCCCCTAAAAAGTGCTATAATGTCTTTCGGACTGGTCAATTGCAAGATTTTTTTACGCCGCTCTTCGTCTTTAATTGCTAGGGTCAAACGGGAGAGGAGCTGAAGATACTCTGTCTGCTTATCGTCTGGCCCTCCAATCATGAAAATCAACCGCACGGGCACCCCATCTAACGCATCCCAAGCAATACCCTTGCGATGGATGCCGATGGCAATAAAGAAGGTCTCATAGCCGGGAAGCTTAGCATGTGGAACGGCAACGGCCATTCCAATCCCCGTAGACACAATCTGCTCTCTCTCTAAAATTGCTTTGTGAAAAGCCTCTTTATCCTTGAGTTTTCCTTGTGCAGCAAGCACATCCACAAGCTCTTGCAAGGCAGCATCGCGCTCGTCCACATCGAGCAGCTTCACAAGATCGGGGTTGAGGTACTTAGAAATGAGGAGAGTGGACTTTTTGCGGTTTTGTTTTTCTTTAGAAGGAAACATGACTTAATGCACTCCCGTATGGCCAAATCCACCTCTTCCCCGCTCACTAACAGCAAGGACGTCTGCTCTTATGAAACGGACCTGAACGACCGGAGCTACCACAATTTGCGCGATACGCATACCTGGTTCCACAACAAAATTGTGCTGCCCGTGATTGATCAAGATGACCTTGAGCTCACCTCGATAATCGGCATCAATTGTGCCCGGAGTGTTGAGGACGGTGACTTGATGCTTAAAAGCTAAACCACTCCTGGGACGCACCTGAATCTCATACCCTTCAGGAATCTCAAAGAACAAGCCTGTAGGAACGAGCGCTGAGTTGCCCGCTGCAATCGACAAAGGTGTTTCAAGGTGAGCGCGGACATCTGCTCCAGAGGCGCCTTCAGAGGCATACTCAGGGAGTTGAGAGACATTAGCTAGAGTGGGAATTTCAATTTCTTGATCCATAGTGAAGGGATCATCACGAATTACATCTCATCTGTCAACAAAAACAATTGATTCGTGTGCATGGTGACATATTCACGCGTATTACCTGTTAAAAACTCTAGAAATAGAGCGAGCTTCTTTTTCATCTCATGCCGCTTGACGATACAATCGACCATACCATGCTCTAAAAGAAACTCGGATCTCTGCGCGCCAGGAGGAAGCTTTTGACGAATCACCTGCTCCACAACCCGTGGACCTGCAAAACAAATCAACGCCTCAGGCTCAGCAATAATGATATCGCCTAGGGAGGCAAACGAGGCCGTTACTCCTCCAGAGGTTGGATTGGTTAACACCGAAATATAAGGAATGCCTGCTTCGTGTAATTTAGCCAACGCTGCTGAGGTTTTGGCCATTTGCATCAGAGACAAAACCGACTCTTGCATACGCGCGCCACCCGATGCGGAAACCAGAATTAAAGGAATTTTTTGTTCAAGTGCCAACTCAATAATGCGTGTGAGCCGCTCTCCCACAACAGAGCCCATCGAACCGGCCATATACCCAAAATTGAGCACGCCCAAAGCCGCCCGATGCCCTCCAATTTCACAGGTTCCTACAAAGACACCCTCTGTGGCACCTGATTTTTCTGTTGCCCGCTCAATCCTGTGGGGGTAGGCCTCCGTATCTTGGAAATTCAGAGCGTCCACCGGCCTGAGCTCCTCGAAAAGAGCCTCAAAAGTGCCCGTGTCGACCAACAGCTCAATTCTCTCTCGAGCGGAGAGGCGGTAGTGGTAGTCGCACTTAGGGCAACAATTCCGATTCCCGGTCAGCTCGTTGGTGTGAATCATCTCGTGGCAGTGGGTGCACTTTAGCCAACCGCTAAATCCATCCGCCTTAGATGACTCGACTTTAATTTTTGGTTTGTCGCGTGAAAATAAACGCATGCCACTTATTATATTCGATTAAGCCCTAAACCGTCCACCTAAAACGGCGGACGGTTTAATAGGAAATTTTTTATTTGGCAATCGCGGGACAGCACTCTCTGACGGCTTGATAACGCTCAGCCACGTTGGACCAGTTAACCACACCCCAGATTGCCTTGAGGTAGTCAGGGCGGACATTTTTATACTGGAGATAGTAGGCGTGCTCCCATACATCAATTCCTAGTAGAGGAATCGCATTTTTGGTTCCCAAAAGAGGGTCTTGATTCGCACATGTTTCGATCACCAGCTGATGCTGTGTTTTACAGAACCCAAGCCAGCACCATCCCGACCCTTGAACGGGCCCCGCTGTGCTATTGAAGGTTTCAACAAAAGTATCGAATGAGCCCCACCTCTCTTTGATCGCATCGGCCAGCTCTCCTGATGGTGGAGCGCCTCCCCCTTTGCTCTGAGGAGCCAAATTAGTCCAAAAAATACTATGATTGATGTGTCCACCGCCGTTAAAGCGAATGGCAGATTGCAAAGAGATCATAGTAGAGAGATCCTCTTTGGCTTCTGCTTCTGCATATTTTTCCAACGCTTCATTGAGTTTAGTTACATAAGCGTTATGGTGCTTTTTATGGTGAAGTTCCATAATCTCAGCGCTGATCACCGGTTCTAAAGCGTTATAAGCGTAGGGAAGTTCAGGTAGAGTAAATTTTTTAGCCATCAGTCTCCTCACAGTTTAAAGATGTTTTTGCCAGCATAGTGGACGTGAATAATTTGTTCAATGCGTTTTGGGTAATCGGTCCGATCGCTTCACACTGATCGCGCGGAGGTAGACTCTTACACAATTTTTGAAAAGCGGCTACTGTAGAAGGACTCGTGAAGACCAGCCGATCAAATGACTCGAGATTGGGCAGCTCCACTTCATTACATACAGTCTCATAGAGAGGAAAAGCGTGCCCTTTTTTTGCCACGTAAGCGGGTAATAGCGGACGTGCCCCGGCTGAGCGGGGATACAGGATTGGCCCACAGTCTATCTCCTCTAAAAGAGTCATGACCCCCTCGCCACACTCTTCTTTAGCTACCCATGTTGCCTGCACACCATAGTCTAACAGTCGCGCGGCTGTGGCCTTGCCTACGGAAATATAGATTTTATCTCTTTTCTCCGTGTAGCCAAAAAAATACTCGACCGCCTGTCGACTGGTAAAGAGCACATGTGTGTGAGGAAAGGCGAGCGCGCTTGCGATCTGTTCATACGGAAACGGTTGGGTACGAATCAACGGAAGATGGGTAATCAGTTGAGTGGAGTCGTAGCGGCTCGGATCAAGTCCGAAATAAAGAATAGGCTTGCATCTGGTCATCTAGATCCTTTATTATCCCTTTAATTTATTTAACAAGGAGGCCTCTATGGCAACAGCATGCGGAACATGTATAGGCACTATTGAAAGCTACCTTACACCCTCAAACTGGACCTTTTCAGAAAGCAAGATCACCAAAATCGCTCTTATTGCCCTTCTATTCAGCGCCGTGGCTCTGACAGCGTGCGCTTTGATCACATCTTATCCTGCAGCTTCTAGCGCTTTTATTACCACATTCAGTATTGCGTCGGTTGCAAGTTTAGCTGCTCTTTGTGTTGCGCTCGTGAAAAGATGTCAGCGCTCCTCCACCGCCACTACCTCTTTCCGAGCGGATACGGATACTGCACCACCCCAGCAACAGCAGAGGCAGAGGCAGAGGTCGGCCCCACCACCAGCAAGAGGAGCAACCCTAGGTAATGTTGCTACAGGCTCTGCGCAACTTGCTGATGGCGCTCAACAGTTTGCAAAAAGATCGGCTACGCTCAGACAGAGAACAGCTCGTGCTGCTGGTGATGGAGACTCTTAAAGAGCTCCCTCATCTCTAGATCTCCTACGCGTGCCAGGATGGCCAGCCGTCCTTGCAGCGGAGTGGTCTCCCCCGGCAAGCGGATTCGATTCAGGTGCGTTAACCCCAGTCGAATCAACGCTGCCTCGGCGATCACCACACCATCCACTGCTCCCGCGTCCATCCGCGCTAAACGCTCTTCAATGGTCCCACGGATATCCACAAAACGGACGTCCCTTTCTAATTCACGTACCATTTCCTCGCGTCTAAGTGATGACGTCGCGATCACTGCACCCTTTTGGAGTGACTCGCCTGCGCGCAAAACCAGCGCGTCTGAAGGATCAAGTCCACGCGTCAACGCCACAATCTCAAGCCCTGCAGGCAACGGCTCCGGCAAATCCTTGGCTGAATGAACCGCCACACGGCACTCTCCACTCAATACTTTCCCATCGACCTCTCGAGTAAAAAAATCGGTTTTACCTAACGTACGCAATGAAGTCACCCTGTCAAGATCTCCAACAGTCTTTACATAAACAGGTTGGAAGCTCACCTCTGGATGCATGTGTTGTAGTTCCACTAAAACCTCCTGCACTTGCGCCTTAGAAAGAGGTGAACTTCTTGCACTAATTGAGAGCTGCACGGATCGCCTCCTCAACACGTTCAATTCCAATGGTTTCCATGTTTTTAAAGGGCTTGTGCCCCTTTTTCGGGATCATCGCTTTTTTAAAGCCCATATGGACAGCCTCCTTCAAGCGCTCTTCCAAACGCGGCACACTCCGAATCTCCCCGCCTAAACCCACCTCGCCGATCACCACCGTTTCGGGATCTACAATCCGGTTGGTGAGAGAGGAGGCGACAGCTAAGATAATTCCTAAATCAATGGCAGGTTCTGTGATTTTGAGCCCTCCCGCAATCGAGACAAACACATCACGGTTATGGAGCTGATAGCCAATCCGCTTTTCCATCACAGCAAGTAGCAGGGCTAGACGATTCGAGTCCAAACCGGCCGATCTGCGCGAAGGAGTACTGAAAGCTGTATCCGTGACGAGCGCTTGCACTTCGACCAAAATGGGACGGGAGCCGTCCACTGTAGGAATGATCACCGAACCAGGATTACCACGCATCCGCTCCTTTAAGAAGAGCTCGGAAGGGTTTTCAATCTCAGTGAGCCCTTTTTCACTCATCTGAAAGACAGCGATCTCGTCGGTCGAGCCAAATCGGTTTTTAACCACGCGCATCAACCGGTAGTTGTGCTGCCGATCCCCTTCAAAGTAAAGAACCGTGTCCACTAGATGCTCCAGCACGCGCGGACCCGCAATCTCCCCTGACTTGGTCACATGTCCAATCAACAAAATGGAGAGGTTGCGGCTTTTGGCCAAATGCATCAGCTCTGTCGCCGTTTCCCGTACCTGTGTCACCGAGCCGGGAGAAGAAGAGAGCTCGCTTTTATAAATAATCTGAATCGAGTCGATAATCACAAGGTCAGGATTGACCGTTTCGACCTGCTTTTTGATCAGAGAGAAGTTGGTCTCAGCAAGCAAAAGTAGGTTTTCACTCGCAATCCCCAATCGTCTTGCACGCTGAGATGTTTGGGCCACTGACTCCTCTCCACAGACATAGAGGACCACAAGCCCTTGACGGGCAATGGCATTTGAAGCCTGCATGAGCAGAGTCGATTTTCCAATTCCCGGCTCTCCACCCACTAGCGAGAGCGAACCCACTGTCAGCCCCCCACCCAATAAACGATCGAGCTCCTTCATGTGGGTTTGCATCCGCGTTGTCTGATCAGGAGGCACTTCACTCACTCGCACCGGTTTTGTGGGCATGGAGAGCTGCGATTCGAAGCGCTGAACGACCTCCTCCTCTTCATGGAACGTGTTCCACTCTTTACAGCTGACACACTGACCTGACCACTTAGGCTCTTTATGCCCACACTCTTTGCAATACCAAGCAGATTTGACTTTGCTCATAACGTTTCACCCTCTATTTTTAACAGAGCTGCTTGAGCCGCTGCTGTTTGCGCCTCTTTTTTGGAAGAGCCTTCTCCCTCGCCCTGCTGGACATCCTGTACCCACACACCGACTCGGAACCGTTTTTGGTGCGCTGGCCCTGACTCTTCTAAAATGGTGTAGACGGGCGTTTGTTGAAAGTTTTTTTGCGCCCAATCTTGCAACTCTGCTTTCCAATTCCGATAGGGTTCATGAACCAGATGATCAATCGCCTCTTTGAAGTGAGAGAGAAAAAAGGTGCGCACCGCCTCCACACCTTGGTCGAGATACAAAGCGCCCATCAACGCTTCGAACAGATCAGATAAAATGGTATCGCGCCCTTTGCCTTCATTCAGTTGCTCTCCTTTTCCTAGCAACAAAAACTCACTGATTCCCAGCTGCTGAACATAATGGGCGCATGCTGGGGCGTCCACTAGTTGAGAGCGGAGCTTGGAAAGGGAGCCCTCGTCGAGCTCCGGATGGTGCACAAAGAGATACTCTGCAACTAAAAGACCTAGTATGGAATCTCCTAGAAATTCCAGCCGCTCATTATGGTGGGGCACCAGCTCTTGATTCTCATTCCAAAATGAGCGATGAACAAAGGCTTGCAGCAGGAGGTCGGGCTGACGAAAAAGCACCTCAATTTTATTTTGAACGGCATCGAGTTGGAAAAAATGTTGCATTTGGCATTAAAGATGGTATGGAAGATAGGAGAATAAATTTGGAGAGATTTTAAGGCCATCTTTTATGAGTAAAACAGATATAAAGCGCGAACTAAAATTTGAAAATGAACAAGTTAAGGTCTGGAAAACGGTTGTTTCTCCCCATCAACCTTTAGATATCCATCCGGGAGGCCAAGTTGTCATTGGTCTCGATACCCATCAAGCCTACTGGCTCAATCCTGAAGACTCAAAGGGCAAAAACAAGCTCGATCCAGGTTCTGAACCTGTCGAAATCATGGTAGTCGAGATGAAACGGGTACAAGAGCGTCCTCTCCCCTGCAAACCCCTCGACTAGAACACCCTTTTTCTCTACAATTGCTACCATGTGTTGTGCCTCTCATAGTGGACTCAATTGTTGTGCATTTGGATCCAACCTCACTCGACTGGATGGAGTCGTAGATTTTTGTACCGTCTTGAAAAACGGGTATGGGCTCACCCCACACGAACCTCTTTCTTCTCCCTCTTATAAACAAATCATTTGGGCCAGAGCGGCCGCTCCCTTACACGTTGCTCTGATCCTGATCAACACCTTGGCACGCCAAATCGTACGCTCTCTCTCTTCTCTTCTGACACTCAAATTCGATATCGCCTTGAGAGATCTTTCAGGATGCATTTTTCAGTTGATTTTACTTCCCTATTTAGGGCTTGTGGCCATCTACAGTCCTCAAAAAGCCCTAGACACGTGTACCACCACTCTACAGAGCCGCGTGGTTGAGTATGAAAACTGCAATGGAACCTACTATGAGGAGAGTACCTACAGCTGGCAACCTTATGTGCTCACCGTGATCCGCGCTCTTTTTGTTCTTCCCCTGGGGGTGATTGACGGATGTACACGGAGCCTCTCTTGGGCTTTAACGGGTTCATGGAGTCAATTGAGTGCTGATGAAAAAGCGCCCCCTTATACACTACTCTACTCTTTTGTTATTTGTGTCCACATCCCTTGGAATGTACTCAACCCTACCCTAAAACCTAGTGTACTTGAATCGACTAACTTAATGATTTACCGCACCCAATTTAACTGACATGGCACGCTTTATTCTGGCTCCCGAACATAAAAAATTTTTTCAGCTCAACGGCTTTATCTCCTTTGAGACGCTCATTGCCGTTGAAGAGATGAAGGCGATCTGGAAACGGATAGAAAAACACCGCTCAGATCTACCTGGCCTCACCCAAGAAAACCTCTCAGCTGCTCTGCCTGAGCTCCTCCCTATGGCGCGGAAGATTGGCCCTATTGCAGCCGGACTGCTGGATCGAAAACCTATCCGCCTTGTTTATGACTGTGTTGTGGAACAGCTAGAGCAAACGCCTGCCATTGAAGAGAGAGAAGTGGGACTTTTGCTCTCCAAAACGGGCGCAGGCTTTTTCTTTACCCAGCCCTCTCATCTTGACACGCTCAAACAAGAGTGCTACCTTCTACTCGTTTTTACTGCTAACTATTCAAACAACCCCATCCTAGTCAAATGATCGATCGTGAAGCTGTTGTCATTTTTGTGATCTGTGTTGTCTTCCTCGCCCTATTTGTCGTCGCGGGCGTGCGTGATATCATCCGTAGGCAAGATGAAGAAGAGTAGTTGGTACGAAAAGGGATTGAAATTTTCGTGCACCGAGTGTGGCAAGTGTTGCACTGGCGCTCCTGGCTACGTGTGGGTGAACACCCAGGAGATGGAAGCAATGGCTGCTTTCCTCAACCTCTCACTCAGCGACTTTAAGCGAAAATATACGCGTCGAGTCGGCAGTCGCTACTCCCTTCTGGAATCCAAACAAACCTATGACTGCGTCTTTCTTAAAGACAAGAAGTGCCAAGTGTATGGCGCTCGTCCTACTCAATGCCGCACGTTCCCCTGGTGGCCCGAAAACATCCAATCCGAGGCTAGCTGGGAGCAGACAGCTCGCTCTTGTGAAGGCATTCAACCCGATGCAAAAGTGGTGAGCTCCGAGACCATCGAAGCGCAACTGCTGATTCAAATTGGCCGTAATGCAGACAATAGCTAGTATGAAGTTAAGACAAGGGGAGCGCAATGGAAGTGGCAATCGATGAAACAACTCAAAAAAATATCGACAGCTGGCTGAACGGTGACTACGACGCCGAGACCAAAGAGGAGATCCGCTCCCTTCAAAGGGACAATCCGCAAGAGCTTGTTGATGCCTTCTACAAAAGACTCTCTTTTGGAACAGGAGGGCTTCGTGGAGTGATGGGCGCGGGTACCAACCGGATGAATGCCTACAACATCCGTGCTGCTACACAGGGGCTAGCCAACTACATCGCCACGCAAACACCAAAAGCAGAGCGACACGCGGTTGTGATCGGCTATGACTGCCGTCATCACTCACGAGAATTTGCCGAGCAGGCTGCGCAAGTCTTAGCTGCCAATGACATTGAGGTCTTTCTCTACTCCTTTCTCCGTCCTGTGGCAAGCGTCTCATTTGGCGTTTTATACAAAAAAGCGACTGCGGGCATCATGATCACTGCTTCACACAATCCCCCCCAATACAATGGCTACAAAGTCTACTGGGATTATGGAGGGCAGGTTCTTCCTCCTCACGATCAAGGGATTATTGAACAAGTTAATCATATCACCTCGACTGAAATGGTCAAAACAGCTCCCCTCTCCCATCCCTTGATTCACGAAGTGGATGAAGAACTTGATCAAGCCTACTTAAAAGCGCTTCATGAGTGGCAGCTCCATCCGGGCGATAATCACACGCACGGCAAAAAGTTACACGTGGTTTACACAAGCTTGCATGGCGCCGGGATCTCAATGGTCCCTGCGGCCTTAAAAGACTGGGGCTTCACTCACCTCACCATCGTCAAAGAGCAAGAGGCACCTGATGGGAACTTTCCTACCGTTTCCTCTCCTAATCCAGAAGAGCATGCTGCACTTGAAATGGGGATTGAAACGATGAAGCGAGTGAACGGAGACCTTCTTTTGGGCACCGATCCCGATACGGATCGGCTCGGCGTGGTGGTGATGCACGCAGGCAAACCCTTCTTTTTTAATGGAAATGAGCTCGCCTGCGTACTTCTTGAGCATATTTGCCGCGGACTCAAGCTGCCTCCTAAGGCGATGTTCGTCAAAACAATTGTCACCACTGAGCTCTTCCGTAAAATTGCCGAACATCATGGAGGAACGTGTCTAGATGTGCTGACAGGGTTTAAATACATCGGAGAAAAAATCGCACAGTGGGAAGCGGACCACTCAAATCACCACTATATTTTTGGAGGCGAGGAGTCATACGGCTATCTGCTAGGCACGCACGTACGGGATAAAGATGCGATTATCTCCTCAACATGTGTCTGTGAGGCTGCTTTGCAACTCAAGCGAGAGGGAAAAACACTGGTTGATCTGCTCTACGAGATTTATACAAAGTATGGCATTTTCCGCGAGGGGCTGCTCTCGCTCACTTTTGAGGGGAAAGAGGGTGCCGATCAGATGCAACAGATGATGCAACAATTACGTAAAGCCCCTCCCCCGATCCTTGCTGACAAACCCACTACTGTCATGGAAGACTACCTCACGCACACCAAGCTTCATATGGAATCGGGAGTCAAAGAGACGCTTGTACTTCCCCAGTCTGACGCTCTGCGTTTTTGGCTGAATGACGGGACAAAAATTGTCATTCGCCCCTCAGGAACAGAGCCCAAAATCAAGCTCTACTGCGCGGTTGAGGAGAAACATCATCATGTTGATCGACATGATTTGGAAAAAGCGCTGGAACGGGCAGATGCGCGCCTGAACACGATGCTTCAAACTCTCAAGAAGAACTTAACCTCTGGGAGGAGCTTTGCCTAGCCATTCAGGTTTTCGATCGAGCACTTTAAACAGGCTCTTCACTTTCCCGAGCTCTCGCTTTGTGATGAGCGTCACGCAAACCCCTTCGCGGCCCGAGCGTCCGGTTCGCCCTGAGCGATGCATGTACGTCTCTTCTTCAAAAGGAAAATGAAAGTTGACCACGTGGGTGACTTGCGAAAAATCGAGTCCACGCGAGGCGATGTCTGTGGCCACCAAAAAGCGAATTTTGCCCTTATGAAATTTATTGGTGATCACCGAGCGTGTTTGTTGTTCCAGCCCTCCGTGTAGAAAGTCCACACCCTGTATTTTAGATTTGAGGTCACGGTAAATGGCCTCAACCTCGCGGCGCGAGTTGGCAAAGATGAGACACTGAACCGGATTGAGCTCTTTGAGAAGAACCAATAAATCCTCTCGTTTCCGTGCGGGATTGGGACAAAAAATCAGCTGATGCTTGAGATTCTTAGGAGTCGTTTGGTCGCTGATTAAAGTGAGCTCAACTGGATCGTGCATATGATCCTTTGCAATCATTTTAATCTGCTTGGGCATTGTTGCTGAAAAAAGCAGAGTTTGATGCTCATGAATCAAACAATTAATGATAAACTCCAAATCCTCGTAGAATCCCATCCCGAGCATTTGATCGGCTTCATCAAGCACAAGCGTTTCAACTTTAGAGAGATCTATTGCCCTTGAAAAGACAAAGTCAATGAGTCTGCCGGGCGTGGCAATCAAGACTTGTACGCCTCCTTTTAGCTTGGCCCGCTGCATTTCCATATCCTCGCCACCAAAAAGAGCGAAAGCTTTCACCTGCTTCACCCGGCCAATCTTTTGGGTTTCTGTTGCATACTGAAGGGCCAATTCACGTGTAGGAACAACGATCAAAGCTTGGATATGTTTGTGCTGTGTATCGACTTTGTGACAAACAGGAATCGCGCAGGCAGCTGTTTTTCCTGATCCTGTTTCAGCCAGAGCAATGAGATCTTTCCCTTCTAGTATATGCGGGATAGCACTCTCCTGGACGGGAGTGGGTTTATCATATCCAAGAGCGCGGATGGCGTCTAAGATAGTGGGGTCTAGGTCGAAATGAAGAAAGGTCATAACCGTTTTTGTATATTTTTCCAGATCAGCTTTTTGGCAATCCCGGCAGGTACCAAGAGGGCGGCAAGACGGTAGAACCAGTTGATCACCCGTTTTTCCTTAAGCTGCTCAATTTGTTTGAAGATTTCCTGGGCCACAAAGTGTGGCGATAGAAGAGGAGCTCCTTTTTGAGTGATCCTTTTTCCAGCTGCACGATTCGCAAAATCGGTGGCCACCATGCCCGGACAGTTGACCAGCACGTGCACGCCCTTGGGGGCTAACTCTGTATTTAACGTGCGCGAAAAATGGGTGAGGCACGCTTTAGCGGGGCCATAGAGCCCCATGCCCGGCGCTGGATGCTCTCCTGCCATGGAAGAGACATTCAGAATCACACCCTCTTTTTGTGCTGCAACCAGAGCACGAGCAGCTGCGAGAGTCAATTCTATAGGAGCCACAGCATTAACCTCAAGCATAGTGAGTTGATCCGAGGCAGATCGGCTGAGCATCTCCCCATAATAAGTAAAACCTGCGCAATTGATCAAAAGATCGGGTAATTGCGCCTCAATAACCTCGATAATTTTTTGACGTCCTTCTTTTTCAGAGAGGTCTGCCACAATATAGGGACTCTTTACAGATGCTGAGAGCTGTTGTAAGCGCGCTTCATTACGGCCAGAAAGAATAAGTACATACCCCTTTGAGAGGAGAAGAGGCACCAACGCCTCTCCAATTCCAGAGGTAGCTCCAGTTAGCAGCGCCCTCACCCCTCTTCTCCGGGGTGGTGCGAGGGATATTTGACCCTAGGGTGGCTGGCTGCCAGCAGAGTTTTGACAAGAGTGGCTTTGACAATCCCCAGCTCTTCGAAAGTAAGAAGCGACTCATCAAATTGCCCATCTTCCATTTTCTGTGCAATCAGTGTCTCCACAAGGTTAGAAACCGTTTCCTGATTGAAGAGATCGAGACAGCGAGAGGCCGCCTCCAGGGTGTCCGCAATCATGATGATAGTAGACTCTTTTGACCGTGGTTTGGGTCCACTATAGCGAAAATCTTTCTCATCGATTTTTCCCTTCTCTCCCCTTAGCATCTCTAACTGCTTATGATAGAAATAATAGACAAGTGTGGTGCCGTGGTGTTCTTTAATAACATCGATAAATTGCTCCGGAAGCCCCATTTTTCTGGCTAAGGCCACCCCTTCACTCACATGGGCAATGATCACCTGCGTCGACTCAAGAGGGGTCAGCAGTTGATGCATATCCATTCCCCCCAGCTGATTTTCTGTAAAATATTGGGGGTTCGCAAGTTTGCCAATGTCGTGATACTGCGTTGAAACTCGACAAAAAAGACCATTGGCGCCAATAGCTGAGGCTGCAGCCTCTGATAGGTGGCCCACTACCATCGAGTGCTGATAGGTGCCCGGGGCCTCAATGGTGAGTCTCCGGAGCAGCTCGTTGCTCGGATCCATGAACTCCATTAACGTAATGTCTGTCAGAATCCGGAAGGTCGATTCAAAAACAGGAAGCAAACCCACGACCAAAATTGCTGTCATTCCCATAAAGAAAAATGTGCTGGTGAGATCGCTCACAAAACTGATCGTAAAGGCTGTATTTTCGTACAAATTAAACGCTAATATCACCAGTATGCTAGCCAGCCACGCCTTGGCACAGACAACAAACACCTCCTTCCGCCGGCGAATTCTACGCGCCGTTAAGATCACAACCATGGCTGTGATCAAATTGATCACCAAGAAGGGAATGCTCTCAACTGCAAGAGCCATCACATACACAATGGCCAAAAAGACAGAGGCAAACGCACCAATGCGGACATTCATCAAGCTCGTCAAGAGAATTGCCGCAAACGGAACAAAGAGTGGAAAGCGGACTAAGTCGATGAGGTTTGAAGAGGTTTGAATCAAAAGAAGCTCCACCCCTTTAGCCAACACAAGAGAGAGAGTTAGAATCGTGCCAAGAAGCGCCAGCTTTCGATTCGAGTGAAAAATATCCCGATGATTTTCAGAAAGATAAACTGCCGAAATCCCCACAAAAATCAGCGTCATCAGCAAAGAACCTGCGACGGTAAAAGGATCGAGTAGATTTCTCTTGTGGCTGAGCCCTTCTTTCATTGACTGCAGCATGGAGATGTGGCGAGTCGTGACTTTTTCTCCTTTGTCGATCAGTCGGTCTCCTGAGCGGATGCGGGTGAACTTTTCGGGAATTTTATTTTGGGCCAGTTTACGGAGAGTGTACTCGATCCCTTGATCGACCTCATAATTCCACGTGATTGGTTCAAAGTAATGGAGAATGAACTGGGCGATGGGCGCGGGAATCTCCACATTGGAGAAGAGATGCTTTCCAAAGCCCGTCCAGAAAAGGATCGGGAGACGTCCTCGATTATCTACAGGAAAGTAGGCGTAGAAATCAGACCGTGTGATGGGCAACTCGTCTTGCGGAAGATCGTCAATTTGTTGAAGTGTTTTGACATCGGTAAAGCGCTTTTGTGAGAGTCCATCGGCTAAAAGACTGAGAGCAAGCGCAATATCATCAAAGGCATTTTCTTGACTCAGTTTTTCCCACTTTTCATTCCCCACCTCGTCGCGGGTAATGTATTTTTGAAAATCGGTCACCTTTGTATGGATTTCATCATCTTTAATACGATAAATCGTGCCGATTTCATGGGCAGCCTCTTGTTTGAGGATGATGGTGGCCTCTTCGTCCGGGAAGGCAAAATCGATTTGAGCGACCACATAGCGATTAGCCTCGCCACCGAGTTCCAATTTTTCGATATAGGTCTCACGAAAATGGAGAAAAAGAAAGAGGAAGAGAGTAAAAAGACCTCCGATCAGAAGGCGTATGGCAAAGCTTTTATCGAAGTAGCTCTGGGTCCGGGAGAAGCGAAGTTCGTTGAGATCCTCTTCTTCTATCGACTCGTCTGTATCAGAAGAGAGATCATCCATGACATTTAACGCTCTGTTTCATCCCCTAAGGATAGGAAATTCAGCTTATTTAAGCAATGAACTCATCTACAGACTCAAAAAGCTCATCCTTTGCATGTGCCTATTGCAAAGTCAATATCTTCTCTTTGTTTGGCTCATGCTGGAACCTGATGAGTGTGTTGCATAACCTTTGTCATTGGTAAATCATCTTGTTGATGAATTGGACCTAAAAAATAACCACAGAGATCACAGAGCACACGGAGATAAGAAGTTGCGGCCATGCGTCACATATGTGACGCTTCTTCAAAGAGAAGAGGGGTTGTCCAAGTAAACTTGAGCAAACCCCTCTTCTCTTTGAAGAAAAGCCCCTACGGGGCTGGCCGCAACAAGTGACCGAGCTCCTTGTTTCAGCAGTTCTGTCCAACCTATTTATTAAACTTAAGTAGAAGAGGGCTTAGTTTTAACATCTTCTCTCTGTGTGCTCTGTGATCTCTGTGGTTTCGTTAATATAAAAAACAACAGTATCCATTATAGGATTTGGGCAACACAACCATTCTATGGTGCTACTCAGCTTCTAAGATTTCAGGTCCCACACCCATTGCATGCATCCCATTATCGACATAAAGCGTCGCACCAGTCACCGCAGAGGCGAGATCCGAAAGCAGAAATGCCGCGCTGTTCCCCACTTCAGCGGCTTGAAGAGGTTTACAAAGAGGAGCCCCTTTTTCGGCATACCGGAGCATGCGGTCAATAAACCCAATGGCGCGCGCAGCGCGACTCGGAAGCGCCCCTGCTGAGATCACATTGACCCGAACATTCCACTTCCGTCCCGCTTCAAAAGCTAAGGTGCGTGTATCGCTCTCAAGAGCTGCCTTAGCAGAGCTCATGCCGCCACCGTATCCAGGAACAGCTCTTTCTGAGGCCATGTAGGTTAAAGAGAGAGTCGCGCCACCTGAGCGCATCAGCGGACCAAAATGGGCAAGCAGGCTGATAAATGAGTAAGAAGAAGAGCTCATGGCAGAGAGATAGCCGGCACGGCTTGTCTCAAGAAGAGGTTTTTTTACCTCAGGTGCGTTAGCAAGTGAATGAACAAGATAGTCGATCTCTCCAAAGTCTTTTTTGACAGCTTCCGCTACCTCAGAAATAGTGTAGCCCCCCACATTTTTGTAACGCTTGTTCTCTTTAATCTCCTCAGGGACCGCATCTTGATCATCATAGGCAGCGTCAAGAGGATAGACTTTGGCAAAGTGCATGAGCGAGCCATCGCTTAAGGTGCGGGAGGCATCAAATTTCCCAGCCTGTAGAGACGTGGTGAATATTTTCAGAATGGGAGTCCACGTTCCCACAATAATCTCAGCACCCGCTTCGGCTAAAGCTTTGGCAATCGCCCATCCAAATCCTTGGTCGTCACCGATTCCGGCAATAAAGGCTCTTTTTCCTTTCAGGTCAATTTTTAACATAAGGGGTACCTTTTGATGTTTGAAGGAACTACTTTAGTGAAAAGAGGCGCACTTTTCAAGAAGGATTTCGGATATCTGTGGGAAGAGGGGAGTGGAAACAAAAATTTTCAAACGCGAGTGCCGAAGCGTGAAGGAGGGGGCGAAACAGACCGGGAGCTCCTTTTCGGTTCCCGTAGATACAATCTCCGAGAATGGGGTGGCCTATTGCCTGCATATGCACCCGAATCTGATGAGTACGACCTGTAATGGGATGGCAACGAATGAGGGTAGTTTTCTTGCCGTAGGCTTCACACTCCCATTCGGTTTCAGACCACAATCCTTTAGAGGAGACTCCCCACATCACAGCTCCTTCCCACCGTTTGATCTCTTGCATTGGTGCTGAAAAAGAGCCGGTTTTTTTAGGGGCTCCTTCTACAATCGCATGGTAGGTTTTGCGGATTTTTCGCTCGCGAAAGAGCTCTTCAAGCCGTTCGGGATTCTTTTTTGCAAAAAGAATGACTCCTGATGTATCGCGGTCAAGACGGTGGACTAGTGTTAAGTCGAGGATTTTGGCTAAATCTGAAGAGGCGATGTAGGGAGGTTTATCGTAGACCAAAAAATCGTCCTCTTCATGAAGGACGCGCTTCTCTTCGCGTATGAACAGAGGTCTTGTTAAGGGCCAAATTTGGACTGTATCTCCTGTATGAAGCCGGGTAGAGCAAAACCGTTCAATCTGGCCATTGACAAAACATCGTCCATTTTCAATAGACCAGCGGAGATCTTTGGTAGAAAAATCGAGATGATTTTTCACAAAAGTAAGGAGGCGGGCTGGAGAAGAAACAGATAACTTCATAATAATGGGAGTATTTTATATTATTTCTCTATAAGAGTCATGAAAATATTAATTATTAAAACATCTGCTTTAGGTGATCTCATCCATGTTTTCCCGACTCTGGGCTACTTAAGAGAGAAATACCCCGAGGCGCAAATTGATTGGGTGGTCGAAGAGCGCTTTGCCGAGCTGATTTGCGCCCACCCACAGGTCGATCGGGTCTTCATGATTAATAGTAAAAAATGGAGAAAAAGTCCGTGGCGGAGCCGTAGCGCTCTTGGCCCTGTGCGTGAGACTTGTTATGATGTCGCCTTTGATCTGCAAGGAAATATCAAATCGAGTGTGGTGCTTAGGCAGATCCGAGCAAAGAAAAAAGTGGGATTTGGATGGAAAACAGTTTCCGAGTGGCCCAATGCTCTTTTCACCGGACAAAAATTCAATCCGCCCCCCGGACAGAATATTCGAGATGACTATCTATCGATCGTTCAACAGTATTTTGGCGATGCAAAGCCGTATGTATTTCAACCTGTCACCTTAAACCTATGTGATGAGGAAAGAAAGCAGGTGGATGGAGTTTTATCAGGCGCCACTCTTGTCTGTTGCGGCTCTGCTTGGGAAAATAAACAGCTCTCTTACCCTCAACTTTTGGCTCTTTTAAAGCGGCTTGATTGTGGGCCCTACCTTTTTGCCTGGGGAACCGAAGAGGAGCGTATGAAAGCTGCCAAGCTTGCGTCTCACTTTGCGACAAGCGTTGTTTTGGAGCGGTGCTCTCTCCCCGTATTACAGCATGTAATGGCGCGCTGCTCACGCGTGATTGCCATGGATTCGCTCCCGTTACACCTTGCTGCCACAACTCAGACCCCCACACTGAGCTTTTTTGGCCCCTCGTTGGCAAAAAAATATATGCCTCCAGGTGAGGGGCATACGGCAATACAAGGTGAGTGTCCCTACGGAGTCACGTTTAAAAAGAGTTGTCCTCAATTAAGAACATGCCCCTCAGGCGCGTGCTTGAAAAGGATGGCGATACCAAGAGGAGCTTTCCATATCCAAGCGCGCTTGAGTGAGGGGGCTTCCAAAATCGTGAGCGGGGAGCTCAGGGAAGTGGAGATAGGGGATAATACGTGCTCTTAAATCGTTCCATCTCGCCTCAAGTTTGGCTTCCTCTTGTTCGAATTTCTTATTTTGGCCGTGCCAGTCGAGTTTTTGCCTTTTATAGTATTCCCGCCCTTTTTGAACCGGCTTATTATCTTGATAGAGAGTGTGCAGCTCGTCTTTAAATGCATCCGGAATGATTCCGTATTTGAATAGATTAGAGAAATGTTCTCCATGTTTTTCCGCCAACTCTTTAAGGGATAGAGATTGAATATCGTGAGCGAGTGCGTTGGCAACGTGCGGATCATGGTAGGGCGTCCAGTCACAGTGTTTCACCGCATATTTGTACGGGCCAAAAAAGAGGTAAGCCAGACCTTGTCCCAATAGAGCAACTGGGTTTGTGTACTTAGAGTAGTTACTCGAAGAGATTCCCAAGGTCGGGAATTTCAAAGAGGCAAGAGTGCCAATGACAGCTGCAACGTAGGGAGAGACGAGATAAGGAGTTGAGGCCAGCGGGCAGTAGGTTACAAGGTAGTAGAAGACAGCCCCTAAAGCAGCTAAGTTTAAGAGGGCAATGGTAGCCACTGCGATTTTTTTGATGATCAAATCGGTTTTGGCTTGAGGCGCAAATGCTTCCCAATGGGAGCTTGTGTTTTTTGTGTTAACAATCATTACTACGATTGTAACATATTGAGTATTAAATAGAAATATCAGAGTATTTTTGAAAGATCGAGATGGGATTCGACGAGTTCAATTGCCTTTTCTACTTTTGAACTATCTTCTTTACGAATTTTGGCGATAAATGAGGTGATCATCTTCATGGCATCGAAGCTAGTGTAGGCGGCGTAGAGACTGGGGATATCTGCTTGTTTAAGTTGTTCAACAAGGTGGGGGTGAGGAGGGTGTTGTCCTGTGAGGATCAGGCCGTGTTCGGGCCCATTATGGGCGTGTTGCCTGGTGTCGATCAAGCAGCGAATGATATCTTCTCGGGTAGCGGGGGTGACGATCAATTGATTGGGAAAAAGTCTTTCTTTGAACGTCTCTACTGAGGTGGCGATCAGGCGCATGGTTTCAAAGTGGCTGTAGTGGTAGCTCTCACCTGAAATCAGCCGTGTCTTAAAAAGATTTTCAAAGTCCTCCATGGAGGGCGTGCTCAAAAATTGATTATACGGAATCGAACCAATCAGGGGGATATTCCACCGTTTGAGTGCCTTAGTGATATACGTGAGGATCATCTCATTTTTTTCGGGGATGACCCGGTTGAGAATGACGCCCGCGATTTTGACGCCGACTTGATCGCAGAGGGTTTTATTGAGTGCAAGTTCGTCAAAAGCGCTTCCAAGTCCTCCTTTGGCAATGATCACCACCTCGAGGCCCAGTTGAGCCGCAACGGTCGCATTATTGAGTGTCACAATTGAACCGACACCGACGTGTCCAGTCCCTTCTACGATGGTGAAATCATTGGCTTTCTGAATGTGGGCAAAAGAGATGGTGATTTTGTCTTTAAGTAGGGAGGGATCGACTTTGCCATCCAGATACTCTCTTGTGAATCCGCGCGGAAAAATCACAGGACTCATGTCTTCGTAGCGGGTTGGAAGGTTGAAGTGTTCTTTAAACAGAACCACATCTTTATCGACCAGAAGTGAAGAGCCTACACAGACGTGTTGTTGGCCCACGGGTTTCATAAAGCCGAGTTTGGGGAACTTTTTTTTCAAAGCCGCAATCATTCCTAAACAAATAGTGGTTTTACCCACGTTTTGACCGGTTGCTGCGACAAAAATAGCTTTTCTTGACATGAGAAAAAAGGTAGTCTGTTACGCCTGTGGATAGTGATAGCATAAAAGCATGGTTTTTGTCGCACCGTCGTTCGTTACCTTGGCGTGAAGAGCCGACTCCCTATCGGGTGTGGGTCTCAGAGGTGATGTTGCAACAGACACAAGTGGCTGTTGTGATTCCCTATTTTGCCCGTTGGATGGAGGCGTTTCCGACAATTGAGGCGCTTGCTAGAGCTCCTGTAGAGAAGGTGTTAAAGATATGGGAGGGACTTGGTTATTACTCCCGCGCCCGCAACTTACACCAAGCTGCCCAGTTGGTTGTCCAGGAGTTTGGAGGCGAGCTTCCCCCTGGCAGGGAGCAGTTAGCGCAGATCAAAGGGATAGGGCCGTATACTGTGGGCGCCTTACGCAGTTTTGCTTTTCGTCAAAAAGCGGCAGCAGTCGATGGAAACGTGTTGCGGGTGGCGAGTCGCTATTATGCCGTAGAGGAGTCGATTGACCTGCCACAGACACGCAAAAAAATAACCGCATTAGTTGAGTCATCTTTGCCCGATGAAGAGCCTTGGCTTGTCAGTGAAGGGTTGATTGAGTTGGGGGCAACTGTCTGCAAAAAAGTGCCAACGTGTTTCAAATGTCCCCTTAAAAAAGGGTGTTTAGCCTATCGTCATCAGAGAACAACTGAGCTTCCTAAGCGCAAAGCGCGGCAAGAGGCCATTCTTCTCAATCGGGTTGTGGGAGTGATTGAGTGCGGAGAGAAGGTTCTGGTTCAAAAAGGAGAGAAGGGAAAGGTGATGGCCGATTTGTATCAATTCCCTTATGTTGAAAAAAAAGGGGAGGCGACCGCACTACTAGAAGAGGCATTGGGGTTAGAGTTAGAGTATCTGCATCCGTTGCCGGAGCAGCAGCATAGTTTTACCCGTTTTCGGGTGCGCCTTTTTCCCCATCGCCTACGCGCACAGGCATTAGATGAGCGGTATGAGTGGAGAGAGCAAAAAGAGCTCAGTACTCTCCCTTTTTCATCGGGGCATAAACGGGTTTTAAAGCAATTGATGTTAAGCAAATGAAAATTTTACACACAGAAGCCTCTCCCGGTTGGGGAGGGCAAGAGTTACGTATTTTATCCGAGGCTGAAGGGATGCGCGCGCGTGGCCATCAGGTGATTATAGCCGTTCAAGAGGGAGGCGGTTTGGTGCAGCCTGCACGTAAAGCGGGATTTTTGGTTTACGAGATCTCTTTCCAAAAAACCCGTCTGTTTCAAGCCTTTTATCAGCTTCTGCGTATCATCCGGAAGCATGGTATTGAGATTGTCAATACCCACTCCTCTCTCGATGCGTGGGTCGGTGGTATTGCCGGAAAAGTCAGTGGAAGTCGGGTGATTCGGACGCGCCATCTCTCCACACCGATCCGTAAAGGGGTGAATAGCCGCCTTCTCTATAACTGGTTGGCTGACTATGTGGTGACAACGTGTCAATCAGTGGTGGAGGTGATTCAAGAGCAAGCCCGTCTTCCTCTGCATCGGTGTCGCAGCATTCCGACTGGTGTCAATCCTGAGAAACTGGTGTGCGCTCCTGATGAGGTGCGTGCCTTTCGCGAGAGTTTGGGGGTAAAACCAGAAGAGTGCCTTGTAGGAACGCTTTGTGTCTTGAGGGGATGGAAGGGAGTTTCTGATCTTTTACATGCGGCCAAGCTGCTGGAAGATGTGCCCAACTTAAAGTGGGTGGTTGTCGGTTCAGGAGCGAGTGAAAACCACTTTCATAGAGAGCACAAAGAGCTGGGACTGGGTGAAAGAGTCTTTTTTACTGGGCACCTTGCCTCTCCTAGCACTGCTTTGGCCGCGATGGATGTTTTCCTGCTTTTGAGCTGGGCCAATGAGGGAGTGAGCCAGGCGAGCTTGCAAGCAGCCTGGTTGGCAAAACCGCTTGTCACGACAACTGTGGGGGGACTGGGAGAGGTCTGTTTAGAGGGAAAAACCGGTTTTCAAGTTCCCAAGCGTGATCCAGAAGCGGTTGCGCTTGCTGTCAAGCGTCTTGCTCAAGATGCTGCGCTCAGAAAAGAGTTTGGGGAGCGGGCTAAAGAACTGGTGAAGCAGAACTTTACACTGGATCACACACTTGATCAGATGGAAGCAATTTATGCTTTATAAGTTGTGAAATTACAAGAGATGTTTCCTCGAAGATTTCTACATCTTTTTCTAGTGCTTCAATCTCAGTCAATGAAAACCAACGGATCGCATCGGTTTCGCTTTCATTGTGAATCACCGTTCCCCCGACAGGATGACCCACATAGATAAAGTCGATGTGTTCGTGTGCGGGGTGTCCCTTATGTTCAGGAATGTGCTCGAGTAGACACATGTAAGGGCGGGCGAAACTTCTTCCGTTCCATCTCGGTTTGATCCAGATATTTTCTTGATGAGAGAGAGCGATCTCAAGGCCAGTCTCTTCTTTTGCTTCTCGAAGTGCTCCCTCAGGCGGCAGCTCATTGGGTTCCAGATGTCCGCCTGGTGGAAGCCATTTTTGTAGCTTTTTATGATAAACCAGTAGAACGTGCTGATTTTCTATAATATAGACAGTGGCCGTCGGTTCACGCAGCATAGTTAATTTCTTTGGCAAGGTCAAGAAGGAAGATTCTAACGGCAAGCTGCTCATAATGGAAGGATTTTCCCAGTGAGGTAATCAGTGTTCCCACTGTACGGAGAATTTGGGGAGTGATTAGAGCCACAATTCGATCTAGATTTTGTGTGATTTTAAGATGACCAAAAACAATACATCCTTTCACGTCCAATTCGTCTGCCAGAGCATCAACAGATTTCGACACACCCTCTAGACCCCTTTTGATCTGTTGCAAGCGGGTCCGTTTTTGAGGTATCAATGTCGTTTTCAAGTGATCGATTTGGGCTACTGTGGTTGCGTGAATAGCTGCACACGCCTGTTCGATTTGCTCACACACTCGGTCCATTTCTGCATTCACACTAGTTAAAGCTCTAATATGGGGGGTAGGAGGCATCTCTTCTAGATATTGATAATGTACGTCCAGATCGGTAAAGATGGTGGCTCTACGTCCAAAATTCCACGAAGGGTTAATCAAGCGTTGTAGCTCAGCAGCATTTTTTCCCTGCAACACACTCAGAACACTATTTTGGAGCTCATCATTCTCAATAGCCAAGAGCTGATCTCGAAGTCTCTCTATGTTGACTACAAGTTCTTGTCTTCTTTGATTGACTACTGCTTGAGTTGGGTAGGTGCGATTGGTTCCCCGTAAGTCACTCCATGCACGTAACGTTGTAGCAAGCGACCGGAGCAGACTATCTGTTGTGATATACTGCTCTCTCTCTTGAACAAGCTGAGCCCAATCTCTCTCTACTTCCAACTCACCCAATTGTACCCATTGAGCGCGCATATCCATGACAGCTTGAGTTTGGGTAAGGGAATTGATTTGAATCAGTGCTTGGTCTACGGGGAGATTGACCACATCAAGGCCCCCAATAACCGCACCTTCTCTTTCGAGCTTACTAAGTTTTTTTTCAAGTTTCGCCATTTCTCCAACAACCACGAGAGCCGGTTCAATCACCTGTTCTGCGACGTGATCGATTTGTTTGATTAAGCTGGCATAGCCATTGTAAAGATCGCCCCGAGTATCTGAGTAGCAATCTGTTGTGAGATCGGGACTGCGCATAATCGCAGAAATTTTTCGAAGGTGCGCTTCTAGTTTCGAGAGCGCTCGATTCAGCTCATCTTTAAGCTGGTGTGCATTGTGCTCATCAACAGTAAAGCGCTCTTCAATGGCTGCCACATCTGCGGCGCACCTGCGGATCTCTTCTTTTTGTTTTTCGACAAAGGCTTTGATGCGCTCATGTTTTTCTGCGCTCGCATTTTTCAGGTGATCTTGAATGGCGCCCTTAATCGCGACTTGAGAAAGTTGTTCTAACAAGCTATTGATATCATGATCGGCTTGAGAGCAATCTGCGCGGTATTGTGCTTCTAATCTTTCCCGTTTGCCTGGTGGAGTAAAAGCATAAGCTCTTTCAAAGATCTCAATCACACCGCGCATCTGTTCTTCAACTTGCCTCTCTTTACCTTCAAATAGAGAAATCAGCGCTGTCTCGAGCATGTTTGTGGTGGCATCTTCCAAAACTTGTTGGCGCGAAAAGACTTCGATTTCAGTGTATTTTTTAATCGCTTCCATCAACTCTTGAGTCAAACCGACAATCTGATTATCTATTGTACTCAACTTAGACGGATCTTGATTACACGCTTCAATTTCAATGAAACGGTGCAGAGTTGTGCTATGGTGGGCAATCGCTTGATGGAGACGCAAGGTGATGATGCGCGCCTTTCTTGCCTCAAGAATCATCCGCTCGTCAACCTCTTTATTGTCTGTCGTTCTTTGGTAACGGGCTCGCTCTAAATTTGTTTTAATCTCTTTCAGCTTTTTCAAAAGCATTTGTTTTAAGCCGAGTTGGGCATGATGAATGGAAGAGGAGCCGGTCCCTTGAGCTAATGCATTTTGTATCATGTCTGTACGGTTCAGGAGAGCCCGAATCAAAAGTTTTCGACACGAGTGGATGATCCATTCTAAAAATCTAGAAATCAGTGGAATGCGATAGCCACGGATGGTAACTGTGGGTCTTGGAGTGAAATTGTTAATCAGATAATCACCCACTTTTTTGATCACTTGCTCTCTTGTGAGCTCGTTGCGCCCATAGCGGGTAATGGTGTGCTCAAGAAAGGTGTCGAACGACCCTGCTTGATAGCCCGGATCTCCCGGGCGCTGTCCCCTCACATATTCTTGCCGTCCTCTTTCAACACGAGCGTAGTAGTCAGCTAATTGGTTAATTTTCAGTTCTGTGAATCCAAGAAGTGACACGTTATCATTGAGAAACTCTCTCAAATGTGTCATCACTTCACTAATCGTTTTTTCGATCATAGGAGTGATGAATGCTAAGATGAGACGATAGACGTTTTTATAGATCAATTGTCTAAGCCGCCCTCCTCCAACTGCGTTAAGATAGCAATCTTGGTAACAGGTCTCCTCATTGGCCTGGCTAAGGATTTCTATGGGGTCGATTTCATGACCAAAAAGAGTGATCATGGCATACATCGTGCTCAAATGGAGGGTTTTTTCGCAAAAACGGGCAATGACAGCGTCCGTTTCGGCTTGAAGAGCCCGGAGCTGTTGGGGGGAAAGAGGGGGTGCTGTATCTAAGGGGATGGGTTGTGCAGACGAGGAGGGAGGGGAGGTTTCAACAGGCGGTTGCAAATGAAAATGGGTTCTAATTCTGTTTAGCCTGTCCTGACACTCGACAAGATCCGAAATGGGGTTTGATCCGTCATTTTGAGCGGCTTCTAGTTGATTTTCGCCAAAGCGCTCCACTTTCAGAGCCGGAGATGCAGAACTTTTTGCATTTATGTTCACCCCGCCTGCGGCCACAATGTGGTAGGAGTCGAGGATACTCCACACTTGCTTTGCAGCATCCGGTAGAGAGCCATTTGTTGTACGTGCATTTTTTAAAATGCCCAAGCACCTCTCCTTCAAATGGCTTGTAACAGCTAACTGCCCTCTTGTAGGTGTGCGTGGAGGCGCGGTGGTTGTTGTTGTCGTAGTCGCAGGGATGTCAGAGGAATGGGGATCAATAATTTCAGCGTTTTCGAGAAGTTTTTCTAAAACAAAGACTGAGGCGTCGGTCATACTACCGGCAGCCAAAGCGGTCACTCCGGTAAGAAGCGCATTTCCTTGAGTCACATTAGGAGGGCCTCCAGCAGCAGAGCCTCCTCCGGTTGAGGCGTTGCCTGTGGAGCCATATCCAGCGACTGCTCCCTGTACCAGGAGTGCGGCAGTTTGATCAGGGCGGGCTGACATCTGGTTAACATTCACTACTGCTTGCGTGGCATTCTTATACAGGGTGACCCCAGGAATCCAGTCCCACCAGCTGTACTGTGGACCGGACGGCGGCTGTGCACTAGTAGTCATATAATTTCCTTTCTTTTTAATTTTATCGGTCGCATTATTGCAAACTCCGTCAATCAAATCAATTTAAGAGAATGCATAATAATACTGCTCAAGAGGAGTTCAAAAAACTTCTAAATATAGCTGATACGCTGCTTGGTCCTGAAGGGTGCCCCTGGGATCGGGAGCAGACCGTCGTTTCCATGCGCGAATCGGTGCTAGAAGAGGCGTGCGAGGTGATCGAGGCCATTGACGAGGGGAGTGACACCGATCTGATTGAAGAGCTGGGAGACCTACTCTATAATGTCATTTTCTTCTGTAAACTGGCTGAAAAAGAGGAGCGCTTTAAAACACAGGATCCAGTCCGCTCCATCTGCGAGAAATTAGTGAGTCGTCACCCTCATGTCTTTTCCGATACCAAATTGGGAAGTATGGAAGCGGTTGTGGAGCAGTGGGAAAGGCTGAAAAAAGAAGAGAAGACTGAGCGCGAAAGCTTGATGGATGGGATTCCCAAGGGGATGCCCGCCTTGGCACGTGCCTATAAGATTGCCGGGAAAATGGAGCGCGCTGACTACGACTTTTATGTTGAAGATGAGCTCTTTGAATCGGAAGAGGATTTAGGGAAGCTGCTTTGGCTTGTTGTACGGCAGGCTCGCCAACAGGAAATCAACCCCGAGACAGCGTTGAGGAAGGAGATGCTCAACCAGGAGAAAGCATTTCGTGAGTGGGAAAGGGCTACCGATCATTGAAGAGCGGGTGCTTTCAAAAAAGGAGCAGTTCGAAGAGAAAACGCGCTCCTTTTGGGAAGAGGCTTGGTCTGAAGAGAGTGAGAAATACGATCCCTCTCAAACTGTTTTGGGAAAAGAGAGAGTGCAGCGCACCGCTCAGCTTCTGCCAGACGCTCTATCAGGTAAGAGAATTGCTGATCTCGGTTGTGGAACCGCTCCGTTTGCCTCTTATCTCAGTGAAGCAGATCTTACTTTTGTAGACGTCGCGGAGGCTGCTCTTAATCGTGCTCCAGCGTCCGCCAAACACGTGCGGAGCACCCTTCCCTATTGCCGCCTGCCAGAAGAGAGTTTTGATGGAGTGCTTCTCACCGATGTCATTGCGGATTTAGAGCCCCATCTTTACCGCCTGATGCTTTCTGAGGTTTCTGCCCTCTTAAAGCGCGAGGGCTTTTTTCTCTGTTCAACCGAGCTCGACCTTCACTCAGAAGATGCTCTGCCTGTTTTTTTAGATCTCATTCGCACTGAATTTGAGGTTGTGAAGAGTCAAAAAAGCTACCACCGCCTCTATTTTTACTTGAGAAGGTGTCTTGATGCGCCTGCTCGTTTTGTACGTGCAGGAAGAGAGCCCGCTTACCGGCTGCAGCAACTGAATAAGCGCGCTTACTTTTCACGTCTTTGGTTCTACCTCAATTCGATCCAGCCTATTTGTTACCTCTGGCTTCCACTCAAGCCCTTGAAAAGCCGGCTGCAGAGTCGCTCGCTTCTTCTTTTTTTAGAGCGACTCTCCCAATTACTCTTTGGTGAGGCTGCGCTAACTCACATCGCTCTTCTTTGTCGCAAGAAGTCATTGCAACTACCCATAGAATAGTGTACACTGGCGCGCGCCGGGGACCTCGTGGAAGGCTACAGTCCGAACTAGGTCAGGATCGGAAGATAGCAGCCTTAAGGATTCACTAGCTTGCCTTGAGACACTCTCCGGCTTTCTTTTTTTTGGGAAGTTTTTGGCATCTTGAGCGTTTTGTCGCTCGGCAGTAGGCATCCCTACAGCCTTCGCTCCGCACCGCTCAAGATGCCAAAAACTTAACCAAAAAACACTTTCAGCGGAACTTTTGGCGTCTTGAGCGTTTTGTCGCCTGACTCCACACCTCTTTAGCTTCAAAATTCCGCACCCGCGCCCGATTCTGATCCAAAATCCTCACTGACAAAAAAACTTATTTCCAATATAATGGAACTTGTTAAGCTACTTTCATGCTGGTTGAAATTGAAGCAACAAAAGAATTCGAGGAATGGGTATCAAGTCTTCCCGCAAAATATGAAGCTCAAATTAGAAAGCGGTTATTGGCAATACAGATAGAAGGTCATTTCGGTGATTGTAAGTCCTTGAAAGAAGGGCTTTTTGAATTGCGCTGGAAGGGTGGAAGACGCATCTACTTTGCCCGTATTGAAGATAGAGTGATTCTTTTGTTGTTAGGAGGGTTAAAAAATGAACAAGACAAGCAAATCAAAAAAGCGCGGCTTATGCTTAAGCGATATGCCGATTAGAACCCCAAAGAAGGGAGTTAAAACTAGGAAGTTTGATCCAGCTAAAAAGCTGCGAGATCCAAACTTTGTCGCTAAGGCTTTTTTTCAAGCTTTGCTAGATAATGACACTGACGCAGCTCTTGATGCAATCGAAGGCTATTTAATGGCTACAGGAAAAGGGGAAATTGCCAAAGAAGGTAATATCGCCACATCAACGATTTATCATGCTTTGGCACAGGGTGCGAATCCGACGTTGCGAACGGTTGCAAGACTTTTACATGCAGCTTCTTCAGTTTAGTTTGTTGCTGGAGTTTTTTGTCTCTTGAAACAGAAGAAAAGCACTTTTTGGAATTTTTGCTTCAGTTGGTTGGTAGAAAGAATTCGGACATGGGCGCGGAATTAGTTGAGTAATGTTTTGATGGAAAGGGTGCTGCTCGTAAAGTCAATCGGACGCCCAATATACTGCTGAAACCAAATCTCCAAAACTAAAATTGACCACAATTGTCTGAACATCAACTTGTTCAAGTGTGGGTAGTTGAGCTGCTGCTTGATCCAACGAGCCGAAATTAAACCCTCATCCACTAACCGACCCTTCAATAATAAACCAAATCCCTCTCGAAAACAGGGATGCTTCCGCCACTGGTCAAGAAAGGCGTCCGATTGCTCTGAAAAAGGAGGACACGTATGACACAATCTCGCCATCAATCGATGTAAAAGGGAGCCGGGAAGAGAAGAGTCAAATTTCAGACTCTCGGGAATCTTTGCTAAAAATTCGACAAGATCAGAATCTAAATAAGGGTTTATAAATCGTACATTATTAGCAGTTAATAGTTTTTCGTATTGAAAGAGCAAACTGTCAGGGAGCTCAGTTTTTGCAGCATAGTAGAGGGTGGGATTCAGTGCCCCGGGAAGAGAGCTCAGTCGATGAAACCGCTGCGTAAAAACCTCTGGATCAAAAGCAGGAAAAAGGAGAGGAGAGACTTTTTTCCGGGCTCTTCCTTTAAATAGGGCTGACTCCATAAGATGGGCCACTTGGTTGCGGTTGATGTCGATGTTCCGCAGGATCCGATAGAGATAGGGCGAGCCGATCATTTTGAGAAAGGGAAGAAGAAGCGTGTCTCGAACTTTGGGGGAAAGACGAGCTAAAAAATAAGCGAATGGAGCTTTTTGTTCTTCGATCTTAAAGGTATGTGTACTTCCCCCAAACATCTCTTGCCAACCCAAATGAGTAAATAGAGAATGACTATGTGGTGAGCAGAGTTTTCCAAGGAGCCACGTCTGAACGGTGAATGGATCAGCGATGGGTTCATCGAGATGCCAGACGATTTTAGGCAGTTCGTGAAGCGCTTCTTCAGGCTCAATGACTTTAGTTGTGTGCGCAAGAGAGAGTGTTTCGGCAATTGTGGAGGCGTTTTTGGGGTCATCAAAAGAGGGGGAGTAGGCTTGGAGGCGATCCCGAGGGGTGAGATGACTTAAAAACCAGGCCAGGGCAGAAGAACCGAGATCTCCCTCTAAGGAGGCTCCAATGGTTCCTTCACCAGGAGTGGAGGTTCTAACAGCCTCTTCCATGTGTTTACCTAGCTGCTGATCAATCTCTTCTTGGGAGAGGGAAGTTTGGGTTTGCAGATGATCACTATATGACCAATATTGACTCAGTGTAGCGCGGCGGTTTAGATCGACTTTGAGGTAGTGGCAGGGTAAGAGCTTATTTACCCCTTGAATGGCTGCAAGATCTTGAGGGACGAATCCAAAGTAAAGATAGGAGGCTAAGGCAGTTTTTGAGGGGGTTTGAGGGACGGCTCCTGTGGCAAGTAGACCCTTGATATCGGTAGAAAAGAGCCAGTATTCACCTTGCATAGTCCAATAAAGAGGCTTTTGTCCAAGCTTGTCACGCGCAATGAAGAGGGTCTCTTTCTCCTCATCAAAAACAGCCAGAGCAAAGGGGCCGTTTAGGCGACTGAGAAATTTTTCTTTCCATGCGTCGTATGCGTAAACGATCAGTTCACTATTACTCACATCCGAAAGCTCGATTCCCAGCTTCTCTTTGATTGCGGCAGACAGCTCTTTTTTATTGTAGATCTCACCATCCACTGTTGCCCAGATATTTTTGGCTGGGTTAGTGGCCATTTTTGTACCCCAGGTGCCTAGCTCCAAGTTTTTATGGTGAAAATAGGGTGCAGGGGAGCTTTCAGAAAAAGCAGCGTGCACTTCTTGGATCATTTCCGTGACTTGGAAGGCGCTTGGATAAATAATACCGGCTATACGAGACATGGTGGCTTGATATGAATAGATTCCCGTCTTATAATGCCGATTCTAATTAACAACAACCGGAGAAAGGTAAGGATGGGACGGGTTTTCATGTATTTTGGTCTTCTTGCAGCCCTAACTGCAAGCTGTGCCCCATGTTGTAGAGATACGACTTTGTATCAAAGCTCAGGAAAACAGAAGGCAATTGTGGCCGTGCTTCCTGTGATCGATCACTCTGGGTGTAGAAATCTCTCATGGAATTTATCCAGAGAGTTTACCGATGAGATTCGCAACCGCGTCTACGATTCGTCAAAAGTCTATTTGCTGCGTGACCATGGAAGTCGTGAGTTAGCCGAGAGACTCAACACGCCCAATCCGGCTCATATTTCAGAAGTGGAAGTGCGTAATTTGGGTGCCACTGAGTTTGTTGTTGTCGCTGAGCTGATTGATCAACACGAAATCCCTTATGCGGCGAGAAAAACCCCTGAGAAGTCTCCTTTTAAAGGAGAGGTCAGTGCGGTACTTTCAGTTGATATGCGGGTGCGTGTCATTGACATCCGCCACGATCAACCGAAGGTGGTCTTGCAGGAGGTTCTCAACCAAGAGCACGTTATTGTGCCCGCTTATATGAGCAGCGATTACGCAAGGGCACCTTGGGGGACAGAGGCCTTTATGCGTACACCTATGGGGCTAACACACAATAAAATGGTGCGCGAGCTTGTCTCTCGAGTCGAGAACTACATTGAGGCGACTCGGTAGCACAAAATGGAAATTGTGGACGTAGGACAAGCGGTGGTGAGCCTTTTCTTTGCGCTGCTGCTTGTTCTCGTTGTTTTTTTTGTTGCAAGGCGCTACGGCTATTTTAAGCTTCCTCCCTCCTCGGACTTTTGCTCGGTTTCACTTTTGCAGACTGGGGGAATTTTTCTCACTTATCTCTTTCTTGCCTTTCTAGTTTTACCTGTCGCGACTTTGCTGTTTTTACGCCTTTCTGGCCAACAGGTTCCTTCTCAGCATTGGATGGGATGGGCACAAGTCTACTCGCTTTTCTTCGTGTTTGCCTCTTTTCTGACTTATTATTTTTTAATGCCGCAACGCGTGCGTTCTACCCTCTTTTGGGATGGGCAGAAAGCGAGCGTCAAAAAAGCAGGCAAAGCGCTTCTGATGGGATGTGTGAGCCTGGCTGTGAGCTATCCCTTTGTTTTTTTAACGGGAATTCTTATGAGCTTAATCTCTTTGGGAGTTTGGGGAGAGGCGAAGGTCGAGCAGGTGGCTGTCAAACAACTAAAGTTAACGATGGGGTACCCGGCTCTTTTTAGCCTCATGGTCTTTGTGATTGTGATTTTGGTCCCCTTTATGGAGGAGCTCCTCTTTCGCGGGTTTTTGCACAATCTACTCAAACGCTACCTAGGGAGGTTTTGGGGTGTGTGTACCACAGCCTTTATTTTTGCGCTTGTTCACTTTGCTCCTAGCCAAGGCAAGGGAAACCTTCAGTTGATTGCTTCTCTTTTTACCCTCTCGCTTTTCTTAGGCTTTATCTATGAACGCGAGCGCTCTCTTTGGGCACCGCTTGCACTCCACGCTACTTTTAATGGGTTTAGTGTGTTGCTAATCGCTCTTGCCTAGCCTTCAGATGCCTTTCAAATAACATCTGGACATAGTCGTTACGGCGTTTGTCGAGGTCTTGATTCATATCCTCAATCCAGGTAAGCGCACTCCTTGGAGCTGTCTGATTTTCGATGTGAATAGCCAGATAGCTCATTTGCCTCCAGAACCGATCTGGGTCTCCAGTAAACTCTTTTGCGCTTGCCTTCTCTTCTAGCAGCGAGAGGAGATGGAAGAGGATAACTGTACCAGCGCTTTGAACCTTTCCCTCTTGGTCAGTCACGATAAGAGGGTGCTCAGGGTCAATGGGGATTTGGTTTGAGGCGATCACATTTCGAAGCCACTGAACCGTTTCAAGAGCGCAGGCAAAAGAGGTGAAATCTATAGGTCTTGTGGGGGCGATCTGATAGATCTCCTCTTTTCCGTCGACTTCCAGACGATCAACAACAAATGGAGAGGTATCTCCATTATTGTGAGGAGATGGAGTCAAACTAAAGAGACAGCGGGAGCCACTTTCAAGAACCATTTGATTGTAAACTTCTCGCTGTTGAGAGGAGCCCGAATCTGGAGTCGCTGCAATGATATAGGGAGTCGTACCTGCTCTGCCCCACTTTTCAGGAGTGGTGGAGACATAGTTGGCTGGATAGCGGCGGTCATGACTCATCTTTACGAGAGTTTCGGGATTCCTGTTATCCTTGTGGCCAGAAGAAAATGCAATCGAGTCAAATGCGGTTGCCAATTGGGTGGGCTTAGTAAATGTATAAGCTCTGTTCACAGGAGGATGGGCTCCTGCTGATCCAAAAGGTAAAGAAAAATGGCTGGGGAGAGGGGGTGGGATCCAATCAAATTCACACTCTGGTTCAGGCTGCAGCGGAAAACGGTTGATAACAAGCCAAGCTAGACCAGTGAGAAGGCCTACTCCTCCCCCAATTGTGAGAGTAATGCCTCCTGCAGCTGTTAAGTGGCTCAAAGCATTCAGCGGACCAAGAGGAACGCCCGCAGTAGAGAGTAGAGTCAAAATGCCTGTAACCAGCGCAATCGTGCCTAAGACCAGTGCCACGACAGTGGTAGTCTCAAGTTCACAATAGGAGGCGGAATAAACGGAGTTGGTTGAGTCATAATTTAAAGTAGGAAACATTGATTACTCTCTTACTAAACGAGATAACCATAACAAAAAGGCTGTTAGAATTGTATGAATAAAAAAGCGTATGACCCAGAAACGGGCCATACGCTATAGTTAATTTTTTAGGCGGGTTTTGGTTAGAAGCGGACTTGGCCGTTCACATAGAGCGCTTTTTCGTCTGGGAAGCGCAGCTCAGCTGTGAGCGCCATTCTTTCGCAGTCGATAAAGGAGACTCCGAGCACAAAACCCCCATTAAAGCGGTTTTTTAGGTCAGGTAGTCTTGCCTGAACGTTTGCGAAAGCGCCTCCGATGATGGGTGTTGCGTCGCCTAAATCAAGACGTGCCCCAGAAAGCTTCGCCCCTAAGTAGGGAACAAAGTTCCAGATGCGGTGAGAAACACCGGCTCCAACTTGCCACTCTTGATACTTCGCTTTAAGTGTATGGCTGGGATAGCCAGAGATCTGGTCAATCACAACGAGGCTTTTCACATCAGGCTTGGTATAAAAATACTGCCCTTCAATTCCAAAAGAGGTACAGCCGCATTGGAATAAAGTGGCCCTGGCTCCGATACTCCACGAAAAATCAGTCTCGGTTTCAAGTTTGAAGCGGCCATTGATAGGACCGCTAATAAAAGTTTCTGTATTTGAGCTTAGACAAAGATTTGTTGCGCCAAAAGTAGCAAATACATCGACACGATCCGCCCAATTAAACGCTACATAGGCTGCATTTGTGAAGATCTCTGTATCTTCGATATCATCTCCATTGCGACTAGAATCAACTTCTAGATGGCGGTTGAAGACAAAGTCACCATAGTAGCCCAAGCGGATGCTAAATGCATCACACCAGCTAGTGGCTTCTTGACAAGTGTCGTAGTAGGGTCCCTCAATAAAAAGCCCGTCACAAAGTAAGCTTGCTTCAGATGGGTTGCCGAGGGGAAGTGCGTAGGCAGCTCCGCACGAAAGAATCGTAAGAGCTGTTGCGACTAGCTTTTTCATATGAATACCTCAAAAGCGTTTGGTTTTAAAAATTAGAAAGTACTTAAACTTTTAGCCGAACGCATAAAGGAAAGCAAGCAAAAAAAGGAGTGAAAATTACAAGCGCACTTGAGCATTCAAGTAGAGCGCTTTTTCGTCTCCAAAACGTCCCTCAAGGGTCCAACTCGCCGTTTGACACGTCACAAATGTCACTCCCACAGCAAAGCCCCAATCCTTTTTGCACTCAAGATCAAACAGTTTTGCATTAACAGGAACAGCGTCACTCCCAAAGTTCACGATGGCATCATCCATTTTGATTACGCAGTGACTCCATTTCAATCCCACGTAGGGAAAAAACTGATTGATGCGATGGGAGAGAGCAACTCCTAGTTGCCACTCTTGGTAAGTCGCCTGTAGATCGTGACTCGGATAGACAGACGTGGTGCTGTTTAAGGTGAGTCTGTCGATAGGGGGGCTTGCCCGGACATACTGCGTCTCTCCACCCAATTGTGTACACCCACACTCCCAAATGGTTCCGCGTATGCCCACACCCCATAAGAAGTCGGTTTCAGTTACCAGTTCCAGCCGTCCTGGTCCCCCTAATTCGAAGGTTTTGTTATTGGTATGGATCCGGATGTTTGTCGCGCCAAAGGTAGTGAAAATGTCCATCCGATCCCAGAAATTCAGAGCTAGAAATCCAGAGTTAGTAAAAAACTCGGCTTGCTCAATATCTTTGTCGTGATGCACTTCAGCAACGGCTAAATGTCTGTTAAAGACGTAGTCTCCATAAAATCCGAAGCGGACACTGTATGCATCGAGCCAATTGTGATCGGTGTCAAAGGGGTCCGCACAGTGTCCTTCCCAAATTAACCCCTTGGTGAGAAGCGTGGCAGCTGATGGGTTTCCAATGGGTAAGGCGTGGAGAGTTGCGCTTGTAAGAAGAGCGAGTGTAAGGGGGAGTTTTTTCATTTGAGGACCTCAGTAAAATGGGATGGTTTTGTTTGTACCTTCTCTTGTTAGAAAGAATCAATACAAAAAAAAACGGGACGCAAGCTGTGTGCGTCCCGTATAAAAAATGAGTGACTCGCTACATTCTAGAGGCGAACCTGCGCGTTTACATAAACGGCTTTTTCATCTCCAAAACGCCCTTCCACTGTTAAGCTGGCTTTTTCACAATCCACTAATGAGACGCCAACAGCGTAGCCCCAGTGTTGTTGAGATTGAAGCTTTGGAAAGTTTTGACCCTGAAAAGTGACATGAGTCATGTCAAATTCAGAACGGCTATACTTAACAGCCAAGTAGGGAACAAGCATGTTGATTCGGTGTGAAATCCCTAAACCAACTTGCCATTCATGGTACTTAGCATCAACATTGGGATACTCACTTAATTGTGCACTCCCTGTTATGCGGCTGATATCCGGCCGGGCGCGGAAGTATTGAGCCTCAGCACCAAGAGATGTACATCCACACTCCCAGATAGTGCCGCGCACTCCGATGCTCCACGAAAAATCTGTGTCCGTTTCCAGTTCGATTCGTGGGCCATCGCCCAAACGGAAAGCACTCACATTGGTATCAATGCACAGATTGGTTGCACCCAATGTGGTGAACACATCAAAACGATCCCAGAAATTAACCGCGATATAGCCGGCATTTGTGTAGATCTCTGTGTGCTCGATGTCAGGATCACCCCGACCGTCTACTTCCATATGTCTGTTAAAGACATAATCTCCATAAAAACCAACGCGTACGCTAAAAGCGTCACACCAGTTTAGGCACGGATCACAAGGATCTCCACAGTGCCCTTCCCAAATTAATCCGTCGCACAGCAAGCTCGCTTCAGATGGATTCCCAACAGGAAGAGCATAAGCTGCTCCGCAAGCGAGAACCGTCAACATCGTCATGTAGAGTTTTTTCATACTCACCTCAAATAAGTTTCTGGTATTGAATTATTCATTGGTCATTTCCCGATGATCGTAAAGAAGAGGTTCTTTCTTATCACCAAGCTGATTGATCGAGAAGATAGCAAATCGTAACCTTTACAGCAACGATCACTTGCCTTTTTTAAGCGTCTCCAAAATAGCACTGAGAGCACATTCTCAAAGTGTTTGCAGTTTATACATTTAGGAATTTTCTGCTTCCTTTGAAAATTTATCTGTACTAGCATTCAACTCCTGTTTCGTGTATACTATAAAAAATTTAAGGGTTTGATTTGTGTTCCATTCAACGTTTCAAATAGAGTGTGTGGGTAAAAGTGATGTCGGGCAAGTGCGTGACCATAATGAGGATGTGTGGGCGACTTTTCCCAATAAAGGACTTTTTCTTTTGGCTGATGGGATGGGCGGACATGCTGCAGGTGAGATTGCAGCTGACCAAGCGGTTAAGTGTTTGCATGAACTGGTCAAAAAGTGGCATCCTACTAAACAGACTTCCCCTGATGAAGCTGTCTCATTTTTTCGCGAGTCGCTGATTAAGGTGAATGCACAAATTTATCAAAAGGGGCAAGACGAGCCCTCTCTTTCTGGCATGGGAACGACGATCTGCGCTCTTTATTTTTTGCAAAACCAGGCGGTGGTCGCACATGTGGGCGATAGCCGAATCTATCGACTGCGGAATAGGCAGTTGGAACAATTAACAGAAGATCATTCGCTGGTAGCTGAATTGATCTCGCTTGGAGCTATGAGAGCTGATGAGGGAGAGAGTTTTCCCTACAAGCACATCTTAACGCGCGCGATTGGAACACATGCCACGATTGAGCCTACAGTGAATTACCTCACGATTGAAGCCGGCGATTACTTTTTACTCTGCTCCGATGGGCTCACCAATTACATCACCGATGCCGAAATAGAGAGGATTTTGGGGCAGCAAAGCGCAGCTGATGCACGGGCACAAGAATTGGTTGATCTGGCCAATGCGCACGGAGGAGGGGATAACATTACTTTGGTTCTTGTGGGCGTGCATGATGATCTATCTTGATAACAATGCCACGACATTTCTCGATCCGCGCGTTTTGTCGGCCATGGAGCCTATCTTAACCGGCGCTCTTGGCAATCCCTCAAGTACACATCGGTTTGGCCAGGCGGCCAAAGCGCTTTTAGTCAAGGCGACCAAAGATGTCGCGGCCTATTTTGGCGTGCAAACAGCAGATGTTGTGTTTACCTCTGGCGCGACGGAGGCTTTGAATATGGTGATCCGTTCAGCACCGAAGGGGAGTCACATTGTCACCTCGTCTCTTGAGCATACTGCCGTTTTAGAGGCGCTGAAATTCACTGGGTGTGCGGTAACCTATCTCGATCCTGAACCCGGTCAGGGGGCGATTTCTTTAGAGCAGATTGTGAAGGCTGTCACTCCAAGCACTTCAATGTTGGTGGTGATGGCGGCCAACAATGAAACAGGAATCAAGACGGATCTCGATCCGATTGCGGCTTTTGCACAAGAGCGCGAACTTAAGCTGGTTGTAGATGGTGTAGCGCTACTGGGAAAAGAAGTTTGGGATCTCCCTCAAGGTGTCACAGCCGCCTGCTTTAGTGGGCATAAGATTCATGCCCCAACAGGATTGGGTTTGGCTATTGTGCGCAAGGCGCATAGAGCGCATCCGCTGATTATGGGAGGTCCACAGCAGCGTGGTCTGAGAGGAGGAACGGAGAATTTAGCTGCCATTGTCGGTTTTGCCAAGGCGTTGACGCTCTTCCCTGAATCCAGCACGCCTATTTTCGTGTTGCGTGATCGCTTTGAAAAAGGATTGCAGGCAAGTGTAGGCGATTTAGTGATTCACGGCTCAGATCAGTCTCGGGTGTGTAATACCTCTCACATGGCTTTTTTGGGTGTGGATGGCGAGACGCTTTTAATGCAGCTCGATTTGGCAGGTGTGGCGGTGAGTCATGGTGCTGCGTGCTCATCGGGCACATTAGAGCCCTCACGCGTGCTTCTCAACATGGGAGTGCCTGCAGATGTTGCACGTAGCTCCATCCGTTTCTCTTTGAGTCGGTTCACGACAGAAGAGGAGATCAAGAGGGCTGTACGCATCATTGCCAACGTGGTTTCTCAACTACGCGCCTACACATATAACGTGGAAAACTGCGGGGCATAACGCTCTCTGAGCGCTAACTTATTCCGAATGGGATTGACTGCTAAATCGAGATAAGAGAGAGGCGCTCCACTTTCTAAAAGAGCTTCTGCTCCTGCATCGGGGATGCCGTTACTGGCTAAAATGAGCGTCCTTAGCGAGAGGTGATCTCTCAAGCCGCGAGCTAAACCCAAAGCTCCTGTAAACCGAATGCGGTTAATTTTAAGGTCCAAGTGACGCAGCTCAGGCAAAGAGCGTAGGGCACTTCCTAACATATATGTTGCCACATCGCCTAGGCGGCATGCAGACAGTTCAAGTCGGACCAAGCGAGGACGATGGGACAGTTGACGGATGATGTGAAGCTGGGTGTTTTGTTGTGTAATCTGCAATTTAAGTCTCCACTGTTTTGACGAGTATGGATTTGATTCCCAATAGGGTTGTTTCTTCGGCAATGAGTTCAAACTCTCCCACAATCAAAGTGTCTCCCACTGTTGGGGCATGATCTAGCAGCGAGATCATCAATTGAGCTAGGGTTTCGACTCCGTGCGTGGGGAGGTGGGTGCCATACTCCCGATTCAGATCGACAATCTTGGTGTTTCCTGGAAAAGAGCGTTGGATTACAGGGAGCTCAGCTTTTTTAAGCGCCTCTTCAATAGGCGGATGCTCGCCAAAGATCTCCTCTAAAATTGCATTGAGCGTGAGCATGCCAATTGCAGACCCATTGGAGTCTAAAACAACGGCGACGCTCTGTTGATTACGGCGAAATTGCCCTAAGATAGGCATTAGCTTGGTTGAAGAAGTGATGAACCAAGGCGTGCGGGCATTGTCTCTAACCAAACGGTTTTCTGGAAGGCGGACAAAGTCTCGCGGCAATGCAATGGCCACAATGTTAGAGGGGCGATTATGGTAGAGGGGAATAAACCTTTGGCCTGAATCAGAGATTTTTTTGTGCAGCTGTTCGACTGTGGTATGGGCACGGATCATTTCGACTTGCGATAAGGGAGTCATCACTTGGTTAGCCGTTTTGTTACGCAAAGAGAAAATATTGGAGACAATGCTATTAAATTCGTTCTCTTCATCATGACTCTCCAGTACCTTCTGCAATTCATCGCGGCTTAAAAAGTTCTCTACACCCTCTTCTTTTCTTCCAAAAAGGAGATGGACAAAGCGTGTAATGAGTCCGATTAACCAGATAGCAGGAGCGAAAACGCGGTAGGTGGCGTACAAAATTGGAACTCCGAGCATCACGACATGCTCTGAGAACCGACGGGCGGCAAAAAGAGGAGCTAACTCACCAAATATCACAACGAGAAAAATTTGGGTAAGGGGAGCGATGTCGGGGTTGAGCCCGAGGGCGTAATAAAATTCACGTGCACTTTGTGAGCCAATTTGAAGAGAGATATTCACGCCCAACATGACAGAGCCGATTAGGCGCGACGGCTTTTGAAGAATGTACTGCAACCAAATCGCCCGCTTCATTCTCTTACTGACGTAATACTCTAGCCGAACGCGGTTGAAAGAGAGAACAGCCATCTCGATCATGGAATAAATTCCCTCTATGGCAATACACAAGAGGGTGATCAAAAACCACATAAGTCCACTACCCATACCTTAACCTCCGAATGTAGACTCTGCGGACTCGGTTGGGATCGGCAGCCAGTACCTGAAACAAAAAGCCGTTGGATTCATATTTCGTTCCGCTTTTTGGAATATCTCCCAAGCGTTCAGTGAGCCATCCTCCTAGCGTGACGCAGTTACTAGAGCTTGAGAGCGTGGTTCCAAAGAGCTGCTCAAACTCGCTGAGCTCAAATTTACCACTCGTGATGATCACGTCATTTCCTGCAGGAGTGTAGCGCGTTTTCTCGTCGCGGATATCGGCAATTTCTCCCACCACTACCTCAAAGAGATCTTCTTGTGTGATCACACCCGAGATGGATCCATACTCATCAACTACAATTCCCATGGTAGCTTTCCGGTGAAAGAAGTGGTAGAGAAGCGTACGCGCAAAGATAGTTTCGGGAACATAGTACGGTTTTTCTAAGTGGGCAATGAGATCTTTTCCCTCTCGGATCTGCTCGCGATGGAGGAAAAAGAGTGTTGCAGACACAATCCCGACCATGTTTTGTAGATCACCCACACAGACAGGAACGCGTGAGCACTCTTTTTCGACCAAAAGATGAATCAAATTGGAAAGAGGCTCGTTGATGTCATAGTAGAGAATTTCATGGCGCGGATGCATTCTCTCTTTTACCGTGTAGTCAGTCAAAGAGAGGTAACCTTCGATAAGTTTCGCCTCGTCTAGACTCAAAATGCCGCTGCTTTTCGAGCTTTTGAGCACATGGTGGAGCTCTTCCTTCGAGATCTCCTGCTCTTTTCTTAAGAAAAAGAAGAGCACGCTCGAAATATGCGAAGTGATAAAGGTCAGAGTGCGGAGGAGAGGGCTGAGGATTTGCTGAAGCGCTGAGATCACTCTGACAACGTGCGTGGCGATCGCTTTGTTGTAGGAGAGAGCCAACGTTTTGGGGATGATCTCTCCAATTAACAACGTGATCAATAGAGGCACACCCACTTTTAGCAGCCAGCTCGAGTAGGTTCCAAAAATATTGGCTGAGGTATTCTGGATGAGAATATTGGCGCCAATATCCAAAAACAGAAGTGTAACCAACAAATTACGTGGTTGAGCGAGCAGGTCGGCAATGAGCAGCTTCCGTTTATCGTGAGAGTGTTTGTAGAGTTTAATTTCCGTAGATGAGAGAGAGAAAAGCGCAATCAACGACAGCGAAAAGAACCCTGAGCAGAGTGTGAAGAGCAGGAGAAGTCCAATCATGGCGTTGTAATAAAGTGTACTTTCGTTTGTCCCTCAGGCACAAGGCCGAGCTTACGCATTAAAATCATTTCGATAAAGGCTTCGTCTTCCTGGCTAGCGATTTGCAGTTTTAAGTCGTCTTGTTTCTCTTGTGCAGCCGCTATCTCTCCTTCTAGAGAGAGTAGTTTTTTCTGCAGTCTTGTCTCCTCACGCAACTTGTGGCGATAGGCCTGATCGTAGGCAAAACAGCAGAGCAAAAAAAAGAGAATCGTCCACCACGATTTGAGAATAATCTCCTCAAACAAACGCGATCTTGGATAGGAACTGGCCCGGCTAGACTTTGGGGACGGTGATCCCCGTTTGCTTTTGGTACTTTCCATTTCGCTCCGCGTACGAGGTTTGGCACATCTCCTTGGCTTCAAAGAAGATCACTTGTGCGATTCCCTCGTTGGCGTACACTTTTGCGGGCAGAGGGGTGGTGTTTGAAATCTCAATGGTCACATGTCCTTCCCACTCTGGCTCAAAAGGAGTCACATTCACAATAATGCCGCAGCGCGCATAGGTCGATTTACCCAAACAAATCGTCAAAATGTTACGCGGAATGCGAAAGTACTCGATACTTCTGGCCAGGGCGAAAGAGTTAGGGGGAATGATGCACTCTTTTGCACAGATATCGACAAAAGAATCTTCTGTAAACATTTTAGGGTCAACCATTGAATTGTAAACATTCGTAAAGACCTTAAATTCTTCAGAAATGCGGAGATCGTAGCCATAGCTAGAGATTCCGTAGCTGACAATTTTCTCGCCGTTTTCATCGACGCGTACTTGTCCATCGACGTACGGCTCGATCATTTTCTGTTCAAGAGCCATTTTACGGATCCAGTTGTCTTCTCTGATGCTCATTACGTTCTCCTTCTCATCTTTTTGGAATTAGATATAGCGTTTGAATCACTTTTTTGCTACATTCTTGTCTCGTATGGACGAAAAACATAGTTTCATCGAATCCACGCTAGCTCAAGAAGACCCGACTTTTGAGGTTCCTCTTCGTCCGCAGTCACTCGGTGAGTTTTTAGGACAAGAGGAGATCAAAGAGCGGCTCGACGTTTTTATGGGGGCCGCCAAAAAACGGGGGGAGACTCTCGGTCACTGCTTGTTATCCGGTCCACCCGGCCTTGGAAAAACGACTCTTGCCAACATTTTGGCCAAAACCATGGGCAGCTCGCTTGTTGTCACTTCGGGTCCCATGTTAGAAAAGCCGGCTGATCTTGCTGGAATTTTGACCAATCTCCAAGAGGGAGATATCCTTTTTATCGATGAGATCCACCGTTTACAAAGGAACATAGAGGAGTATCTTTATCCAGCTATGGAAGACTACGTTCTGGACTTGATGATCGATAGTGGTCCCAATGCCCGCTCGGTTCAAGTGAAGCTCAATCCGTTTACGCTTGTGGGCGCGACCACCCGTTCGGGATTATTAACTGCCCCGATGCGTTCTCGCTTCGCCTTTTCGTGCAGACTAGATTATTATCCACCCGAAATCCTTGAGAAAATTTTGAACCGTTCTAGTCGCCTTCTACAGCTTGACATTGATGAGGTAGGACTCTCTGAAATTAGCCGACGTGCGCGCGGAACCCCTCGCATTGCCAATCACTTACTTCGGTGGGTACGGGATTTTTCTCAGATGCGTGCAGCAGGTAAGCAGGTGAACAAAGAAATTGTACATAAAGCCCTTGAAATGTTAGCAATAGATGAACAAGGGCTTGATGAAATGGATGCCAAACTACTCACGGTCATGATCGATCTCTACAATGGAGGTCCGGTTGGTCTTGGCACTCTTGCCATGGCGGTTGGAGAAGAGGGGCAGACGGTGGAAGAGGTTTATGAGCCTTATCTCATTCTACAAGGGTTTTTAAAACGAACCCCTAGAGGACGTGTGGCCACAGAGCGGGCCTATCAGCATCTAGGGAAAAAGAGGAAATAATCATGCGTGCGCTACTCGTTTACGGTTTATTATTGGGAGCCCCCCTTTGTGCGGCACCCCTTCATGCCCCCAAGGCACAGGCCAAGCCTTTACCGGTCGGGCCCAAAATCAATGTGCTTTTAGAGAAAAATGCGAATTCAGCTCTTCTTGAAGTGAAGGGAGGATACAGGGTGATTCGCCAAGATTCGGGCTCTGTTTTGAGTGCTGGAAACAGTGGTAAACGGTTTATGGTGCATGCTCTTCAAGATGGACTTCGTTGGGGAGAGGAGTACCCCGATGTCTACCAAATCTCGGTGATTCCCACACATCCCGATACACTTGTTTATGTAAATGGCATTCAGTATAGAGGGAGCGTCTCTGTCTACCATGTGCGAGATAACCTGATCACAGTTGTGAATGAGTTGCCGATTGAGGAGTATTTAAAATCTACCCTTGCCCTTCAATTCGAGACCTCCTTGCCTAAAGAGGCGCTTGCAGCTTTAGTGATTGCGGCTCGGACAGAAGCCTACTCAAAAGTTTTACGTGGCCAGTCAACCAACCGACCTTGGCATGTCGCTGCCCAGGAGGTTTCGTATTACGGTTACGGTGTGATGCACCAGAAAAATCGGGTAGAGGAGAGTGTGGATGCGACCCGCTTTATGGTAATGGAGTCAGTAAACCGAGGCGGGCCGGCTCAGAATACACAACTCCCCCAAGCAAAAGCTGTTGAGCTAGCAGAGCTTGGGTTGAATGCCAAGAAAATTCTGCAGTCAGCTTATCCCAACCAACCTTTAGGCTTGACGATTGATGCCGGTGCAGTTGTAGTTAGATAAGTTATTGTTTAATTAAGGTAATTCGTGGGAGCCGTTTCAGAACCTACAGGTGCTGGGGAGGGATCTTTTAGTGGTCTTGCTCTAGCAGAGTCTATTTTTCCAAGAAGTGCCTATAGCAAAAGCTATCGTTTTGCCGTCCATGTTTTAGCTGCTTCCCAGCCTCTTTCAGTCATTACACAACAGTATCTGGACAAAAAAACGGACTCTAAGCGAACAGAAATTTTAATGCGGAGAGACCAGACGTATGGTTTGACGGCGGCGCATGTCGCTCTTTTAGCCGGTCGAGTTGATGTTTTACGGGCGCTGATTAAACGGGGTGCTGATCCTAGAGCCCAAGACTACCTAGGTTGGACCTTAGCTCATCATGCGGTTGTTTTGGCGGGAGGACGCGCGGATCATCCCTTGGTTCAGGCAGCTGTAGAGCTCATGGGAGGAGACGAATCGGCTCAAGCCGAGCGGAACAAATTTGGGGGGTCGTACAAGGATTTTATTGATCTATTTCGCGATTCGATCCCGCCACAAGACGAGGAGTCTGTTTGTAAAATTGAAGAGGATGGAGGCGTTGTCAAAGCGTGTTCCGCTGGAGAGTTTAGACGTCTCACTGGCACACGGTATGTCAACGGACTCAGGATTACAACAGAGGGGATGTATGCGCATTGGAAACGGCACGAGTTTAACCAAAACTGTAGTAAAGCACACCCGGCGGTTGCGGCTACTGTAGATACGTTTTGTATCAAACGCATGGAGCAGATCGATGGCTATGGTCTTTTTGCAACCAGTGAGATCCCCCAAAATGCGCGCTTAAAAGGATTTTATGGGGGAGAGTTTTTAGATCTGAAGAGGCTGGAAGAGGAGGTTGCAAGTGCGCCGGAACGACTATATGATACGCTACTAACTGACAGTCAAGATTATAGAAGCGATTTAGCGCTCATGAATCACGGATTGCCGACTGTTGAATTGGAAATCAAACAGTACAAGGGGATTCCTCAGCTGCAGGCGCGGACGCTGGTGTCTCTGTCACCTGGTGACGAACTGGTTTGGGATTATGGGTATGACTACCCTTTTTTAGTGACGACTCCCATGGTTGAGCTGCACCCAGGAGCTCTTGAGCAGCAACTGGAAGATGAGAAAAGTGTTAAAAATATGGATCGCCTCAAGTATCCGTATAACACGCCTGCCTCATGGGTTTACCTATATGCGATGGATGAGCTGAATTTTGATCGGGTGATCGATTATTTAGATACATTTAGGGGAGTGTCTCGTACACCTCATATCCAGTTTATTGAAGCTCTAAATTTTATAGACAAGCAGTTAACTCCTGAGACCAAGCCTGAATTCAAAAAAGCTTTGGTCCACTGGAATCAAACCTGTTCAGCAAAAAAGACAAATCTGGCTTTAGATGCGCTCATTCGTCTGCTAAAAGCCAAAGAGGAGGCAAAAGAGGCAATAGCAAACATCAACCGGATCTTGCACATACTCGCTTTTTTTCAACTTAAATCAAATGGTGTTGTGTTTTTAGGTGATCAAGATTACCGATCTCAATGTATACGCTACTTTAGTAAGCTCTCTTCCGCCGTCTCTAAAAAGTTGTGTTTAGATTTTTTCAACTCAGTTCAGAGTCATCAAGCTGAATGGGTCACGCTTTGGGGTGACTTAAAGCATATCAGTGACAAGTGAGCGATCGCTCTCACTTTTGAGAACAAGTGCCGAGTGGGGAGCCAGTAGGAAAGTCTTTTCGATACGAGGGCCCTTTTCGCACTCTTCCACGATATCATCTGGAGAAGGATTGGCGGTGTAGATCTGCAAATGCCACGGTTTTTCGCTTTTGGGCAAATGAATGGTCATCTCGTGAAAAAAAGCGTTAAACGCGACATAAAGAGAGTAGCGATTAAGCGGATCGGGAAGGGTGCAGGCAATGAAACGACTCTTCTCCCCCCAATCAGGTTTACCTGGCTCCATGCCGTGCCACGTAATGTCGTGATCCTTCAAAAATTGAGAGCGAGTGAGCAGAGGATGATTTTTCCGGAAGGCGATTACCTTCTGGTAAAATCGAAAAAAGGCGCTCCGTTTTTCTAATGTATCCCATTGAAACCAGTTGAGTCTAGAATCGTGCCCCCACGTGTTGTTATTCCCTAGCTTGGTATGTCCATACTCATCTCCCATTAAAATCATCGGAACACCTTGAGAGAGCATCAACGCAAGGTGGTGATTTTTCATTTGCCTCTCTCGAAGCGCTAAGATCTCCGGATCATCTGTCTCTCCCTCTACTCCGCAATTCCAGCTCTCATTATGGTTGTCACCATCTCGATTCTCCTCTCCATTGTCTAAATTGTGTTTCTCATTATAGGAGACAAGATCAGCCAGAGTGAAGCCGTCGTGAGCCGTGACAAAATTAATGCTCTGACCAGGAAATTTTCCCTTTCCATAGAGATCTTCAGAACCGCTCAAGCGGGTAGCAAATTCACCCACAACTCCATCGGTCCCTTTAAGAAAGCTACGAATACAATCGCGGTATTTTCCATTCCACTCGGCCCACCGCCCCTTACCTGGAAAAGAACCGACTTGGTAGAGGCCTCCTGCATCCCATGCTTCGGCGATGAGTTTCGTGTTGGCTAAAATCGGATCGTGAGTCAATGCTTCGATTAGCGGGGGATTAGCTAGTGGAATTCCATCGTGCGAGCGTACCATGATAGAGGCTAGATCGAATCGAAATCCATCAATGTGCATCTCTGTAACCCAGTAACGGAGACTGTCACGAATCAGTTCGCGTGCCACCGGGTGGTTACAGTTGAAGGTATTTCCGCATCCGGAAAAATTGTAGTACTCACCGCCGGGGGTTAGCATGTAGTAAACCGAATTTTCAATCCCCTTAAACGAAAGAATGGGCCCCGCTCCATTTCCTTCTGAGGTATGGTTGTAGACAACATCTAAAATGACTTCGATCCCATTTGCATGCAGCTCCTTTACCAGATGTTTCAACTCAACAATCGATCCGTAACGGTTCATCGGAGAAAAAAAATTCACCGTATTATAGCCCCAGTAATTATATAAGGGCTCACCTGTTAGGGGGTGGTGGTTCACATTTCCCATTTCGTTAAACTCGTGAATGGGCATGAGCTCGACAGCGTTGATACCAAGTGCTTTTAAGTAAGGAATTTTTTCGATAATGCCTGCATATACACCACGCCCTTGGGTTTGGCTAGACGGATCATTGGTAAAACCACGCACGTGCATTTCATAAATCACTAACTCTTTGATGGGAATATTAGGATGCATTTCGTCGCCCCAATCAAAAGGAACATGTGGATCAACCTGTCCGGAGTGATAATGGAGACTCTGTTTGGGGCCGGGTGCACCCCATTCTTGTGGGGAGTTTACTTGTTTGGCGTAAGGGTCTAAAACAATGACCCGATTGTCAAAAAAATGCCCCTTCAACGGGTCGTAGGGCCCATCGATTCGATACCCGTATTGATAATCAGGTGGAAGTTTTGCTACGAGAATGTGCCAAACACTCCCGGTTTTATTGCTTTTTGGATCAAGAGGAATTTCAACAAAGGGAGTCAGCTCACCAGGAAGAAATAAGCAGAGGGAGACGGCCCGTGCGTGACGCGAAAATAGAGCAAAATTATACCCTTCAAGCGTTTTAGAGGCCCCAAAAGGGGAGGGGATACCGCGAGATGTTTGAAATTTTGTTTGCATATTCCCTAACGGTTACCACTCATGAATAGAAATGGCAATAAAAACGTGTGACGAAAATCATGATGTGCTATAACGATCCGTAATTTACATGACACCCTATATAAGGAAGGATAAGCCATGTCATTTGAAAATGCTAAAGAAAACTTAAAAGAATTTGGAAAAGAGCTTGGTCTAGAAGGACTTGTGTATGACGAGAACAACACCTGTATTCTCGGGATTGATGATGAGTTCTCGATGCACCTCACCTACGAACCGAATTCTGATCGACTATACGTCTACTCTCCACTAATAGATGGCCTACCAAAGGATGTAAATATCCTCGTGAAGCTCTACGAAAAACTTCTTGAAGGGTCTATGCTAGGTGGCCAGATGGCTGGCGGCGGTGTCGGTGTTGCTGTGAAAGAAGAATTGATTTTGATGCACTGTGTCATTGATATGGCCTACGCAGTCCCTTCTCTTCTACGTGCTTTTGCTCCTCTTTATGTGGAGACTGTAGAAAAATGGAGAACCGTTTGCCGTGATATCTGTGAAGGACGTGAGCCCACTGTGGATACCATGCCAAAACCACCTCCAACACAACCTCCTCCACAACCAGGACAGCCTGGCGCTGGAATTCGAGCTTAGTCATTTAGCTGTATTTCTGGATCCATTCTTCCAATTCAAGCTCTGCTTGGAGTTTATGAGCCCTTGAACGGGCTCTTTTTTCTTTAATCTCCCGCACGTGATCGCAAAACGTTGCGTGGAGTGCGAAGAAATGCCCCTTGTAGAGTTGACTGTTCCAAGGGCGGTTTGCTTCTTCTAAAAATGTGTCCAAAAAAGAGCGTATTAGATCATCATCAATCCTTGTGTAGATACGCTCTGCTTCAACGGCCGCTTTTCGAATAGCGCGTGCTAGAATCACTTTAGAATTACGCCCCAAAAGCAGGCTGATTAAACCACGAGAGTGTTTTGCGGCACTTCCCTCATTTAGAGCGGCCGCAAAAGAACGAAGAGACTCAAGAAGGAGGGCACAGCGCCTCTCCTCTTCCTGGTCTGAGGCAATCTGTTTTTGGAGCTTCTCGCATTTAGCTGCAGAATCAGGATAGGTATGTCGAATCAAGGTGATCAGCTCTGCTTGCACCTGCTCTAGCTTCTCTTCATGATCTTCCCCTAATGCATCGAGTTGATGGTCGAGAGTGCGTAGTTCTTTTTTAAGATGGGAGGAGTTTCCTTCAAGGAAGGCAGCATGTACGCTTTCGCGTCTGTTCATCAGCTCTTTGGAGCGAGCTGCGGCTTCCTGATAGGCAGCATATTTTTTTTTCAATTGTTGAAGTTGCATTTTCTCTCTCATTCGGTTAACCTGCTCTCATAACGAATAAAAAGAGGGTATACCATCATGATTATTGTTGAAATAGCCGGTTATCTTGGAGCCGATCCAGAAGAGCGTTTTACAGCTACAGGCAAGCGTGTCATCAGCCTCCGCGTTGGAGTGCGTGTTCGTCAAGGAGGGAACGACGAAACTGTTTGGTGGCGTGTCAGCATTTGGGGAGATCGTTTTGATCGGATGTTGCCTTTTCTAAAAAAAGGTTCAAGTGTCATTGTTATCGGCGAAATGAGTAAGCCCGATACCTATGTGGGCAAAGATGGCGCCACTCAGGTCTCTCTTAACCTCACAGCGGAGATCATTAAGTTTAGTCCCTTCGGTCGCTCTGATAGTAATCGCCCAGAACAGCCTGCAAAAGCAGCTGTTGAACCGCAAGCAGCCGCTCCATCAGCTCAAGAGCAGTATGCTGCATTCGGAGCTGCCCCTGCGTCAGAGAGCCCTTTTGCAGGAGATGATTTACCCTTTTAATCACTAAATAAATAATCATGATATTTTCAGCCATTTCCAGTCTAACAAAGCGAAAAGGTGCCGACTTAATCGTGCTCCCTTTTTGGCGCACTCAAAAAAAAGCAAAACCGGCAGCCGTTTTAGGAGCTCCTCTCACCACGCTGACTAAATCTCCAGTTGAAATGGGAGATTTTTCAGGAAGGCAGGGAGAAACCCTTCTTTTGTACTCCAATAAAGGGCAAAAAGAGAAACGGTGTCTTTTGGTCGGGCTAGGAAGAGAAGAGAAACTCACAGTGGAGGGCTTGAGACAAGCTTATTCTAACGTAGCCAAGCTCTGCCAATGCCGTGGGATTGCTAAAATTAACCTGGTCGTTCCCACTGTTACTCAATTGAGGGGAGTGGATGTAGACGGATGTCTTACAGGGATTGCTGAGGGGATTTTATTGACTAACTACTCTTGGGAAAAATTGGCTACCCTAGAAGAAGAGACTGTTCTTCTTAAGAGTGTCGCATTGATTGGCGTTCTTCCCAAGGACCTTTCCGTTGTTCGACACTGTGCAGAAACGGCTGAAGGGGTCCATTTTGCACGCGATCTTATCAATGGAAATGCCGATCTCATTACGCCTCATTACTTGGGTGAAGCAGCTAAAAAAATTGCCAAGAAATTTCCCAACACGACCGCCCATGTTCACGATCGCAAGTGGATCGAAAAAGAAAAAATGGGGCTTCTTTTAGCTGTTTCGCGTGGATCTGCCCATGACCCAGTATTTATTGTCCTAAGCTATAAAGGGCACCCCCGTTCAAAAGATCATACCGTTTTGATCGGAAAAGGAGTTACCTACGATACGGGAGGACTCAACTTAAAGCCCACCGGTTCGATGGAAACCATGCGCGAGGATATGTCGGGTGCGGCCACAGCATTGGCGACTGTTGCTACCGCCGCCTCCCTTAAATTAGAGCGCAATGTAACAGCTGTCGTTGCTGCCACCGAAAATGGAATCGATGCGTTGAGTTACAAGCCCGGTGATGTTTATGTTGGCATGTCTGGCATGACAGTTGAGATCGGCAATACTGATGCCGAAGGTCGTCTTACTTTGGCTGATGCCCTCACCTACAGCTTAAAAAAGTTAAAGCCGAGTCGTATGATTGATCTTGCTACCCTGACCGGTTCTATGGTCATGGCTTTAGGAGAAGGGATGTCAGGCCTTTTTTGTAATGACGAAAAACTCACAGATCAACTGCTGCAAGCCAGTCATCATACCTCAGAAATACTATGGCGTATGCCACTCCATCATCCTTATAAAGAGATGCTTAAGTCAGATATCGCCGATATTCGCAATATCGGAGGGCGGCCTGCAGGAGCCATAACTGCTGCTCTTTTTCTACAAGAATTCGTTGAAAAGACCCCCTGGGCGCATATTGACATTGCGGGAACAGCTTTTCAAAGCAAAGAGCGTGGTTATTGGCCTAAAAACGGCGTGGGTTTTGGCGTGCGTCTTTTAGTCGATTTTTTACAAAACTTGAAAAATGATTAAGTCTCTGATTGTTAGAGATTTATTTTTTTTATCTCGGTTCCGAGAATGAATATTTTCATTTTTCGCTAAAGTCTCTCCTATTCTTTTCCGATCTATCGATTAGGCAATTGCTGAAAAATAAACGATAGGAGGCATTAGCCATGTTAAGACTCCAACGACGTCGAGCATCTACGTCTACAAGCAGTCGTCGCACTAAGAAGCGCGCCACTACAAAGAGTACTGCAAAAAAGACAACCGCTCGCAGAAAGCCAGCTGCTAAGAAAGCAGCTCCTAAGCGTAAAGCTGCTCCAAAGAAAAAAGTAGCTGCTAAGAAGGCCGCTCCTAAGCGTAAAGCTGCTCCTAAAAAGAGAGTTGCTGCTAAGAAAGCTGCTCCAAAGAAAAAAGTAGCTGCTAAGAAGGCCGCTCCTAAGCGTAAAGCTGCTCCTAAGAAGAGAGTTGCTGCTAAGAAAGCGGCTCCAAAGAAAAAAGTAGCTGCTAAGAAGGCCGCTCCTAAGCGTAAAGCTGCTCCTAAGAAGAGAGTTGCTGCTAAGAAAGCTGCTCCAAAGAGAAAAGTAGTTGCTAAGAAGGCCGCTCCTAAGCGTAAAGCTGCTCCTAAAAAGAGAGTTGCTGCTAAGAAAGCTGCTCCTAAGCGGAAAACTACTACTAGAAAAACAACTGTACGTAAGTCAACCAGTACTACACGTCGCCGTCGTTCTGCGCTTTCTGCTGCTCCAGCAAGCCGTTCGACAAAAAAGCGTTCAACACGCCGCACCACGCGTTCACGCACACAGACAGCTGAAGGTTGGCGTCGGAATGTCATGAAGCTTTACGGTAAAGAAGCCTCTTGCTAGAGCTTTTTCGACAGTTTGATCTTAGGTTCAGTGGTGGCTAGAGTCTAGCCACCACTTTTTTTATAAGCCGTATTCCTGTATTCTCATGGCCATGATTTTGATTATCGCTAAGGATCCCCAGGAGAGGCAGAGAGCTCTGAACGGAGCCTTAAAACAAGAGGAAAGAGCGCCTCTTCTCTTTGATGCCGAACATTTCAATGCTTTTTTTCAGGAGCTGGAGACGCTTCCTTTTCTCTCCGGATCCAAAGTTGTAGTTATGCAGCTGATTGATCAGCTCGATAAGAGGCAGACAGAGCAGCTAATCGCCTATTTAGACAAACCGAACCCTTGGATCGTTCTCTATTTAACAGCAGTCGCTCTACCTGCTAACAGTAAGTTAGTGAAGCGAGCCGATCAGGTGATGCGAGTTAAAGAAGAGAAAGTATGGGAAAAAGAGAAACGGTTGGCGAGCTGGGCTGTGGAAGAGGCTGCTGCTTCTGGGGTTGTGATGACACTGCCCTGTGCTCAAGCCTTTGTAAAAGCCGTCGATGCTCAATTTCTTCAGTCGGAATTAGAGAAGCTGATTTGCTTTGTGGGTAATACACGTTCGATTACATTGGAGGCGATTCAGGTAATCTCGTCTCCGATTCACCATGAGACTCTCTGGCAGCTTGGCGATGCTGTTTTTTCGACGGATGCTGGCGCATCGCTGCAAATCGGACGGATTTTGCTTGAGGATGGGATGGCTCTTTTTCCCCTTTTGGCACATCTGCGCACGCAGTTTCACACAACGCAAAAGATACTAAGCGCGCTACAGATGGGTGGTAAGCCAGCTGTTACAGAAGCCTTTCCTTATTTGAAGGGAGGGCTTTTGGATAAGAAGGTTGCCCTGGCTCAAAAATATGGAATCTCTAGGCTGAAACAAGGGCTTGTTTTCATCTATGAGACCGAGCTAAAGGCCAAAAATAGTGCGATTGATTCTGAGCTTTTGCTTGAAATGTTACTGGTTAAGTTGACGCAGAGTGAACTCCGTAGTGAACGTACCCCAGTCCGCGTAGGCCGACTTTGATGAGAGAGGCGCACACGTTTTGTGCTAATCAGAAAGAGGCCAGTTGACTGCGATGCACCCCCCGACCATGGCAAGACTAAACGTGATCGCTGCACCGATTCCAACAGAGCCAAACGGTAGCACCCCGGCTAGACCCAGTATAGCTAAAATGGCCGTGATTAGGGTCGCAGGCGTCGCCAAACCTCCTGAACTCAAGGTGATCCCCACCGATAGACCCAAGACTGTCAAGCCAAACGGAACGCCCTGAAAGGCTTGAGCTGCTCCTGCTACCCCAATCGCAACAAGTGCAAGTGAGAGAATAATGGTAGCGGCTCCCATTAGACCAGGAATATCAAGATCTTTTTTGATCTCTCTAAGTGGAAGCTCTCTTACTGAATTAATCATGTAGATATTTTAACAATTAATAATTAATTCCGCAACGGTGTCGTGAAATAGTAATCCTTTATTAGTTAGTTTGTTTGAGTTGAGATAGCCTTCTTGTTCGAGGTCGATCCGGATCGATTCAAGTTCAGGTGGCCACCTCTCCACACCGTCTAGGAGGCGGAGCTGAACCGCAACTCTTTCTTTTAATTGAGCAAGGGGGTCTAGTTTTTCGTGAAAATCGACTGGGTCGGAGGAATCAAAGAGTTTTTTTGCATAACGGTGTAGATGAGAGCCATTACGAAACCGCGCTCCTTCCCAGTAGCTAAAAGCGGAGGGGCCAAAGCCTAAAAACGGACGTCCTTGCCAGTAGCCGGTGTTGTGGCGGGAGGTGAATCCGGATTGGGCAAAGGCGGAGATTTCATATCGTTGCAACCCTCCTGCTTCGAGTTTTTGGATGGCCGTTTCCAGCATCTGGAGGCTGACCTCACCATTGGGAAGGCGTGGTTTGAGTTTTTCTTTTTGCTTGTAGAAGGAGGTGTGCGGCTCGATCGTGAGGTTATATAAGGAGAGGTGTTGAATGGGAAGGGTGAGGGCGGTATCGAGTGTGGCCTCCCAGCTTTGGAGAGTTTGCCCTGGTAGATCATACATTAAGTCGATCGTGATGTTGTGGATTCCAGAATCGGCGAGTTGATGCACGGTCTGTATGGCTTGCACAGCAGTATGGGTCCGAGTCAGGGTGGTTAAAAGGGTGGGGTCAAACGATTGCACACCTAGGCTAACGCGGTTGATGCCACCGGTTGGAACGGTTGTCTCGGGATTAGCCTCTAGGGTGATTTCAACGTCATCAGCTGGGCTGATCCAAGACAAGATGGTGTCGATATTTTCTTGGCCTAATAGGGAAGGAGTGCCTCCGCCAAAATAGATAGAAACAAGCTTTCCATCACGTGGTAAGAGCGGGGATCTGAGCTCCCACTCTTTTTTAAGGGCTTCCATATAAAGGGCGTGATACCGCTGCTGATTGGGAATCACATAGAAGTGACAGTAGCCGCATTTTTGGGTGCAAAAAGGGATGTGAAAATAGAGGCTGTAGTCGTGATTACCACTCTGTGGCATCGGGGTCGATGATGCCTCCACGACGCCATCGATTTCGGTCACTAAAGGGATCTTCTTCTTCTTCCTCAACTTTTTCAACCTCTGTAGAAGCGGTTGCTTCTTCTTTGTCTTCGTCGGTGGTTTGAAGATCCATCGATTCGGTTTCCATTTCCAAGCCAGCTTCAGTTGTCTCACCAAATTCTACATCAGACATACTGGGTGTCTCGGGATAGACCGTCTTGGCGGGAGTACGCCGTGGAGCGGTAAATTCTTCCATATCGCCACTCTCTTTGAGAAACTGGAGCCGCTCTTGCTCCTCTGAAATGCGTGCTTTTAAAAGAGCGATCTCCTCTTGATGTCGCTCAATCTCTTTTTTGGGGACAAGACCTAGTTTCATCCATTGTTCAAGATCGTGTAGCTCGGTTTCAAATTTTTTCAGTCTATCGCTTTTCATATGCTCCGTCCTAATCAGGCTGAAGGTTTACCTTCTTGGACCTTTTTTTTCAATCACCCATTTTTTGTAAATCTTTTTTAACAAAAAATAAGATAAAAAAAGCCCTTCCGCACCCAAGAAGAGAAAGTAGTAAAGTTTTCCTCCCGATCCGAATCCATAGCTATGCAAGCCAGCTGCCAAGATATAATTGACTCCGTACCAAGTGAATGTAATAGAGAGCAGACCGATAATGGCGCCCATGGCCAAACCGTGCCCTCCGATTTTCTTAAACTTGTAGGCGTGAATCCAGATTAAATAAAGTCCGCTCGAAATAAAGGCCCACGCCTCTTTGGGATCCCAGTCCCAAAAACGGCCCCAGCTTTGCGCTGCCCATACTCCGCCCAGCAGCGTTCCGCCAATCAAAAGAGCCGTACCGATGTACAGAGCACGTAAAAGCGTTCGCTCAAGCAAAAGAGTCGGCTTGATTAGATAGATGTGCCCTAGAATACCTGAGAAAAAAGAGATCCCATAGCTGCCTACTACCATCAGGACGTGGACAATCAGCCAGTATTGGGAATCTAGAACGGCTTGGACGTTCTGAAAGCGCATCTGTGTGGGGAGGAAAGAAAGAAGCAGCGCTGCGGTTAAAGCGCCTACCCGCTCTTTTTTGAAAAATAGGCTCACAACTACAGCAATCCACGGTACATAGAGAATGGTTTCGGCCATATTCGAAACGGGGGGGCGTTGCAGAATGTAGCAGTTGAGGGCGAGAACGGCTGTATGGAGCGCGAACGGAATATAGATAGCTCTGGGCAGCAAGGCGGAAAGAAGATAGCCTACAATCAAAATCCACTTCACAGGAAGAGCGTGTAAAAAGAGTTCAGCTTGCAGCTGCCACTTGGTGGGATAGGTCAAGGTTTTACCATGCGCTTTTTGGTAGGGCTTTCCCTCGAGCTCTTGATAATTCTCTAAGTCTTTATGGAAAGGGAGGCGTCCTTCCTTTTCGAGCTGAGCTATATCCTGCTGCTCTTGGGGGAGCGTTCCATATGGTTGATACCGCCCTTCATGTAAGACGGGCGTCCATGTGCTGAATGCGAAAAAAAAGAGAAGCAGTTTAACCATAGCGCCTACGAAGATACAGAAGGAGCATACCGAGCGCAAGGACAATGGCGCCAGGGTAGGTGAGCACATAGCGCACCGGATCGTAATTCACTACAATCTGGGCCCGCTTAGCTCCCATGGGCGGAGTGAGAAGATTGGCTAGGTAGAAGCGGTATCCATGTTTTTCGTAGACCTGGTTCATGCTGATGGTGGTCTCCTCGCCGTTGATGAGAAGATCTGACTCAAAGCTATAGGGCTGTGTGGTGCCTGGATAATTGATTTGTCTCGCTGCGCGTAGACGAACGTGCAAGGGAATCGCTTTTTCCTGTGATTGGAAGCGCATGAGATAGCGGCCACCCAATACTGGCCACTTGAAACCAGTGGCAAACTTGTCGTATGTCAATGTGACCAGCTCAGATTGGCTTCGATCTGAGACAAGTAGGCGGATACGCGGTTTTAGCTCCTCCTTTTTTTTATGGGGCGGAAGCGCTTTTGAAAGGCGGGTAAGAGGTGCTGTTAGCTCGATGGGAGGAAAGGTTTGAGGAAGCTCTGAGAACACTCCATATCCGCCATACCCTTTGTTAAAAATCAAAAAGGCTTGATTGTCAAAGGAGTGTGTAAAACGTTCTCCGTGGTTATTAAATGCGACAAGATGTTCTTTTTCCTCTGAATCGCGCACAAAAAAAAGAGAGGCTCGGCCTGTAAAAGTGAACGCGTTTGGATCTCCATGAGCGGCTTGAATGGAGTAGTGCGTTGTCTCCAAAGGGGGGGCATCTAGTCGGATCGGGGGAAGGCCCACGATATGCCCCCATTCTCCCTTGAGAAAACCCTCAAATGTTTCTTCTGAGTGTTCGCTCCATTCAACCAATTTGATGGAGAGCGGACCACTTTGCATTTCTGGTTTCAAGGGAAGGATCCGACGTCCATCTGGGCTTTCCACAAGTAGAGCATGAGTATCGGGGAGAAAAATCCGCTCAGATCCGCTTCCTTCCGCAATCCCCATCGATCCTTGGAGGCCAAAGTGACTCTTACACAGAACGCCTGCTAGAATCATGAGCAGGCCCAGGTGAGTGATAATAAATGGGATGTGGTGAAGGCGAAAGGGGAGCCGTCTGAGAGTGGCGAATAGGATATTCACAAAATAGAGCCATAAAAGGAGTTGGAAGAGGGGGCTATTGTAGGTGAAATAAGCCGCGTAGAGGTGGGAGCCACTCCACGATTCAAGAAAGGTTCCCACCATGACAAAAAGGACGGTGAGGCCAAGAAGGACAATAGCGAAGTAGACGCTTCCGATTTGTTTCATCGGGCAGGAAGCTCTTGGATCAGTTCAAAGCTATTGGCAAAGAGATCGATCTCCTCCCGATGTTTCTCATAAGGGCCCACGACTTTAATCGTATAATCAGCACGCATCTGCTTATAGTACTCTTCTTCCTCTTTGGTGCTAGCCAGGAAACTTAAGGTTTGGTAGTGCTCTAAATCGAGTTGTAGGCTTCTTGCTAAAACGTCGGCGCTCTCCAGTTGTAGCCCGGCAAAGCCGCCGTGCCCGATGGGCGTCACCTGATGTGGCTGCTCTCCAATCTGTCTCACCCATCTGGTGATTTGCGCTTGTGGGGGAATCCGCTCTTCAAGAGATTGAGTGGGGAAAGTGTGCACATAAAGATGAATTTCTTCTCCAATCAGAAACGTCACATTCGGAAGAGTTGTATCTTCGATTGTTCCTTCTGGTTCCACTCTTTTCCAGCCGGAGGGCACTTTAGCGCGATAAGTAGGACGGCGCACAGCACATGCTCCTTCCACTCGTTCTTCTCTCCCAGTAAAGGTTTCCAAGCTGAAAGGAGGCACTTTTTCTGGGCATGAATCACAGCTGCTCAGAAGTAGGAGAAAAAACAGTGATTTTTTCATAGTATTGGTACGGTTTCTGCTAAAAAGAGAGTGACTGTAGCAAAGAACGGCTTTTTATGTCCTCATCCCGTGTGTTTACCTACATGCATTTGGCCAACATCGAGTTGATTGAGGCGATGCACAAGCAATTTTTATCAGACCCTGAAAGTGTCGATCCTTCGTGGCGTCATTTTTTTGAGGGGATGGATTTTGGAACCTACCAAAAATTCAAACAAGCCCCCGCAGCCGCGATTGCGGACCTACGTGTTTACAATCTTATTGAGGCCTATCGAAAGTATGGGCATTTACAAGCCAGGTTTAATCCGATTGCTCCGCAAGAGCCAGAAGCTGCCCAGGAGCTGGAACTCTCGACGTTAGGATTTGATTCAGCCGAGCGAGACAAAGAATTTCCCACTTTCGGTCTTCTCAAAGAGGCGACAGCTCCACTCACACAAATCATTGCCACTTTGGAGCAGATTTACTGTGGGCAGATTGGCATTGAGTATATGGGAATGCAAGCACCTGAATGTGAAAAATGGATCCAATCAGAGATCGAGCCGACCCAATTTCGTCCAAATTTTTCGATTGAAGACAAAAAAAGTATTCTCCAGCATCTCAATAAATCTGAGCTGTTTGAGATTTTTCTACATACGAAATATGTGGGACAGAAGCGCTTTTCTTTAGAAGGGGGCGAGACCCTGATTCCTGTTTTGTCTACGCTTATAGATAAGGGATCTCAATTGGATATGAAAGAGTTTGTGATTGGGATGGCCCACCGGGGGCGTCTCAACGTCTTGTGCAACATCCTCAATAAATCCTACAGCATGGTCTTCAGTGAATTTGAGGATTATGTCGATCCCAATCGAGTCGAGACAGCGGGCGATGTGAAGTACCACAAAGGGTATTCGGCCGATGTGACTTCCCGTTTTGGCAAGTCTGTTCACATTACGCTCACTGCTAATCCAAGCCACCTTGAATCGGTTGATCCTGTTGTGGAGGGCAAAGTGCGGGCCAAGCAGGTGCTCCACGATGACCATGAGCAGACCCAGGTGGTGCCTATTCTCATCCATGGAGATGCATCTGTTGCAGGTCAGGGTATTGTGTATGAGACGCTTCAATTGTACGGTGTCCCAGGATATGCAACAGGGGGGACGGTGCATATCGTCGTCAACAATCAGATTGGGTTCACCACACTTCCCAAAGAGTATCGTTCAACCCGCTATAGCACCGATATTGCCCATGCATTTGGCTTTCCTGTTTTTCACGTGAACGCTGAAGATCCCGAAGGGTGCGCGTATGCAACCGAATTGGCGTTGCGGATCCGTCATCACTTTCACATCGACGTCTTTATTGAACTCAACTGTTACCGGAAATATGGGCACAATGAGAGTGATGAGCCGATGTTTACCCAGCCGATTGAGTACACTCTGATCAAACAAAAAAAATCCATTCGAGAGATCTACCGCGATGATCTGATTCACCAAGGGGTGCTGGAGCGGGTCATGGCACTAGAAATGGAAGAGCAATTTAAAAAAGCGCTCCATTTTGAGCTTGATGAGTTAAAAATTGCCAAAGTGGCTCCAGTGCAAGAGGCATTTGGAGGGGAGTGGAAAGAGTTTTGTAAGGCAGATAAGAGCGAGCTTTTTGAACCTATTTCCACGGGTGTCGATGTTGCCCTTCTCAAGGAAATTGGCGCGCGGTTGGCGATGATTCCTGAAGGGTTTGAAGTACATAAAAAATTGATCCGTTTGATTGAGAGTCGCAGGCAGATGGCAGCAGGTGAGACTCCGCTCGACTGGGCGATGGGAGAGTATTTCGCTTTTGCCACTCTTTTATGGGAAGGGAGACACGTCCGTCTTTCCGGGCAAGATAGTCAGCGCGGCACCTTCACCCAGCGGCATACCGTTTGGGTTGACCAGAAGGCAGGTAAAAGGCATTTTCCCCTTACGCATCTCAAGGAAAAACAGGGTCTATTCACAGTCTATAATTCGCCTCTTTCTGAATTTGCCGTCCTCGGCTTTGAGTTTGGCTACAGCTTAGCCTATCCATCTGCTTTGGTGCTTTGGGAGGCACAATTTGGTGATTTTGCCAACGGCGGCCAGGTGATCTTTGATCAATATCTTGCCACCTCAGAGCAGAAGTGGCGCCGCTACTCGGGGCTGGTGGTGTTACTTCCGCATGGGTATGAGGGGCAAGGCGCCGAGCATTCCTCAGGTCGGATCGAACGGTTTTTACAGCTTGCAGCTGAGTCGAACTTCCAGGTGGTCTATCCGACAACTCCTGCGCAGTACTTTCATCTGCTCCGCAGACAGGTGCTCCGAAATGCACGTCTCCCGCTCATTGTGTTCACACCCAAGGGTCTTCTACGCCATCCTGAGTGCATCAGTTCGCTAGAAATGCTCTCTTCAGGACCGTTTCAAGAGATTCTCGATGATCCTACAGAACCTCGAAAAGCCACCCGTCTGATTCTCTGTTCTGGGCGGGTCTACTACGACCTGCTTCAAGAGAGGGAAAAAAGAGGTAAACAGGAGAGCGTGGCCCTTGTGCGCATTGAACAGCTCTATCCGTTGCATACCGAAAGGCTCGCTGCGCTTATCGCAGAGTACGAAGAGATTACGGAGTACTTTTGGGTCCAAGAAGAGCCGCGCAATATGGGCGCCTTTAGTTATATGTACCCCATTTTGCAAAAAATGCTTCCCAAAACCGCTCTTTTGCAGTATGTCGGACGGAACAAGAGTGCAGCGACAGCAACAGGAATTCACCATAAGCACGACCAAGAACTTGAGCAACTGATGAACATGGCATTTGACGAATGAAAGAAGAAATCAAAGTTCCGACAATGGGCGAATCCATCACAGAGGCGGTGGTGGGCAATTTTTTAAAACCCTCAGGCGCTCAGGTGCAAGAAGAGGACGAGCTTCTTGAGCTCGAGACCGAGAAAGTGAATCAAGTGCTCTACGCTCCCTTTGCCGGGATCGTCACCTGGAGTGTGAGTGAGGGAGATGCCGTCAACATCGGTGATGTACTCGGAACCATCGACAGTGAAGGAGCACCCGCGGCAGCGCCACCGCCAGAGAAAAAAGTAGAAGAGCCTCCTACTCCTAGCTGTGAAGCGGGTCGGGGAAAACGAGAAATGCAAGCAGATTTTGTGGAGAGCTTAAAAGAAGTGCCTCCTCCTCCCTCTCCAGTGATCAAAGAGAGCTCAGAGCGCGAAGTACGGAAACAGATGCCCAAGATTCGACAAACAATTGGACGTCGCTTAGTCGATTCTCTACACACTGCAGCTATGCTCACCACCTTCAATGAAGTGGATATGAGTGCCATCATCGCGCTTCGCACCAAATACAAAGAGAGCTTCTTAGAGAAGCACGGAGTGAAGCTTGGCTTTATGTCCTTTTTCGTTAAAGCCGTTGTTGAGGGGCTCAAAACGCTTCCCGATTTCAACTCCTACATCGACGGCGATGAGATTGTGGAGCGTAAATACTTTGATGTCGGCATTGCTGTTGGCACCGAGCGTGGGCTTGTTGTCCCTGTTTTACGCGACTGTGAAAGCCGCTCTTTCCCTCAGATTGAACAAGAGATTGTTGCCTACGCCCAAAAAGCACGTGAGGGGCGTATTGCCATTGAAGATCTACAAGGGGGCGGCTTTACCATTACCAATGGGGGCGTGTATGGCTCTTTGCTCTCGACTCCTATTCTCAACCCTCCCCAAGTCGGCATTTTAGGGATGCACAAGATCCAAAAGCGTCCTGTGGTGGTTGACGATGAGATTGTGATTCGCCCCATGATGTACTTAGCTTTGAGCTATGACCATCGCATTGTGGATGGAAAAGAAGCCGTCACCTTTTTAGTGCATATAAAAGAGATTTTGGAAGATCCCTCTCGTTTAATGTTAATCGATACAGATGAAAAAATTTGATCTCATAGTCATCGGTTCTGGTCCTGGCGGGTATGTCGCGGCCATAAGAGCTGCGCAACGAGGCTTGAAAGTTGCCTGCGTCGAAAAAGAGAAAACTCTTGGAGGTACCTGTCTCAATGTGGGCTGTATTCCCTCTAAGGCGCTGCTGCACTCGACCGAATATTTCCATAAAGTGGCGGCCGAAGGGAAGGAGCATGGGATTGAAGCGAAAGAGCTTACCGTCAACCTCTCTCAGATGATGAAGCGGAAAGAGAAAATTGTCACCGGCCTTGTTGGGGGAATTGGATTTCTCTTTAAGAAAAACAACATCACCTCCCTTCAAGGAGAAGCACGTTTGGTTTCTCCAACCCAAGTCTCAGTTGGCAGCGAAACCTATGAAGCCGCACATATCCTGCTGGCCACCGGTTCTGAGCCGATTCCGCTTCCCTTTCTCCCTTTTGACGAGAAAAAAGTGCTCAGCTCAACCGGTGCCCTCTCTTTGCCAAAAGTCCCTAAAAAACTTCTTATGGTCGGGGCCGGCGTGATTGGACTTGAGCTCGGCTCGGTCTATCAACGACTAGGAACCGAGGTAGAAGTTGTCGAGCTGCTTGATCGAGTCGCGCCTCCTTTTGATCGCGCTGTTTCCAAAGAGCTCGACAAAATTCTCACCAAGCAAGGGATGAAATTTCATCTCAGCACTAAAGTTGTTTGTGGTGCAGTCAATCACAACAGTGTTGAGCTCACCTTAGATTCCAAAGAGACGCTCACAGGCGATGTGGTGCTTGTAGCCATTGGCAGACGTCCCTATTCCTCTGGTCTTGATTTAGAAAAAGTGGGAGTCCAAACAGACAAACAGGGGCGCGTGCAGATTGATCAGTCGTTTTGCACCTCTGTGCCCACCATTTTTGCCATTGGCGATCTTGTGGACGGGCCCATGTTAGCGCATAAAGCTTCTGAAGAGGGGATTGCAGCAGTTGATCTGATCTGTGGTGACACGGTGAGTCTCAACTACTTGGCTATTCCGAATGTGATGTATACGTGGCCCGAGGTGGCGTGTGTTGGGATGACCGAGGAAGAGGCCAAAGAGGCGGGACTTTCTCTTCGGATTGGGAAGATTCCGTTTAAGGCCATTCCGCGAGCCCGCTGTAGTGGAGACGAAGAGGGGTTTGTGAAAGTAATTGGGGAGAAGCAGAGCGATCGGTTGGTTGGGATGCACATTGTGGGGCCGAGTGCATCTGAGATGATCCATGAGGGGGTTTTGGCGCTTCAAAAGCGAGCCACTTTATCAGACATTGCGCACGCCTCGCACGCACACCCCACCTGTTCAGAGGCGATCAAAGAGGCCGCGCTCGCAGCCCACTCCCAAGCCATTCATGCCTAAAATACAGAGAATTTTTCGATAGGAAAGTTTCTCTATTCTGAGCAAAATCTTGCCCAGGATTTATTTTTTGGGATGTTAATTATATGTCTAATAGTGAAATCATACTGTATACCTCAGAGGATGGTGAAGCAAGTATCAAATTACGGGCTGAAGGTGGCACCGTTTGGCTCTCTCGATTGGAGATTGCAGAGTTGTTTCAGACAACACCGCAGAATATAACTCTTGACATACAAGGGGTTTATAAGGAAGGAGAGGTGGCCGCCCACTCAACTAGTAAGGATTACTTACTAGTTCAAAAAGAGGGGTCAAGAAGCATCCAACGAGAAGTGAAGCTATATAATCTCAGTGTGATTTTGGCAATTGGATATCGAGTTCATTCTCAAAGAGGCATCCAATTTCGTAAATGGGTAACCACGCATCTTTGAACTGGACCCCATACGCGAGGTATAACCGAAAGTTGTGTCCGAGAAAAGTAAAGTGAGCGTATCCTCGAAGATTAATGACTAAAAAAATCTTCAAAAACAAGGAGTACGCTCATGAAACAGGAT
>JAJACP010000004.1 GCA_022601445.1 Chlamydiales bacterium | reverse complement strand
CTCTTTTTTTATATAAAGATAGTTTTAATTTACTAATTATTTAAATTTATTTACAATATTATTAACTATTTTTAACTAAAGAGGTAAAAATGGCAGTCAATGCATATGCGGAAAGACTATTAAACAGTCATGAAGTGGGACCGCGCACTTCTGTATCCCGAGAAGAGGTCATGCTGTCATTCAAGTTTAAAAACCACGAAGGAATGACGTGTGAGTTAATGAATTCAGCGTACACCATGCCCTTGACAAATACATGTCGCATGTCTTTAACAGATGGATGCCCTGGGGACCAAAAACTGTATGAATATGAAGTCGTGAACTATATTATAGCACCTGCTGCATTCGCGACTTTAGTAATTACAGCTCTTGGTTTTTATATAGCAGCAGCATCTTTAGGTATTACAGCACTTACAACGCATAATCTCAGTCATTTCAATACCATAATAGGGTTAACAGTGGCTACATGTATCACAGCAGGATTATGTGTCCTGCCAGTGGCCCTACTTGATTGTAGTGCACAGCGCAAAAAAAAATATCTAAACGAAAGACTGGAGCAAAAAAAGCTTGAGGCCTATTTAACCGAGGTCAAGGCGCGTGCTGATTATATTGGACAAAGTGATCGTGTATGCCAAGGAAAGGCTAGATATGCTCGAGAAATTAGCCGGCAGCTTAGCGCTGGAGAACTGAAAGAATTAGCTGAATAGTTTTTGACAGGGAGGGGGCTCTGAGATAGAATCCCCTCCTAATGGAACAAATCTTTGGCTATATCGAGCGAATCACCTTCGCCAACCCGGAAAATGGCTTCACTGTCGCCCGCCTAAAACAGCCACGCAAAACTGATCTTACCACCATCGTTGGCTCGATGCCCGGCCTCACGCCGGGAGAGTGTGTGCGCCTCCACGGAGAGTGGAAAAATAACCCGACACACGGTCTGCAGTTTCTCGTCAAAGAGGCTCATGTCGAAAGCCCATCGGATGTGGTGGGCATCCAAAAGTACCTCGAATCGGGCATGGTGCGCGGCATTGGTCCTACTTATGCGCAGCGGATCATCAAGATGTTTGGAGATAAAACATTGGATGTGATTGATCAAACTCCCGATTTGTTATTGGAAGTGGATGGGATTGGAGAGAAGCGAGTCGACAAGATTAAGCGGTGCTGGCAGGAGCAAAAAGCGATTCGAGGAGTGATGCTCTTTTTGCAAAAGTATGGAATCAGCCCGGCTTTTGCCCAAAAACTCTACAAGCTCTATGGCGATGAAACGGTCGCCCGTATCCAAGAAAATCCCTACACGCTGGCTCGCGAAATGCGTGGGGTGGGCTTTAAATCTGCTGATAACATCGCAGAAAAACTAGGCTTCCCAAAGGAGGCAACCCAACGGATTGACGCGGGGATCGAGTATGTGCTCATGGAACTAGCCAGTGATGGCCATACGTGTTACCCGAAAGCTGATTTGTGCGCCAAAGCTGAAGAGATGCTGGAAGCGAAGGTGGAGGAGAGGCTCGCTGCTCTGGAGCAAGAAGAGCGCATCGTGATCGAAGAGGAGAGAGTGTGGATCAAAGGACTGTGGCTCTCTGAGCAAGGCATTGTGAGAGAGCTAAAGCGGCTGAGAGAGGGAAAATCTCGAATGCGGAGTGTTGACACCGAAAAGGCAGTGGCATGGGCTGAAGAAAAACTCAACATCGAACTGGCCACAAATCAAAAGGAGGCGGTGAAACGCTCTCTTGAAGAAAAACTCCACATCATTACGGGAGGACCTGGTACCGGAAAGAGCACGATTACCAAGGCGATTTTAAGAATCACGGAGAAGTTGAGCCGACTGATTATTCTGGCTGCTCCAACAGGACGCGCCGCTAAACGGATGAGCGAGATCACTAAAAAGAGCGCTTCTACCATTCATAGTCTCTTGAAGTACGATTTTGCTAAAAAGGGGTTTCGTCACAATCGAGACAATCCCCTGCAGTGTGATCTGATTGTGATCGATGAAGCGAGCATGATCGATACAAGCTTGATGTATCACCTGCTCAAAGCGATTCCTGACCAGGCGCGGGTTTTGCTGGTGGGAGATGTAAACCAGCTTCCTAGCGTCGGTCCAGGGAGTGTTCTGAAAGACTTAATTGAGTGTAAACAGGTGGCCGTCACAGAGCTCAACGAGATTTTCAGGCAAGCAGCGGGCTCGCGTATCATCACCAATGCCCACAAAATCAACGCCGGGGAATTTCCTGATCTTTCGATCGAAAAACGGTCGGATTTCTTCTTTTTACGAGGAGAAGAGCCGGAAGAGGTTTTGCAAAAAATTCTGATGCTGATCACGGAAAGACTTCCTAAATTCTATAAGCTCGATCCGGTGGATGATATTCAAGTTTTAGCGCCAATGAAGCGGGGTGTGATCGGCACGGGAAACCTGAACCTGAACCTTCAAAAGGCTCTCAACCCCCAAGAAGATGTGATTGAACGGGGAGGAAACCGGTTTGGTGTGGGTGATAAGGTGATGCAGCTGCGCAATAATTACAATAAAGAGGTCTACAATGGAGACATCGGGAGGATCCACAAAATCGATCGCGAAGAACAGGAATTGACAGTCCGTTTTGATGGCAAATCAGTGGTCTACCCCTTTTTTGACTTAGACGAGCTTGTTTTGGCTTACGCCACTTCAGTGCATAAATATCAAGGAAGTGAGTGCCCGTGTGTGGTGATCCCCGTGCACACGACCCATTTTATGATGCTCCACCGCAACCTGCTCTACACGGCTGTGACACGGGGAAAACGGCTAGTGGTGCTCGTAGGAACAGGAAAAGCGATTGCCATTGCTGTTTCCAACCACGATGCGATTCAACGCCATACGGGTTTAAAGGAGTTTTTGCTTAAGAAATTTCAGCCCCAGCCGGAAGATCTTTTAGTGTGACCACCTCCAGGGCAGTATCTAGGCACCCTGCAAGCACCATCCCCTGACTCTCAACTCCCATGATGGTGGCTGGCTTGAGGTTGGCAACAACGATTACTTTTTTACCAACCAGCTCTTCTGGGGTGTAGTGTTGACTAATTCCCGAGAGAAGTGTGCGTGTCTCAAAGCCGAGGTCCACTTGCAATTTGAGGAGCTTTTTACTTTTGGGAAGCTTTTCTGCTGCCGTAATTAAACCGACGCGCAAATCTACTTTGAAAAAATCATCGATGACAATCTCTTCTTTGAGAGGAGCATAAGGAGGCTCTTTTACCTCTGTTGCCTGAATATGGGTTTGATTGAGCTTTTCGATTTCTTGTTCGATCATTTGGTCCTCAACTTTTTGAAAGAGAATAAAGGGTTTGGGAAGCGGACGTCCCGCTTCGATAGACATCTCCATAATTTGATCCCACTGAAACGACTCTAAAGGAGCCTCAAAGCCAAGTAGACTCCAGATTTTCTCAGCGGTTTGGGGCATAATCGGAAAGGCCGCGCATGCTAAAACTTTAATGCAATCGAGGCAAAGGGCTAAAGTCGTCTCCATCGTAGGACGCGTTTTCTCTTCTTTGGCATCTTTCCACGGTCTTTTGGCATCGAAGTAGGTGTTGGCCGTCTGGGCAAGCTCCATAATCTTCTGACTAGCAAGGCGAAGACGGTAGGTCGCATAACTCTCAGAAATTTCAAGAGCCAGTCGAGCCATTTCATTGATAAAACGGTGATCACTCTCTTCAAGAGTATGTTGAGAGGGCACTTTTCCAGCGCAGTTGTTCTGCGTAAAGACGAGGACACGATTGACTAAATTACCAAATTTTCCCAAAAGCTCGGTGTTACATCGACTTTGGAAGTCTTTCCAGGTAAATTCAGAGTCGCTGGTCTCAGGCGCATTGGCAGCAATGGCGTACCGAATCTGGTCGGCATGAAAACGCTCGAAAAAGCCTTCAATATCGAGAATCCATCCTTCAGATTTACTAAATTGCCGCCCCTCTAAGTTGTAAAACTCGTTGGCAACTAGATCATCGACACATTTGTAGGGCTGATTTTGCCCCATAATCATCGCAGGAAAGAAGATCGCATGAAAAGGGATATTGTCTTTCCCAATAAACTGGACGTATTTTGTCCCGGGATCACACCAGTAAGATTTCCACGCTTGCGCGTCCCCTTTCTGCTCAGCCCACTCTTGAGTGGCACTGATGTAACCAATCGGCGCATCAAACCAGACGTAAAAGACTTTTCCATCAGCCTCTCTCAAAGGAACCGGAACCCCCCACTCTAAATCGCGCGTAATCGCCCGGGCGTGAATCTCTTCTACGTAGGATCTAGCAAAACGGGTGACATTCGCCTTCCAAGGGCGAGCGGCAATAAAGGAATCGAGCTGATCTTTGAATTTCTCAAAAAGCAGGAACCAGTGGCGGGTCTTTTTCCGGACCACAGGAGCGCCTGTCATTTTAGAACGAGGAGATTTCAAGTCAGTGGCTTCGTAGCTCGCGCCACATTTGAGACATTCATCACCACGCGCCTCTTCAAAACCACAGCTGGGGCACGTTCCCACAACATAACGGTCAGCAAGAAAACGGCTATCCACTTCTGAATAGAGTTGCTCGGTTTCGCGCAATTCAATGTAGCCATTTTCAGAAAGCTCAGAGAAAAATTGCTGAACGAGCGGCGCGTGTTTAGGAGCCGTTGTGCGAGAAAAATGATCAAAACGGATATTGAGAGCGCGAAAAAAGGCCTGATTGAGCTCATGAAAGCGTTCTGACTGCTCTTGAGGAGTGCGACCAGCAAGCTCTGCACTTAAGGTGATTGCGACTCCATACTCATCCGAGCCGCACACATACAAAACCTCGTTTCCGCGGAGCCTCTCAAACCGCGCATAACAGTCCGCAGGAAGGTAGGCCCCCGCAATGTGGCCAAAATGTAGAGAACCGTTTGCATAAGGCAGGGCCGAGGTGATCAAAATCCGCTGCATTAAACCTCTTCGTCCTCAACAAGTTCACTGTCGTCCTCTTCGTCTTGCAACATATCATAGTTAGACGCAATGGTTTCTAAAACTTGTGTCGCTGGATTAGATTCACTCTCTTCTCCACGACTTAAATTGTTCTTTGCCAGTGAAATGGCATAATTGACGAGGGCAAAGGGATTATCAAACCTTTGGGTCAGCGTCTCATTGGTTAACGTTCCTTTAAGTGACATAGCTATGATCTCCTTTTATGCTCTTCAGCAATGAAAATGCTGCGTAAAATTTGGTAGGTAATCTGCAGATCGTCATTGACGATCTGGTAATCGTAATGGGTCGCCAAAGCGAGCTCGTGCTCAGCCCAAAGCAGCCGCTCTTGTATCTTTTCCTCGCTCTCCGTTCGCCTTTTAAAGAGGCGGTTGCGCAGTTCACCTAAAGAAGGAGGCAAAATAAAAATCAAAATAGCCGAAAGTTGCTTCACAATCTGCAGCGCTCCTTGCGTGTCGATCACCAAAACAACGTGCTTCCCCTCTTTTAGAAGGCGTTCTACCTCTTCTTTGCGCGTTCCATAGTGATGGCCAAACACGTTTGCATGCTCAAGAAACTCTCCCGCATTGACTTTCTTTTCAAACGCCTCAGTTGAAATAAACTCATAGTGACGCTCCGCAACCTCGCCTGGACGAGGCTGGCGTGTTGTACAGGAGCAACTCTCTGTCACCTGGTCGGGAAACTCGTCCAGGATCATCTCCATAAGGGTAGACTTTCCCGTCCCTGCTGGCGCAGAAATCACAAAGAGCAAACCACGGTCTGTATTCCCTAACACCCTTTTACTCAATATTCTGCACCTGTTCCCGCATTTTTTCCAGCTCACTTTTTACTGTAACAACGTGCTGCGTGATGGCCAGTTCAGAAGCTTTTGATCCCACCGTATTGATCTCTCGATTCAGCTCTTGGAGAAGGAAATCGAGGGTTTTACCACGCGTTTCTGTGGGCTCTGCCAAAGGCGCTTCCAAGCGCTCTTGGAATTGCTTGAGATGGCTTTTAAAGCGGACGATCTCCTCTGTCACATCAGCCCGTTCTGCTAATAGGGCCACTTCTCTCAAAATACGCTCTTCGTTTTCTCCATTGCCTGCAAAAAGCCCTTCTAAACGTTCAGTTAACCTCTCTCGGTATTTGATAGGCACCGACGGCGCACACGCTTCAATCACTTGAATCCACTCTTGCAGTCTCTCTAGGCGCCTATGCAAATCACACGCGAGCGCTTCGCCCTCAGCTCGTTTCATTTGCAAAAAAGGCTCAAGTGCCTCGTCTAATCCTTGATCTAAAGCAGCACGAAAACTCTCTTCATCAGGAAGCTCTTCCTCTAGGAGGAAAAGATCTTTTTCACGTGCAAGTAAGGAAAGCGAAATCTCTCCCTGTAGCCCAAGATCAGAGGCGATCTTCTCCCATCCCTGCTTTATCCCTTTGGCTAAGGGTAAATTGGGAGTCACCATCACTCTATTTTTAGCCTCAGAGCGCCACCCGACTAGCACATTGACCATCCCACGTCCAACATGCTGGGCTATTTTTTTCCGAATGAGCATCTCAAAACAGGTAAGTAAACGGGGTAAAGAGAGATTCATTTCAAGATGACGGCGGTTCACGCTTTGAATTTCAATCGTGAGACTACCATAAGTAAAGGAGGAAACACCTCTTCCATAGGCGGTCATACTTTTTAATTGAAATGTAGACATGAGAAAAAATTATCTCGAAAAATGGGCATAAAGTCAACTCGAATTGAGCACAGGAGCAAAGGTTTTCCGATGAATCGGACAGGGACCAAACTCTTTTAAAGCACTTCGATGCTTTTGCGTCCCGTATCCCTTGTGTCGATCAAACCCATAAACGGGATAAAGAGCGTGATAGTCACGCATCAACGCGTCACGCGTCTCTTTAGCAATAATCGAGGCGGCAGCAATGAGCTGAGAACGCCTGTCTCCCTTTACGACTGTCTCAAAAGGGATAGAATCCACTTTCAACCCAACATTTCCATCCACCAAGAGGTAGTCTGGTCTCTCAGGAAGGGCCAGAACAGCTTCACGCATCGCACGCAGTGTCGCTTGCAGAATGTTAATCTCATCAATGAGGGGAGCGTCCACCACTCCCACTCCATAGACTAGCTCAGCATGCTGCGTTAGCTCGTCAAATAGAGCCTTTCTTTTAGTTGGCGTGACCAACTTACTGTCGTTAATACCAGGAAAAAAGCAGGGGCTTTTGAGAATGCAAGCAGCCGCCACAACAGGACCAGCCAAGGGCCCACGTCCCGCTTCATCTACTCCAGCAATGAGATAGAATCCTTTGGTTTCAGCTTGCCGTTCTATTTCAACAAGGTGTAATAGGCGCGTCTGCTCACTCTGTGGAAGTGGTCTCTGCTGGTTGGATTTCCGCTGGCTTTGCTTCTGCACTCGGTTCGCTCACACTCATTTCAGTCTCAGTTTTGGTCACTTTTTCAGCAGCTCGTGGCTTACGCACACCAATTTTCTCTTTCACTTTAGCCGCTTTACCTGTTTTTCCACGTAGATTGTAGAGCTTCGCACGACGTGTATCACCCCGCTTCATGACCTCAATCTTGACAAGGCGAGGGCTATGCAAGGAAAAGACACGCTCCATGCCCTCACTGTAGGAAACACGATGCAAAGAGAACGTTTCGGAAAGGCCGCGCCCTTTACGCGCAATTACAGTCCCTTGAAAGACCTGCACCCGCTCTTTCTCTCCCTCAATAATCTTTGTCGAAACACGCAAGGTATCTCCAATTTGAAACTCGGGGATATCTTGCTTAATCTGTTCGTTATCAAATTCTTCAATTAAAGCATCCATTCTAACTCATTCCTTCACTTATATTATCTAAAACTCTGTAGAGATCAGGTCTCACCCTCTTTGTTTTGGCAAGAGCCGCTTGCTTTCTCCACGCTGCAATTTCAGCGTGATTCCCATTCAGCAGAACCTCTGGAACACGCATCCCTTCAAAAATCTCTGGACGCGTGTACTGAGGGCAATCAAAAATCCCCTCTTCAAAAGACTCCTCATTTGCCGCCTCATCATGTCCCAGAACTCCTGGAATGAAGCGAGAAACCGCGTCTATTAATACAATCGCTGCCAAGGCGCCGTTGGTGAGCACATAATCACCAATACTAATCTCTTCATCCACTTCTTGCTCGATCACTCTCTCGTCGACCCCCTCATAGTGGCCACACAACAAGATTAAGTGGTTCTTCTTTGCAAGAGCGCGGCTCTTGCGAGCCGTTAACACACTTCCTTGAGGTGAAAGGTACACAACATGAGAATCTTCTCTGCGCACACTTTGAATGGCAAGACTCACCGGTTCCGGTTTCAAGACCATTCCTGGACCTCCCCCATAGGGACGGTCATCGACCCGCTTATGCTTATCAAAAGCAAAATCACGAATCTGTGTATGACCGATCCTCAGCAACTCCCTTTGTATAGCCCGCTTCAAGATACTTTCATCGAATGGGCCTGAAAAATATTCAGGAAAAAGGGAGAGAATCTCAATATCCATCTTGAGCTCGTTTAAGCGAGTGCCGCTTCCTTTTTACGAGACGCTTTTCTCTTCTGGCACGCCTTCACACGCCGTTCCACCTGCTTTTTGCGGATCTCTTTCAAAATCTCAGGAGCCCCTCTCTCAACAAGCTTTTCCGCTTTTTCTGAAAGGACAGCACCTTGTTGTAGCCAATGCAACACTCGATCGCTTTGTACTTTAAGGTTTTTCTCTGCTTCGTCTTCATGTGGATTGTACCAACCCAACAGTTCGATGTATTTACCATCGCGTGGAGAGCGTGCGTCGCTCAAAACAAGTCGATACACAAGATGGTGTCTTCTTCCTTGCTGTCTTAGACGTATTTTCAATGCCATTACATTCCTCCCATCATTTTTTCTAGCATTTTCTTATTGGGGGCATTTTTAAAAAATTGTTTTGATTTCTTAAAACTCTTCTTCAGCTTATTGATGTCCTGAAGAGTGGTCCCGCTGCCACGTGCAACACGTTTCATGCGGCCCATGGACAGATCATCTTTCTCTAGACGCTCTCGGGGCGTCATGGAGAGAATCATCGCTTCGATTTTCATAAATTCTTTCTCAGATTCATCTAAGTTTGGAAGCTTAGATGCACCTGGCATCATTTTCATCAGTCCTTTAAAGGAGCCCATCTTCCGCACTGCCTGCATCTGCTTGAGATAGTCATCATAGGTGAACGTAGCTTTGCGCATCTTCTCTTCAAGAGCTTCGGCCTCCTCATCTGAGATATGCTCCTTGGCTTTCTTCACCAGATTGATCGTATCGCCCATTCCCAAAATACGATCAGCCATCGATTGGGCATTGAAGAGCTGAAGATCATCGATTTTTTCTCCAATTCCTTCAAACTTAAGTGGCTGCCCTGTTACTTCTTGAATCGAGATCGCGGCTCCTGCCCTTGTATCCCCATCAAGCATCGTCAAAATAGTGCCGGTGACACCCATCCGTTTATTAAAGGCGTCTGCTGTTGTAACGGCATCTTGGCCAGTAGCTGCATTAGCAACAAATAAAATTTCATGCGGCTCGGCAACTTTTTTAATCTGCTCCAGCTCTTTCATCAGAGCATCGTCAATGTGTAGGCGACCGGCCGTATCGAGAATCACGACATCAAACCCACCCTCTTTGGCCTCTTTAAGCGCCTTTTTCGCAACGGTAACTGGACTCTTTTCCCCTTCTATGGAGAAAACAGGGACATGGATCTGCTCACCCAACGCTTTGAGCTGTTCGATCGCCGCAGGACGTTGCAAATCGCAGGCAACTAGGAGCGGTTTTTTCCGATAGTGAGCATGGGATAAAAATTTGGCTAGTTTGGCAGCATGCGTCGTCTTCCCAGCCCCCTGAAGACCGCACAACATCACAACCGCAGGCTTAGCCGAAAGCTGCAAAACAGCCTCGCCCCCCCCCATTAAAGCAACAAGCTCTTCATGGATGACTTTGATAAATTGTTGTCCTGGTGAAACCGATTTAATCACCGATTCACCCAGTGTTTTCTCTTTAACTCGCTTAATAAAATTTTTCGTTACACCGTAATTCACATCTGCATCGAGAAGCGCCAAACGCACCTCACGGACAGCCTCCGAGATATTATCCTCAGAAAGACGCTTCTTTCCCGCAACTTTGGAGAATATATCTGTTAATTTATCGGTTAAAGATCCAAACATAGACAGCTATCATAACGTAAAAAATCAATCTGTTTCAAGGAAAAAGAAGCGTGTATGTCCTGACCAGTCATTCTCAACCTCTCCTTTTCCCTGAAAAATTTTCTTTACAACCTCCCCTTGCCCCGTTCCCATCTCAAGCCACAACAGGGCTCCTGGGTTTAGATAATCGGCAAAAGAGGCTGCAATGCGCTCATAGAAAACAACCCCTCCAACCAGAGCTGTTTTGGGTTCTTTCTTTACTTCTGGTGTTAACATTTCATACTCCTCTTCGGTCACATAAGGGGGGTTGCAAACTAAAAAATCACACCGCTCTCCGTCAAAGGGAGCAAATAAATCCCCTTGTTTAAATGTCACTCCCTCGCCATTGGCGCGCGCAACAGCAAGTGCCTCTTCAGAAACGTCTGATAAAACGACACCCAGTTCAGGAAACCGCTTTTTCAGTGCATGCCCGATACAGCCCGAACCGCAACAAAGATCCCAAAGCACCTTCCCCTGCAGATCTTTCCCCCGCAATGTTTTCGTGATTTTCTCGACAAGAATTTCTGTTTCAGGACGGGGGATGAGCACAGCTGGGCTCACTTGAATCTTCAGATCAGCGAAGGGTACATGACCGGCAATGTAGGCCGTTGGTTCATGAAGCGCACGCCGCTTAATGGATGTACGCAGTTTTTGTAGCTCTTCTTCGATCAAAATGCGCTCAAAGTCCATATAGAGGTCAATGCGTCGCATTTCGAGCGCATCTGCAATCACCTCTTCAGCCTCACGCCGAGGACGCTCAATGCCATGCTTTTGTAAAAAAGCCTCTGAATGGAGAATGACTTCTAGGAGGGTTTTCACGAAGAGAGCTTCTCTTGATAGTAGTGTTTGACAAGAGGCTCGGTCAGCATATCCAGCTCCCCTTCCATCACCTGATCGAGATTGTAGAGAGTCAAGTTGATACGATGGTCCGTCACACGATTTTGAGGGTAGTTATAGGTGCGAATACGCTCAGAGCGGTCGCCACTTCCCACTTGAGAGGCGCGCAATGAGGCCTCTTCTTCCTCCTTTTTCTTCCGCTCACTATCGGCAATTTTAGCGCTTAAAAGCCGCATTGCCTTGTCCTTGTTTTTGTGCTGAGACCGCTCATCTTGACAGTAGGCCACCACCCCCGAGGGAATATGCGTGATGCGCACAGCAGAGTCGGTCGTATTCACATGCTGGCCACCAGCCCCAGAAGCGCGATACGTATCAATCCGCAGATCCTTCTCATCGAGCTTAATCTCTTCTTCTTCAGTTGGCTCTAACATCACAGCGATGGTAATTGCAGAGGTATGAACACGCCCTTGTGTTTCAGTTTCAGGAACCCGTTGCACACGATGTGTTCCTGCCTCATATTGTAAGAAGCGTTTCACACTGCTGCCGGAAACGACCATGATATACTCTTTATACCCTCCTGCATCCGACAAGCTACAGGCAAGTGTTTCGTACTTCCACCCTCGTTTATCGGCGTACAAGTGGAACATACGCACACAATCACCGACAAAAAGGGCCGCCTCATCTCCACCTGTTCCCGCCCGCAGCTCCAAAATGACGTTTCGGTCATCGTCAGGATCGGGAGGAACAAGAAGCGTTTCCACTTGATTTTCTAAGGAGGGGATACGCGCTTCTAAAGAGGCGATCTCTTCTTCGAGCAAAGCGCGCATCTCATCATCTTTTTCAGATAAAAAAAGATCTTTGTTTTCAACAAGAGCTTTCCGTGCTGAATCGAGCGCTTGGGCAGCATTTTTGACAGCAAGCAAATAAGCGTGCTCTCGCGTCAGCTCCCTGTATGCTTTGGGATCTCCATAAGCATCGGGCTGGGCAAGCGCCTCTTCGACTACCGTGAAGCGGGATAATAGCTCAGCGACTTTCTTCTCCAAACAAGACTACTTCTTTTTCTTTTTAGGAGCGGATTTCTCTTGATTCTCTTCACCCTCTTGCTGCTGCCCTTCTTCTTGCTTACGGGCGTACCGTTTCAAGAATTTATCTACACGTCCTTCTGTGTCAATAAATTGCTTGCTTCCAGTGAAGAAAGGATGAGAGGCTGAGGAAACGGTAACGCGGTAGACAGGATACTCTTTTCCCTCATACTCTTCGGTCTCTTGAGGCTGCAGCGTTGAGCCACAAACAAACTTTGTTCCTGTAGATGTATCTACAAAAAGAATATCTTGATAAGCAGGGTGGGTCTCTTTTTTCATGGGGGTTAACTCCTAAAATTGTGATTGAAGTCGATAAATTTACCCTGTAACTTGGAAAAAGACAAGCAAAAAGGTATAATGGGTGACATGATGAAAAAGTGCCTACTTATTTTCTGTTTTTTGAGCTCTCTACTTTTTGGAAATGAGCTTTGTTTAAAAAACAAACTGGCTGAGGCTGAGCCTGGAAGCTACATTGTCACCGAGCAAAATAAAAACTTTACTCTTATTCATATCCACGAAAAAAACCCCCAATCCGTTGTGATTGAAGAAGTCACCATTCCTGCTGCGCGTTTTGCGCGCGCTCGCCTCCCCTGGCGTACCTGGTTTGAAAAGGGAGCTCCGGGCCACACCTCATGGACCATGTCGCTTGTTAATTTGAATACCGGCACCTTCGAAGAGAGCTTCTCCTTTACCCATCAAGGATGGATCAATCTCTCTAACTCCGACTCCTTTTTCACCACTCTACTCAACCTACAATTCCGCCCCGTTCCCGAAAATAAGCGGCGACGTGTAGGACTTCCTCCTGGCTACAACAAGACAGACTACCGCCCCTATTGGAACCCTCTGCTCACTGTGGATGGAGAGCGCATTCCCCATATCCCTTTTGTCTCTTGGGTAGCACGTTGGCCCTCAGATGGATCTGAGCTCTCTCGTAAGTATGTCGAAATCTACCTCCCGTGCTCTGTAGATGATCCCTCAGTTCCTGCCTACCCAACCTACTTTCCTTATTGGATTGAAGTTGATGGAAAAATCGGAAGCGCCAAGGTACGTATTGTGGACTCAGGCATGGGAGCCCGCTCTCCTAAGCCCCCTCTTCCTCTCCGTCCCCCGGAGCTAATTGGAGAGGGCAAATTAATCGAAACGGGATTAGCTCTTCACCTCAAAACTCCGCCGTATTACACAGATTTTTTAGTCATTGCCGAACAAAGTGATGCCCCTCTAGGAAAAACGTTTCCTCTTCCTTGTCAAACAAAGCAAATAGATGAACAAACAGTTCAACTCCATATTCCCCAGGAACAATTAACAAACTTGATGACTCCAGGAGAAAGCTACCACTTTCTTATTTCCCCAAAAGAAGATCCTCAAATTAACCTAGCAACTAAAAATCCACTTCAATTCCCTTGTCTGTAAACAAATCTACGAACAAAACTCTTTTTCCACAAATATATAAACAACAATTACTTGTGATTTCAACATCAACTTTCTAGATGTTTTGTAGACAGATTGTAAACAAGCTTTCCACACTATATACCCTTAAAAACCCCTAAGCCAAGGAACTGGCAGCGAACATTTCGCGTACACACTTTTCAACATTGCGTGGAATAAACAAGTACTTTAAAGTTGCGGGCTATGTTTTTACGCAAGTGTCGACGCACGTTACGTACCGGTGTACGCCTCCTTCACAAGAGAGGCGATCGACTCATTGAACGGGACAAAATTGAGTTTGAAACTGAGCTACGCACCTTAGATAAAGCTCTTTTAAGCAAGCAGAAGCAAGAGGCTCTTGAGAGCGCAAAGCGAGTGCGTCTGTTCATTAAAAAGCATTTTCCCAAGACAGCGCTGGATCAAGTCAAAGAAGTTGTGGGCGCTCTTGCCTTCGCGCTTGTTGTCGCTTTTTTGATCCGACAGTTTTGGTTTGAGTTGTATGAGGTACCGACGGGATCGATGCGACCTACTGTTGAGGAGTTAGACCGATTGGTTGTGTCAAAAACAACGTTTGGCCTCAACATCCCCTTCATGGAAAAGCCACTCTTTTTTTCGGAAGACTTGGTCAAACGAGCAGGCATTATTGTCTTTACCACAGAAGACATGGACGTTCCTGACAGCGATATGCTTTATTTCCATCTTTTCCCTGGGAAAAAGCGGTTCATCAAGCGGGCGATGGGTAAACCGGGTGATACGCTCTACTTTTATGGGGGGCAGATCTACGGCGTCGATAAAGACGGCAACGCCATCACGGACCTTGCCAATCCCCACTTTCTTGAGCGGTATGGAATCGAAAAAATCGATCACATTCCTTACATCACCTTTGACGGTAAGATGGTTGTGGGTAAAGCGGTCTCTCCTCATGTCTACGATTCGGTGAAGCTGAAGCAAATGAATGAAGTGGTTGGCGAGATGCAGCTGACACGCGCTGGAAAAATAGAGGGGAAATTTCACCACAACGGAGAGTGGAGAGTCGATCAACCCGATGCTTTAAAAGCGTCTCATGAAACGCCTGTGAGTTATAGCGATTTGTGGGGAATGGGAAATTATGCCATGGCTCGCTTGCTCACAAAAGAGCAGACAGAGGCCTTTTATGGAGAAACTCCTGAAAACGGAGAGGCCGAACTTTATCTAGAGCTTCGCCACACACCAAATTTTACTTATCCTAAACCCGAAATGCGCCGTGATGAGCAGGGAAGAGTCCACCCCATGCTTACTCCCTATACGACGGTCATTCCTCTTGGAAAATCCCACTTACAGGCCCTCCAAAAAGCACTCTTTACAGCGCGCTTTTTTGTAAAAGAGGGGCGTGCGTACCGTTATCAAGAGGGGCGTGCGCGTCCCCAACGTTACGAATTCGATCCCCTCTTTCCCAATGTGCCGGATGGGCTCTATGAGTTTTACTATGGAACAGGCTACCGCGTCCACTTTGGGGGCATCACGACTCAACTCCCAAGCGACCACCCTCTCTACAGTTCTGATCCTGACAACATCCGCAAGCTCTTTAACTTAGGGCTTGGTTTTAATTTAGTTTTTGAACCGATGGCAGCCAATCAGCCCTACAACCCTCAGCGGTTTGCCTATTATCGCAATGGTGATCTCTACGTAATGGGGGCGCCCATTTTAAAGAGCAACGATCCCACACTCATTCGCTTTATTCAAAGTGAGCTCGACAAACAAAAAAAATCGGGTAGAGAAACTCCCTATATCGCTTTTGTCGATCGAGGCCCTCCACTCAAAGAGGGAGAGATAGACAAGGAGTTTATTCAAGCCTTCGGGCTTAAAATTCCAGAAGGTGGAGTTCTGGCATTGGGAGACAACTACGCAATGAGCGCCGATAGCCGTGATTTTGGTTTTGTTCCGACAGAAAATCTTCGCGGCTCGCCCTCTTTTACCTTTTGGCCTCCCGGCAAACGCATGGGAACGCCCCCGCAGCCCCCATACGCCTGGCTGACACCCACTAATATCATCGTAGGCACCTTGCTCTCAATCATTATTGTGATCTTTTGGGTCTATGTTGCCAAACGGAACAAAACATCCTATTTCGACTAGACTATTGACATCAGATCATGGCAACATTACAATTTCCTGCAAACCAGGAGGTTGTTAAATGAAAAAAGCAATTTTATCCATTCTATTTTTAGGATTAGCGTGCGCAGCTGTGGCACGAGAGTTCGATCAAACAGAAAACGAACTCATCAACAAAGTGAAGTGGTGTCAGCTTGAAGGTCTGAAGCTCTACGAGAGTGTAACCGATCAAGAGAACACTCCTCACGAATCTAAAATGTACATGGACACTGCAATGAAATTTTTCCAATTGGAAAGAGATTACGCGTCAGATCTCCGCTGGCACCGTTTCATGCAAGCATTTTTGGAAGCAATGGACGACGAAGATGAGTACGATTGTTGGGATGATAACGACGAAATGCGTGCCATCAAGCTCAAAACATTGATGAAAAAATTAGCTGCTTAAATTTTTTCGATTAAGATCGCAGTTGGCTCCCCGTTGATATCCCATTGGGTACTATCAGTGGAGGAGCCAAAATCCATCTCCACGGCAAGCACCTCTTCTTTTACAAAATCTCCATGAATCTGCAGCGCTCGTTTCACACGCTCTGAGGCTCCAATTTGCATCCGAATGCGGTCTGTCACTAAAAAGTTGGCTTGCCGACGCATTGTATTGATTTTATTAATCAACTCTCGAGCAATCCCCTCTAGCACCAACTCTTCTGTCAGCTCTGTATCCAGTGCAATGGTCACAGACCCCGCATTCATGGCTACCCACCCCTCGTGGACTTTACGGGTGATTTCCACATCATCGATGGTCAACTGAAAAAAATCGCCTCCTAGTACAATTGTTAGAGCTCTACCCTTGACGACTGTGGCGATTTGCTGTTGGTCAAGCTCTTGAATCAAAAGCTGTGCCTCTTTCATGTGTTTGCCAACTTTCTTTCCTAAAACGCGAAAGTTGGGTTTAATCGACAACTTGACAAATTCTTGGCTCTCTTTATGGAAGCGCACCTCTTTCACATTGAGCTCATCTGCAATGAGGTGTTCTTGATGCTGTAAAAAGTGCATCACCTTCTCCTCACCGCACACCACGTGAGCTGCTGGCAGAGGCTGACGCACTTTAAATTGATGCTCTTTACGCAACGCATGCCCCAAACTCACTACCGTTTGAAGAGTATCCATTCCCTCCTCTAGGACCAAATTTCGACTCTCTGCATGATACTCTGGGAAATCACAGAGATGAACAGATTCAGGCATGTCATCTGAGCGGATATTTTGATAGATCGACTCACTGATAAACGGAATAAAAGGAGCTGCGATTTTACACAGCTCAATCAAAACGTGATGAAGCGTTTCAAACGCTTGTCGTCTATCTGGAGTATCTTCATCAGCCCAAAAACGGCGGCGGCTCCGTCTAATATACCAGTTGGTGAGTTGATCGATAAAGCCCACAAAAGGTTCAACGGCTCTACTTAAATCATAACCATCCATCCCCTCTTCGACGTCGTGAATGAGACGATTGAGCTGCGCTATAATCCATCGATCAATCACCGCCTCTGGAGTCACGCGATGCCCAGTAGGTGTCCAGTTATAGATACGGACATAGGTATTTAAAAAGGCGTGCGCATTCCAAAATGGAATCAAAACCTGTCTCAAAACAAGCTCGACTCCTCGCTCGCAAAAACGCAAATCATCCCCTTTAACAGCCGGACTATTCAACATATAAAGACGCACCGCATCGGCGCCATATTTATGCACCACCAAATCAGGTTCAGGATAGTTTTTCAGCCGCTTGGACATCTTATTGCCATCTTCGGCCAACAAAATGCCATTGGCGATCACATTTTTATAGGCTGGCTCATCAAACAGAGCGACTGCTAAAACCATCAACGTATAAAACCATCCTCTGGTTTGGTCGATCCCCTCTGCGATAAAATCAGCAGGAAAATGCGCTTCAGTGAGCTCTTTATTCTCAAAAGGATAATGATTTTGGCCGTAGGGCATCACACCCGTATCAAACCAGCAATCAAACACCTCAGGAATGCGTTTAAAGGTCTTTCCGTTCTTTTCAAATGTCAACGGATCGATTAAATGACGGTGAATATCGGTGACCTTTTCTCCTGTTAGCTCTTCCAGTTCGGCCACGCTACCGACCACATGGATCTCTCCATCCTCTGCACGCCAAAGCGGAATCGGCGTTCCCCAATAACGATTTCGACTAATTGCCCAGTCGCGTGCCCCCTCTAGCCACTTTCCAAATCGCCCATCTTTAAGGTGACCAGGCACCCAATGCACTTTGTTGTTGGCTGCAACCAACCGCTCTTTGATTTGTTCAACCCCCAAAAACCATGTCGTGACAGCCTTATAAATGAGAGGCGTATCTGAGCGCCAACAGAATGGATAGCGGTGGCGGATCGTCCCGCGATGGAATAATTGCCCACTCTCCTTTAAACGTCTGATAATATCCTTGTCCGCATCCTTGACAAACTGCTTTTCATACTCAGGAATTTCAGCAGTGAAACGGCCATTATTATCCACAGGACAAACCAGAGGAATGCCGGCCTCTTTGCAGGCAAAAAAGTCGGTCTCACCAAATGCCGGAGCTGTATGGACGACTCCGGTTCCATCGTCAGTAGAGACGTAATCGGCGGCAATGACTTTAAAGGCCTCTTCCTTCCCTTTAAAATAGGGGAAAACTGGTGCGTACGTACGCCCAACAAGCTCTTTTCCCTTAAACGTACCGACGATTTCACCCTCGTCTTTAAACCATCTGGAAACCGCCTCTCGAGCTAAAACGTAACATTTTCCCTCGCGCTTCACTTTAGCGTACTCAATCTCCTCGCCCACAGCCGCTGCCATATTTGAGATCAGGGTCCAAGGTGTTGTTGTCCAGATCAGAAGAGAGGTGTGTGGATCGTCTACAAGAGGCAGCTCAACGACAATAGAGGGATCATCAACATCTTTGTAGTTATCTGTAGCTTCAAAATTGGAGAGAGGGGTTCCGAGCTTTGCCGAAAACGGCATCACCTTAAACCCCTCGTAGATCAACCCCTTTTCGTAGACTTGTTTAAAGGCCCACCAAACCGACTCCATGAAAGCCGGATCCATCGTCTTCCAGGTTTGAGAAAAGTCTACCCACCTTCCAAATCGCTCAACTTTTGACTCCCACTCCTCAGCGTAACGGAAGACAATTTTACGGCACTCTTCGTTAAACTTTCCGATCCCAAACGCCTCAATCGAGGGAGCGCCGGAGAGATCAAATTTTTTCTCAATTTCATTTTCGACGGGCAAGCCATGACAATCCCATCCGAAGCGACGCGGGACATGGAACCCCTTCATTGTTTTGTAGCGCGGGATCACATCTTTCAACGTACCGGCTAGTAGATGTCCATAGTGAGGAAGTCCGGTGGCAAATGGAGGGCCGTCATAGAAAGCAAAAAACGGAGCATTTTGTCGGTTAGACAGCGTTTTTTGAAAGATGCTTTTCTCTTTCCAAAGGCGTAAAATCCTCTCTTCTCTTGCCGCAAACGTTTCGTTTTCTATCTCTTCAAACATCCGTTCCACTCCCTAAAAAAGGGTCCAGGGTACCGCATTTTTTCCTTTTCGTCTACTGCGAGATCGTATAGAATTTCTTTGTATGTCTCCTCTTGCTTTTCAAATCGCCTCCCATCTGACAGACCCTATTTGCAAGACCCGCGAAGTGTACGTCCGGCTTCGTTATTTTAATCTCTCTGCTACAGAAAAACTGCGGCTTGCCATCCAGCTGGTTGCCTGTGCTGCGCTGGCTCTCATCGCCACGCTCCCCGGGGTGGGACTACGTTTGCTTGGCATCGCCCTCAACACGCACTCTTACCTCTATCAACGTGGAGCAGGAAGAGAGAGTCGCGCGTCTAGCAGGTTCACCCTCCTGTCTTGGAATATCTGTTGCGTGCCCGCTGGCTACACCATCACCGATGGAGGCGTTGTCCCCTGGCCAGAGCGTATGGCAGGCATCATCCAGTTCATTACCCGCCAAAACGCTGATGTGGTGACCCTATTTGAAGTGTTTGACACGCATGCATGCAGGCAGCTCTATCAAGGTCTACGCCCTCACTATCCCCACTTTTATACCCACATTGGAATGCGAGCAGTGGGGGCGCCATCGGGTATCTTTGTAGCCAGCAGGAAAGCACTTACAGACCCCCGCTTCACCCCTTTTCCTGTTGATAGCCTTGTGGGACGAACCAAATTTGCTTCTAAAGGCATCTTTTCGGTTAACATGGGGCAGATGCGTCTTTTTGCGACGCATCTTCAGCACTCGGAAATTCCCTCACAACCCACCCGTGCAGAAAAAACAGCACGTGCTGTCCAAATGCAATTGATCATCACACAGATGCGCTATTCTCCCCGAAGTATTTTAACGGGAGATTTCAATCTCGGCGGCACCGAATATCAGAAATCGGAATGGCGATCACACTTCAAAGGTGAGGTCCATTTTACATCTCCTACATGGGGTGGAGATCAACTTTGTGCCCGGATGATGGAAAAACCGGTTTCAGGAGCCTGTAACTTAGATTACACGGTTTTGTCTCGCACAGCTCAGGCCACGCTCATCACTCAGCAAAAAACCGTGGGTTTTGACTCTAGCATCTACTCACCTTCAGCCCTTTCGGACCACAATGGACTGTTCAGCACAATCTCGACTTAAAAATCATTCTATCTTTCTGTGTGCTCTGCGATCTCTTTGGTGATTTAAAAAAGCACAGCTCTTTGTATGCAGCACAACCAATTGGTGGTAGAAATAAACGGACAAATGATTCTGTTTGGAGTCAAATACCCGTTTCAAGCGGTCCAAAAACGCGCTGTCCCTGGCCTGACTGAAATCGCTCTTCAAAAAACAGAAATTACCGAAGGGTACGTCGTCACAAAATCTCCTAATGATTTTGGACCACTTGAGAGTCAATCACAAGAGAAAAAATGCATGAAAATGCCTGCTGCACTGTTTTGTTATTGGCTTGGAGAGTCAGAGTTTGTTCAAAAAAATCTCCTCCTTTCTTAAATAGACTTTTAAGCAGCATCTCGACAGTATGAGTTCTATGGACATAGCGAAGCTCCCCTTTGAAGTAGCGGCTCTCATCGGCCGCGCAGAAATTCCTATGAAAGCCTACCTGGGGCTTCAAGTGGGCGATATCGTACTCATAGAGCAAAAAGTAGAAGAGCCACTCACCATTCAGGTTAATGGAGAGGCACGCTACCGTGGGCGTCCCGGTTTAAGTGAAACTCGAAAGGCAGTAACCATTCATGAGCGAATTCACATCAGACGAGATTGAAGGCATCGTTAAAGCGATGTCCCAGCAGCCACCCTCTACCAAAGAGGATGATAAGATCCCCTTGCGCCCTCCGGGGAGTTACGGCGCCATTTCGCGCGTGGCGTTTACTCCTATCGAAGGAGATAAGCCACGCCCCCTGACTGAGCTGACTGATCGTGAACTCACAGACTTTGCTGATTTAAAGGCTGAAATTGAAATTGTTTTCGGGAAGACCAAGTTGACTCTGAGAGAGTTAGCAGTTTTGGAAGAGGGTTCCCTTCTTCCACTTGATGACTTATGTGATGATTTAGCGGACATTTATGTCAACGGGACCAAAGTTGGACGCGGGGAAGTCGTGGCGGTGGATGGTCAGTTTGGCGTCAAAATTGTCAGTTTCACAAAAAACAGTTAATAAGACTCGATTTTCAACGAAAACGCATACTCTAGTGCTTTTGCCTCCAAATCCGAATCCATAGGGCCACAGGCGATTAAAACGATTTCTTGTTCTATGGACTGAAGAGATAAAGTAAAGAGCATTAATGCGTCATTTTTAACCGTGACTTGATCAGCAAACTTCTTTCCTGCCCAACCGTACAAAAACTCTTCTAAAGCAACATAGTGGGTTTCAGTGAGAGGATGATGAAGTTGTGATAGTGTAATCGATTCACAATCAGACGAGAGTAGCATGAATCTTTTAAAACTACACGAGAAGGGGAGATATTGACTCCAAAAGCACATGGAGAGAGTAGCAATAAACTAATAACTAAAAAAGACATTTTTTGTTTTCATAAAAGTTATTTTAAAACTTTTTTGTATTAGATTACAAGAGCAGAATCGAATCTAAGAAAATGTGTGAACTTGACTTTCCCGTAAAGACTGGTTAGACTTTTTTCAAAAATGGGGAAGCATGAGCATGAATACATCACTTAAAAGTTACCAAGTAAAAAGTTGGGACGCAGTTTTTCCATCCGATCTCCAAGACCAAGTGATCGAGTCATTAGAAGCGGGAAAAGTGATCTACTTTCCTACTTTAGGCTTCCCTCTATCTCAGCAGGAGCAAGTGCTTTTGAGACCTGATTTGATTGCTCCAAAATCAAAAAATATTAGCTACGACTTGAATCGTGCGCGTGTCGGAGGAGCTGCTTGTGCCACTGATGAGGAAGCCGAGGCCCTTAAGACCCTGATCCACCGCTTTGCTCGGTCGGCAACCGCGTTTCTTGATCGTCTAGCTCCTCACTACCAAGGGACTCTTGTGCCAGGAAAAACCAGCCTTCGCCCTGTTGAGATCCAGGGACGTCAATCCTCTTACCGAAAAGACGACACGCGCCTACATGTTGATGCCTTTCCATCCAATCCAATGAAAGGGAAACGCATTTTGCGCTTTTTTACCAACATCAACCCTGAAGGCAAAACGCGCAGATGGCGTGTCGGAGAGCCGTTTGAAACCGTCTCTGAGCGATTTGCATCCCAGCTAGCCAAACCTAATCCTCTCCTAGCACGCCTCTATCAAATGCTTAAGATTACGAAGGATCTGCGCACCCCCTACGACCACTACATGCTCCAGCTTCACGATAAGATGAAAGGCGATATGACCTATCAAAAAAATGCATGGCAAGAGACGATCGACTTTCCCCCGGGCAGCAGTTGGATGTGCTTTACCGACCAGGTCTCTCACTCGGCTTTGTCTGGGCAGCATGTGCTTGAGCAGACCTTTTACCTGCCCGGGCATGGCCTCAAACATCCGGAATTTTCCCCCCTGGCTATTCTAGAAAAACGTACCGGCCGTACGCTTCTTAAGCGCAATTAGAGAACACTCCCAGGATATAGCTTGCGAATTAAGTCTCATATCGTTAAAAATCTCAATATGTTATAATGCATGCATGGGGGTGTATAGGTTTCGACTTGGAAATGAAGTATTGATCGCATGCGGAGGATGTCGGTTGGCCTCCTTAAAAAGCCGGCAAGACCATTAAATGCTGACTATAAAGCAGGAGACAACGTTTACGCACCAGATTTCGGCTCTCAAGAGCTACAAGCTGCTGCGTAACGTGTTTCAGTTGCTACCAAAGACTTAACCGTCTAGGTAGCCCGGTAGTTTGAGACTGGACCGGGGGTCTCAAAACTACTGTCATATTTCTCGGTATGGGAACTTTTATCGACGGTCTCTAGGTAGAGGTTCTCGAGATTAAATGGGACCGGTTAACTCTATAGGTGTGTCCAACTTAGGAGTTAATGTCATAGATTGGGCACTAAGCATGTAGGGGTTAATAGGGAGTTTACCAAGGACGAGAGTTCGAGTCTCTCCACCTCCAAAGTTTTTGATGAGATTAAAAAAATAGAGGCCTCGTCTACCGCTCAAAGTATGTCGAGGCCTCTATTTTTTCAGTCTTTTTCTACCATGCTCTTTAATCACTTCCGCATCACTTTTTAAATGATTCGATTGCATGAAATGCTCAGGATAACGTGTACCGGAAAATGCACCTATCGGAGCCGCTTCATCTAATCTGCGCATATCTTCAGCCGTTAACTTAACCTGAGTCGCCAGTAAATTTTCTTCCAAATAGGCAACCTGTTTAGTGCCTGGAATCGGAATCATGTGGTCGCCTTGCGCTAACACCCATGCTAAGCAAAGCTGAGCGGGAGTACACTCTTTTTCAGCTGCCATGTCCACAATCCGCCGCACAATGCCCTGATTTTTTCCCATGCGCTCTTTGTGAAAACGCGGAAACATTTTTCTACAATCACCCTCATCATAGAAATCAGATGTCCGGCCCAAAGCGGTAAGATATTGACGCCCAAGTGGTGCATACGGCACAAAGGCGATCCCGAGCTCACGACACACTTGGATGGTCCCATCAATTTCGGGTGTACGACTCATTAAGGAGTACTCTGTTTGAACAGCAGCCAGATGATGCCTTCCATCAGTAAATTGCAATAAAGCACTATTGGCCCTTTCTATCACCTGCTGACTAGCCTCTGAAAGACCCACATAACGAATCTTATCCTCTGCTAACAAATCCGCCATTGCACGCATGCTCGCTTCAATACCTGCACCATCACGAGCGATACGATGTAGATAGTATAAATCTATATAGTCTGTCCCTAGTCGGACTAAACTCTCTGTACAGCTTTCTTGAATATGTTCAGGACTGTTATCTATAATACGTTTATTCAAATCTTTAGGATCTCGTCTTACCCCACATTTCGTTGCTAGGAAATACGTCTCTCTTGCGACTCCATGCAAACATGTACCGAGTAACCTCTCGTTGTGCCCTAGTCCATATAGCGCCGCAGTATCAAAAAAGTTACATCCTAATTCTAAAGCTCGTTTCAGCGTGGCTAGACTCTCCGGTATATTTACTGGGCCATAAAATTCTGACATCCCCATACAGCCTAACCCGATCACAGGGACTTCGGGGCCATTTCTTCCCAATAGACGCCTCTCTAACCTAAATGGCTGTGCAATCATCTGTATTTTTCCTCTCTGCAGCGAAACAACTGGGAACACTATAACAAACCGTTTGTACAAAGGAAAAACATTCCTTTTCTAACAAGGGGTGACCTCGCAAGAAAACGATTTATCATTTTGAAATTGAGTGCTATACTACTGAATCAAAACACCCGTTTTTCTTATTAAACAAAGGGCCATAACTATTTATGAAACAGTATGATGATGTATGGAAAGACAACAATGGGAGCGTTAAAAAATGTAAGATGCTCAAATTTAGTTAGATTTGCCGGCCAGTTTGGGCTCTAAGAGCGAAAAAGGTAGCCAAGGCGCTACCTTTGAGCGATTAGAGGACAAAATGGTAGGCAAAGATGACTGAAGATGTGCGTCTTACATTTTTCAACGTTCCCACAATGCAGACGCGCATTTCAAGGCTGATATCCCTCAAAAGATGCTAGAGCTTTTTGAGCAGTAGAGGGTCCAGACGGTTCTTGACTTGGGTTCAGGTGATGGAACGATTGCCGTTGCTCTAGCCAAACAAGGGAAAACAGTACATGCGTTAGAAATCTCTAGCAAAGGGATCGAAAGCAGCTAATTTCAACTCCCTTAATCTCGAAGATCTTGGTGGCGGCCTGTACGAGGACTCCCATGGTGGCATCTCTTGTACCCTACGATTCATAGACAAGCGAACCTATGTGCCTCAAGACGGCCCTGAAAAGGGATTGACGCACTACGCTTTTCTTCCAGAGCAATTGAAAGAGAAGATAGAGGCATGGGAATACACCCAGATTGAGGCTGAAATCCTCCAGTGGCATATCTTAGCCATGTTCAAAAAGAATGCAGCAGATAAACAGTTGTAAAGCGCTCATTTGGAATGCGCAATCTCAATCATCACTTCGTTACGGCGTAAAAAAGGCGGCGTCCACGGCGGATTAAAAAAAGCATAGGCCGGCGTGGAGAGGGGCTGAAGTTGATTGTCCACGATAAACCGCTCTAATTGTTCGGTGTTTTCTTGCAAATTTTGAGGATGAGCACGCCCACTAAACCGAATCACAGCGAAACGTCTTTGTGGAATTTCTTTCAAAACCACAGCAGGATTAGTGGGCTTGGGAAGCGTTTTGAGCGTGTAGCTTTTGGGCATCACAAATTGTGTAATCCAGATATCCTCCCCCTGCTGGTTTTGGATGACCGGTGCTGTCATGGCGATTTCCTTGTTTGCCTTTTGAATGACAGGTGCTGTCATCTCTATGTTTTCAGAATTTTTGACATCCGCATCCACGGCACTATTATTGCCGAAAATATACTCTGCAAGCAGCCGAAAACCTTCGCTGATGGCTGCTTCTCGTGTACCGGTTGTTTCGACCTCAGCCACAATGAGAGGGCCATAGTCCCGCAGCTCAATGGTGCCATGTTTTTCAACAACGGTGTATTCAGCCTGCTCAACACGACTCAAAGTAGCCACCCATACGGCAGCTCCAACTGCAACAAGGCCACCTAGAATCAGAAAAATTGTTCGCTTGCGCACGTTGAAGCCTCCTCATTGATTCACTCTCTCACCATAGAGATGATTATTTTGATTGCAACATGGGACCATGACTGGATGATCCTTGCTGGTGGCTGATGACACCTCCATCGACTACAAGATCTACACCTGCGATATATCCAGCTCTCACGGAGGAAAGAAAAAAGGCTGCCTCCGCAATTTCGTTTGGTTGAGCAAAGCGCCGGACAGGAATTTTTTGCTCTCGCTCCTGCATTGCCTCAGGCTGATTTTCTTTTAGAGAATCAAAGAGGGGCGTATCCGTATAACCAGGAGAAATCGCATTCACCCGAACACCCTGTTTAATCAAGTCACAAGAAAAAGAGCGAGCAAGCATACTCACAGCTGCTTTTGATGAGGAGTAGACACTATGAGAGGGCCAACCACTATGACAAGCAATTGAAGAAATAAAAAGAATCGATGCAGGGGAGTTAAGAAAGGGAAGGGAGCGCTGCGCTGTGAAAAATGCCCCTTTATAATTGGTCTTTATAATGGCATCAAAAAATGCCTCATCCACTTCACTGATATGCCGCTTTTCTGCAATTCCGGCGTTCACAATCAAGGTATCAATTGATCCCAATTGATCTTGGGTGGTCTTAAACAAGTTGTCTAGATCTGTAACGCTACCAACATCCCCTTGAACAGCAATTGAGCGATCTAAAGAACGCAATGTTGTATCAAGCTTTTCTTGATTCCGTCCAAAAATGGCAACCTTTGCCCCTTCAACGTTAAACTTTGTGGCAATCGCTTTGCCAATCCCACTGCTTCCACCTGTAACCACAACAACTTTATCTTCGCATTCACCCATCCTCGAGATGATACGCTCAGATTTGAATCTATTCAAGAAAAGACTCATGAAACACAAAGGATATAGATTTCACATCTGATTATATTCTTCTTCACAAAAATAGACATACAGTCTAAAATTGGACAAAAATTACTAAAACAGAGATCCGTGGTGGCAAGCCAATCCGCACGCTCTCTCTTAAAACCTTTAGTCTATGCAAAAAGAACTTAAAAAACATTTTACGTTCATACAGGGGATTGTCGATCTTTTACATCCTTTTGTAGAGGGCGTGGTGCACGATCTCCATTCGGGGACGCTAGCCGCTATTTTCAACAATATCTCTCAAAGAAAAGTAGGTGATCCCACTCCCCTTCATGAATTAAACATCCCTACCAACCAGTTCCCCGACTACTTTCCTCCCTATTACAAATCCAATTGGGATGGACGCAAACTCAAATGCATTTCAATGACAATTCGAGATCACAAAAATGCACCGATAGGCCTCATCTGTTTTAACCTAGATGTCTCTCTTTTTCAGGATATTGAAAACAGGCTTTCCACTCTTCTTCAATTGGAAGAAGATAGTAGAAGCCCGGTTGAACAATTTGGTACAAACTGGAAAGAACAGGTTCACTTGCACATTGACCGTTATTTATCTGAAAACCAGCAAGTGTTCAGTCGATTAACTCGCAGTCAAAAGAGAAGTTTGATTCAGCACCTCTACGCAAAAGGATTATTTAACTACAAAAATGCTGCTTCGCTGATTGCGGATATTTTGGGGATTTCAAGAGCGAGCTTATACAACTATTTGAAAGAGTAAATGATGAAAAAATTATACGTGGAAACTCCACTTTTAGACTCCTCTCCGCTTAGCACCTGCTTGGGTAAACCTGTTTTTCTTAAAATGGAAGCCTTGCAGCCAAGTGGGTCGTTTAAAAATCGCGGCATAGGGCATATGTGCTCGATTTATGCCAAGAGAGGTGCCCGTGCATTTGTTTGCTCTTCTGGTGGAAACGCGGGTCTAGCAGCTGCTTATAGTGGAAGGAAGTTGCAGATTCCTGTCACAATCGTTGTTCCTTCAACAACCCAAACCTCGATGATCGAGAAGATACGCCTTGAAAAAGCAGAGGTCCTTATAAAAGGAGATTGTTGGGATGAGGCCGATGTATTTGCAAAGAGCTTGATTGAAAAAGACACCGTCTACATTCCTCCTTTCGACCACCCTCTCATCTGGGAAGGACATCGCACGCTGATCGACGAGGTTTATAAAAAGGTCCGGAAACCGGGAGCCGTCTTGGTGGCGGTTGGAGGAGGAGGCCTGCTATGTGGCATTCTCGAAGGCATGCATCAAATAGGATGGCACGATGTTCCAGTCATTACGGCCGAAACGGAAGGAGCTGCCTCTTATGCCGCTTCCATACAAGCAGAAAAAGTCATCTGGTTAAATGAAGTGAACACCGTCGCGACATCACTTGCTGCCAAACAGGTCTCAAAGACCGCTTTCGAGTGGGCAAGCAAGCACACTATTTACCCTAAAATTGTCTCTGACCATGGAGCGATAGAGGCCGTATTGCGCTTTGCAGACGACCATCGCATTTTAGTGGAACCTGCCTGTGGCGCACCTTTATCACTCATCTATGGATGCTTACCATTATTGCAGTCCTTTTCATCCATTTTGGTCATTGTTTGTGGAGGAGCTGCAACTTCAAGAGCCCTGCTATCAAAATGGGAAAAACTTTGATACTAATTGTTTACAGGAGCTTCTTAACCATTCAATCGGAGTTTTTCAACACAGCTGAATGAATTCTCGTTTTCTCTCAACCGAAATACCGTGTGTTGACAATACACGGTTTCACCTCAAACCATGCATTGACAACGCACGGTTTACGCTTTATAATAGGGTAAAAGGGCCAAGGAACGGAAAATGGAGCGAGAGGTACTCAAGCAAGTTATTGCAGATCAGCAGGAATATAGACTTCCTAAAGATCTTTTTATGCGCACTCTGACTGATAACCTGAAACGTTTTGTGGATGATCCGAGCATTATTATTATCAGCGGGATCAGAAGATCAGGAAAATCAACCCTTCAACGTCTGTTACAACTAGAACTGGCAAAATCGGACTACTACTTAAATTTCGACGACGAACGCCTGGTGCAATTCAAGGTCGAAGATTTTCAAGTGTTGCTGGAAGTCCTAATAGAAATGTTTGGTGAACAATCTACATTTTATTTTGATGAAATTCAAAATATCGAAGGGTGGGAACGGTTTGTACGAAGACTCTATGAGCAAGGAAAAAAAATCTATATCACCGGATCCAATGCAAAGCTGCTAAGTAAAGAGTTGGGCACCCATCTGACAGGTAGATACATTCAGTTCGAAGTGTACCCTCTTTCTTTCAAGGAAATTGTCCTGCATAAAAATCCAGACGTGCTTTCCAAAAAAGCTCTATCTACAAATGATACGGGTATCGTGTTACACCATTTTTCAAACTACCTGAAAAATGGCGGTATTCCCGACTATGTAAAATTCGAAAAGCCCGAATATTTGAAAGATCTATTTGAGGGTATCCTCTATCGCGACATCATTACTCGCTACAAAATCAATAATGAAAAACCACTACGCGAGTTAGTCTATTATTTTGCCAGTAATATCGGAAAAGAATTTAGCTATACAAAGCTTGGTAAAATTGTGGGTCTTAGCAGCCCTCACACGATCACAAACTATTGCAACCACCTAGAACAGTGCTATCTATGCTTTTTCGTCAATCGTTATAGCCACTCTCTAAAAAAACAAATCCAATACAACAAAAAATGTTATATGATCGATCCTGCTCTTATTCGCCTCACGGGATTTCGTATCAGCGAAGACAGAGGACGCCTTTTAGAGAATATTGTTTTTCTCCACTTAAAAATGCTTGGAAAAGAAATCTATTTTCACAAAGACCAAAAAGAGTGTGATTTTGTCATTAGAGAAGGCAATCAGATCAGCAAAGCCATTCAAGTGACAACAAGTCTCTCTGATGCTGAGGTGAAAAAGCGTGAGATCAGTGGACTTATTGAGGCAATGGTTGCCTATGATTTAAAAAGTGGGTTCATTCTAACAGAAAACGAGCAGGACACAATAATAGTAAATGATTGTCAGGTCATAGTCATTCCCATATGGAAATGGCTGCTAACCTGAGAAATTCCAATGCAAAAAAAGCTTCCCCTGCCAGACTCGGTTATCATTCACTGCCTAAAGACCCATTATGGCATCGAAGCAACTACTCTTACACATCTCCCACTAGGCGCAGATACAAACGCAGCTGTGTATAAAGCTCAAACACAGAATCAAATATCCTATTTCATCAAACTCAAACAGGGTCACCACCATGATACCGGTGTCGAAATCACAGAACTTTTGCTAAGAGCTGGAATTCAACACATTATTCCCACTATTTCAACTATTCAGGGCAGGCCCACTCAGCCTATCGATGCATTTACCCTCATTGTGTACCCATTTGTGGATGGAGAAGATGGATTCCACCGCAGCTTAACAGATGAGCAATGGATTCAACTTGGAAAAACGCTGAGGCAGGTCCACGAACTCAAAGTACCGCACTCCATTCAAGCCTACATCCGTCGTGAGGACTATACAGCCAAATGGCGTGAAGCTGTTCAGTCGATCTATGCACATGTGCAAACTCAGCCTATCGGTGATGAGAGCGCCCTAAAGCTACAAAAATTCATGAAAAAGAACCTGCTGGATATTCAGAGACTGGTAGAGCGGGCTGAGCAGTTAGGCAAAAAGCTCAAGAAGGACGCGCCCACATGCGTGCTGTGCCATTCCGATATTCACGCGGGCAACGTGCTAATGAGTGGAAACTCGGCACTCTATTTAGTGGATTGGGATGAGCCTATCTTAGCCCCAAAAGAGCGTGACCTGATGTTTATTGGGGGTGGCGTTGGAAATGTTTGGAATCAACCTCCTGAGGAAGAGCTATTTTACAAGGGCTATGGAAAAACAGAAATCCATCCAGTCGCTCTAGCCTATTACCGACATGAACGGATTGTAGAGGACATAGCTGTTTACAGTCAGGCATTACTCTTGACGCCAGCTGGTGGCAAAGAAAGGTCTGAAATGTACAAGCACTTTATAGCTATGTTTGAACCCCAGGGTGTAGTGGAAATTGCATTCAAAACGGACGAAAACGGATTCTCTTAAAAGGAGGGAACCTTTGTTGCTTCCTTTTCGTCATGTGCACGCCAGGCAACATGCCCGTCTGGTCTAACTAAAACGGCTCCCGCCTTAGAAAGTGCGTACTTCTCTAGAAAGTCGTGGTTTTGATCCAAATAATCACCTTGCTTTCCAATTGTCACAATTTTACAAGGAAGTGAAGCAAAGTGATCCTGCCAATAGTGCGCACCTGGATGGCAGACTAAAACAAATTGGTCGAGATAGAGATCTAAAGTAGATTTTTGTGTCTTCTCCTTTAATAGCCAACAGTGAGGAGCCCTGGCCCCGATCTGAGCAGAGGGCTTATAAGTTTTTTCTTTTTCATACTCACTCCCATACACAAAGCCTAGATCTAGTAAAATGTTGTTAATATGGTCTGCCTGATCTTTTAACCCTTCTGCAAAGGCAGTTAAATCGTGATTCCCCAACGCTCCAAATATTTTCTCAAACCGTTTAGCATTTTTAATACTCCAAGCGATGTTGGTTTGGGCAATTTGAACACGCTCCTCAAAATAGGTATCCAAAAGAGAGTCTTTAGCCTGACCTCTAAGCACCATAGCGAGTTTCCAAACTAAATTATGCACATCTTGAATGCCGGTATTCATCCCCAAACCACCTGTAGGCGGCAGACGATGCGCCGCATCTCCGGCAAAAAACACGCGTCCTACCCGATAACGGTTCGCAATGAGGGCTGCCATCGTCCAAAAAGCCTTGTTGATGAGGCGCACTTCAACCTCAGGGTCATGGATCAGCTTTTTGACAAAGGCGACACAAAAATCATCGGTGAACGACTCTTTTGATACATCAGGATTGGAGTCGATACGCACCCCAACAAGCCACTTTCTGTGCCCCTTTTTTGACAAAACAAACGTGCCAAGCACATCGGACCTGGTGAACATAAAGCCCGCACTTGGTCGATGCTCAACATATTTATCCAGATTCATTTTGCAATAGATGTTACAGAAAACACCTAAGTGATCGACTCCCTCCATTTCTACATCAAAGAGTTCTCTTAATGAGCTACTAGCTCCATCAGCTGCGATTAAATAGTGAGCAAGGAGTGTTTCTTTTTGACCTGATTCTTTGTCGAGAATCTCTACTGAAACATGTTCATCATTTTGGGTCGCTTGAAGCATCTCGACATTAAAACGCAAGTCGATCAAAGACAAGCTCTGTGCCTTTTTGAATAACTCTCTCTCGACATCGTCCTGAGCAATATTCGCCTTTTCAGCTGGACTATAGGGACTATAGTCGACAGTAGATTGAACACGGGTGATTTCTTCTCCCTGAAAATCCTCTATCCAAGTGAAACGATACGCCTCTGGCGGCATTTGATGGTGTTTCATCGAGTCTTCGAGACCCCATGAGCGAAACAACTCCATCGTACGCCCATTCACCCCTCTTGCCTTGGGATGGTTGGTTGTACTGGGATGTTTTTCGACTAATACAGATTTGATGCCCTGCAAAGCTAGGCAGACAGCAGCTGAGAGCCCTACAGGCCCGCCTCCGATGATAACGACTGGATGCATGATCGATCTCTTATCTCAAGGCTTTTAAAAGGAGATCAGTATACCACTCACATGCATTTAAAGCGAAGCCAGGCAAGCGCGCGCGGCCTCTTTTCCCGACTGAATGGCTCCATTAATCGAAGCGACTCCCACCGTCTCGCCCGCTACAAATAGACCTTCTTGCTCAATAGAGTTTGTCGATAGCCTGCTTTGATCAGGAAGCGCGTGCGCAATAGAGATCTTTTTTAAATCGGTCAACTGATGCGTCGAGAGCTTAAATAAATCACACACTTCTTCTTTTACATCCTCGCTACCCAATGTGCTGACAGACAAAAGATCATACCCCTTAGGAGCATAGCTTGCGGCAATGTGATTGGGGAAACAGATCGTTGTCAGAACACTTTTCGCTTTCAGATAAAGAAGAGGCTGGATTTGGAGCTGATTTTTTTGTACTTGATAATAGAAGGTCGTACTCGAGCAGCTTCTGCCCTTTTTTACAGACATTAATTGGCTTAAAGAGGGAGCATCGAGAGCTAAAATCACACGATCACCCTCAATCCGTTTGCCATTGGCCAATGTGATGCTCCGACTTGTCACGTCCGTGACAAAAGCGCCTAGCTGAGGATGGCACTGCAGCTGTTGACTCAGCGTGTATGGTAGTTGCTGCATTCCTCCCTCAGGGAGTAACGCCTTACCCCAAGCGAAAAAGCGCAAATAGCGTTTAAAAAGAGAAGCGTCAGTAGAAAGAGCATCATCGAGGAAAACACCCCGGAAAAATGGGTATAAAAACCCTTCAACCAAAGTGGAATCCATGTGACACCGTTGAATAAAAGCAGCTGTGCTCTCTTCTAAATATGCGGGCTTTAGTAAAAGAGGAAGAAGCTGAAGAAAAGAGGGTCTGGTCAATCCGGCCAGAGGGTGTCTCAGCGGGTTGAGCAGAGACACCCATTTACCACGATGAAAAGTATGAACGCCAGACCGAAAACTCTTGAGCTGCATACGACGCAAGTAGGGTTTAACTTCAGGATAGGCACTCTGAATCACCTGAAAGCCATGATCAAGTAAAAAACCCTTGTGTTGATCTGTTTTGATCCGTCCACCTATCCGGTCGGATCCTTCAAAAAGAGAAACCTTTGCTTGAGTTTTTTCGACTTCCAGCGCAGCGGCCAAGCCCGCAAGTCCACCCCCCACAATGATGATATGCGGACTTGCCTTCATGTCTCTTTTGACTTAAATGGCATCCTTTTTGCCTGTTGCAACAAAAATTTTGATTGCCACACGGTCCAGAGTGGGGCCATCACCAAGGCGCCTGCTGCAACCAGATAAATAAGCCAAATCAAAATCATCAGATGGGCAATCACCGTAACAATATTTCCCAGTCCCCAAGCCACAGCTAGAAAAACAAGAAATTTAGGAAACAAGCGGCGGTAATAAAATCCAATGACAATGAACCACAAACCAGGCAAGCCCAGAGAAAGGGCATAAATAGCTGGATTTGCTACCCCAAATGCAATGATCACATGTTGAATTTCTGCTGAGGAGGCCGCGTAACTAGCGGCTAAGTGAGGAATTTGAGTGGCATCAACGACACTTTGGAACATACCGATACCTAAGCCAATGAGGGCAAGCACAGAGAATAAAAGCACAGAGCCCTCATGCTTGGCAAGGCGTATAGAGTAGAGCGCCATCACAACCCCAACCATTGCACCATTGGCTACGACCATCAAACACTTGAGAAGAATAAAGGAATAGTGATAGGACTGAAAATCTTTAAAATACTGAACAGAAGCGACATAACTTGCAACAGAAGCAGGTGATAAAAAGGCGCAGAACACAATGAGAACATAACAAATTCCCACGATCCATGCACAGACGGCTCCTACTTGCAGTTGACTGGTTTTTCCATGTGCTGTATCCATTTCTCTTGCGTACTGCAAAAATAGAATAAATGTCTATGCATTTTGCCACTTTCTTAATTCGGCAAGAGTTAATCCCAGCCTGGCCAGGCGCCCCTCGTCTATCTGCTCTAGACCTTCTAAAACATCTTCGACAATGGCGATCATCGCTGACATGTAATCATCTACCCGAACGTCGTTGAACGGAAGGGGGACGAGGTTGCCTTTGATCAGCGAGATAATAGAGCGCGTACCTAGGACTTTTGTTTTTCTACCCATCTCGGTACACTTATGAAGGGCGTAAGCCCTATGGGACATATCCATGCACAAGGTTTTGATCTTGGCTGCCAAACAGGTTGCCAAGACCGCTTTTGAGTGGGCAAGCAAATACACTATTTACCCTGAAATTGTCTCTGACCGCGCAGCTGTAAAAGCAGTATTGCGCTTTTTAGGCGATCATCGCTGTTGCGGCAATTCTCATTCATTTTGGTCATTGTCTGCAGAGGAGCTGTGGCTTCAAGAGCACTGTTGTATGGCTGGGAACAACTTTGACGCTTTAGATTTTTTCCCGCGCGAAAACCGTAGTGAGCTATTTTTTGAATAATGGATTAAACATGTTCTTTTTTTCAGTGGGACAAATTTCCTTGCTACAACTCTCATTTGTCCTTATCCCCATTCTAGTATTTGCTTATTTTCGACGAAGTTATAGCTACTTAAAAATTCTTTTCACCCTATTCACTATTTTACTCTTTAATAATTTTGTAATCTACTTGCCACAAAAAATTACTTTTTTTCACTTTTATTGGAACTGGCAGGGAAAGTTATTGGAGGCTTTATGGCCGGTAATACTGGTCTATGTGCTAAAATGGAGGAGCGCAAAAGAGACTGGTTTTTCCTTACCGAAAGAAGGCTCTGCTTGGGTCTGGGCTATTATTTTGGGTCTTTCGATTCCCTTTCTCCTTCTTTCGGTTGAGACGTCTTTAGGTGGAGTATTTGAAAAACACCCCCTTTACCTGGAGACAGTTTTATTTCAATTTTCAATGCCCGGTCTTGCAGAAGAACTTGTATATCGGGGGATTATGTTAGCAGTTTTGAATCGCTATTTTGATCGACCTTGGAAGCTGTTCGATGTGCCTATAGGCTGGGGGCTTCTTTGTACAACTCTTTTGTTTACTGCAGCGCACATAGTTGTGTACTCTTCAGTCACAGGAAAAATGCGATGGGATTTTGCCCCTATTATACCTGTTTTTGGCTTAGGCCTTGTCCTCGGGTGGCTACGTGAGAAAACAGAGAGTGTTTGGCCTTGTGTGGTGATGCACAATTTTGTAAATGGATTCTATGTTCTTGGAAGATGGATATTGGCAGCGCATCTGAGAATGTAGATTAGGCAAAGCTATTTTTAACTTCTCAGAGCCTTTTGTAGTTAAAATGGGATTTTTTGCTCGCTTATCCACTGATTGCTCTCGTGTAATCAACTTCTTTTTTTAAGCCCCTGAATGATCTGAGAAACAGTATTGGGATCGAGTCCTGCCGTTTTACCGAGGGGGGTTTGGCTGGGCAACAGTTACATGTTTTTTACCCCACTCTTCATAAAGAGCATCCACATTTTCCGTCAGAAAACAGATTTCAAAAGCTATAACTTGTTTTGCCACTTTCTTAATTCGGCAAGAGTCACTCCCAGCCCAGCTAGACGACTCTCGTCCATCTGCTCCAGATCTTCCAGAACATCTTTGATAAACGCTTGCCGCTCTTTTTCTGGTATGTGTGAACGCGCTTCACTGATTACGAATTGCTGTATCTTTTCTCCTGTCAAACCGTTCAGGACAACCTCTCTGACTACCTGGCGCCGCTGTTGCCGATAGCGTACACGTACTTCATCAAAACCCATGGCTTTAACCGTCGAGTCATAAGCAGCACAAGTACGCATATAGGAATAAACATAGAGGTCTACTAGTGGCTGCACATCTTGTAGCTCGTAGATGGCGATCATCGCCGACATGTAGTCATCTACCTGGACGTCGCTGAACGCGAGAGGAACGAGATTACTTTTGATCAGAGGTATATTTGCTGAAAGGCGGGCTGTGCGTTTATTCACATCGACAAAAGCTTGCAGATAGCTGACGTGCACCAAAAGGAAGAGACTTTGCTCATAAGGATTGATGATCTGAGTTGCTTTGCGCGCGATTTTTTCTAACTGCTCTTCCAGCTTTTTCGGATCCTCAAACGGAATGTAGGTAGATCCACCAATGCGTACACCGTGTTTACGCACTTTCCCTGCTTCAGTTGGCTCCACAAGACCGTCTGATAAAAGGTAGTGCAACGTGCACAAGACATTCCGACTGACCTCCATCTTAGGTGCATTATCTACAAGATAGCGAATGGCTTCCTTGTGATTCAAAATCATCGCCTTCTCTTCATCCAACTTACCTTCTGCTGTATCGCCATGAAGAAGAAGACGCTCAGTATCTAGGAGCGAATAGGTATTTCCCTCCAAGCGTGATGAGTTGTAAGAGAGGTCGATGATGAGCCGATTAAAAATCTGGTGGGCGTACGTTCCTGCAGGATCATGACCACTCGCTCGCTCTCCCAGCTCCATGAGCTGCTCTTGTAGTGATTTTCTCAGATAGTAATGAGAATTAGGTTGATAGTGATCAAGCCATTCACCTGCATAAGCAACCGGCTGCCGCTCGAACAAGGGTCTTTTAACTGCCTCAATCGCTCTAAGGCTTGCAGAACTGAAACAGCTGCTTACCTCACTGTTTGCGTCTTCTGATCGACCAACTGCACTATATCTGGTTCCTCTCTTTTCTCCGATCTTGTTTACCGCTCCCTCTGAGACTAGCAAACTCAGCCACCTTCTCACTGAACGTTCTTTAAAACCACTCCCCAATCTAGCAAGCAAATCCGATAGGCTAATCGGTTCCGATTCCAAACCTAACTGCCTTAATACGGCCATTTTATTATCACGTAAGCTCATAACGGCCATTTTATCAAGAATACGGCCATTTCTCAAGCTATTTTGGCCGTATTCATCGAATACGGCCATTTATCGGCCAAAATAAAGCACGTATATCCTGCTCTTTTGTTTTTCTGTTCGTCTCGCTACACTACAGATGCCCAGACAAAAGGAGCAAAAAACGATGAGCGATGTGGGACATGTAAATGCACAAGGTTTTGATCTCAGGTATCAGATTGAGGGATGCGGACCAAATACCTTAGTCATTGGGAGCTCTGTCTATTATCCTCGCCTTTTTTCAGCACATCTTCGAAAACACCTACGCCTCGTTTTTGCAGATATGCGCGCCTTTGCTCCCCCTCCTCGCTCAGAAGCTGCACTGACCTTCGATCTTAATTTACTTCTAGACGACATTGAGTGCATGCGTCAGAAGCTCAATCTGGGCTCTACCATTGTGATGGGTCCCTCTGGAAATGCCTTTCTCGCACTTGAGTACGCCAAAAAATATCCAGAGCATGTCTCCCATGTTATCATGGTAGGAACAGGACCTGATTTTACCAAGAGCAGCAAGGAAGCAGCGGACCGCTATTGGGAAAAGGCCTCTTCTATTGAACGAAAGAGAGCTTTCAATAAAAGCTTTGAGCTTCATCCTGATGCCCTCTATGATACGCTCCCTTTAAACCAACGCTTTGTGTGGAACTATGTGCGCCATGGGCCCCGCATTTGGTACGATCATCACTTTGATTCAACCCCTCTGTGGAAAGATGTGCATGTAAATATGTCCATTTTCGATTACGTGTGGGGCACTCTTTTTAAAGACCTGGATATTACCAAAGGCTTAAGAAGTTTCAACAAACCGGTATTTTTAGCTTTGGGACAGTATGACTTTATTGTGGGTCCTCCAGAATCATGGAACCCCATACGTTCCCAGTTTAAAAACCTGACAATCTCTATTTTTGAGCAAAGTGGACACTCTCCTTTTTTTGAGGAGAAAGAGCTTTTTAACGCCAAACTCTTAGATTGGCTGGCCTCCCATTGAATACACCAGACCTATTTTTGCCTTTAATCGAGATCCATGAAGAGTGGATAACAGGAAAGGGCTATTTAGACATGAGTTTGGGTCTCGCAAGAAAAGGGAAAAGAATCTGTCGACTTAACAGCAATTAGAGAACGCTTCCAAAATAAGGAGTGGAAGTGAATTTACAAAAATCGTTGCTTTGTCAATTTTAAAAGAAGCACTTTATGAGAATCGGTCAGTTTTCAAATCTGAAAGCTTAAACTCTATTTTTTTATACTCTTCATTCACCCATTCGATATCATCTTCACCACACCATGAGATTTGAATATCCGAACTCAAGTCATTCACCTGCGTCCTTAACCTTTCTTTGCAATACAATGAAAGGTCTGTGCGGGATTTTGATTCATTGTCTTGAAATTAAACTGTTCGAACCACTGAATATCGAAGATATCCAATAGAGCTAAAATCTCTTTTGACGAGTAGTGGCAAGCGACAAGGTTTTCACTTGTTTTGTAAGTACCCAACTTTCCAAAATCACTCATTCCTTGCGCATATTTTTCTTCGTAAATAGGGTGATTGCATAATACAAAGTCTGTGATGTAAAAGACACCATTTGGCACCAAAACTCTATGGATTTCCTCCATCAATTTACTTCTTTCATCAGGATTGGTCATACAGCAGAGAACGGTGGACATTAAAACTACATCGACAGATTCGGTGTCACAAGAAATGGTTGACGACTTCTCCAAAAGCCTCAAGTCCAAGTCTGGATTTTCCAATTTTCCTCTTGCTATCATTCTCTCCGCAAAATCAAAGCCAACAAGATTGACGTACCCCCTGGACTTAAACATGTTCATCATGCGGCCATAGCCGCACCCATATTCAACGATACGTGAGGTCGGAGTTAGAAATGGGATAAGCTTTTCAAAATAAACAGGGTCTTCAAAATCCTTTTTTACACCAATTTCATTCCAATAGTCTTGTGCTTGCATGATTTGTAATCCTAAATGAGTAAATTAGAATGGGGGCATTGAAAAATGTAAGATGCTCAGATTCAGTTAGATCTGCCAGCTAGTTTAAACTCTAAGATTGAGAAAGGTAGCCAGGGCGCTACCTTTGAGCAATTAGAGAGCAAAATGGCCGGCAAAGATGACTGAAGATGTGCGTCTTACATTTTTTAACGTCACAAGGATAAATCTATCATTTTTTTTTATCCATCAAATAGTCAGAATGGCCTCTGAAGCATAAGGCTCTAAGCCACGCAATAAAAAAAGACAGCCGACTCTCATCAGCTCTCCTACAAGAGTGATTAGTTAAGTTCTCTATCAACAAAAACCTGAATCGCCTTTGAGATGAACCCAGGCGTCAACGGGATTCTAAAGATGACTTTGTGCATAATAGATTAAGGCGCATGAACTGTCCCTATAGGATGGTTCATCAGATTTTAGTCTACGAAAAACAACGGAAAAGGAAAGGATGTGGAATCGGAAAACATGCTGCTAAAAGACTATATGAACGGCTGGAAGGAGGAAAATAAAGCAAAAGTGCTTGATACGCTCGCTGACGATTGCATCATTATAGAATCGCATGGACCCACCTACCGAGGCAAAGACACAGTCAATCAGTGGTTTGTTGAATGGTTTCAACTAGGAAACAAAATTGAAAAATGGAAAATCAGCTCTCTCCACTCAGTTGATAATCTGATATTCTGCGAATGGGTTTTTGCTTACTTAGGACCAAATAGTAGAGAGTCGTTCGAAGGAATGACAGTTGCAAAAATAAAAAATAATAAAATTTTTGAGCTTAGAGAATACCGTGCAACTGCCTTTCCTTTTCCTTGGAAACCTGCACAAACATAGGCTGTCTCGTTGAGCACACCGAATCTATTTTTGCCTTTAATCGAGGATCATGAGGATAAGCACTCTCCATTGAAAAATCGGATACGGAAAAACTACCGTCATCTGAGGAAATGGGGAAAGCGAACAAAAACAAATTGCTTCCGCATTTACGACAGGGATATCAAAGAATACCCACTAGCAATCGATTTTTACGGCGGCCCGCTATGCGTCCACTACTTTGCCAGTACGCGTGAGAGTGAAACGCCGCACCCTAAACACTATGAAGCGGTAATGGATGCTCTCAGTTCGCTATTTCATACACTACCTGAATCAATCCACTGGCGTACACGCGTAAAGCGAGAGAAAACAGAGCAATACGAAAAAACGGGCTCGGCTCAACAGTTTTTTACTGTCTTTGAGTATGGACTACAATTTAGAGTCAATTTAACCGATTATCTCGACACAGGGCTCTTTTTAGATCACCGAGAAACACGTCGTTTGGTGGCGTCAATGGCAAAAGGAAAGCGGCTACTCAATCTTTTTGCCTACACCTGTTCTTTCAGTGTGCATGCGGCAGCTGCCGGCGCTCTTTTTACCAAGAGTGTGGATCTCTCCAATACTTATACTGAGTGGGGCAAAGAGAACTTTCGGCTCAATGGACTCTCCCTAGAAAACAACTCCATTCTACGCGCAGATTGCCTCCCGTTTCTTGAAAAGGAAAAGGAGCTTTATGACTTGATTGTAATCGATCCTCCCACCATTTCCCGTTCTAAAAAAATGGACCACATGTTTGATATCCAAAAAGATTACCCTTTTTTGATCTCCAGGGCACTCACACTTTTGTCACCAGGGGGGACAATTATTTTCAGCACTAATTCGCGCGATTTTGATTTCGATGAGAGCCTATTTGAGGCGTGCACGATTGTTGACATCTCTAAAAAAACCATCCCAATAGATTTCCATAATCAAAAAATCCACCGCTGCTGGAAAATCGTTGATTTAAACTCGAATTTCCATAAAAACCGAGTGTGAAGCAGCATGATTCGGATATTAATGAGACAGGTAGAGAGCGGGATGCACAAGAGGTACGCCGAGCGAAAGATCGGAAAAATAGGACAAAATCAGCCAAAAGCTGATGCAAAGAACAGCTGTTCAATAGTCCCATGTTGTTTGATTTAGGGTTAAGGCGCCTGGCAGCCAAGGAGCAACCCACCTTAAGCTGTTTCTGAAAGAGTACCCATCTGCTACAAAAGCACACTTAGTGTGCAGGGTGTCCCACCCTCAACTTCTTTCAAAGGGAATTGAAGCTATCGCTTGGAAAGATTTAATGCAAAAGCTCTCAACCTGGTAGAGACGAATAAGTCTAGACAGCATTTGACTCAGTGGCTACCTTGAGAAAAAAAGGAGTTGGACATGCGTATTTTGTTACCACTTTTTATATTCGCAACCTGCACTGTGTATGCCTGCACAGGAATTCGGATGACAGCAGAAGATGGCGCTTCTGTAAATGGTAGAACAGTAGAGTTTGGCACAGTGATCGACATGTATACGTGTGTTATTCCCAGGAATTTTGTCTTTACCGGAGAAACACCACAAGGTAAGGGGCTACGCTATACATCTAAGTATGCAGTTGCGGGCATCTATTGCTTTCAAGACCAAAAAGTGATGGATGGAGTCAATGAAAAGGGACTAACTTGCGGCGCATTCTATTTCCCTGGCTTTGCCGGTTACACCTCTATAGACAAATCCAACCAGTCAAAAGCTCTCTCTCCGGTGGACTTTTCCAATTGGATCTTAACCCAGTTTGCCTCGCTAGAGGAGGTCAAAGCAGCGCTTGATTCTGTTGTGATCGCTCCAACAGTGATCGAAGGATGGGGCACTACTCCCCCACCTTTCCACTACATCGTGTATGACAAAGAGGGAAATTCCCTTGTGATCGAGCCCATTGAAGGAACATTGGTGACCTACGAAAACAAAATCGGCGCCTTCACTAACTCTCCGCCATTTGATTGGCAGCTAACCAATTTGCGTAACTTCATCAATCTAACCCCATTCAATGCCGATCCGATTACGTTAAGAGGAGTCTCACTTGCACCTTTTGGTCAAGGCTCGGGGATGGTCGGTCTTCCCGGAGATTTTACACCTCCCTCCCGATTTGTTCGTGCTGCTATTTTCTCTTCAACAGCCATCCCCAAGCAGAATGCAAAGGATCTAGTGGGCCAGACCTTTCATATCCTGAACCAGTTTGATATCCCGGTAGGAGCCGCAAGAAGCGAAGAGGATGGCAAACTATCTACAGACTCTACCCTTCTCACTTCAGTTAAGGATCCGAATGCAGGACGCTATTACTTTAAATCCTATGAAGACCAAACGATCAAGTGGATCGCGTTTGAGGATTTTGACCTCAATACCACTACCATAAAAAGTGCAGAAACAGAGGGGAAAAACACCACGTTTAACGTATCTGACTCACTTCGGTAGCCCTAAGAGTTTTCTATATTTTTTATCTGGTCGCAGTAAACATGCACCAGAAAAAACAAGGAAGGATTATCAAGAGAACAGCCCCATTCAAGGGCCTTGGACTTGTAGGTGTGATAGAGGGGAGGTGCAGATTTTTCAATCAAAACGTCTTTTGATTCATCAGGGTATTGTCTATGAGCAGCTGCATAAGCAAGAATCAAATCACACGGATCATAACGCTGAATTTCTTCTTTCCAATCACTGAACTCTGGAAATTCCGCAGATCTTCTACAGCAACTACCTAAAACCACAACTGCGGGTGCCCTTTGTTCAAATTGATTTGGAGATACAAGACGGTAACTTCCCTTTACAACCTTAAAATAGAAGCTCTCTTTTTTAAGTGTTTTGTGTCCACAATCTGATGCTATTTGACTCACTACCATAACCAAAGGCAGATCCATCAAGACTGCATAACGCATGAGAGCGAGGGTATACCAAAAAGAGGGCAAGCACTTTAACCTTCCAAATTTATCATGACTCACACAGTATAGATTTGACACCATATAGTGTCTTGGGTCGTTAGAAGGAAAGATATGTGCGATTTCCTGTATAAACGAAACCGAAGCAGTCGACACCAAATTGCGTAATCTTTTCACAAGATCCCGGGCAAAACTTGAGCCCACGTCACTGATTTCTTTTACTTTTTTTGTGCTCGTTCTCTCGTTCCTTACGATCCATTTCGAAGGGTTTGGCGGCAACAGCTCCCTAACTTTAGTAAGAATAAATGAACTAACCAAAAACTTTTCGCAAAAACTAATTTTAATATCAATCTTGTTTTTTAAAACAAACAAATACAAAGACTGATGCAATTCAAAATCACCTTTTTTAAAAGCAAAATTAACTTTATCTAAAACACAACAAATTCTTTTTAAGAGATTTTTTATCTCTAAACAAGGCTGATTTGCTATTAATAAGATCATTGTAGCTCTAATATGGCACGCATTTTCTCCAACTAACGCATCGAAGTCTGAAAAGGCTCCGTTCAGAAAATGAGTAAGAGCTTGTTCAGCTGCCAGCAGAAGTAACCTGTACTCTTTTAATCCATCGATTAACCTTGAATGCTGTTTCGTCTTAATGTGATAAGGGAGCAGATCACTAAGTAGGTGAGATCGGTCAGATTTTTGAAGGATTTTTAGACTCTCACACTCAATTTTACTTTTTTTTACCGACATTAAACTATCCTTCAGATGAGTGCTTAAGGGTAGCTGTATGACTCGCCTGAGCCTTCCATCTTGTGTAAATGCGATCGTCTATTTCTTGAGGAAAAGGATGCACTTCATTTGACCAAGACCTCTCTACAAGTAATAAGGCTGCCAGATTATGGGCGTAAAAAACTGGATCAAGAAAAATCCAGCGCGTTGGATAATCTAAGGCAAAGTTGAAGCTTTCTTTTTGGTTTTGCACCGAATCTTTAGGGAATAAATGGCCATACTCATCATTACCTCCCATATTGATCAGAACTGTGTCTGCAAACAAATCAAGTGAAGAGAAGTAGCGAGATAACATGCCCTCCTCGCCAGTAGCCGTGATAATAAAGTCTGCTTCCGCAATCAGTTCACTCTGCTCAAGGATATCGGAAAGCAAACAAGCCTTAAACCCTCCTGCTCTGGCTCGCTCTACAGCATCAAGACTGACATCTACTACGATTAACTCAGACGCAATTTCCTTAAGTTTTAAAGCGATCCCACTTCCAACATTCCCGTATCCGAATAGAACATAATTTTTTCCACCATACTGACCATCAAAGAAACTCTGTAGAGCTCTACAAAATCCATCTGCTGTTCCATAAAATGTTTCAATTTTCTTCAGCTGGCTATGGTTAACCGACAAGACGGGAGCCGAGAGAACGCTTTTCTCATAAACAATTTCTCCTGAGCGAGTTAGCTCAACATAACCTAACCGAGGTGGAGGCCTATTCACAAGTTCAGCCCCACAGTCCATGTAAATATCAAAAACTTCACCTGGGAATATTTCTTGTGAGGGCCGGAATTCAATGCTTAATTCTTTGAGTAAATCCATCCCACTTTGCTCTGACTTTGGATTCGCAAACTGCGATTTAGATACAACCACGTGAGCTCCACCCAAGTGGAGAACAGATGCTTTGATCGCAGAAATCAAATCCAGGGGAATACAATGATAAATTTTTAAGCCTAAGTAGGGCTTTTCTCTATGAGCCCACTGCATTTGCTCCAAAAGAAACGGAATTTCTGGATGGTCTATCTTTTTCAAGATTTCTGTCAGTTGAAATTCCTCAACGGACTCACCTGCACGCAGCTGTGCACAATCCTTGCTTACCAAAAAAATGAGATAGGCAAACAAAACAAGAAAATACTTAGCGCTCACGTTCATCTCCTGTGCGAAAATAGGAGATCAATTTATCAAGATGCGCGCCGAAAAGAATCCGTAGGATCTACGGATTTTTATGAAGAAACTCTTTGCCAAGAGCCTGCCAAAGATGAAGAAGATCCAATTGGATCATGTGCTCTAAGCATTGTATTTTTGAAGAGAGCTGCAATTTTTGGAAGGCATTCTGAATATGACTCTCGACTGTTCGTGGTGATACAAAGAAGAGGCTCCCAATATTTCTAGCAGTCATTCCCATCAAATAGAGACTCAAACACTCTACTTCTCTTTTAGTCAGCCCAACAGGAAGACTCTGCTGGATTTTTTCGATGATCACTTTGGCATGATCAACTTGTTTTCCTCCGAAACACTCTTCTGGTTTGAGTTGATAACCAAGCTGATTAAAAATACCGAGTAGATCTACTTTGCAAAAGTAGCGATTCACTTTTCCCCTTTCAAAATGAAAAACCGCCTCTCCTGCGTATTGAATTTTCTTATGAGTGGCTTCCACTTCTCTGAAAATCCCTAGGTGCGTTGCTTGACACTCCCAATGGGTTATGATGGTATTTGGGTATTGTTCAATTTCATAGCGAGAGATCACCTTATCAGGAAAGGCTGTGCACCATGATTGATGAATCGCGAGTATACTTTCTAAACCGATTTTATTTCCAAAAGGACTACTGAAAAGTGCATTTTCAGCAAAATAGGAGAAAACAAACTTTTGTTCTACGGGCCTTGGATCCCAAAGGTGGTTTAAAAACACCTCGATTTTTTTTTCTTCCGTTTCCATGACTTATATCACCAGAAATTAGAGCACTCAATACGCGCTATTTTCAGGTATCGCTAAATACAAAAATGATGGGTTTAGTATCATACTCTTCGAGATATTTTCAATCACAACCTCCATTTGAACTACCGTTTACATACCCTCAATTTGGGTCTAAATTGCAGATTTTTAAAGGAAAATCGTTGACTAAAACTCGATTTTCCAGGAAAAAAGAGTTTAAGGCAACATTTTTCCAGGATTTATATAGTGATTGAACGCATTCTAAAAGAACAACTGAATAGGATTCTGAAAAGGGGCAAAAGTGTTTTACTCCTAGGTCCCCGCCAAACTGGCAAAACAACCTTGATCCGTGAGTATCAAGCTGATCTTGAAATCACACTATTGATTTCCAAAGCTCGCCGTCAATATGAAGCCAATCCAGATCAGCTGATCAGAGAAGTGAAGGCTCTGAAAAATTCTAAGGGCTCTTTGCCACTTGTCATCATTGATGAGGTGCAGAAAGTGCCTGCTCTAATAGATGCCGTTCAGTATTTGATCGACGAAGATTTTGCTCAATTCATCCTAACGGGGTCATCGGCACGCAAACTCAGACATAATAAGAATGTTAATCTTCTACCAGGACGCGTGATCCAACTACGACTCGATCCCTTCTGTTTGGAAGAGCTTACTCTTCCATTTCCCTCCATTGAGGATTTTTTGCTCTATGGTTCACTTCCAGCCATTCATTTAGAATCAGATAGTACGATTCGAGAAGAGGAGCTAGATTCTTACGTCGATTTGTATCTTGAGGACGAAGTGAGATCAGAGGCTCTAGTACGCGACATGGGGGCATTCGAAAATTTCTTACAACTAGCTGCAATGGAATCTGGCAATATCGTCAATTTTGATAAGATCTCCCAAGAAATAGGCGTGGCAAGAACAACCATATCTGCTTATTACCAGATCTTGGAAGACTGCCTGATTGCTGAGCGGATCGAGCCTTATACAGAAAGTAAATCACGCAAAAAATTAACCAAATCTCCAAAGTATTTGTTATTTGATTTAGGATTGAGACGGCTTGCAGCAGAGGAACAACCAACTTTACCCCAAACATACTTAGGGGGGCTATTTGAGCAGTTTATTGGTCTAGAACTGATCCGATGGTCCCGACTTCAGAATCTGAAAACCACAGTTCACTTTTGGAGAGATTCTTCAGGCCCTGAGGTCGACTGGCTTCTTAATCGCAATCAATCTTTACTACCTATTGAAGTGAAATGGACAGATAATCCCACTTTGCGAGATGCCAGACACCTTGAGCTTTTTTTAAGAGAGTATCCGTCAGCAACACAAGCCTACCTTGTGTGTAGAGTATCTCAACCTCAAGCTCTTTCACAAGAAATCGAAGCCATCTCGTGGAGAGACTTAGCTCAAAAACTCTCAAATTGGTGATGACTCCAAGACCCACTGCTTGAGCACATAATAAAAGCGCGTGAGGTCTTCAAGGTCAATCCACTCTCCATCGCTATGAATCTCGCCCCCCTTTGGAGCAATTACCAGAACAGGAATGCCTCGCTCCCCAAAAAACCGTGCATCTGAAGCGCCGTAGGAACGGGTCTTGCCCACCTTGATCCCATACCGCTTTTCCGCAATCTCCCGAAACCTAGCAAAGGGAGCTTGACTTACATCAACCTGATGCGGGGAGCCCTCTGCTGTAATTTCTATGGAAAGGCGAGAGTCCTTGTGAACAATCTCCCTGATATCAGCATAAAGCTGATCTCTGTTTACTGAAGGAGGATACCGAATATCCATAGTAGCCTCAGCACGCTCTGGAACCTGATTGATCGCCTCACCCCCCTGAATCACTCCCACATTATCAGTGGGATAGTAAGAGCCAAATTGCTTTTTTTGCTCCTCAAAGTAGTGGCTGATTTTACCCAACAGCGTTGTCAGGGCGGTAATCGCATTGTCGCCCTTTTCAGGACGAGAACTATGCGAGGATTGACCTCGAGCTGTGAGTTTAATCTGCAAAACTCCCTTAGCCTCCTCCTCAAAGTTCCAATCAAATCCTCCATCGGGAAGAAAAGCCACTTTGGAACAATATCCAGCATCAAGTAGGCGTTTTACCCCATTCATTCCCCCCACCTCCTCGTCGCTAGTCAGCATCAATCCAATGTTCAAATCGGCATGCTGATCTGCCAGCTCATGTAAAAGAAGGAGGTAACATGCTATCGCCATTTTCATGTCATACGCCCCACGCCCATACATCTTGCTCCCGATGATTTTAGGCTTGAAAAGAGCCTCTGAAGCCGGAACGACATCGATGTGCGCAACCAAAAAAATGTCGGGTGTCATTGTCTCTTTTGTTGTCACAATCAGGGTTGGATGACCCTGATAGATGTGATGCTTAAAATGTAGCCCTAGGGGAGCAAGTTGCTGTTTCACCCAGTGCAAGGCTTTATCGTTTTGATGCTTCTGAGACGTCTCTGTCGGCATGGCCACAAGGGCAGAGAGATAATGAGTCAACGCTTCTTGCTGTGTAGAGTGTCCAAACCCGAGACGTATCACCATCATCATAAGAAAAATTAGGAAGCTTTTCATACGCTAACCTCCTTGAGATTTTCACGAAAAAAACGAGCCACTGTTGTCACAAGGCGTCGCAAGAAAGCTGGATCAGGTGTTGCAAAATCGCCGTGTTTCACCGCAACTTCGTGGCTAGTGGCGTGTGCATTGATCTTCATAAGAGTCCTCAAGACTTTTTTATACTCTGTCCGATCTTCATGAGTTTGTGTGGCCACAAACTGCAGTATAGGCTGTGTGACACAGGTGGGATCGAGGATCCGCCCGTCCAGATTGACTGCCGCTTGGATTTCGGGTGTGGTGCGACACGCAGCAACCGAAGAGGAGCCGCCTAAAGAGTGGCCCATCACCCCTATCGGCACCCCGGGAGCAATCCGGGCAAAACGTCCGTTATGAATCAGCGTAACCAACTCTTTTAGATGATCGCTATTTTCGACTCCTCGCTCGATGATAGCGCGTTGCTGCAGCTTGGGTGTTCCGACTCCTGTTTTAGGAAAGTTTACACAAATCACAACAAATCCCTCTCGACAAAGCTCTTCAGACAGAGCGCTATAGGACCCAACTGATCCCCCCAATCCAGGCGAAAAAATGACGGCAAAAGAAACAGTCTGTGGGTAGTAAATCCGACCATAAAGAGGAGGCGTTGTGAGCGAAAACGTCTCCAAAATAAGAGGATTCTCCTCTTCCAAACGATGAAAACTCAAAAGATCCACTCCAAAACGCGCATTTGCACTTCGCAGAGAACTGTAGAGAAGATCTGAAAAAAGCGCGTAGGCCCCAAGGGCAGGATCGAAATAGTATTCAGCTCCACCCTTTTTCACATAAACAATGGAATGCCCTTTCTCTTCGAGTTTATGGTTGTACTTTTCCTGGATAATTCTCAGGAAGTAGACTCCCTCATTCAGCCCCTGCACTAAGACGTTCAGCTGCTCTTTGAGCTGTGTATTCCCCTTGACCCGCAGCTCTGAGGTCGACTCAACAGTTTTGAGACCGTAGAAAGAAGCCATCGCCCCAACCTTAGCAGCCACAGCAGCACCAGAAGAGACCCTCTCCCGATCCACGGTAATCGTATTCAAAGCCACTTGCTCAGTGCGGATGGCCGCCTGCTTGCACTTGTCGGGCGCTTTTTTGCTCGTTGCTATCTCCTCAAGAGCGCCCACAATCTGCATAAATTGGATGATAAAGCTTCTCTCTTGATTCGCGGGGGGCAATGTGCTTGCTTGAAGGGTGGCAATCAAACCGAGCACCTTTTTGGCCACGCGAAAAGCAATCGCACTACAAGCTCCACCATCCAATTGATTGCTCGACAGCATCTCTTCATTGAAGGAAACAGTAGAATACGTTCTTTCAGCACCTCTATTCAGGCGCACGACTAACTCTTTAGATCGCGGTCCATCACATTGACCCGACGCCAGACTTCTATGCGTAAAACCAGACATAAACTGATCAGAATAATACTCTCTATAAGCCTCAACCGAATAAGGCAAAATATAAGACATAACAATCTCCTTAAATAATAACGGCCTATCTCACGCCTAATTGTGGGATAGATTCTTGAATTTAAAACTGTAAAAAAAGAATACTAGAGGGCGCGGGCCCAGATAATGGAAGAAGATTTGAACGTAGATGTCTTAATGAAAAAGATCATAATTTTTCAGCAAAATGCTGTTCCAGTTTTTTCTTTAATGAGGCGTCAATGACTTTCAAGGCATTGGAACCCCGGGTAATTTGAGCGATACTCACGCGGTGCTGCTTGGCAATCTCCCGCTGGGTCAACTCACCCTCTAGCAAGGCCTGAATCACCAGGTAGCGACCGATAAACATTTCTTTCTCTTCAAGAGTCAGAAATAGATCAAAAAAGCGCTCTAAAGCTTGAGAGTCAGAGAAACTTGTACAGAGATCCAACAGTCCCTCCCATCCTTGCTGCTTGTGGGCTTGCTTTTTTGCCATATCTGTAATGTTACAGCATTACAGATTTTTAGCGCAAGAAAAACCACGCCTATTTGACTTTTAAAGATTTAAGTGTCATTATTTTTAGAATGCTTCAAAAAATCAAAAACTTTTTAATGCCTATAGGCGGCAAGTGGAACCTCGATTGTTTTTCAGGATTAACAGTTGCCTTAGCCCTTGTCCCTGAATCCATTGCATTTGCTCTTGTCGCCCATCTAGACCCCTTAATAGGCTTATATTCAGCCTTTTTCCTCTGTCTATTGACAGCTCTATTTGGAGGCAGGCCAGGCATGATCTCGGGAGCTACCGGCGCGATGGCAATTGTAATCGTCTCTCTCGTTTCCCAATATGGTGTTGAGTATCTATTTGCGACCGTCGTTTTAACGGGCCTTTTTCAAATCTTAGTGGGAATGTTTCGTCTCGGCAAGCTGATCCGTATTATGCCCAAATCGGTGATGGTTGGCTTTGTCAACGGCTTAGCCATTGTCATCTTTTGGGCACAGTTGGAGCAGTTCAAGGTTCATGTGGATGGCAAAATGCAATGGCTGGCCTCAGGCCCACTCTGTCTAATGATTGGACTTGTCCTGATTGCCATGGCTGTCACCCACTTTTTACCCAAATTCACCAAAAAACTCCCCGCCGCACTTGTCGCTATTATCTTGATAACAGCATGTGTCCATTTTTTTGGTTTAAATACACGTGTTGTGAACGACATGATGGATGGAGGGCAGGTTGCGGGTGGTCTGCCGGCCTTTGCCTGGCTGCAGGTTCCTTTCACCTTTGAAACCTTTAAAATCATCGTCCCCTACGCCATCACCCTTTGCATTGTGGGACTATCAGAATCTCTAATGACACTCTCTCTTATAGACGAAATCACCCACACACGCGGACGAGCTAACAAAGAGTGCGTTGCTCAAGGAATCGCCAACGTGGTGTGTGGCTTTTTTAAGGGTATGGGTGGGTGTACGATGCTAGGCCAGAGCATGATCAACATCAAGTCAGGTGGCCGAGGCCGTTTATCCGGATTGGTGGCAGGTCTTGCCTTCTTGCTTTTCATCCTGCTTCTCTGGCCCATGATCAAAATGATTCCACTGTCGGCACTTGTTGGAGTGATGTTTATGGTCGTGATTGAAACCTTTGAATGGGCCACGTTTAAGTGGATCCGTACAATTCCCAAACACGATGCCTTTGTCATTGTTGTGGTGACTGTTGTCACTGTGATGACCAATTTAGCCATTGCTGTGATTACGGGAGTGATCATCGCTGCTCTGGTATTTGCATGGGAATCGGCAAAAAACATCTACGCCAATCAAACCCTCCATGCTGATGGCTCAAAGGAGTATCAGCTGCACAATCCTCTATTTTTCGGTTCTATTTCCCAGTTTAAAGCGTTGTTTGAGATCGAAAATGATCCACAAGAGGTTGTGATCAATTTTAAATATTCACGCGTGACAGACCAATCAGCCATTCATGCCATTGAATGGGTCATTACGCGCTACAAGTCTGTGGGCAAAAACTTGAAAATTAAAAACTTAAGCCACGAGTGTGAGGAAGTTTTGAGCAAAGCTTTATGGAGTTAACGCTTTTCTCGTTACGTTTTTCGCGCTGAATGAACAGGAAAACCTGTTTCTTCTAGTGGAGCCCTGATAGCCTCAAACACTCCTGGAGTTCTTGAACAACTGTTTTTTGCCTCAGCCAAAAGCATGATCAAAGACCGACTTTTCCAACGATTTCAAAATGAAAATAACTACCAAAACAGGATGGAAACGTTATACAGCTTAACCAGTTACGCAAACGCATTTTCATTGCCACTATCTTGACACAGCAGACAAGTTGAATGCGTCTTTTTGGTTAAGCGCCACATCTCTTGTATATTTTTCCCATTTACCATCGGCATGATCGTGAGATCTGGTGAAGGAGCTTGTTCAAGGGCCTCATGAAAAGAAGGCGCGACCCAAACCATCTGCTCAACGACACGCAGCCTGGAGACGGCGACAAGACGCTTTAGATATTTTTTTGCTTTTTGCTGATCTTTACGACTTTCGACTGTCATATAAAGATGCAGCTTCCCCTGCCAGCTTTCATGCAGCCTATGACCAAGCAACAAGGCCAAATCAACCATCCCTTGCTTCATCTCGATTTCCCAGTTAGTGGGTTGAGGAATCCATACGTTGATGCGCTCTTCTTTACCCAATCTAGCTTCTGGATGGTAGACAATAAGAGCCACTCCCATTTTTGAGTACGCGGCCACATCAATGACACGACGCAGCGATTGATGTAAATGCACATCTTTGGGCAGCTCTAAAAAAAGAATATTGGGACGGAAAAAAGAGCCTCTTAAGGCCTGCATACCGCGCACGATCCCATCAGCAAACTCTGTTTCTTCCATGAGCGATGAGGTGGCAAAGATTTTCCTTTTTAAGTAAACATCGACAGCATTTTCAAGCTCATGCTCAAACTCTCTCAAATCTTGTTGCGTTTGAATACCAAGTAGCCGCACAGACCCAACGGGTGAGGCTAAGTGGGCCACTAATCGAAAAGCACCTGCGAGGCTATCAATTGAGTCAATTGGAAGCAAAAAATTGGGCTTCCAAGCACGATCTGACTCTCTTTTTTGCAAGATCACTTTTTTTGCAGACCACTCCGCTACAGCATCAAACAAACCACTTCTGACATCATTGAATGGTGAGTTCAGTTGTCTCTTTAATAGCAGTGAATAAAAAATGCCAATTGCGGCTGCCGCGATGAGGCCAAAGGTAGGACTGATAATAAACATGGCAAATAGGCAGCCCAAAAAACCGATCAAGGGAAACAATTTGGGAACACGTAAGTAGGGTCTATAGCTGATGAGTTGGATTGATTCCTCAATCAGCACAACCAGATTAATCACACTGTAGGTAATTAAGAAAAACATCGTAATGAGAGGGGCGATCAGGTTTAAATCACGAGCTAAAAGCCCCAATCCCACAATCACAAATGTGACAAGCAGCGCATGAAAGGGCTCTCCACGCCGACTCCTTGTGGAGAGCCAGTTGCCAAAAAAGATAATATTGTGTGCACCTAATGCCTCCAGTATGCGGGGGGCTCCGATAAAAGAAACTAGGGCTGAAGAGAATGTAGCGGCAAGTAGACCAATCAAGACGACCGGGCTGTAAAACGCCTTTTCAATCAAAACAAAGTAGTTGTTTAGCAGCTCTTCTGGAGTCGCAGACCTAGCCAGCCAAAAAGCAACTGCCAAATAGACGATTAAGCTAACCCCAACTGCAGCTAGTGTTCCTTTTGGAATGCTTTTACGCGGATCTTTAAGCTCTCCGGACATATTGGCGCCTGCCATGATCCCTGTAGAAGCGGGAAAAAAAACGGCGAAGACACCCCAAAAGCTAATGCCGCTAAACTGATTTTCAACTGACCCCTCAAAATGTCCCCACCACTGGATGGGGTACTGCATGGAACCGAAAAATGCGGCCAGAAGCACAGAAATAAGCGAAGCCACGATTAAGGAGAGGATTAGATACTGAATGCGAAAAGCAAAACGTGTACTGACCAAGGTAATTCCAAAGATTCCTAAGTAAACAGCGTAGTCAATCAAAAGTGGTGAGTGGCCAGAAAATAGGGTAAGCCACCCTTCACGAAAGCCGAATATGTACATGCAGACTGCCAGGGCCTGTGAAAAATAAAGAGGAATGCCAATACTTCCCCCAACCTCGAGCCCAAGCGCTTGAGAGATAATCGAAAAGGCACCCCCCGCTCCGATACGTGTATTGGTCACAAACCCAGACATAGAGACGGCTGTGCACCCTGTAATGGCAAAGGCAATTAAGATAATCAGCGAACCACCTAAATAACCCGCATTACCGACTACCCATCCCTCACGCAAAAAAAGAATCACGCCTAAAATAGTCAGTAGAGTGGGGACAAAAACGCCTCCAAAAGTCCCAAATTTTTTCTTTTTTTCACCGCTTTCAATTTGCTTTTGTAAGCTAAGCGACTCAGCACTAGATTTTGTCTGCACATTCATACAATACCTCATCAGCTTCAATGCAATTGTCAAGCCAATTGATTTGCTTTGCCTAAAAATAAAAGAATTTATAGGATAGAGACGGGATAAAAGGAGTCAATTATGTTGTGGTGGGCACTCGTTTTCTTTATTGTAGCAATCATTGCGGCACTATTCGGATTTACTAATATTGCTGGCGGCGCCATGTCGATCGCCCGTATTTTGCTCATCGTATTTGTTATCCTTTTCATTATCAGTGTAGTTATGCACTTTGTTCGAGGTGGGGGCTAGCGCCGCTAATCAAGAGGCGCTTCCAGATTCATGGAAACAAACAGCACTTTACCATCTCAACTCACCTATTCAGTCAGATGGCTTGTTTTATATAAGTATTTAGGTTTAATGCTGTTAGCTGGGATCGGTGCTCTTCTTGTCCCATTTACACTTTCCTTGTTTTGGCAGGAATATACCGCCTCTTTTCGGTATGGCATTGTAATCGCACTCTTTTTAGCTCTCGGGATAGGGAGCTTAAAGGTCCATCACCCCAAGTCGCTCCAGTCAAATGAAGTCTATGCAATCGTGGGCCTTACATTCGTAATGGGCTCGCTTGCGCTCACGATTCCCATGATGGGCAACGGCCTAAGCTTCATCGATAGCTGGTTTGAGTGTGTCTCTGGTGTGACGACAACAGGTCTATCCGTTGTGGATATCGGTATCTTTAATAATAAAACGTTTTTCTTTTCACGTACATGGATGCAGTGGTACGGAGGCCTGGGGATTGTGATCTTTAGCCTAGGGTTGGCCTCTCAACCCAGTACTGTCTCTAAAGCACTGTTTAAAAAGGTCTTCTACAAAGAAGATCTTGTGGCCAACTCAAGAATTTTTGCCCGAAAAATTTTGCTTGTGTACTGCGGAATCACCCTTCTTGGCATGATCGCTTTAAAGAGCATGGGCCTCTCTTTTTTTGATGCCGTGACCTTTACTTTTTCAGCCGTCTCAACAGGCGGATTTTCCTCTCACCAAGGGAGCTTAAGTAGCTTTCCTTATTTAGTGCGGTCCTGCGTAATCGCGTGCTCTTTTTTAGGGGCTATCTCTTTCCCCCTATTTTGGATTTCCTCGTTCAAAGATCTCAAGCTCCTTGTGCAGGATAGGCAGCTAGGCACTTTAATCATCTGCTGTCTGGTATTTTCTCTGTTCATGTTTTTTCTAGTAGCTCCCCACTCACTATCATTTCTTCCCACAGCTATCCTAAATGCCGTTTCCATGCAAACAACAGCGGGTTTTTCCACCTTTGATTTTTCTACCCTTTCCGATGGAGCTAAGTTCACCTCCGTGATCTCCATGTTTATAGGGGGTTCGACGCAATCAACAGCGGGAGGCTTCAAACTGATTCGAATGCTTATGATTTTCAAAGCCCTACACCTTCTTTTTTTTCGCACCTCTTTAACGAAAAGTGCGAACGCCACACATCAGTTTGAGCAACTGCGCACGGAGGCGTATAGCTGTCTTACCCTCTTAACCCTCTACATTATGGTCATCTTGATTTCGGTATTCGTTTTTATCTTAATGGGCTACAATTTTCTTGACGGCCTATTTGAAGTTGTCTCCGCAACCGGAAACGTAGGAGTGAGCGTGGGTACCATCTCACCTGAACTCCCCTCTATTCTGAAAGGCGTCTTAATCGCAGATATGCTCTTAGGACGTTTGGAACTGGTGACTTTACTTGTCTTAATCTATCCCAAAACATTTATAGGTAGGAGGATGACGTCATGAGAATTGTATTTGTGGGTGCGGGAAAAGAGGTCTTAAGTGCTGTCAAGATACTGACAGAAAACAGTCATGAAGTCATTATTATTGAAGAAGATAAAGATAAGGTGGACTCTCTTCAAGATCAATTTGACTGTGGGTTTATCTGCGGGGATGGATCCAATCCAGACCTTTTACAAGAAACCAACCCTCAGTCTGTTGACACCCTGTTTGCCATCTCAGACTCAGATCAAGACAATATCATTACAGGTTTGATTGGTGAGTCGCTTCAGTTTAAACGGGTTGTTGTGAGTATTCGCAATGATGCTTATGCAAAAATATGTACTGAACTGGGCTTGGAGAATGTCATTATCCCCTCTCAAACAGTGGGCAAGTCTCTTGTAAAATTGGCTCATAATGAAAATTCCACAGAACTCAAAGACTACATTAAGGGTGAGGTGGAACTGTTTAAAATGGTGATTAGCAAAAAAGAGGAAGGGCCTATCTACGATCTAAAACTTCCCAAAGATGCCAAGCCCATTTGCTTGTACCGAGGAGATACGCCTTACTTCACATCCGATGAGAGCGAGCTTAAGGAAAATGATGAACTCATCATTCTAACAACAGAAAAAACGCTTTCTTCACTGAAAGAAAGGCACGCTTCTTAAACCAATAGACGCCGTTGCTTATGGAGCTTTCTTGGATCCATATTCAACTCCCCCTCTCGTTTGGCTGCCAGCTGTCCACACCCGCTACTGATATCGGTTCCCTTACTATAGCGGACAGGAGCTGGTATTGAGCGCTTGGTTAAATACATTTGAAACTCCCGAATACGTTCTTCACTCGATGCGGTGATGGCCACTCCAGGAAACGGATTCACCGGAATCAGGTTTACTTTTGCCTTAAGCCCGTGTAAAAAGTGAACCAATTTTTTTGCATCTTGTAGGCTATCATTGACCCCTTCAATCATCACATACTCAAACGTAATTCCATGGCGTGGAGAGGCTGGATAGTCGAGTAGCACCTTTTTCAACTCCTCCAAGCTGTACTTGCGATTAACTGGCATGAGGCGACTCCGTTTTTCATTATCCGGATTATGCAGTGAAATCGCCAGACGCACAGGAAGATCCTCACCTAACTTCTTGATCTCTGGAACAAGCCCTGAGGTCGAGACCGTGACACGTGACTTTGAGAGGTTAAACCCTTCCGGATCGATCATGGTCGCACACGCTTTCACAACGGCATCATAATTATCTAGCGGCTCTCCCATTCCCATAAAGACCACATTAGTCACAGGATTCTCACTTAATACTTGATTTGCGATCAACAGCTGCGCTAAAATCTCCCCAGAGGTCAGATTCCGTTTTAATCCCATCTTACCTGTCTGGCAAAACGTACACCCCATGCGGCACCCTACCTGAGAACTCAAACAAAGAGTCGTCCGCTTTTCATAGGGCATGATCACAAGCTCTATGAGCAGATTGTCCTCTGTTTTGAGCAGCAATTTCTGACTGCCATCAGACGAGGTGAGCTGGGAATCGAGGCGAAGAGGCTCCCAGCAGAAAGTAGCTTTCAACTTCTCTTGATCTGAGGGGGATAAATTCGTAAACGTCTCTGGATGGGTGCTATTTTTTTGAAAAATCCACTGAAAGATCTGCTTGGCTCTATACTTGGGAATGGACTCTTTGACTGTCCACTCCTCCCAATCAGCAAGGGATAAATCAAAAGCAATGGGTTTTATTGGCATAAGAGGGACATTCTATCAGCTTCATTATTTATTAAAAACTTGATAATTAAGCGAATGAGGTCGATAATAGACGAAATTTTGGAGTCTTTTATTTATGTCATTCGAAACGCTTGGTCTTTCGCAGGAATTAGTACGTGCCGTCTTAGAACAGGGGTATCGCACACCTACCCCCATTCAGCTAAAGGCAATTCCCCTTATCCTTAAAGGTAAGGACATCATGGGCGGCGCTCAAACAGGTACCGGTAAGACGGCTGGCTTCACTCTGCCCCTTCTTCACCTTTTAGGCAAGCATGCGCCGGGTAAACTGCGCGCGCTCATCCTGACTCCTACCCGTGAACTTGCCGCTCAGGTGGGCGAGAGTGTCAAAACCTACGGCAAACACCTCTCCCTAAAATCGGCTGTCATCTTCGGAGGAGTCAAAATAGAGCCTCAAATCGCCGCTTTGCGTCGCGGAGTAGATATTCTTGTGGCGACACCAGGACGTTTATTAGATCATGTTAGTCAAAAAACTGTAGATCTATCCAAAGTCGAAATTCTTATTTTAGATGAAGCTGATCGCATGCTCGATATGGGCTTTATTCACGATGTACGCAGATTGATCAAACTGCTTCCCAAAAAACGACAGAGCTTGCTCTTTTCTGCGACCTTTTCGCATGAGATCAAAAAGCTGGCTGACAGCTTCCTCAATGCTCCGATCATGGTCGAAGTAGCGCGCCGTAATGACGCTTCGGCACAAGTCGAGCAGTTAATCCATCCAGTTGACCGCACGCGAAAATCTGATCTTCTCACGCACCTAATTGATTCGCAGAACTGGCAACAAGTCCTTGTCTTTACCCGCACAAAACATGGAGCCAACCGCCTGGCCGGACAGCTAGAAAAAAAGGGAATTCAGGCGGCAGCCATCCATGGTAACAAAAGCCAAGCAGCACGTACACGCGCACTAGCAAACTTTAAAGAAGGGAGCGTCCGTGTCCTTGTGGCAACAGACATTGCTGCGCGTGGACTTGATATCGATCAACTCCCCCACGTTGTGAATTTTGAGCTGCCGAATATTCCTGAAGATTACGTGCACCGGATTGGGCGTACAGGGCGAGCCGGCCATAAGGGAGAGGCGCTTTCACTTGTTTGTGTGGATGAGCACAAACTGTTGCGTGATATTGAACATCTACTTAAACGAAATCTACCCAAGTTAATCATCCCTGGTTATGAACCTGATCTTTCGATTAAACCTGAGCCGATTCAAAAGCCCCGCAGAGGAAACAGCCCGAAAAAGACTTCTCGACCCGTTTCACGCAAAAAATACGTGAAGCACAAATAAGCCCACATATTTTTTTTCCACTTACACAACTTTTTTTTTTCAAAAAAAGACCCTTTTTGCTACTGTCTGGAATTAGAAGGAAATTCCTAGGAGATAGGTAATATGAAAAAGGTTCTTTTTTGTGCATTAGCCGTTGCAGGAATGCTAACGGCACAACAGGCAGCTGCTAATGATTACTGCTGCCCACCGCAATACGATCCGTATTGCTGTGAAACAGAGTTCGACGGTTTCTACTTCGGTGGTAACCTAGGTGTTATCAGCCACATGGCGCACCGCAATGATCTAGATGGTTTCTTTGATGACAATGTGACCAGTTTGTCTAGATGTACGACTGATGTGACGGTTGGTCTTCAACTTGGCTACGACTGGCAGTGTGCTAGTTCAGTCTTCGGACTCGTTGTCGACTGGAACTGGGTAAACGTGGATCACCGTGAGCGTCTATTCGGCTCAAATGACCGTTTTATCAAAGCTGATTTCGACTGGTTCACAACCATTCGTGCACGAGCAGGCCTCACAGTTTGTGATGCTCTACTCTACGTCACTGCTGGAGCTGCTGTGGCTAGCTTTGACAACCAATGGCGTAACTTAAACGGCACTACAAGCGATCGCAATTTCAAGCACTGCGACACAAAGTGGGGCTGGGTCGGAGGTGTTGGAGCAGAATTTGGTCTTGGATGTAACTGGACCATGGGCGTAGAGGTCTTAACTCTACACTTCTGCCACAACAACGAGAGATTTGACAGCAACTTCCACTTCAGCCTAAGCGATACGGCTTGGGTCGGTCGTGTGATCTTGAACTACAGATTTGGTGATCTTTGCTGCTTCTAAGCAGATCAAACCAAACTGTACTCTTTACTAGTTATGAGGACACCTTTTAGGTGTCCTCTTTTTTTTCTTGCCTCACATATGCCTTCTTCAAAAAAATGTAGCGATTCTGCTATACCTGAAAGCAGAACAAAATTCCTAGGAGATAGGCAATATGAAAAAGGTTCTTTTTTGTGCATTAGCCCTTGCTGGAGTACTCTCAGCGGGGCAGGCAATCGCTTCTGATTACTACAGCTGCCCACCACAGTCGTACGACCCGTACTGCTGTGAAACAGGATTTGAGGGTTTCTACTTGGGTGGAAACATAGGTGTCGCTAGCCATATGGCGTACCGAAATGATCTAGATGGTTTCTTTGATGATAACGTTCTCAGTTTTGATCGATGTAACACCGATATTACACTAGGTATCCAACTTGGCTACGACTGGCAGTGCTGCAACTCTGTACTTGGATTGGTTGTGGATTGGAACTGGGTCAACGTCGATCACAAAGAGCGTTTATTTGGCACACAAACAGCCACAAGCGATCGTTTTATTAAAAACGATTTCGACTGGTTCACCACAATTCGCGCACGCGCAGGCCTGATGGTTTGCAATGATGCCCTTCTCTACGTCACTGCAGGGGCCGCTGTGGCAAGCTTTGACAACGAATGGCGTAATCTAAACGGAACCACAAGTGACCGCAGATTTAACCGCTGCGATACAAAGTGGGGATGGGCCGGAGGTGCTGGGATGGAATATGATCTCGGATGCAGCTGGTCTTTTGGAGTTGAACTCCTGACTCTACATTTCTGTCATAACAGTGAGAGCTTTAACGGATTTCACTTTAGCTTAAGCGACGCAGCTTGGGTCGGACGTATCATGGTCAACTATAGATTTGGTGACCTCTGCTGCTACTAGGCAGAAGAGATCCCTTAATGAATGAGGACACCTTTTAGGTGTCCTCTTTTTTTTGCTCAATAGTCAAGTATGGGATCTACAGATTCTCCGTGGATCTCTGCCCACCTCTGGACGATGTCCAGATCTAAATCTTGCGGAAATGGATGAAATCCAGGTTTAAACTCCCTCTCTTGCACAACTTGAATCCCTAAGTTATGTGCATACAGAGAAGGATCCAAGTACTTCATCAAAGTGGGGTGCTGAAGAGTAAAGTTAATCGGATGTCCATCTGCTAAAATGTGAGCTCCTGCAAACCCTTTCCCAATTTCATCATCCGCTCCCATGTTACAGAGTATTTTTCCCGCTAGATGGTTTTGAATCGTGGGAAAAGAACTCCTCAGACTTTCTTTGCACCCCGTGGCCGTCACCACAACTGAAGCGCTCTCCACGGCACGTAGACCCTCTATGTCGTTCCCAAAAGAAGCACACCCATGCTCTTGTGCACATGCCCGCGCACGTGGCTCAATTTCGACCACCTGGCACGCTCCTCCTGCCTTTTGGATCGCATGCGCCACTCCTTGACCTACCTTCCCGTAGCCAAATAAAACAAAGGTTTCGTCCCTAACATTCTTACCCGAAAGAGCCTTAAAGGCGCGCAAAAAAGCTTCACCTGTCCCATAGTAGGTCTCCAGCACTTTCAAAGAGCTGTTATCAACGGAAAGGATGGGCACCGAAAAACTCTTCTTCTCATAGACAAGTGCGCCTGTGCGGGTCAATTCCACAACACTTCTTTTGGGTGGGGGAAGAACGGAGAGTTCAGCCGAGCAATCGAGATAGAAATCAAACTCCCCGGGCTTGGCCCATTTACTCTCTCGAAACTCGATTCCTGCAGTCTCAATTAACTCACGTGCGTGGGGTAGGGTCGCTGGGATCAGAAAATCTGTGGAGCTGACAACCACCTCTGCACCTGCCTCACACAAAGCATCGATTTTACAGACAGCCTCTATGGAAAGCGGGATATTGTGGTAAACCTTCATACCAGCGTAAGGACGTGCTTGGGCTACATGTTCACGCCACTGCCAAAGGAAAGGAGCTCCCGTTTGATCGAGAGCTCCCCAGGCGTCTAGAAGCGCTTCATGGGTCTTTGTTAGCATGCAAAAGGAATAACATACTGACGATTTTTCTCACCAGTTTAGAAGCTCTCCCTTCGTTGAACACCCGAGCTTGTTCTTGATATTCTCAAAGTAGTGCTCGACAGTACGTTGTGAGATGCCCATCAAAGCTGCTGTTGACTGAGCCGAGTGTCCTTGCTGAAACAAATTCAAACAGCTCTCTTCCTGTTGAGATAGAGCACAAACCTGTTTTAAAAACCGCTCTGTCTCATCATGGTCGCTCGACAAAGGAAGATGAGACTCCCGTTCAAAAAACCCTCTTCCTCGCACTTTGCCAATGTTAAAACCATCCGCAAATGCCGCCTCAATCAGGCCTCTAGCTTCCCGTTTGAAGTAGCTATTAAAACGCCTGAGAAGCGCTAATTTAGGAAGAAAGATACGCCCATCTTCAGCTCCCAAGTTCTCTTTGGTATAGAAAAAGCCCTCCATACCTCCCCCTACCTGTTGAATCATCAGAAGAAGGTGGTCGATCTGATAGACCTGCCTTGACGTCTCCTGATGCTCCTCGTGGGGAGTCAATGGAATCAAATCCAACCCTGAGCGATAAAGCCTCGGATGCTTTAAGTAAGGGCAAGTCAAATACAGTTTCTCGCCATAAAAAAACTCAAGCTGCTTTGGATAGTTAGATAAAATCACAAAGCTTCCATCATGCTTGATCGAATAGTAGGCATAGGTTGAGATTCCTATGTGTTGCAGCGGTTCGCAGATTTTTTTAATTTTCTGGTCATGCTGAATCGTGTACCGTCGGATCAGTTCTATTAAGTTGTTCATCCCTAAACCAATATAACTCCATTTAAAATCAAAACTTTACAACAGCATTCGGTAATTTTTACCGTAACACAAAATGCACGTTTTGCGAAAAACTCCTTCTTATTAAACATTTTTTCGGAAAAAAATGAAACTACCACTTATAGAATTTACAAAATCTCTTTTTCCAAATGGGAATGCGTTGAAACGCACATGCATTCTTTCGCTGCAACACATTCTGGAAACAACCCACTCTATGTTCCAAGCTTTGTATGCCTATGATCTTGACCCTGAAAATGTTTGTATTTTAGGAAAGTGTTACTCAACCAATGAGCATGTGGCAAAGCGCATGCAACAAGAAGGAATTTATGTCAGTTCACTGAGTGGTTTTTTTGACTCGCACTGCTCGTATGATTTTCTGCTAGATAAAATTGTTTTACAATTTTTGGTCGATTGCTTTAAACGAAAACGCGATTATGACCGGTATATTGTACTGGACGATGGCGGGCACCTCCTTTCGGGCATCATTCGTTATTTCGATCACCTATCGCCGAAAATCGTCGGCATTGAGCAGACCTCATCGGGTTATGAAAAGTTAAAACACTGCACCCTTCCCTTTCCTGTGCTCAATATCGCCAATCTCTCTTTAAAGAAGAAGCGTGAGCCCAGTTGGATCGCACAGCTCGTTTTGGAGCAGATTGTGAAAAGATATCCCACCCACCAACTCGATTCGAAGCACATTTTAATTTTGGGAAATGGAGCACTGGGATCTGCGTTTCATCACCTCTTGAAGGATGCATACCACGTGACAGTCTATGAGAAAATGGACCCCCTTCGTCCTAACTTAGCACAGCTACTTCCAGAGGTGGATTTAATCATAGGGTGTACGGGAGTAACAAGTCTGCCAAAAATCTACCACGACTTGCTCAAAAAGGGATGCCTTCTTGCGAGCGCCTCATCGTCTGATCGGGAATTTGACAGTGTGCACTTCCGCAAAAATTTTCCCTCTTACTCGAATTGCCATTTCGATCTGGATACGGGAAGGGTGCATTTGATTAATAGTGGATTTCCACTCAATTTCACTGGTGACAAGCACTCAGTCAACCCCGAAAAGATTCAGCTGATTCGCGCCCTGCTGATGTCGGGCATTCTGCAAGCAGGGATGCTACAGGAGCACACACCAGGATATATCTCTTTCGATGATCAGATTCAAAGCGCCATTGGAGAGCACTTTGCAAACTTGCTTGTAAAGAGTTAAGGAGCTGACTGCGGCAGTCGGGTGAGCACGATAATCGTGGCGCTTGTGATTGTCCTCAACACATGTTTGCCGAGCTGCGGTCTTACCAATGTGCCTATAGGCCCCTTTATGTTTGGATCAAAGATATTTAAAGGAAGCTTGCGCAGCTCGACACGATTTCCCATTCGACTCAGAGGGTGTTGACAAGCTCTACCTTACCCGTCTCAAAATCGTAATAACTTCCTACAACCTCCACTTTAAGAGACTGGTCCAAATAGCGAACAACGTGCGCCACATTTGCCTTGATTCCTGCTTCCAGAGTTTTTTTTCCTTTAACAGCCGGTTCAATTAAAGAAGCAAGTGCCGGAATCGTCTTTGTCTGATGATCCATCACAGCGGCAACAGCGCCACACCCCTCGTGCCCCATCACCATCACAAGTGAGGAGCCCAATGCCTCGACTGCAAACCGGATACTCTCCATTTCAATATCTCCCACAATATTCCCCGCCACACGCACAACAAACAGCTCACCTCTGCTCTGGTCAAAAACCAATTCAGGAGCAACCCGAGAGTCGGAGCAGGCTACAACAACCGCAAAAGGTGATTGATCTATCTCTGCCCGTTTTTTGTCTCCTTGCACGTAACGTTGATTCCCCTCCATCAGGCGCTGCAGTGAATCCTCACTGCCAAACAAAGGCAGCGCGCACAGTACGATCCATAACCATTTAACCATCTATTTGTCCTATAAGTTGTTTGAACACACAATTTTGCTTCTCAAAGGCCGCTAGAGATCCTTCAGCATAAAGAACAAATAACCGTTCATTGTCCTGAATGCAGTCGAGATAAAGCCCTCTTTGACCTGTTGCAAATCCATGGGCTGTGTCATGTTTTCTTTCCCCGGTTGCCGTGTAAATTTTTCGATGAGCAGAGCGGTGTTGCTCCTTTGGATTTCCATCAAGCGTATTCAGGTGCCAGGCGATGACCTCCTCCGCTTTTTCTCCACTCGCTTCAAACACGCGCACATCGAGATAAAAAGGTAGACCCGTCTCCATCTCCCCTAAATAGAGGCGTTGAAATACTTGAAAGGGAAGAGGAGCTGAAACCCAGGTGTGATCGGGGATACAAATCACATTGTACAGTTCTTCTGGAAAAGAGACTGGAACCTGTGCTTGCAATTTTGTAAGCGTTTGCATCAAAGCCTGCTCAACGTCCTCTGGAGGAAATTCTTTTACGCGGGCACACACTTCCTGAAGTGTGCATAGGTCGCGCACCATTTCTTTGTTGAGCTCTTTGATTGCAGGCTGACTTTGAACCCAAGGATGTGAAAGAAGAGAGTCATTTTGAACAACAACAGGGGCAGGCACAGCTGGCTTCTCATGTTCAAACGAATCCTGAGTGCCTTTTTTTTTGGCCAAAAGGCGCAGGGCAGTGAACAGCATCAAACAAAGAACCAGCAGCCACCAAGAATCTTTCCAAGGTCGCTTCTGTTTCACATCACCTCCGCAGCCATTGCAGCCAACTCTGAGCGTTCCGTTTTCTCCATAAACACATGGCCAAACAGCTTCTGCTCTTTAAAACGGCCTACGATATAAGTTAAGCCGTTCGAATCTTTATCCAAATAAGGATTGTCAATTTGAGTAGGATCTCCTGTCAAAACTACCTTTGTTCCTTTACCCGCCCTCGAAATCACTGTTTTAACCTCATGAGGAGTCAAATTCTGCGCCTCATCGATAATGATATACATCTTCGGTAGCGTCCGTCCTCTGATATAGGTCACCGCTTCCATTTCCAATTTTTTTCCCTCTGTCACCCATCGCAACGTCTCATTGGGCTCGCTTCCTGTCGATTCGCACAAATACTCTAGATTATCGTAAATCGGTTGCATCCAATGAATGAGCTTTTCCTCTTTTAGGCCAGGCAAGTAGCCAATATCGCGCCCCAATGGCACAATCGGACGGCTCACTAAGATACGGGAATAGACCGACTCATCGAACACCTTACGCAAACCTGCAGCAAGAGCAAGCAGGGTTTTTCCTGTTCCAGCTGGTCCAATTAATGTGACCAGTTTCACATCATCACGCATCAAAAGATCAAGCGCGCACCTCTGCTCCACATTTAACGGATTGATTCCCCATATGTTACTAGGCAGCTGCAAAAGAGAGGTTACTTGTTTGGTCACAGGATCGTACTTTCCCACCGCCGATGAGTGTTCAGCAGAAGTCATGAGACAATATTCATTGGGAAGAAGCGTAACATCTGGAACATCAACAGCCACGCGTCCATCTTTAAAAAACAGATCGATAGCGTGTTTTGGCACCTCAATTTTCCGATACCCCTTGTAAAGACTGTCGTATGAAAATTTCTGATTTTCATAGTCTTCCGCCTCTAATCCCATTGCCTCAGCTTTGACCCGCATCGCTAAATCTTTGGATACAAAGACCACACTCTCTCCCTTTTCAAAAAGAAAATAGGCGGCCATCAAGATGCGATAAGTTGCCGAATTTAGTGAGAGAGAAAAACTCGGGCTGTAGTTCGCCTTAACCTCCAGTTGAATCCGAATCCGTGTTCCACTTGGAAGCTTCACCCCCCCATGAAGATCACCTTCGCCTTGCCCTTTAAGCGATTCAAAGTAGCGTAAAACAGCTCGTGCGTTTTTTGCCCGTTCATCTCGAAATCCCTTCATTGAGCTTAACTCCTCAAGAACAGCCAGAGGGACCGCGACATCATTGTCTCCAAATGTCTCCAGAGCATCCGGGTCATGAACTAAGACGTTGGTGTCGATTACAAATGTTTTTCTGGTCATGAACGATTCCCCTATTTTTCCGAAATGTAGAGGCTGTTTCCCCAAGAATCAACAAAAAACTTTCTTCAAAAATTAGCACTCAGACAGCATGAGCGCTAAAAATACTTGCTTGAAATCTCCCTCTTCTGTAAACTATAAGGTAGAATCAGGAGGTCTTCATGAAAGTAAAAATAGACGAAAAGTTGATTTGTATCCCACCCCACATCTCGACAACATGGGATCAGGTGACTTCCCTACAATCTAAGGAAAACCCTGAAACTAAAAAGTTTACTTTAGCTATCCACTTGCTTGACGGAAAGGTTGTGCAAATCCCTGAGATCGAGTCTTCTATTGTAGATGTCGCCTTTTCTGCCCATATGAAGCATCTCGGCAAAAAGCCGACAACTGAAGACCCCAAAACAGTGGGAGGGATGCTCCAGCAAATGACAGGTCTTTCAGCCGACCAGCTCTCTGGAATGCCGATTCGGTTTGGGATTTCCAGTGGAATGCCAGGAATGGAAAATCTTGAAACGGCCTTTCAGCACAATCAAGCGCAGGCCGATTTACCCGACATGCCTCAAGAGGTTTTAGAGAAAATTTCTGAGATGGCCAAAATGATGTTGGGTGGAGATCTCGGATCTTTTCCCAAGCCCGAACCGCACTGCAACTGCACGCACTGTCAATTAGCGCGTGTCATTCACGACATTTCGAAAAAAGAGGTGGTTGAGGAAGAGCCTGTTTCGGATGAGGAGCTCACGTTTCGCACTTGGGACATCAAAGACAATGGAAAAAACATGTTTTGTGTCACCAATCCCCTAGATCCGAAGGAACAGTACACGGTTTATTTGGGAACCCCCATAGGATGCACATGTGGACATCACGATTGCGAGCACATCAAAGCTGTCCTGTATAGCTAAAAAAACTCAAATTTTCCACATTCTCTCTTGATATATTCGTCGTTAACGATTACAAGTTTGGGTAATAACTCATGAGAGAATGAGAGAGGTTATCCATGTCAAAAAAACTGCTCATCACACTACTTCTGGCTTGTGCATCCGTTACTCTGATTGCGGACCAAGAGGAAGCGCATCCTACATCAAACTTTGAACCCTTCACTGGAAAAATCATTGGCTCAAAAGTGCGCATGCGTACGCAGCCTAGCTTAGAGGGACACGTCGTATGTGAAACCCGAACCGGCCAGCTTTTTGCGGTCAATGGAGAGGATAGTGATTTTTATGCAATTCAGCCGAAAAAAGGGATGAAAGGCTACATCTTCCGCACATTAGTTTTAGACGGCGTTGTTGAAGGAGACCACGTCAATGTACGTCTTTATCCTGATATTGAAGCGCCTGTAGTGGCTCAGCTAAACACGGGCGACCACATTCAAACCACAGTTAGTGACATCAACAACAAATGGCTAGAAGTGGATCTTCCTGATTCGGCCCATTTCTATGTTGCCAAAGAATATGTCGATAACATTGGTCCGGTTGAATTAATTGCTAAAATGGAAAAACGGCATCGCGAAGCCACTCACCACCTGAGCTCCGCTTTCATGTTTGCCCAGGCGCAGATTCAAAGACCTTTCGAGCAGATCGATTTAGACGCTATTAATGGAAAGTTTCAAAACCTGAAACAAGATTATTCGGATCTACCGGACATTTCAACACGCGCTCATGAAGCGAACTCTGTGATTCAGGAAATCTATGTCCAAAAGAAAATAGCGTTCTTGGAGAGCAAGGCAAATCGCTCTACGGTCAACGCCGAAATCGATCCTACTCATCTCGACAAGCTGGCGCAGCTAGGCATCGAGATTCCACCTGCTTATCAAGAGAAAGATGTGATCGAGATCGCTGATGCAACCTCACATACCTTGGGACTAGCCTCTGCTTTGGGTGACCGCACAGATAAAATGTTGGTTTGGGAGCCCTTAGAAGAATCTCTGTTCCATTTGTGGGCTGTTGCGCACGATGAGCGAACAAAAGAGGACTTTTACAAGGAAGAAGAGCTCAACGCTACCCTGCTTTCAGGGATCGTGGAAGTGTACAATCGTCCTGTGAAGAACAAGCCCGGTGACTATCTGCTTCGCGCGGAGAATCTGCCTGTGGCGTTTCTCTATAGTACGCGTATCAATCTTGAGAGTTTAGTTGGAAAGAGGGTCACATTAACCGCCTCTCCCCGCCCTAATAACAACTTCGCCTTTCCTGCTTACTACGTACTCTCTGTTGAGTAATCCAACTTCCTCCCCTCTTCTGAGGGGAGGAACATCTTTGACAGCTTTCTTTAGACTTTTTGACGATTGATACTCGAACATACTGTGCCGACCAGATAGACGTAATTTTTTTCTATTGCTTTGAATAAAAAAAACCTGACAATTAACGCAAATATTTAGAAGGAGCTGAGCTTCTTGGGTTAATAGCTATGATGGTCGATCTGAACCTTACCTCGAAAGATGCGGTAGATGAAAAAGCCGTAGGCGAAAACCAGGGGCAGTCCAATCGCCACAACAATAGATAAAACCACTAAAGTATGCATAGAAGAAGCAGCACTTAAAACAGTGATGCTGTTCGTGATCGGTTCCACGCTGGAACGAATCACATAAGGAAAGGTCCCAATGGCATAGAGCACCAATAGGAAAGCTATATTGAGACAGGAGGAAATAAACGCCCATCCGTAGTGGTGCTTGTCTACTTCACGTGGAATGTTGGCAATGAGTAACATGTTGGCAAGTGCAATGATAAATAGATAAGGACGTTCACGAATGGCATCTACCATGTGCTCCTGATAGATGAGAGTAACAAATGTGGTGATGGCGTAGGTAATGATGAAAAAGATCATACAGGGACGGAGCCAACGAATCAGCTTTTGCTGCAATTCGCCCTCCGTTTTCATGATTAAAAAGATCGCTCCATGCATTTGAAAAAGAGCTAAGGTTAAAATCCCAACCAGAATGGGATAGGGGCGCAAAAAGGTTAAGATGACACCGCCAGTATAATGAAAATGCTCGTCTAGAGGAATCCCCTCTACTAGGTTGCCAAGCGAGATTCCCACTGAAAGCGCAATCCCCACACTCCCCAGACAGAAGAGGGTATCCCACGTGGAGCGCCACCACCTCTTAGGTAGCTTACTGCGAAACTCAATGGCTACTGCCCGGAAAATCAGTGCAAAAACGAGTAAGTAGAGCGGGATGTAAAAAGCTGAAAAAAGAGTCGCATAGGCGAATGGAAAACCGGCAAACAAAGCCCCCACAACAATCACTAACCAAACTTCGTTTCCATCCCAGACCGGACCTATTGCGTTTAAAAAGATGCGCCTCTCCTCATCTTTTCTGGTGTACAGCTGCAGAGAGCCCACTCCTAAGTCAAACCCATCTAACATGGCATAGCAGACCACCGCAGCGATGACGATGATGTACCAAAAAACCATAAATCCATATTCAACTGCGCTAACCATATCGTTTCCTCATGACTTGTAGGGATCTCTGTATTCATCTGGCTCTACGTCCTCGGGGCCTTGCTGAATTTTTCGATTCATTAAGTAGATAAATAGAATGAAAATCAGAAGGTAAATAAATGCAAATAAAATCAGTGAAAATATCACCTGACTGGGTACCAAATTCTTTGAGACACCATCTTTTGTTTTGAGTAGACCATACACAACCCAAGGCTGCCTCCCAATTTCAGCAGAATACCACCCTAACTGATTTCCGATTTGAGGAAAGAGAATAGAAATGATTAAAAGACGTAGGGTCCACTTGCTCTCCAAAATCTTTTTCCTCTTCCAGGCAATCACCCCCAAAAGTGCAGCAAATGCCATAAAGCCCCACATAAAAATCATGCCGTGGTACGTTTGAAAAACAATACCCACAGGAGGCCATAACTCAGGAGGAAACTGATCTAAACCAGGAACGGCTTGAGAAAAATCGCGATAGACCAAAAAAGAGAGTAGACCTGGAATCGGAATTCCAATCACTTTTTTCTCTTCAGGCTCAATATAACCAATGGCCCACATGCTCGTGGGTGTCGTTGTTTTGTAAACACCTTCAAATGCAGCTAATTTGATCGGTTGATTTTTGGCCACACCTCTACCCGTTGAGTCTCCTGAGATTCCCTGTAAAATAACGGTAACCGCAGCAACTAAAAGCCCAATACGAAACGACTTATTGGCAAAATCAAGATGGCGTCGTTTAAGAAGGTAGTAAGCGCTGACGCTCAGAACTAAAAAAGCACCAGTCAACCACGCTCCAATTAAAACGTGTGCGAGCCGATCCAGACTGGAAGGATTGGTAATGGCTCCCCAAAAGCTTTCTAATACAGCATGCTGCCCAGGTCCTTCTCCAATAATTTTATAACCGGCAGGCGTTTGCATCCACGAGTTGGCGATCACAATCCAAACCGCACTAAAATGCGCGCCTACAGCCACCATAATTGTGGAGAAAAAGTGCACCTTGTGGCTGACCCGATTCCACCCAAAAAGCAAAATAGCCAAAAACCCTGACTCTAAAAAGAAGGCAAAAATCCCTTCAGCTCCCAACATGCTACCAAAGACATCACCTACAAAACGTGAAAAACTGGCCCAATTGGTTCCAAAGGCAAAGACTTGTACAAGCCCTGTCGCAACTCCAATAGCAAAAATAATTGCGAAGACTTTTACCCAAAAGCGCGTCATCCTCTCGTAGACAGGATTTTTTGTTTTAAGATATGCTCCTTCCATGATGATCAGAATAAGACCTAGGCCAATGCTTAAGGGGGGAAAAAGATAGTGAAAGGCGATATTCATCCCAAACTGTATACGGGACAGAGTGACCACGTCCATAGCAATATCCTAAGAAAAAAATGACTTAACAACACTATGCTTCAGGTATGAAAAAAACGCAAACGCAACTGATGGGAATTCTCAATTGTACCCCAGACTCTTATTTCGAGGGGGGGCGCTATCTTGATTGCAATCAAGCTGTTGAATATGGACTCAGCCTGTTTGAGCAAGGGGCGAATATTCTTGATATTGGCGGCGAGTCAACAGCACCTCAGTCGAAAGGCGTTTCCGAAGAGGAGGAGCTCGAACGTGTCATTCCTGTTGTGGAAGGGATTCGAAAGCACTCAGACCTTCCCCTTTCCATCGACACGTTTAAACCAGGCGTCGCGCGCGCTGCACTTAAAGCGGGTGTCAACATGCTCAACGATATTACGGGGTTTACGCATCCTGAAATGCGGCAGTTAGCTATCCAAAGTGGGGCTCAACTTGTCATCATGCATGCAAAGGGCTCTCCTCACTCTTGTCCAACTCCCTCGTATCCCAATGGAGTGGTTTCAGAAATTTGCTCTTTTCTAACGCAACAGGCAACGCTCCTAATTGAAGAGGGAGTGGATCCCTCCCAAATCATTTTAGATCCAGGTATTGGAGGAGGGAGTTTTGGTAAAACGCCGCAACAGAGCTTACAAATCCTTAAGAATCTGAAAGCTTTTTGCTCTCTGGATTTTCCTGTTTTAATCTCTCTTTCTCGGAAGTCCTTTTTACAAAAAATTCTTAAAAAAGAGGCATCACAACTCTTGTCAACAACTCTTGCCCTCAATACAATGAGCGCACTTGAGGGCGTGGCCTATTTACGTGTGCATGATGTTGCCGAACACCGCCTGATTTTAACGGTTCTTGAAACCATGGACGCTATAGAAGACTAGATGCTTTTTCTAAACTTTCTGATTCCCGTTGTCGAGATTGTCATCATTTGGGTGATGCTTAACTATCTCCTCAAGTTTTTTTGGGGAACCAGGGCCATGGATGTTGTCTTCGGTTTTCTTGCCTTTCTTTTCGTTTTCTTTCTTGCCAGTTGGTTTGGCTTTCCTGTTTTAGAAAAGTTGATGCTCAATGTAGTGAATGTCGCGGTCTTGGCGGTCTTTATCATTTTTCAACCCGAAATCCGCTTGGCCCTTTCAAAGATCCGCATCAAAGGGAGAAAGTACAGAGAAATTCACGAATTTGATCTCTTTTTAGAGAGTTTGACCAAATCGGTTTACCGTTTCTCAGACAAACAAATTGGAGCCTTAATTGTCCTTGAAAATCAAGATACGTATGAAGAATATGCGAGCTCAGCTGTGCCGATGAACGCTAACTTCTCCTCAGAGCTTCTCGAATCTATCTTTATGACAACCACCCCCCTTCACGATGGTGCTGTTGTCATTCAAGGAACCAAGATTACGGCCGCAGGAACAATTTTACCTCTTGCCCATGAAACAGCCCAATTAGCCAAGTCAATGGGAACTCGCCACCGCGCCGCTTTGGGAGCCAGCCAAAAAACTGATGCATTGATCATTGTTGTTTCTGAGGAGACCGGCAAAGTTTCAATCGCGCGCGATGGCATCTTGACCCGTGGTGTGAAAATGGACCGCTTCCGAGGTATTGTGCGTAGTATCTTTACCCCTCCCGAGCTAACCAGTAAGTTCAAGCTGTGGAGGTGGTGGAAATGAGTGAACTCTTAAAAAGGCTCTTTGTCACCAACTGGCCTCGCAAACTCGTTGCCATGCTAACAGCTGTATTTGTCTGGTTTCTCGTCAATCAAACCATCACAATCACACAGACGATTCCTGATGTTCCCATTCGTATTGTGAACCTCCCCTCTGACAAAACGGTTGTCGGTCTTTTGCCCAATGGCCTGCTTAACAAGCGCGTTTCCATCGCCGTCACGGGGAGTAAATCAGTCGTAAAAGATTTGCGCCCCACAGATATTGAGATTGTGATCAACGCCGATGGCCAAAAAGAGAGCTGGATCGCTACCATTGACAAGCGTAATGTCGTCAGCATGAATCAAGATTTTGATCTTCAAAAATCGATCACTGATGTTTCAGCAAACGATATCTATATTAAATTAAGTAAGTTAATTACCGAAGAAATCCCGATTATCGTCACCAAACCAATTGGTGATCCTCCTAAGGGGTTTCAGTTTCTTGACATATGGCCCAAGCGGCTGAGACAAAAAATAAGCGGTCCTGAAGAGCAAGTGCGCGCGCTGAAAGAGCGTGGTTTGGATTTAACTCTCAACCTGAATCGCATTTCGCAAAGTGAATTGGAGAGTCTCTACAACAGGCAGGGAAAACGGGACGAAATCACCTTTAAAATCCCTGACGCGTGGAAAAAAGTGGCGATTCCGTTCAAAGAAAATACGCTAGAGGCGGTCAATGATCCCCGAGCTGACCTCTTACGTATCGATTTTCTGAAACAAGAACTGATCCCCCTTGGTAGTGAGCTTCCGATCACCATCTTTTTTCCCCTGAAGTACAGCAATACGATCAATCCTCAAACCTACTCTCTGGCAACCAATGAAATTGTCCAAAAAAAGAGCGGATTGAAACGTCTAACCATTCCTCTCTATGTTCGGGATGTGAGCCGACTCTTTCTCGATGTCGTCCGCGACAACCTTTTGCTCATTATTGTTGCGGCTCCAGAGAGTGTGGAAGAGGACTTGCATTGGGCTGTTGAATTTATCGATGAAAAAGCCCTGGAAGATGCCTTTGTTGAGGCCTCTTCGCAGCTTGTTAAAGAGAAGTTTGCAGAAGAAGAAAACTTCACCAAATATAGTGAACAGGCCATTCGCTACCGTTTCCGGGACTACTTGCGCAATCTGGTTTTGTATACAGAAGATGGCCTCCCTATCCAACTCAATGCTCACCTCAATGCGAGCACGATCACGATCACACAAGAAAATCCATGACCTCTGTCGTCCTGCTAAAAAGTCGCCTATCCCACAGAGGAGGCTTAGAAAAGTACACGCGCCGCCTAGCTGAGGCCTTTGAAAAAAAAGGGTGCGCAGTAACAATCTTAACTACCGGAGAGCCTTCTTCTTGGAATTCTATTGAAGTCATTTCTCTGGCTCCTACCTCGAAATTTTCCCTCTACCACCTACGTCGGTTTGATCTTCTCTGCAAAAAATGGCTCCAAAAACACCCTCAAGAAGTTGTTTTTGGCATGGAGCGCACCTCTTATCAAACCCATTACAGGGCAGGAAGTGGGGTACACGCTTGCTATCTTAAACGTCGTCTTTTAACAGACTCTTGGTTCAAACGCCTCTCATTTCGATTTAATCCCCTGCATCGCTACCTCCTACAGGTGGAAAAAAACGCGTTTGAGGCCCCTACCCTTCAAGCGCTTTTTACCAATTCTCATCTGGTGAAACGAGAAATTCTGGATACTTACGCGACACCTGCTGAAAAGATCCACGTCGTGCACAATGGCGTCGAGTGGACAGAAAAAGAAGCGCCTTTTCAGGCAACTTTTCAAAAACCACGCTCAGGCCCCTATCACTTTCTTTTCGTGGGAAATGGCTTTAAACGGAAAGGACTCGAGTTTCTGCTGAAAGGACTGGCCACTTTTCAAGCTCCTTTCCAACTTACCGTAGTCGGAAAAGATAAAAACCTTTCTTACTATAAAAAGTTAGCGTATGGACTCCCTGTGCGCTTTGTTGGATCTCAAAAAGAGGTGACACCTTTTTATCAAGCAGCCGATGCCCTGGTTATTCCTTCCATCTACGACCCCTTCTCCAATGTCACTCTAGAAGCACTCGCCATGGGGCTTTTTGTTGTCTCCTCCACATTCAATGGAGGACATGAGGTGCTAGGAGAGCAAAGCGGCACCTTAATACAAAATTTGAACCAACCTCAAGAGGCGCTAGCGCGCGCTCTGCAATTTCCGAAAACTCCCGAAAGCGCCTCTCGAATCCGTCAGAGTATTAAAGAGTTGGATTTTTCTAAGCAATTGGATAAAATTGTTCGTTTAACCTTATGATTAGCTATTTTTTTATCCGTTTTTTTGGCTTTTTTATTGCGCTTCTGCCCCATAGAGCTCTATTTGCTTTTGGGCAATTTACGGGATGGCTCGCTTTTTATCTTCACCGCTCTTTTCGCAAAAAAGCGTTGACCAATCTGGCCATTGCTTATGGTAAGACAAAGAGCGAAAAAGAGCGGAAAAAACTGGCCATTGCCTCTTTTCAAAATTTATTGGTGACACTGCTTGAGTTTTTCTATCTGAAAAAAAGTCGCCTAGATCAACTGATTACACTGGAAGAGAGGAGCGAAATTGCGGATTTGTTGAAGAAAAAGCAGGGAGTGATTTTTCTTAGTGCCCATCAAGCGAACTGGGAAATTCCTTTTTTGGCTGTCACCGCCCGCTTTCCAGGCATTGCCATTGGTCGTCCCATCAAAAATCAACGCCTCTACCGTTGGGTTCTCTCTGTACGTGAGATGTGCGGTGGGAAGATTGTCATGACCAAAAGCGCCATTCATCAAGGGATGCGCGCGTTAAAAAGAGGAGAATTTTTGGGCATTGTGGGTGATCAAGCCTTTCCCAGTAGCCCCTACTCCTATCCTCTTTTTGGTACTAGAGCGTGGACAGCCTCTTCCCCTGCCCTTCTAGCCCATAAAACGGGATGTCCCATTGTCGTAGGTACGACCAAAAGAGTGGGCCGCCGTTATGAAATCAAAGGCTCTGCACCTATCTGGCCCAATTCCAAAGTCTCGATTAAAGAAGATGTTCCACGTATGATGGACCTGGCCATGGAGCGGCTCGAAACAAGCATCCAAGAGTGCCCGGAGCAATGGATGTGGGTACATGATCGGTGGAAACAGCAGGGTGTCAACCATGTAAAAAGGATCTACCGGTATGGGTTTATCCTGGTTGTTCTTCCCCCTAAACCTAACCTGGAGATCATTCCTGTTTTAAGAAAGATTTATCCCAAAAGTTTTCTCACTTTCTTTACCAAAAAAGGGTGTTCTATCCCAGGTGAAGAGGTGCACCCTTACGAAAAAGAAGAGGATCTCTTTGTTCGTGATTGGCGCTATCAGCTCGTGCTTGATTTTTATGATTTGCCTCACCTACGTAAGCACTACCGCAAACTGGGTGCCTTCAAAGCGATCCACCTCCCTCAAGAGCAAGAAAAGATTATCCAAACCTTGGTAAAACCCGAATGCCCCATAACCGTTTCTACGTAGATACCCCCTTTGCCCTCCACATAGAAGTCGATATGCAAGAAGAAGCGCGCCACCTCAAAGTGATGCGGCTCCACAAGGGTGATCCGATCGAGCTGGTCAACGGACGCAATCAACTGGCACAAGCCGTGATCAAGTCTGCACAAACCGCTGAGATTATGGAGCTAAATGAACACACTCCACCCTCTCCCGTGATTCTATGCCAAGCGATTCCTCGCCTAAACCGACTCGACACCATTGTAGAAAAAGGAACAGAGCTAGGGATGACCGAACTCTGGCTTTTCCCTGGACAGCGTAGCGAGAAAAAAGAGCTCACAGCTAATCAGTATAAGCGGGTCAAGCAGATTACCGTTGCGGCCATGAAACAGTGTGGCCGTCTAGATCTTCCCTCCATTCAGATCAAGCCCCCGCTTGCTCAGTGGAGGGAGCTTAACTTTGCTGCCTACTACGGCTCACTAGCTGAAAGGGCTCCTCCCTTTCTCTCCGTTTTACAAAAGAAGGAAGGTCTCCACTTTTTTGTGGGTCCTGAGGCGGGTTTTACGTCAGAAGAGGAGCGAATTCTGGAGACTTTGGGTGTAAGAGGCGTGAAGCTCCATCCTTGGATTTTGAGAACAGATACTGCGCCTCTAGCCGCTCTTTCTCAAATTTATGCTGCTAGATGATTCCTTTGTAAACCAGAGCTCCGGAAGGGTCGAGAGTGACAAGCTGTCCATCACGGAGCACCTCGCTGGCTCCCTCAGCTCGCAGCACAAAAGGCAGATCAAGCTGGGCTGCCATCTTCTTCAGATACCGCTCAGAATCAGTGTCATCAACATGATTCTGCATCACCACACCCGCAGCACTCTTTAAAAGAGGCAAATCACTCTCATCGCAACTATTCAATACAATGATTTTACCCCGAACAGTATACTCATGCTCATCTGGAGAAGGGTGGAGAACAACCTTACCATGAACACGCCCTCCCTCGCCCTCACTTCCACGTACCAAAACATCCCCGATACTATCCACAATCATCATGTTAGTCGTGCCAGCCCGACCAAAGGGAGTACCCGCAGTGATGACCACTAAATCACCATACTGTACAATCCCCTTCTCAAGCGCAAAGGAGCTGATCCATTTTTTGGCATCTTCAATATCATGCACCTCTCCACAGAGGAGTGGAATCACCCCCCAGCAGATCGCCAGCTGATGATAGACCTTAAGGCTAGGAGTCATGGCAATAATAGGCATCTCAGGGCGCAGGCGGGAGAGAAGACGCGCTGTTGATCCGCTTGTTGTAAAGGCAAAAATGGCCTTCGCATTTGCACTATAAGCTGTGTTGACACTCGCTTGCGTAACAGAGGAGGGAACATCGTAGAAAACCCGCTGCGTCCCATGCTTGAAAAACTCGTAATAGCTGAAATCCCCCTCAGTTTCAGTAATGATCGCATTCATCACCTTCACCACCTCAATCGGGTAGTTCCCCACAGCCGTTTCCCCTGAAAGCATCACAGCTGAGGTGCTATCGTAGATGGCATTCGCCACGTCCGAAGCCTCAGCGCGTGTTGGACGTGGATTGACTATCATCGACTCCAGCATTTGAGTGGCAGTAACAGAAGGCTTTGCTGCTAAGTAACTTTTGCGAATCATCATTTTTTGAAGGCGGGGAACATGCGTAAGCGGCATTTCAACGCCCAAATCCCCCCGAGCCACCATAATACCATCGGCGATTTGAACGATGCTGTCAAAATTCTGAACACCCTGTCTGCTTTCAATTTTTGCAATGACGTCTATGTCGTGCTTACCCTCTTCTTCTAGCAATTTTTTGATGGTGATGACGTGATCCGCAGAGCGAATGAAAGAGGCGGCAATTAAATCGACATCTTGCTGGCAACCAAAACGGATATCTTCGATATCTTTTTCGGTCATTGGAGGGAGATCTACTTCAGTGCCTGGGATATTTACCCCGCGCAAAGAGCGGATTTCACCTCCATGATCCACTTCAACCTTAACACCTCTTGAGCTGACCTCTACGATGTGGGTGATGATGTAGCCATCATCTAGCAGAATGAACATCTCTTTTTCTAGGCCTTCCAATGCGACAGGAGGGGTGACGGTGATTTGATCGCAGTCCCCTTCCACTTCATCCTTGACCAACCAGATGTGGGACCCCACCTTTAAAGGAAGATTTTCTTTTTTAAGCTTACCCAGTCGGATTTCCGGTCCTTTAGTATCGAGCATGATGGCAAGAGGAATCTTCTTTTTCTCTCGGGCTTCTTTGAGCAGAGCAATGACTTTACCATGCTCCTCGTGGGAACCGTGGCTGAAGTTGAGGCGTGCCACGTTCATGCCCGCATCAATTAGCTCCTCAATCTTTTCAGACGAGGCGACAGCAGGACCCATTGTACAGACAATTTTTGTGCGATTAACCATGCAGAACCTTGATACCAAGTTTGCTCAATATTTGCTAGAGGGATATCATACTCCACTAAACAAACATGTCTGCTCCCGAAAAACCAACAAACCACTATGAATCCAAAACAACCCACAAAACTCACTTAATCCACGCGCCCGCGCCCGTGCCCGAAAAACCATGAACTATTTTGACTTCGAAAAATTAGATGTTTACAAAGCCTCTCTCCAACTCGTTGTCTTAGTGGACGAAGTTGTTTCACATTTTCCCCGTGGCAGGGCATACTTAGCCGATCAGTTTCATAGAGCAGCTACATCAATTCCCCTTAGTATAGCAGAAGGGGCTGGTGAATTTTCACCAAACGAAAAATCACGTTTTTATCGAATCGCTAAAAGATCAGCCACTGAGTGCGCTAGTATTTTTGATGTCTGCTTCCAACTGAAAATTGTAGACGACAAATTGTTTCTCGAGGGTAGAGAGTTGTTAAATAGAATCGTAGCCATGCTCACTAAAATGGTTAAACATTAATTAAATAGAAAGAAAATCGGGCGCAGGCGCGAGTGTCAGGAGAAAGGCTTAGGTGGGTCGGGGCGAAATGTTAGGAGAAAAGCTTAGATTGTAATGAAACAGGAAATCAAGTTAAAAAAAGTTTGTGTTCACAACCTGAAAAGCGTCGATTTAACTTTAAATACCAATGAGTTAATTGTCTTTACCGGAGTCTCGGGCTCAGGAAAGTCGTCGCTCGCTTTCGATACGCTATTCATTGAAGGCCAACGCCGGTACATCGAATCGCTCTCCTCATTTGCCCGCCGCTACCTGGGTGATTTGAGCAAGCCTGATGTCGAACATGTCTCTGGGCTCTCTCCCACTATCTCCATCGAACAGAAAAGTGCGGGCAAAAATCCAAGGTCGACTGTGGGCACCATGACCGAGATCTACGACTACCTCCGTGTCCTCTATGCCCGCATCGGTACGCCCTACTGCCCAGTCAGCGGTGAGCCAGTCTCTCCCCAAAGTAAAGAGCGGATCATCAAAAAAATCCAGTCACACACACCGGCTACCAAAATCATTATCCTCGCCCCCTTCGCACGTGGAAAAAAGGGGGAATTTAAGGAGGATTTTCAACTCTTTTTGCGCAAAGGATACATGCGCGCACGCGTGGATGGAACGTTTGTTGATCTCAGTGAAGAGATCTCCTTAGATAAAAACCTCTCCCACGACATCGAAATCGTGATCGACCGTCTTACCGTGACGTCTGAAAACGCTTCGCGTATTGCCGAAGGGGTGATGGCGGGATTGGAGCTGGGTAATGGGGTGCTCACAGTCTACGATGCAGACCAAAAAGAGGAGACGCTCTATTCAACACACGCCTTCTCACCCAAATCAGGCCTCTACTACTCATCGCTTGAACCACACGACTTTTCGTTCAACAGCCCTACGGGCATGTGCTCGACCTGCAGTGGACTTGGCATGACCCAAGAATTTGATCTTGATATGATCATCGATCCAGAAAAGAGTATCGCTGAAAACACCTGCTCAATTGCCAGCTCCTACGAAACGGTACGCTATGGAAATATCTATAACAATTTAGCCGAGCTGTACGACTTTGATGTAGACACGCCTTGGAAAAACCTCTCTGCAAAAGCCAAGAAGGTCTTTTTGTATGGAACGGAAAAAAAATGGACGCAGATGCACTTTGTTCACCCCTCACGTCCCCAAACCTGGACTGACTATGTCCGTTGGAGAGGGGTGATTTGGGAGGCCAAGCAACGCTTCAGTGAGGCGAAAAGCGAAAGCTACCGCAAACACATGCGGGAGCTTTTGCATGAACAGATCTGCCCGGATTGCCACGGAGCCAGGCTGCGCGCCTACCCAGCGGCCACAAAGTTGGCCGGAAAAAGCATCTCAGAGCTCTGTGCTGAGCCCATCGGAGGCATGCTAACTTTTTTCCAAAACCTTCAGCTCGATGCATCCGAACAGCAAATTGCAAACGAGCTGATTAAAGAGATCTCAGAGCGTCTTCGGTTTCTCGTCGATGTCGGCCTGCACTATCTCTGTCTCGATCGGACGGCTCCCACACTTTCTGGTGGCGAGGCGCAGCGCGTGCGCCTTGCTTCACAAGTGGGCTGTGGTCTGGTGGGTGTGACCTATATTCTAGATGAACCCTCCATTGGCCTCCATCCGCGTGACAACCGAAAGCTCATTGCGACCCTGAAACGCCTCCGTGATGTGGGCAACACGGTCATTGTCGTCGAACATGACGAAGAGACCATCTGGGAAGCAGACCGCGTCGTCGATTTTGGTCCAGGACCAGGCGTTTTGGGAGGAGAAATCTTGGTGAATGGCTCTGTTCAAGAGCTGCTCGCCCACCCCCTCTCTTTTACGGGTCAATACCTAAGTGGAAAAAAGACGATCCCCATCCCTGCAAAAAGACGAAAAAAGACAAACGAAGCGATTCAAATTAAGGGAGCTACACACAATAACCTCAAAGCGGTCGATGTGAAATTTCCTCTGGGCGTGATGATTGCGGTAACGGGGGTGTCGGGCTCGGGCAAGTCATCTTTGATCTCCGATACGCTCTATCCTGCTTTGGCTAACCACCTCCATCACGCTGAGCACAAAGTGGGCGCGCTCAAAAAAATAGAGGGGATCGAAAAGATCGATAAGGTCATTGCAATCGATCAATCCCCGATCGGCCGCACGCCGCGCTCCAATCCTGCTACTTACATTAAAGTCTTCGACGAAATTCGCTCTCTTTTCACTCAGCTACCCGATAGTGTAGCCCGTGGTTATGCTGCGGGGCGATTTAGCTTTAATGTGCGCGAGGGTTCTTGCCCTCAATGCCGCGGGATGGGCATGGTCCGCATCGATATGGACTTTTTAGAGGATCAGTGGGTGACCTGCCAAAGCTGCAAGGGTAAGCGTTTTGACCACGAAACGCTCTCCATTCACTACAAAGGGAAAAACATCCACGATGTGCTGGAAATGACCGTTGGAGAGGCTTCTGATTTTTTTGCCAATATCCCTGTTTTAAAACGGAAGCTGGGTGTGCTGGCTAAAGTGGGCATGGAGTACATCACCATTGGTCAACCCTCGACAACCCTTTCTGGTGGAGAAGCGCAGCGGATTAAACTCGCCAAAGAGTTAGCTCGTCCTGGAACCGGCAACACGCTTTATATCTTAGATGAGCCGACAACAGGACTCCATTTTCATGATATTAAGGCGCTTTTGGGTGTCTTAAATGAACTGGTTGAGCGTGGAAATACAGTTCTTGTGATTGAGCACAACATGGATGTGATCAAAACAGCTGATTGGATTCTCGACATGGGACCAGAGGGTGGTGAGGGAGGAGGCAGACTGGTCGCCGCCGGCACTCCCGAAAAACTCGCAAAGATGGAGACACCCACGGGTCACGCGCTGCACGCCATTCTTTACCCAAAGAAAAAAACTCCTCAACCGGAAAAAGAGAGTCGCACTGAGGAGCTGCGCACCATTTCTGTGAAAGGAGCGGCTCAAAACAACCTCAAACACCTTGATCTGCAGATTCCGCGCCAAAAACTCACGATTTGCACAGGACCTTCTGGATCAGGAAAGAGCTCACTTGCCTTTGACACCATTTATGCCGAAGGACAACGGCGTTATATCGAATCGCTCACCCCCTACGCCAGGCAGTTTGTGAGGCAAATGCCCAAACCCAAACTCTCTCAAATCGATGGACTCTCTCCTGCCATTGCCATCGAGCAAAAAGCGGCTGCAGGTAATCCACGTAGTACAGTGGGCACGATGACCGAAATCTACGACTATCTGCGCCTTCTCTTTGCGCGGATGGGCACCCCCTACTGTCCTGAAACCGGAGAACCGATTAAGTCGATCACAAAAGAGTATGTGGTCACACAAATTCTGCAGTACCCTGCAGGAGAAAAGGTAACCCTTTTTGCACCCATTGAGCTCCAAAAAGGAGAGGTCTTTGACGACCTTCTAGCCCGCTTTCGTCGCCTGGGTTTTGTTCGGATCCGTCTCAACCGCACTCTTTACGAACTGGATGAAGAGATTCCTTTTGATCGTCGGCGCAAACAAGAGATTGATCTTGTGATCGACCGTTTGAAAGTGAGTCCTCAAATCGAAAGCCGTCTTTTTGAAGCGGTTGAAAACGCGGCACATCTCTCTAATGGAAAAGTGGGGGTGATGCGTGAACAGGGTGATCAGATCTATAACCTCTCTTTTACAGTGGAGAGTACAGGAAAATCGTATCCGCCGATCACCCCCCACACCTTCTCTTTCAATGGTCCTGAAGGGATGTGCCCTGACTGCCAAGGGCTTGGCTATCAATATGGTGCTAATCTTACCCAAAATGAAGAGGTAATGGAACTCTCTGTTCTCGGTTTGGTGCGCACCCTATGGACCCGCCCGCATATCCCCCTTTTTGAGCATTTCCTCAAAAAAGAAGGGATCGATCCCGCCTCCACTCTCAATGAGCTCACCTCACCCCAGCTTCAACTGCTTCTCAATGGCTCAGCGGAAGAGAAATGGGTCGAGACCAAACAAGGATTTCGGTTTCAGTGGCTGGGGATTCAACCGATTTTAGCCAAAGCAGGGAGAAATGCCCACAAAGAGGTGCGAGGCCCACTCATTCCTCTTCTAGATGAAATTGAGTGTATCTCTTGCTTAGGAACACGGATCAATCCACTTGCCCGCAATGTACGGATAGAGGGGCACTCGATTGCCTCACTCTGCCACATTCCTATTGGGAACGCTCTCGATTTTCTCAGTGGACTGGATGGGGATCCTGTGCTTGAAGAAGTGATGAAACAACTAAAAGGGCGCTTAGGCTTTCTCGTGGAGGTGGGCCTTGACTATCTCTGTCTTGACAGACGCGCTCCCACCTTGAGTAATGGAGAGGCGCAGCGGATTCGTCTTGCCCGCCAACTTGGTAGCAGCCTGACAGGAATTCTTTATGTACTCGACGAGCCTACCATTGGACTCCACCCGCACGACAACGCGCGCCTTAACCGTGCTCTACACTCCTTGAAAGAACTCGGTAACACTCTTTTGATGGTCGAGCACGACCCGCAAACCGTGGCGACTGCCGACTATCTGTTGGATTTTGGACCTGGAGCGGGCGACCATGGTGGCCACATTACCGCCAGAGGCAGTTTTAAAGAGATTCTAGATGATTCTAACTCCCTAACCGGCGCCTATCTCTCAGGCCGCAAACAGATCACTCAAAGAACAAAAAGACGGAAAGGAAAGGGGACATTTGCCATCAAAAATGCCTCTGTCCACAACCTCAAAAATCTCTCCTTTAAACTCCCCATCGGTGCCTTGACTGGTCTGACAGGAGTCTCAGGATCGGGTAAATCGACTCTGCTCCATCAAGTGATTCGTAAAACAGCTGAACCTTTAGTCAAAGCTGAAGATCCCTTTAACAAACTCATTGTGATCGATCAAAATCCGATTGGCCACACCGTTCGCTCTGATGTGGGCACGTACGTCGAAGCACTCCCCCATCTACGCACTTTCTACGCCTCGTTAGCTGGAGCCCAAACGCGCGGCCTAAAACCAGGACACTTCAGCTATAACCACCGGAAAGGGATGTGCACCACGTGCTGGGGGCTTGGCTATAAGAAAGTGGAAATGCTCTTCCTTCCTCCTGTCCGTGTCACCTGTGATCAGTGCAACGGCTTGCGCCTCAATCCGGTAAGCTTAGAGGTTGCTTACCAGGGAAAAAGCTTTGGTCAGCTTCTGCAGATGACTGTTGAAGAGGCGCGCCTGCTTTTTGAGATGATTCCCAGAGTGCGCCGCATTTTTGATACGCTGATTTCTGTCGGCCTGGGTTATCTCAAACTGGGACAAGAGATGGCCTCCCTTTCAGGCGGGGAAGCCCAAAGAATGAAGCTGAGCCGTGAGCTCGCACGGCGTGGGACCGGTAAGACACTCTATCTGCTCGATGAACCGACCACCGGCCTGCACCCGGATGACATTGAGAAGCTGCTCACCTTGCTGCATAAACTGGTAGATAAAGGAAATACCATGGTGCTCATTGAGCACAATGTCGACATGATTGAGAGCTGTGATTATGTGATTGATTTGGGACCGGGAGCGGGAGAGCAGGGAGGAGAGATTGTCGCATCAGGCACACCTGAGGATATCGCCCGTTCTTCCTCCTCCCTGACGGGAAAGTATTTACACAATTAGGCAAACCTATTCTTGTGCTCAATTGACATTTGAGCAAGACAGCATGTGACAAAAGGAATAGCGACAAGAGGTGCGGTCAGGGCCCGCTTTGCTCCATGCAAAACGTGCTTGCCACTCCAAACCAGCGCCTCTTTTCCAAGCTCTGGTTTGCATGGAAGCAGACACAGGCTGAGCGCCACAAAGACGACACCGACAACAGCCTCTACTAAGCCTGCAAGTAGTCTCAAAGCTGCGGGGATGGCTCCCACAACAGGAGCCATAGTCCCGGCCATGAGATAACCATGAACTACACGTAATTTTTGATCTAGTGAACCGCACCAGGCGGGTAAAGCAGATGGTTGTGACATATTGATCCCTTACTCCTTAATTTTAAAATAAGAAAAACAAATACCAATAATAACTTATCCACAAAATTTATTCCATAAAGATTATATAAAAATCTTTCTCCTTAAGAAGATTCAAATTTTTCATGGTAAATTTTACCTAGATGAACTAGAATCGCCCACAATCCGCTCTTAGAGGGTATTGGCCTCCTTTTCATATCCAGGAACTCGAAAAAATGTCTCTGGCTGAGCTCTTTAGCCGCTGTAGACCACCCCTCCCTCCAAACCACGTTTGTTTCAAAAACCCTCATTTTACTACCCTCTATAAGATACCGCTTTACTCGTGCCATGGGCTCACAGCAGAACAAAAAATGCGCAAACAACTCTATTACGCTGTCAAGGAAGGCTTCGAACAAAAAGAGCGGCAAAAATTTGTGTTAGATATGAGTCAAAATGTGGGCGCATTGGTCGATCAAGGTGTATTGAGTCCAGATATACGCGCAGCCAGCACCACAAACCGCAAAATGTGGATGGAAGACATCTGCTTTGTCCGTTCCTTTAAAGTCAATTTAGAAGATGGCATTACCCTTTCTATCCGTTGTGCTGTTGTCTGTGATGGGCATGGTGATCACCGTTTTGCTGGCTATCGGATCCGATCCAGACTTCCGATTTTAATCCAAAACAGGCTCAAGGGGCGTGATTTCTCTTCTATTACAGACACGTTTACCCAAGTGATGATCTCCTTGGATGAAGAAGTGCGCAGCGATCTACTAAGCAGAGAAATCAATGAGGGAGGAACGACTTTTACCGGCGTTTTTTTCATCGAAAATCACATATTTGTAGTCAATGTGGGGGATGGACGGGCAATCATCTGTAAAAAAGATGTGGTCTATCAACTCAGTGAAGATGCTGATCCCAAAAGCAGGCGTTTTCAAGCCTATAGAAAAATACCCACGATCTATTTCTGTCCTCGGAAAAAGCGTATTTTTGGCCATCCGCAGTTTGAAAACGTAGGAGGCTCTAGTGTTTTTAGAGGGGGAGAAGGCGGGTATAACTTGGCTCGAGATATTGGCTCTAAATGGCTCTCTCCTCGCCCTAAAATCACCTATCTCACACGTGGAAATCAAAGAGATGATCTGGTCAATATGCACCTCTTTGTTCCTAAAGACAGCTATATTGTGCTCGCTCCTGATGGCCTTTGGGGACGGGTCTCAAATAGGGATGTCTACCAAGCCATTTGGGAAATGGAGGCGCAAGGGACGCCACTCAAAGAGATGGCCGCACACCTGGTCTACGGAACTCTACTAACAGGCGGTAAGGACAACATCACTGTTGTGATCATTAAACTCTAGCGCCACTTTATTTTTATGGAAAACAGCTCAAGATTATTGTACACTAAAACACATGTACTCAACAGCTTCACTATCTCCAAAACCAACAGGTTCCTGGCCCCCTTTCCATATCCAAGAGCTCAAAAAGAGCTCTCTTAAGGAACTTTTTCAAAACCTCCAACCACTCCCCCTTGGCGGAGCAGCTGGAGCAGCCAACGACATACACGCCACTCGCTACTCCACACCTACTTATTCGAATCACGGACTGCCGGCAGATGAAAAAATGCGTGTACAACTCAATCATGCGGTAAGGGAAGGCGAAGCACAAGATGAACTGCACATATTCAACCTTAGCCTGAACCAACCTGTTGATTCTCTGATTGACCCGACAATTTCACAACCTAATATTGGAGCAGCTAGCGTACAAAATCGGGCTCACAGGCCCAGAATGGAAGATGTCTGTTTTGCCCACACTTTTGATGTAGAGTTGGAAGATGGTTCTATCCTTGCTATTCGCTGCGCTGTTGTTTGTGATGGACACGGAGACCGCAGCTTTGCCGGACTGAGAGCCCAAGCACGTCTTCCTATTTTGATGCAAGAAAAGCTCAAAAGCAATGACTTCACCTCTATTGCCGACACTTTTACCCAAGTGATGCTTCAATTAGATCAAGAAATTCGAGTCGATCTAGTCTCACGAGACATTGGAGAAGGGGGAACGACTTTTACAGGCATTTTCTTTATTGACGACAAAATATTTGTGGTCAACGTGGGAGATGGACGAGCCATTCTTTGTAAGAAACAAGCTGTCTACCAACTCACTGAAGATGCCGATCCTACAAACAAACGCTTTCAATCCTTCACAAAAGTCTCCGAAATCTTTTTTCACCCAATTAACAAGCGTATTTATGGCAATGTGCGTGCGGAAATAAGCGAAGGCAAGCCTGTCGTTCGAGGTGAGGGCGGCTACAATCTCTCTCGAGATCTAGGCTCAAAGTGGCTCTCTCCGCGTCCTAAAATCACCTATCTCACGCGGGACAACCAACCCGATGACCTTGTCAATATGTATCTGTATGGCTCACAAGGAAGCTACATTGTGATTGCCTCTGATGGACTATGGGGATGGGTTACCAACAAAGATGTCTACGCGGCTATCTTAAAGATGGAGGAGCGTGCCATCCCTGTGGAAGAAATGGCGGCACGTCTAGTCCTTGGAGCTGTCGAAGCTGGCTCTGACGACAACATCACTGTTGTGATTGTAAAACTGTAGCTCCATCCGGAATCGGAGAAACATCTTTCACTTGCGTCCCTCTCAAGTCAACCTCTTCAAGCTTGGTACAAGCAGCCAAAGTGTTCACAGATCCTAGTTTTGTGATCCCTCTTAAAGACAAAGTCTTAAGCTCAAGTAGCGCTGGAAAATGCTTAATCTGATGGCAATAGTCAAGATACAAAGTCTCTACAGCAGCGGGCAACGTTCTTAAATCTTCCACTTTCTCACAGTGTTTAGCGCTTAGATACGTGACCTGATCGCTCACCCCCGCAAAAGAAGTGAGCTTGCGAAGCTCATCCAAAACGATCTTTGTCACTCTAGGAAAAAGGGCTAACAGTGGTCCTAAAGTATCCACTTCAGAACAGGCACTTAGATCCACCGCTTCAACCGCTGCGCCCTGCTGGGGTGGAACTCCTAAAAGCAGCTCTTGAATCTCACTGACTTTTAAGTTGCCCCCACGAATACACAGACTTCCATTTTGACACTTCCACATATAGGCGCGGAGAGTCGGTCTGAGCCTCTCTCGCGCAAATAACGGATGCAAAAAGCACGGATCAAGAAAGTTTTCTGGCACAGCGCAATCGGTTCGTTGGAGGATAGCGAGCCGAAACAAAACACTTAACTGATGAAACTCTTCTGAAGTATGAGAATCGAGCCGCTCGGCAACCTGCTGAAGCGCCTTTTGAACCTCAGGCAGGTCTATTGTAGTCGAATAATGATGTTGATTAAGAACAGATAAAGCCATGTAATAAACTTAATTGTAATTATTTACAATAAATGTTATAATATTTCTTTTAATTAACAAAATCAACTATGTCTCATATTAGTAGATCGTCAGCTGCGCATTCCCCATCCTCCCTGAGGATGAGCCAACAGCGACCCACCACTATATCTGGACCGGAATTAAAAAGCAGGGTCTTTGTTTATTTGACTCAGACTCCTTTCTATGATGCAAAGAGTGCGAGTCGAGGGCTACTGAGGCGTATTTCTGACCCTCAAATACGAGCGCGTATCGAGGGGGCTCAAGAGGAATTTGCCCCTTTATTGGAGTTTGTTGAGAAAAATGGGGGTAGCTGGGCCGAAGCGCAAAAAAATGCGGATCCAGACGCGCTCTTAAAACACCAAGAAGCGCGCGAAAAGCTCAACCGAGAGGTCCTAGAGATCGGTAACCTGATTGGGGCCCGAATGGGCCTTCCAGAGCTTACAATGGCGGTGATGGGAACACCTGGTCCCCACTCGGATATGGACATTGGGATGCGCCCAGATAATTTGGATACAGATGACGCTCTTTTGATGCGCAGCGTGCTAGAAGCGCTCACTGTTGAGATGACCGGAAAACTCCCTTCTCAGGCGGTCGATACGGAGTGGTATATTCCTCTTAAATTTTTTGGCGAATACATTCAAGGGGCTGGGTCTGCACGTCAAGCTGCCACGTTGAGTCTACTCCAGGGCTGCTTTCAAACTGTTTCGGGTCTCTCGGATGACCCAGACAGGCTAGATACCTATGTCATTCGCGAGGTTCTTCTTGCACCGGATCAATGGAAGGAAGTGAAACAGACCCTCTATGCGCAGTCGAGAGCAACACTAGAAAAAGAGAGTGTAGACAAGGATCGACAACGTCTTTTATCCCATCTTCTGAAGCAAATCCAGCCCAAAAACCGAGAAGAGGCTCAAGATATTTGGCAGGCGATTCAACGACTCACCTCCACAGAAGTTCAAGAAGAGTTAAGAGAGGTGCCCAAACCTGGAGAGTGGGAGTTGTATGAAGCTGAGTGGATGAGTCACTTAAGAGTGCTTCTTCCGCTTGGGAAGGAGTGTGGTGATGCTGAGAGAAGAATTCAAGGGCTGCACACCCAACTCAGACGCACGCAACCAGATTATCGGAAGCCCATTGAAGCACAAATCGACCAAGCCTGCGTAGACCAACTGCAAAGATACCTGGCCATCAATCGAAGACAACCTGAGTCGACCTTCTCACCTGATGAACAGATCACAACGTTAATGAGTGAAATCGGACAAGCTAAGTTAAGAGAGCGCGAGTCGCGTGTCAAAATTTTAGCAGAAACGGGCCGTCGCCTGAGTGGACGCCGGGCGATGCAGCCCGAAGAGATCAAAAAAATGGGAAGAAGAAGAAATAGTCTCACTGCCAAACAGGTCTTTCAGATTTCAGACCAGCTTGAATCTGCCCGCCGCAATAGTGTCGGAAAGCAAGCAGCTTTGAGTAAAGTGCGCCGCATTTTGGATCCTGCTGAGGAAGGAAAGAGTGTGACGGTTTCTGTTTTGCTGCTAGCCGGACACGAGCGAACAGGTCAATTTGCGCACGCGATTGCCGCCGGTAACGCAGAGCCAAAAGCCGCGATTTCAGCTGGAAAATATAACTTACGGGTGATGGAAGCCAATCTGGTGGCTCTTGAGCGGTGTAAACAACAGATGAAGCCGGTTCCATACTCTCTAAAGCTGAAACTGAAGCAGGCCGAGGAGCTTTACTTTAAAGCACATCAGTTAGAGAGATGTAAGCGCGCTCATACCTTAAATACAGTGGCCACAGCGCGTTTCCTCCGGGATGCTATCTTAGTCAATCACCCTGACCTCAATCCAGATCAGCTCGAAGCTGAGCTCACTGAACTTCTACGAGAGTATGACCCAAATGGAAAAGAATACGGAACATTGACCAGCGGAGGCAAAATTATACATAAGAGTGAAATCGTCTCTAAAATTGCCGAAACCTTAGCTGAGCGCGGCTACATTAAGGTAGAGCCCTACCAACGCCTAGACAAAGAGAATGCCGCAAGAGTGATGCCTACTGATGGGAAAATCTTACTGATTTTACAGGCAAGAGCGGGCTACAAAAAAGGAAAACCCAATGGAGAGGATTTAAGCTCTTATCACCAGAGCGCCTCGAGGCTCACTCTAGAGTGGCTAGGGTTAGATTCGAGTGAAACGGTGAGAGCGTATGAGAGAGAAGTGCTTGATTTTACACGCACAACCCAAGCGCTTCTCCATGATCTTGACGCTGAGCACCAGCTGGGGATCGTTCCTCAGTTTGATTTGGGATTTGCAAAAACAAACGCTTCTGTCGCTCTGGGCGGAGCTGCGGAAGCCCTTTAACTATTAAAGCAGATCCGCTATTTTAGTTTTATGACTCTCTACCATGTTGGTTCGATCTATCCCAAACAGTACCTCTTTTTAAACAAATTAAATTCTTCTGAATTTCAATGGGTTAAGGCATTACCTCTCTCTCAAGAGGAGCCGACTCCGTGCAAAGGCTCTACAGCTGCCAAAGCCATCCAGTCTGCCTATAAACTTTGGGGTGATCACGACTTTCGTCTTCTTCATTGTGGTTTTCGCTATACGCTTCCTGAAAGAGATGAGGTGGGATGTAACGCTTTTTTTTGGCAGATGGCGCAAAGCTACGCGAGCGCCAGTGGGCGGTACTTTGATGAGGAAACAGGACATCTCTGTTATGTCGATTTTGCCTCACAAGAAGCGCTTGAGCTTTGGAGGAAAATCCGATGAGCCAAACGTTGGGAAGATACTCCTGCATCAAAACGGTTGGAAAAGGAGGCATGGGAGAGATCGTGCTTGCCTACGACCCCATTTGCGACCGAAATATTGCCATCAAAAGGATTCGTCCTGATCTACAGCGGCACGACATTCTTAAAAACCGCTTTCTCAGAGAAGCAAAAATCACCTCTCAACTCACACATCCCGGCGTGATTTCAATCTATTCCATTCATCAGGAAGAGGAGGAAATCTACTACACCATGCCCTACGTGGAGGGGAAAACACTCAGACAAATTTTGCGCGCAGCACATAAATCAGCTCAACATCCCGAGAATGGAAAAGAATCAATCCCAGCTCTACTACAAATTTTTAAAAGCCTTTGCCAGACAATTGCTTATGCTCACTCTAAAGGAATTATTCACCGCGATCTAAAACCCGAAAATATCTTGGTTGGAATGTATGGAGAGGTGATCATTCTAGACTGGGGTTTAGCGCAAGTGATTGCGGAACCTCCTCAGGAACTAGAGGAAGAGATCACGCATTCCGACCCTGGACTAACAAGTCCAGGAAAACTTGTCGGAACGGTGGCCTACATGGCTCCAGAGCGGGCTTTGGGTGCGCCGGCAACTGTTCAAACAGACCTGTACGCTTTGGGAGTGATTCTCTACCAAATCCTCACTTTGCACCTTCCCTTTAATCGCCCCTCACTCAAAGAATTTTGCAAAACCTATAAGCATGAAAAACTTCTCGATCCTGAAGAGGTTGCCCCTTATCGTGAAGTACCCCCTCGTCTCTCACGCATGGTGAAGAAGTGTCTCGATGTCAATCCGGCTGTGCGCTATCAGACGATGGATGAACTGATTCATGATTTACTTAGCCATTTAGAGGGACGCTCAGAGTGGTTTGAGAGCGCTCAGCTCGACATCAAAAAGAAAAAGCACTGGGAATTTCAAGAGAACGTATTGATCTCAAAACATATTGCCATCACCCGCACAACAGAGGCTGCAGATTGGGTCAGTATTATGGTCTCTAAGGGCGCATTTGCTGAAAATACACGTCTTCACACGCGCGTGCGCATTGGAGAGAGCGGAGAGGGCATTGGGTTTTTGCTTTGTGTCCCAGAGGCTGCTGATCGAGAAAATCCACTGGAGGGGTACTGTCTCTGGATTGGATCAGACCTCAATCCTGCCTGTCAGCTCTTCCGCAATACCATTGAAGTGATGCATTTCCCTGACCTTTGTTTAAAACGGGGTGAGTGGTACTCGATCACTCTTGAGAAAGTTGATCACAATATTCATGTGATTCTCAATGATCAGCATCAGTTTACCTACCTGAGCTACCTTCCTCTTTTTGGCACGCATATTGGTGTAATCGCACGTGACGATGACTTTCAAACCGATCCCATCACCATTTCAAGTGGAAGTCAAAATCTGCAAGTGAGCTGTTTGTCGATTCCCGACGCCTTTTTAGCTAGCAGAGACTACAAGCGGGCACTGGCTGAATACAGACGGATCGGCTACTCGTTTCCTGGCCACGCGGAAGGGCGAGAGGCCCTTTTTAGAGCCGGAATCACCTTACTTGAAAAAGCGCGCACATCTCGTACCCAGAGAAAAACAGAAGAGACTTACACGCAGGCCCTTGAAGAGTTTGCTAAACTGCATAACACGCCAGGCGCTCCGCTAGAATACCTTGGAAAAGCGCTTGTCTACCAATCATTGCGTGACAATGCAGAGGAAATCAAGTGTTTAGAGCTCGGACTTCGACGGTATAAGAAACATCCACTTGTGGATGCGATCCGAGAGCAGATTGTCTACCGAATGCATGAGGCATCGCAGACCGACAGAAGATCGGCTTATCAGCTCATTCTGATTGCCTTAAGACTTCTCCCTAAAGTGGTAGAGAATGGAGATTCCAATCGACTCTTTAAACACCTCACCTCCCATTGGGAGCCTCTCCCCTTTTTAGAGAGTCCAATCGATCCCACTTGCCTTGGAAAAGAGAAGAGCAGCGAAATCCGTTTTGCCATTCCCCTCGCTTTCTGGCTCGGAGCCCCTTATATCCTTTACGAAATATTCCAAGAGCTGACCAAAATCAAACCTCTGGATATTGTTGCTTTAGGAGATCTTCTTTTCGCCTTGTGCGAACTAGGTTCCTACGGCCTGGCGCATAAGTTGATGCAGGAAGCGGAATCATTAAAAGGAGATCTCAGTTTGGAGGAGGGAGTAGACCTCAAAGAGATGCTCTCCATGCTCGAGCCGATCTGGATCTGCCACCAACAATCGTTGCAAGAGGCCATAAAAGCATTTTTTGCCCACTCTTTTGAAGATATGGGTGTGCGGGCCTTACGCACGTTGAGTTATCTGCTTCAGTTTGCCCTCCGAAATGATCAAGAAGAGGTTGTTTTTGAGGCCGCAGAGAATCTAAAAGCGCTCCCTCTAGGTCGAGAGGATCAAATTGCTCTTGATAGCTACCAAATCTGGGCGTATCTCAAGGAGGAAAAGTGGACACAAGCAGAAGAGTTGTTTGACCACTATCCGATGGAGCTTTTAAACCAAGAGGGCACACTGCTTCACCCACTGTATGGCTGTTATCTTTATGCAACAGAGGGGGAAGAAATTGCCTCCATCCATTTTGCTGGTGTGATCGATACGCCATTCCCTCGCTCGTGGGCGCTACTTGGTCATGAGCTAACGAATAAAATCACCGAATCGGTGGCGTGGTACAGCACCTCCTTTTTATGGGAGAGACGGCAGCTTTTCCGCCAGATGACCCTCTTTTATCAGTGCAGTGAAAATTCTGATCTTGAAGCCTACTACCGCCACCTCGAGCGAGAAGAGTACATCTACGCCCCTGAATAAAGCGGATTCCTTTAAATCTTAATACGTAAGGCTGTGTTTAAAAAAATAACCACCGAGATCACAGAGCACACAGAGAGAAAATGTTAAAATAGAACTCTCTTCTACTTAAGTTTAATAAATGGGTTGGACAGAACTGCTGAAACAAGGAGCTCGGTCACTTGTTGCGGCCAGCCCAGTAGGGGCTTTTCTTCAAAGAGAAGAGGGGTTTGCTCAAGTTTACTTGGACAACCCCTCTTCTCTTTGAAGAAGCGTCACATATGTGACGCAGGGCCGCAACTTCTTATCTCCGTGTGCTCTGTGATCTCCGTGGTTATTTTTTTTGTCCAGTTCTTCAACAAGAGGATCTGCCATGGGTATGCAGCAATCTCTTTGTTTAGAATTGCTTTTTTAGTATAGTGCTCGGCTATGGAAAAAGCCTACGACGCCAAAAGCATTGAATCCAAATGGTACACCTTCTGGGAAGAGAATGCCTTCTTTGAAGCCGATGCTACCTCTCAAAAACCTCCTTACACGATCGTCATCCCCCCACCTAATGTGACCGGCGTTCTCCACATGGGGCATGCGCTTGTCAACACCCTACAAGACATCTTGATCCGGTGGAAGCGGATGAGTGGGTATGAGGCCCTTTGGGTTCCAGGAACCGATCATGCTGGCATTGCCACGCAAACAGTTGTCGAACGTCATCTCATTGCCACTGAGGGAAAAAGACGAAAAGACTACACGCGCAAGACGTTTGTTGACACCGTGTGGAAGTGGAAAGAGAAGAGCGAAACGACCATTTTGATGCAGCTCAAACGTCTAGGCTGTTCGTGCGACTGGTCCCGCCTCCGCTTTACAATGGACGCGGGATGCAACCGCGCCGTGCGCACCTTATTTAAAAAATTGTTTGACGCCGGCTTGATTTATCGTGGAGACTACCTGGTCAACTGGGATCCGATCACCCAAACAGCATTGGCCGACGATGAGGTCGAACATGAAGAGAGGCAATCGTATTTATGGTATTTTAAGTATCATCTCGTGGATAGTTCCGAGTTTATCCGCATTGCTACCACCCGCCCTGAAACACTATTGGGTGATACAGCTATAGCCGTTTCCCCAAGCGATCCCCGCTACCAACACCTGATCGGCAAAAAAGTGCGCCTACCCATCCTGGATCGTGAAATTCCCATCATTGCAGATCATCATGTTGATCCTGAGTTTGGAACAGGCGCAGTAAAGATCACACCCGCACACGACCCCAATGATTACCGAATGGGTTTAGATCACAATCTTGAGATGATCAACATCTTAACTCCCGATGGCTTCATCAACGAAAACGGAGGCCCCTTCCAAGGATTGAGCCGTGAGGAGGCACGTCAAGCTGTCATCCACCAGATGGAAGGACTCGGACTGTTGGAGAAAAAAGAGCCCCACACCTTGCGCGTGGGCGTCTCATACCGGTCTAAAGCTGTGATAGAGCCCTACCTCTCGAAGCAGTGGTTTGTCAAAATGGATTCTTTTATTTCTCCTCTCAAGAAAGCTGTTGAGAGTGGTGAGGTCAAAATTCTACCTAAAACGTGGGAGAGCACCTACTTCCATTGGGTGAATAACCTGCGGGATTGGTGCATCAGCCGTCAACTCTGGTGGGGCCACCGCATTCCGGTCTGGTACCGAAAAGACGATCCTGAGAACGTGATTTGCCATGAAGGTGAAGGGGTTCCTGAAGAGGTGAAACGCGAACCGGAAATGTGGGAGCAAGATCCAGATGTGCTCGATACGTGGTTCTCTTCTTCTCTTTGGCCTTTTAGTACGTTAGGTTGGCCTGACAAGAGCGCTGACTTGAAAAAGTTCTATCCCACAAATGTGCTCATTACAGGCCACGACATTCTCTTTTTCTGGGTCGCTCGGATGATTTTTATGGGCAAAGAGGCGCTGCAAACAGCTCCGTTTCCCGAAACCTTTCTGCATGGCTTGATTTACGGCAAATCGTATTGGCGCCGAGATCAAGAGGGAGGGATTGCTTATGTCTCGGGAAAAGAAAAACGAGACTATGATCTGGGTAAACCCGTTCCCAAAGAAGTGGAATCAAAGTGGGAAAAGCTCTCCAAATCAAAAGGAAATGTCATTGATCCTCTGGAAATGATCGAAGAGTACGGAACCGATGCCGTGCGGATGTCACTGTGTGCCTGCGCCAATCAGACCCCACAGATTGATCTTGACCGTCGCCGGTTTGAGGAGTTTAAAAACTTTGCCAACAAAGTGTGGAACGGCGCCCGGTTTGTCTTTATGAACCTCGAAGGACTTACCTCAGAAATGCTTGTAGAGGGACTAGATGACTCTCTTTTCACCCTGGAAGATCGCTGGATTTTGTCGGCCCTAAATCGCATCAATGGAGACATCAACCAGCACTTAGAGGCGTATCACTTTGACCAAGCCGCCCTTTCTGCCTACGATTTCTTTTGGAAAGAGTTTTGTGCCTACTATGTGGAGATTGCCAAACCTGTTTTATTCGGAAAAAAGGGAAGTGCCCAGGAGAGAGCTAACAAGCAAAAAATCTTATTGATTGTGCTCGTAAACAGTATCCGTCTCTTGCACCCTATGGCCCCGTTTATCACCGAAGAGCTCTTTCAAAATGTGAAACAACGCTTCCCGAAACTCAAACAAACTGAGAGTGATCCCTACACGCAAGCGACCATTGAAGCGCTTCTTACTCCAGCCTGTGTTGTCGCTCCCTATCCCACACCCATCTGTCCCTCGGACCGCCTTCTTGAAGTCGAACAGCAGTTTGCGACTCTCGAAAAAATGCTCTATACCATCCGCAATATTCGAGGGGAGATGAAAATTCCTCCTCAAATGGCAACAGACGTCTTAATTATAGGCAAGGGGCTTGAAAAGCACTTTTCCATTATCGAAGCGCTGGTCAAAACCAACAAAGTAGAGGTAATCGAGCAGATTCCCCAGGAGGGACTCCATGCCACGGGTGTTGTGGATACCTATACGATTGTCATTCCTCTGCCTGAGGAACTTGCTCAAAAAGAGGTCAAACGCCTAGAAAAAGAGCTGGAAAAAACCGAGCAAACAGTGGCGCGCCTCAAAAAATTGCTTAGCAATCCTGATTTTCTTGAAAAAGCGGCTCCAGAGCTAATAGAGAAACAAAAAGCAGCTCTTTTGCAAGCTGAACAAACCGCTTATTCTATAAAAGAGAAAATTAATAAATAAGAGATTGTTTTTTATTCTAAAAACAATTAGAATAGATAAAAAAAACAAGGATGTTGAGTTATGTATTCTATTGCTCACGATGATTTCAATGCATTTTTTGAGGAGCATGCTTCCAATCTAAAAAAGCAGCAGTTTGTTTCCGTCAACCAAGAGCGTTCCCAAAAACTGTATACCATTATTTTTAAGCTTGGATCACTGCATGTGCGTAACTTCTCAAATGAGAATGAGCGTAATGACTTTGTCCAGCGGATGCGGCTCAGCCCTATCCTTCCTCAAAAGCCCTCTTCTTGATGCACTTTGTCGAAAAACACTTTGGTTTGGCTCACCACCACACCTGAGAGCGCCACGACTCCAATGAGATTGGGCAAAACCATAAAGGCATTGGCGATGTCGGAAATGGCCCAGATCATTTCAAGTGGAATCGCCACACCAAAAATCACCACAATAGAAAAAAGAGCGCGGTAGATGAAAATTGCGCGCGTACCAAATAGATACTCGCAACACTTCTCCCCGTAGTAAGCCCATCCGACGATTGTCGAATACCCAAAGAGAATGCTCCCTAATACAACAATCCATCCGCCATGGGGGATGACCGAATCAAAGGCCGCAATTGTCAAAAGCGCTCCATTTAGAACTTTCCCATCGACACCAATTCCACCAAGAACGTGTGTGACGGCGATAGCCAAGCCTGTAAAGGTACACACCACTGTGGATAGAAAAGCACCTGTCATAGAGATAAGCGCTTGACGGCCTGGCATATCTGTTTTGGCAGCCGCGGCAGCAATAGGAGAGGTTCCCAAGCCCGATTCATTGGAAAAAACACCTCTAGAAACCCCCATCTGAACCGCCATCATGATGGTCGAACCGGCAAATCCTCCCGCTGCAGCCTGCCCCGTAAAAGCGGACGAAAAAATCAAACTGATTGCTGCAGGAATTTGATCAAAGCAGAGAGCTAACACCACAAGGCTTCCCAAGGTATAAAAAAGCGCCATGATGGGAACTAGAAAAGAGGTGACTCCTCCAATTGACTTAATCCCCCCAATTAACACCAAGCCTGTAAAAACAGAAAGCAGCGCTCCTGTGATCCAGATATTCACCCCGAAAGAGCCATGGACAGCTGCCGCAATCGAATTCGATTGAACCAAGTTTCCCGTGAAAAACGTCGTGACTCCAGCAAAAAAGGCAAAGCAAACAGCCAGCCACTTCCATCCAAGCCCGCGATCGATGTAAAACATCGGCCCTCCGGCCATCTCACCTCGGTCGTCGACAATGCGATAGCGAATGGCTAAAATCGCCTCGCTGTACTTGGTTGCCATACCGATCAAAGCCGTCACCCAAAGCCAGAGCAGAGAACCGAGCCCCCCCATGGTCACGGCGGTGGCCACACCCGCAATATTTCCAATTCCAATGGTAGCAGCGAGGGCTGTCATCAAGGCTTGAAAATGCGAGATGTCCCCTTGTGCCTCATCATCATGACGTGTAAAAACAAGCTTTAGAGAGTAGAATAGACGTCTAAACTGAAGGCCGCGTAACCGATAGGTTAAAAAGAGCCCTGTGCCGACAAGTACCACAAAAAGGGGCTGCCATATCAAGGCGTCTAGGGTTTGAAGGGAGCGGGTAAATGATTCCATATCAATGGCAAGAGTTATAGACATTGAAATAATTGATGTCAAGTTGCTAATGTGGGTAGTTATGACACTACTCTCTCTGACACCGGACGATTTTGACACAATCCTACCCACTCCCCATGAGCTGCAAGAAGAAATTCCCCTTACCTCTTCACAAGCAGCTTTTATTCAAGAGTCGCGAGCCACAATCAATGCCATTTTGACCGGTTTAGATGACCGCAAGCTACTCATTGTAGGGCCTTGTTCGATTCATGACACCGAGGCGGCTCTTGAGTATGCAAGAAAGTTATCTATTCTCGCAGAGGAAGTCTCTGAGCAGTTTTACGTGATCATGCGCGCGTATGTAGAAAAACCGCGCACCATTACGGGGTGGAAAGGTTTGTTATATGACCCTCATCTCGATGGTTCTCATAATCTTGGAAAAGGAATTCGTTTAACCCGCCGTCTTTTTTCAGACTTAACCGAGATGTGCGTTCCAATTGCGAGTGAACTTTTGGAAATCACGACCTCCCACTACTTTTCAGAGTTTCTCTCATGGGGATGCATTGGAGCACGTACAAGCTCTTCTCCTCCGCACAGGCAGCTAGCAGCGAGTTTGGACTTTCCTGTCGGCTTTAAAAATACCGTTGATGGAACCATTGATCATGCCGTCCACGGTGTGCTCTCGGCTAGCACGCCGCATGTTTTTTTAGGTCTATCGACTAAGGGAAAGATGACCCGAATCCAGTCTAAGGGAAATGCGCATTGTCACATTGTATTACGAGGCGGGTATGGCGGACCGAATTACGACTCAAAGTCGATCATGGATACTGTGGAGCGATGCCAGCAAGCGGGCATCCGGGATAAGTTGGTGATTGACTGTTCTCACGACAATTGCGAAAAGCGACACTTAAAGCAGGTGTCGGCCTTTCAGGCGCTTGTTGAATTGGTTGCGGAGGGCAACCAATCGATTGCGGGGTTAATGCTAGAGAGTCATCTTGTGGGCGGCTCCCAGCCTGTTTCGGATCAGCTCCGGTATGGTGTCTCGATTACAGATCCCTGTTTGGATTGGCCGACGACAAGACAAGTGATCCTTCAGGCTGCCGCGAAACTCAATTCAGAATCCCTCTGCCTCATTTAATTGGATGATGTCGGTCCAAAGGTGATGCGCCCAATCGATTATTAAGTTTTCATTCTCATAGAGTTCCGCTTTAAACGAGACAATCCCCTCATGACACCAATACTCTTCATTAATGAGTCGATAGATGCGATACCCTTTGCTAAAATCTATGGGCCAAGAAAGAGTCGTCTGCTCACGCGTTCCATACCGGACATGCAGCCGCAGCTCAGTCGGATGACATCTGCCAGGAAGATTCCAATAGACAATCACTTGCTGACCGTAAAAACAGAGCCGAAAAGGATCGGGTGTGAGCACCTGCTCACTTGCCAAATACTCAGGATATAAATACTCAGAGCGACAATCGAGAGGGAGACGCTGGCAACCCACAAAAAGAAGGGCCAGCGCGCACAAGGCTAAAATACGCATACTTAGAGAAGAAGCAGCGCGAATACAAAAGCAAAGAGCGAAAACGATTCCACAATCCCGATGGCAGCATAACACTTTCCATAAATGGCGGGCTGCTTTGCTGAGGCTTGAATCCCTGTTGCACAACACTTTCCTTGCATGACAGAAGAAAAAAGAAGCGCAAGACCAACAGACAGTCCGATGCCAATCCCTCCCATAGGAGAAAGAGACTTATCGCTAATGGCTCCATTCATCAAAAGCATTAAAATAAATCCATAAATCGCCTGAGAAGAGGGCATCGCCGACATCCCGATCATTTTTCCATGCCCTTCATCAATACGGGCCATAACAGCGTGTGAAGCCATCCCGGCAATTCCGCACCCGAAGGAACTCCCAATCATTGCAAGTCCGAGTACAAGAGCTGGTCCGACAACATCATAGTCCATGTGTAATTCTCCTAATCAAGTTTAATGAGTGATAATGGGTGAAACTCTTTTCCGCCACCTTCAAAGCTATAGTGATACCATTCGATAAAGTTAAGACGCAAGCCGTGGATCACGCCTCCCATCAGCGCAAGAGTCAAATTAATCACATGTCCAGCCAATATCACAAAGATCCCTGCATAAATCGGCATGGAAAGACCAATTTGATCGAAGGTTGTGGCCATGATCATGCCTGCTAGTGAAAGGGCATAAATACGTAAGTAAGACATCACGTCAGCAAAAACACCGATAATATTCATGATCTCCCCGAGTCCGCGTAACCGATGCTGACAAACCGCTAAGAGGGCTGCCAATCCAATGCCTGAAAAAAGCACATACTGACCGATTACCCCCCCCTCTACATAGGGTACATGGAAAATGTAGTGGATTAGGGAAAGAGAGCCTAAAGCAACTGGAAAATACAGGTATGCACCGACCATAAACGTCACCCACCCCAAGCCTGCCCAGTTTCGATCCAAATAGCGTAGGAATGAGAGGATCAGGTGTATGGTCCCAATGAAAATGGCGAGCTCAATCAGAACGTTGTCTGTTAAATTATTATATACAACATACTTACCCATCCCCTGTTGCTCTCGCGTTACGGTCATAAACAGTTCTTTTGGAGTCGAAGCATCTTTTAGTTGGGGATACTCTTGAATCAGATCTGTGTACGCTTTAGGTTTTTCTGTGAGTAAATACTGCGCTTTTTGTTTCACCATCCAGTTGATGAGAGAGACATCGCGTAGTTGATTATCCGGAGCGAGCTCGATGCCAAAATAAGAGCTCATCATCACGCCCCAAAAGATACACCCAACAGATAGGCTCATGGCCAACAAAATCACACGCCGTCCCAGCCCTCTTTTTTTGCCAAATTTGAAGAAAAGAAAGAGAGAGGAGGCAAGAAGAATGAGGCCGTAGCCTGTATCGGCAATGATCATGGAAAAGAATATGCCAAAGGCGATAAAAACCCAGAGAGAAGGATCCCGATCGAACCTGGAGGGAGTATCATAGATGCTCACCAAATCTTGCCCAAAACGACCAAAGCCTTTGTTTTCAAGATAGGTCGGAACGCGATCTTTTTTCTCAATTTCGATCGGCTCGACATGAACGGCAAGCTCATCGGCTATCTTTTTTACAACCTCCATCTTGTTTTTGGGAATCCATCCTTCAGCAGCAAATAAATCCCCCTCTAATAGCGATTCAATTTGCTCTTTAGATTCCTCAAGATGGTAGCGATTGAGTAAGTTCATCAATCCTTGCTTTAGCAGTTTTTTCTTATGCGCAAGGGTAGCAAGCTCTGTCTCATAGGTGTCAATTTTTCTATGGATTTGAGCCAGCTCTTCTTTCAAATCACTCAAAGAGTGTTCGATGGTGATTTCGATCAGTCCATCATAAGTGGTCCGCTCGGGGTTGATAGAAATAAAGTAGTCAAGGCCGTAGGCCTTTCCAACAGGGACCACCTCAGCGCGTGAAACGGCCTCTAGTTTCTCGCTTTTCTTAGCAAAAAAGAACTGGATCACCCGATTTGACTCTTTTTCGATCTCGTGCAAGCCGTCAAGAGAGAAGTCTCCAAAAATCGCAATCCGTGCGATTTCAGATTCGACTACACGGGCTCTTTCATACAGTCTCTCAAGTTCATGACTACGCTCCACAACATGACGCGCTAATACGTGGGCTGAGCGGTAGTCCTCATTGGGCATTTGTTTGACAGGCACCATCTGCCTTAAGACATGCAGAGCGTCAATGAAGTTCTGGATTTCAGCGGGTGTCTCTAAAGGGGGGGCCTCGCGGGCAATAAATTCAACAACACCCTCTTTTTGAATACGCAAAAAGAATTGATCTCGCTGGCTCATGGGCCCGATCACAACGCATTTATTTACATCAATTCGCATGCTTCCTCTGCTCAATTTTCGCTTTGGCGACCTTGGCCTGACCAACTGCCGCTAACTCTTGGTCTCCTAGAAACACACGTATCCGCTTAATATTATGGCGGGCGCGTGGGATCAAATTCTTCTCGAATAGATTCACCCGAATGGAGACCTCACGCAGCTCTTTTTCCAACGCTGTCTTTTTCTCCTCAGCAATCGACACCTTTGCACGCGCAATGGCCATTTGACGCAGCTCAGCAACCGAGGCATCTAACCAAGCGGGCGTACTAAAAAGCGGATACTCAAAGATTGCGAAAGTAATTCCCTTAAACAAAGGAATATCTACACCAGCAATATTTTCATACTCCTTCTCCACACGCTCCACCTTGGCGGCATGCGTCAGGTCAAGTCCGACGCGTTCATTGAGGAGGCCACCTGAATGAGTTGCGGTTAAGCGCGCTTCGTGAAACGCATTTTCCAAGCGCAAGATCTCCCCACGTACCTCATTGACTTCTGTCTGAAGCATGGCTTTTTTTAGCTGAAGCGTCGGTAGGTATTTCTCCAGCTGATTGAGGCGTACTTGCTGCGCGCGCAGCTCGTTTTTGGTGAGTTTTACTTCCGCCATGGTTATCCCGGCCAGTACTTGTCAATCAAATTTTGTTTAATGCCCACCTCATGCCTCTGAAAGCATTCTGAGAGGAGCTTCCACCCCAAGTCCAAGGCCTGCTCTAAGGTAATATTCACTTCCAGATTCATCATTTCCTTTTCAAAAAGAGTGGAATAACTCAACAGCTTTTCATCCCAACGAGAGATTTTAAAACCCATCGCCTGTCGCTCTTTTGCTTTTTTGGAATCAGCATAGAGACGAATGAGCGCATTGGCAATATCTCCATGATCTTCACGCGTCACTTTTCCAATGACTTGTTGTTTCAAACGCGAAAGCGAGCCAAAGGGATCGATGTAGCCACCATGCAGATAAAACTGCCCCTCAGTGATGTAACCGGTATTATCAGGAATGGGGTGCGTGACATCATCTCCAGGCATGGTCGTCACGCTAATCAGGGTGATGGAGCCACTTCCCTCGATGTCGACTGCTTTTTCATAGCGCGAGGCGAGATCCGAGTACAGCGAGCCAGGATAGCCTCGGTTAGAAGGGATTTGGTCCATTGTGATGGAAATCTCTTTGATCGCATCTGCAAAGGCGCTCATATCAGTTAAAAGCACAAGCACATCTTTCCCACTGGTCGCGAATTTTTCGGCGCAGGCTAAGGCCATATCAGGGGCCAACATACACTCTACGGCAGGATCTGTTGCGCGGTGAACAAACATCACCGTTTTTTGCGCAGACCCCAAGTCTTCAGCGTTATCAATAAAGGCCTGATAGTCAGCAAAAGTGAGCCCCATTCCAGCAATTACAACGACATCAGCATCGGTCTGATTCGCGATCCGCATCAAAAGTTGGTTATACGGCTCTCCTGCAACAGAAAAGATGGGGATCTTCTGTGATTTGACTAAACAGTTGAAAACATCAATCATGGGAATATTGGTGCGCACCATCTGTCTGGGAATAATGCGGCGCACGGGGTTAAATGAGGGTTGACCAATCGGCACCTGCTCTCCGCGAATTGCAGGACCGTTATCAATGGGAACACCAACTCCGTTGAGACGGCGGCCTAAAAGCGCCTCTCCATAAGTTGCCTCCATTTGATGCTTTAAAAAGGTCACCTTGTCACCGGTCGAAATCCCACGTGTTCCACCGAAAACCTGCAACGTGACCTGATCGCCCTCAAACTGGAGCACAGATGAGTAGGTGGGCTGCCCATCGCTTTTCTCAATTTTGGCTATTTCGCCTAAAGAGGGCCCTCTGGCCGTTACGGTGATCAAGTTACCGCGCATGTCGTTAATTCTATCGTGGACCGTCTTCATAATTTCCTTGCTGTTTCAATCAGTTCCTGGATTTCAGCCAAAGCTGTTTTATATTCCTCTGAATCGAAAGGAATCGAGTTCATTGTTTTAATCTTACTCTGTAGTTGGAGGAAAAATTCTCGCGCTCGATCGCGACTATTAAAATCAAAGCGCGTCTCAAAGATATGGCTGATCAATTTGAAAAGGGGAATCTGCCTTTCAAGTGGGCAATATGCATCAACCTTATCAAAAGCATTTTGCTGAAGATAACAAAAGTCATACAGCTCTGCTTTAAGGTGAAGCACCATATCCTCTAATGAAGTCCCCTCCTCTCCAACCACTTCCATCCGCTTGCCAATCTCGTCTCCCTCAACAAGGATACGTCCCGATCTCTCTACCATCTCACCCCAACCGGGCACCTCGTCCTCAAGCTGCTTAGACACATCTTTGACATACTTAGACCATGAAATAAGCGTATCGATCGAGGGATAGCGACGGGCATCGGAGCGCGCTCTTGAAAGTCCACAAAAGGCACCCACAACAGCTAGTGTTGCCTGCGTAACAGGCTCCTCAAAGCTCCCCCCTGCAGGAGAGACGGCTCCACAAATGGTGATCGATCCCTGTTTTTCATTTTTCAAGGCCACTACCCCCCCCCTTTCATAGAGCGAGGCAATGCGAGAGGCTAGATAGGCCGGGAAAGCCTCTTCACCAGGAATCTCTTCAAGGCGTCCAGACATCTCTCGAAGCGCCTGGGCCCAGCGGGAAGTAGAGTCGGCCAATAAAAGCACGTCGAGACCCATCTGTCGATAATACTCGGCAATTGTAATGCCCATGTAAATGGACGATTCGCGCGCCGCAACCGGCATCGAAGAGGTGTTACAAATGATGCTCGTACGGGTAATCAACGGTTCGTTTGTGTGGGGGTCGGTCAACTCGGGAAATTCACGTAAAATCTCTACAACCTCTCCAGCGCGCTCACCACAAGCACAAAGAACAACAAGATCAACAGCGGCATATTTCGAGAGGTGGTGCTGCAGAACTGTTTTTCCCGCACCGAAGGGGCCTGGAGTACAAAATGTTCCTCCTTTCATAATGGGAACCTGGGTATCTAAAATCCGCAAACCTGTATCCATCATGCGCGTTGGCTTGACCTTCTCTCCCTGAAAAAGCCCCATCTTGATCGGCCACTTTTGCACCATTGTAAAGGTCTGCTCGTTCCCTCTTTCATCTTTCCCTCGTGCGACCACCGTGTCGACAGTGTACTTTCCAGGTGAAATGATCCACGTGAGTGTCACTTTTCCGTAAAACGAAAAGGGAACCATGATGTGATGCTCAAAACGCCCCTCCATCGTTGTTCCTAGCGTATCTCCTCTTTCAAGCGTATCTCCAATTTTTGCAACGGGGAGATAATCCCATTCTGCTTTCCGATCAATGGGAGGAACATAAACACCGCGAGGCAGGTAGTAGCCTGATTTTTCAGCCACAACTTCAAGCCGATTTTGAAGACCATCAAACACTGTTTTTAAAAGACCTGGCCCGAGCTCTGCCTCTAAAAGGTCTCCTGTAAAAGTCACAGGCGTATCTAGCTTGATGCCGCGTGTATCTTCAAAAACTTGAAGCTTCACCTCTTTGCCCACAACCTCGATCACCTCAGCTTTCAGCCCGGTCCCATCTACTTCGACAAAACCCACCTCTCCTTGCCGAATATTGCCATCAAATTCAACCTGTAAAAGGTTACCAAAAGCACGGATGACCCGTCCGGTTGCAACTGTGGAACTCTCTACACTACTTGTCATTGTATTCCCTTCTCAATGATATCAATTACCTGTATCCCTTTTTGTACATCTAACTCAAGCCACCGTTCACATAAGATCAGACGCGCCATGTAGTTTAAAATCCGATCAAGAGTGAACAAATCCCCTCCCCAAAGCTCAACGATATGATCAAACTGATATTCGTAGAGCGCTCGGTGCAAATCTAAAGGAGTCTCTCCATACTCTTCAAATATAGGTCTTAACTCTTTGTACTCAAATGGCGGCTCATAAACTTTTGCATCCTTCTGGGCGAGCACTTGAGCGACGATAGGATCTGTAGGATCCTCGTATTGCAGCTCAAGAGCCACGTCTTTTGCGAGCTTTTTGGCGCGAAATCCCACAATCACCAAGCGCATCTCGCGTTGAAAAGTAAAAAAGTCTTTTAAAAACCCCTCTTCTCTCTCCATAAACTGAGCAAAAAACTGACTCATCAAAAGCGAGAAGTGCTGCAGTCGCTCCTCTGTGGAGTGATACTTTTCTAGATAATCTTGCAAATAAGGAGCAAATTCTTCTCCCACAGGCCATTGCATATCAATCAAAGCCTGCTCCATCTCATTTTCGCGCACATTTCCACGTGGGTCAAAGGGCTGTTTTGCCCAAAAAGAGCGGAGATTCTCCAAGTCAATCCAACGTAAAAAATGCGTCACTCGCTCTTGATCGCTACTCGTTAAATTCGTACGTAAGAGCTCCTTTAACTCAGTAAATCCCAGTCCAGGGACGTGACCGATTTCCAAAGGGGGTAAAAGGCTGGCTAAAAAATAGTACTCTGTCATGCGCTCATTTATGATTGAAACAATAGCTCTCTGAAATCCTTACGAATATACTGTCCCAACAACTCTTTAAGGGCCCGGTCACTCAAATCGAGAGTCAGTTTTCGATCGTGTAATTTAAGCTGCACACCACCACCAAAATCGCCTACTTCAACCGTTTGTGCACGGAGACGTTCCACAATCTCTTTGGCCAGCAATGCGTTCACTTGCTCTGCAGGAACTTGTTTGGGAATAAGAGCGGAAAAATCTGCGCTAATGCCCTCTTTTTCGATTGCTTGTGTCAGGGCTGAGATGAGTTTTGAACTCGTTTGAGGGTCAGCCGCATTTTTCTCAAGCCACTCGACAAGCTCATCGTTAAAAAGCTTATTTTCAATCTCTTGCTTGAGAGCTTCTACTCCTTGCCGACACGCTTGTTTCATCGACCCCTCAAAAAGCTCTCTCTCTTTTGCCACTTTAGCTTTTGCCGCACTAAAGAGCTCTTCGGCTTTTGCCTCCGCATCCCGGATAATCTGATGGGCTTCTTCTCCTGCTGCTTCTATGATCTGCTGCGCCTCTTCTTTTGCAGGCTGCAACGTTTCGTTTTTAAGAATATCGCAGATTTTTTTAATTTTATCTTTGCCTGTTTCTAAGCTCTCCATTATTCTGGGCCCCTAATGAGTTACATCAACCAAGTGCGTACCATAGCAGGTTGAGAAATTAAGAAATAGTGGTTTTCCTCAACAGATTGTGTGCATAGTAGGAATTACAACTTTGGGAGGTTCGGTGATGCGTCTTTTGTCTAGTTTCATCCTAATCAGTTTGAGTTTTGCACTAGGTGCAACGAATTTAGAGATCACAGCACCGAAAGGTTGGGAATGCATCAATGACCCGGATCAGCTTCCACAGAAAGTGTGTAGACTTTATGTGGGGACAGGTAAAAGTCAATTTAGTCCCTCGATCAACATTGCATGTGAAGAGACAACGATGCTCTCGGATGAATATCTAGCCCTTGCCAAATCGTATCATGAGGGAGAAGGCGATACACGCTGCCGTCCTCTTGGAAAAGTAAAAACGCAGGCAGGACAGGCTGACTTGTTACAGATTGACCGCTCAACTCAGTGGGGCAATGTCCGCTTTCTTCAGGCTGTTGTTGTACGTGATCATACAGCTTATGTGATTACAGCAACTTGCCTTCAGCAAGAGTTTGCTTCTCTCTCCCCTCAACTACTCAAATCCATCCAATCTTTCGAATTGCATTGATTACCTGCTAATTGCTATAGGTAGTTTTTTATTTAGCATAAGTCGGAGGGGGATTTATGAGAAAATTGATTGCACTAGTTGTCACAAGCTTGCTAGCGTCTGCAACACCACTGGTTTCCGAAGAAGCACCTTATTACTTTGAGTATGAATACGATTGTTGTCCACCCTATGGATGTAACCCCTACATGTACAATGAAGATCCCTATGCACCGTATTGTCAGTCTTGCGATCCTTATGGATCTTATGGATATGCACAGCCCTGCGCGCCTTGCAATCAACAGTCATGCGATCCCCGTGCTCCGATTTGCGGTACAAGTTGCGGTTTATCTGCCTGCTCAATTGCTCTAGCTGTCGCTGCTGTTGTTGGAGTCGCGGCCATTATTGTTTCCAGTCCAGGATCGAGCACAGTCCACTCACACAACCCTTAAATTGGGAACGGGACCGCGAGGATAAGTAATGGTGGAAATAGATAGCCGGCGAGCGGACTTACGAGGATCGCGACAAGATGATATGGGATATCCACGAATACTTTTGGGATAGGTTCATAAGTGTTGCGCATAAAAAAGATAGTTTGCTACGTTTCCAACTTCTAGTTTGACATAGGAGTCACTGCAATGAAAAAAATACGCTTTCTACTGATGCTGTTTCTGCTACTATCAGGAACTACTCTGTCGGCTGCAGACAACCCCTTCTTAGACTACCAAAACTATAACCATGGCTACTGCCCTGATTGCGATTGCGCCCCGTGCGCATGCGGTGAACCAGCACCAGCGTCTTGTGCGACAGCTGGAGGGCCCTGCGATCCGTGTGCTCCTGTTTGCGGAACCGAATGCGGTGTATCGATTTGCGCAATTGGAGTTGTCGTTGCAGCCGTTGCTGGAGCGGCAGCTATTATCATTGTTTCAGGAAGCGGTAGCAGTTCAACTCATGCACATAATTAACACTCACATAATTTCGTTGCCTAAATAGTGATTTTTTTGATATCCATAAGGAAATTCCCAAAAGGAGAAATACAAATGAAGAAGTTCGTCTCTCTACTAACCGTGTGCGCACTTGCTCTTGGTGTGAGTATGAGTGCGTCTGAAACAGAAACTCCAGAAAGCAGCTACGCGATAGTGCGTGAAGAGCCTTACAACCCCTACGATCCATCTGCCCCAGTTGCAGGAACAAACGCGGCAATGCGCTATGTGCCACTTGGCATTGGTGTTCTAACTGTGGCTGCCATTGCTGCTATTGTAATCGCTTCTAGCAATGGTAACTCTTCGTCTCATGGACATGCTCTATAAGTATGGCTTTATCTATTGGACGCCTGCTGTGCATCTGCTTGATCGCACTGAGCGGAACGCTTGCAGCAGCAAGTAATACTTTTCTAGATTACCAAAATTACAATCACGGCTATTGCCCTGATTGTAATTGTTATCCCTGCAAATGTGGAAGCGGTGGCTGTCCTGATCAAGGAACCTGCCCAAAGCCCAATCCCTGCGATCCTCCAGCCACAACAGCCTGTACACAGTGCGGCCTAAACATCTGGTATGTGGGAATTGGTGTCGTCGTTCTGGCAGCAGCCGGAGCAATCATTATTGGCTCCAACAATGGCTCCCCTTTCCAGCACAACTCTCCATGAAACTTGTTTGTATCTTGCTAGTCTGCGCAGGCTGCTCAGCGCCCAAAGAATGGACTTGTCGTAGAGTCTCTTCGTCCACCGAAGCCTTTCAATCTGGACAGCTCCAGCACCTTCCTACAAATCCGCTTGTTGGCGTGGGAGTTGAACTCTTAACGGGCAGCTTTGGAACGTTGGGCTATTTAAATGTCACATGCCGAGCGATTCCTTCCTTAAAGGGCCATTCTCAAAAAGCCGGGGTTGCCCTACAAATCGAAGAGGAATCTTTCTGTTTTCAAGCCGAAAGAATGGAAGGAGGCCAGCGCTTGAGGCTGCCTGATGAGGCCACAAAAAGACTAATGGCAGCTTTGGAAAGAGAGATTCCCGTTACAGTGGTTTTAGATGGATATATGTCAAAAGTAGAGCCGAGTAACTTCTCTAAGGTGCTCAGGAAGTTTCCAAGGCGCTCTCTTTAGTAAGCAGGCTTTCCGGGACATCTTCCAATGGCTCCACTCTAAAGGCAACTGAGAATTTTTTTCCTCCGATATCGAGATCAATAACGGAACTGAGTCTGGTGAGAAGAATGTTAAAAGGGACTTTGACATGGTGTGAGCCAACATCAATGGCAATGGAGGTGCCTCCCAAAATCTCTTCAGAGGCATGGATCTGTTTACAAAGTGCTTCGAACTGCCTGAGGTGACGAAGTAAGTTTTCATCATCAAATGCATATTTTTGACCGCATGAAGGGCAAGGAACAACACAGTCAAACTCCTCTCTATCCAGCGCTGAAAACAGAATGGGCGCTTCGCACGCCTGGCAGTGAATTTGCAGTTTATGACCACGTTGCATAATAAGCCTCACAAGAAAAACGAGGAGCTTAGCAAATTCTTCTACTTACTGCAACACCGTAGTCAGTCCATAGATATTCACCTAAAAACCTAATTTTGAGCCCGGCTTCTCAAGTAAGTTATAGTAAATTATTGAGTTGCAGACATAAATAAACTATATTATAATGGCTTGTAAACAAAGGAGCTCAACCATGAAAAAAATACTCCTCCTCGCAGTTTTGGCTTTTCCCCTTACCCTACAAGCCAAATATAAGTTTGATGAGACTGTCTTTATCCCCATAGAAGAGACTGGAAGCTGGAAAGTGGGCAAGCAGACAGCTTCTGAACAGGGTGCAAGCCTGACACGCTTTGTACTGGAATCTGAGACGGAAAGCGACTGGTCTAAACTCATTACTATTCAGTTTAAAGATCGTCAGCTCATTCAAGGCAAAACGGCTGAAGAAGCAATGAACCAAGAGCAAGCGCTTAGTCCGCTTGCATCGATTCATGTCTTAAAACGACTCCCTAATGACGTCACCTATGAACGGACTTTTCCGGCAGGGGAGCACGAAATTGTGCGTATGGTGATGACAAAGAAAGGGCTCCACCGTGTTGCCTGTCTCAAAAAAGGCTCATTTGAGCATAGCGAGCAGAAACAGTGGATTGAGTGTTTAACCAGTGGAGTGGTCGGACGTTAATCTTTTTTGCAAGCAGCGTCGGACTCCACGACGCTTTTGCTATCAGCTTTCAGAGTTGCGTCGGGCAGCTCTTTACGATCAAATAATACATCCTGTCCAGATGGGTGCGATTGCTGGCGTGAAATGCGGACTAAATTCTCAAGCAACTTCCCTAAGTTGTTAAGCAGGACGCCAGCATTTGGATTCGGCGCGGGAAACCGCGAAAACCACCGTGGGACTAAACTCATCTTACCCTCAGAGTTTTACTTTAATAGAATCTCTGTGGTATACGCGAAATACACAAGAAAATGCAAGGAATAGGTTTATGGAGAGCAAATTAGATCAACTAAAGAAAATAACAACAGTGGTTTGTGATACAGGCGACATTAATAGCATTAAAAAATATGAGCCGACTGATGCCACAACCAATCCCTCTCTGATTTTCCAAGCAGCCTCAGATGAACAGTATCAATATCTGATCGACGATGCGATCCGGTGGGGTATGAGCAAAACCTCAAATGAGACGCAAATGTTACATCACATCATGGATAAACTGTTCGTCAATTTTGGGGTGGAGATTTTAAAAATCGTTCCAGGGCGTGTCTCTACCGAAGTGGATGCAAGGCTTTCTTTTGACACACAAGGCAGTATCCATAAAGCAACTTCATTGATCGGTTTGTATGAAAACGCGGGCATTGATCGATCGCGTGTTCTCATTAAGCTTGCCTCCACGTGGGAAGGAATCCAAGCAGCCAAAGTTCTGGAAAAAGAGGGTATTCACTGCAATATGACGCTGATGTTCAGCTTAGCACAGGCTATTGGCGCCGCTGATGTGGGTGCGACGTTGATCTCTCCTTTTGTGGGAAGGATTCTCGATTGGTATAAAGCCAGCCAGGGGGTAGAGAGTTTTCCTCCTGAAAAAGATCCAGGCGTTTTATCGGTCACTGAGATCTATAACTACTACAAGAAATTTGGCTACCATACACAGGTGATGGGCGCTTCTTTCCGCAATGTGGATGAAATTTTACAACTCGCTGGATGTGACCTACTCACCATCGCTCCCAAGTATTTGGAAACACTACAGAATGATCAAGGAAAGATCGAAAGAAAATTGAAACCGGATGCTTCAAACACGTCTGCTGAGAAGCTTGAGCTAGATGAATCAAGCTTCCGCTATCACTTGAATGAAAATGCGATGGCTACAGAAAAGCTGGGTGATGGAATCCGCCGCTTTGCTTCTGACACTATCAAGCTTGAAAAGCATATACTCGACCGCGTCTCAGCGGTTGCAAAAGGATAAAAAAAAAGCGCCCGGATCTCTCCGGGCGCTTTTTCTTAGAAATCAAAGATAAGTTCTTCTTCTTCTTCCCTATCCAGATACTGTTTAACACGATGATGCGTCTCAAATCCAGTACCGCCAGGAATCATGTGCCCCATAATGACGTTCTCTTTGAAGCCCATGAGGAAGTCCGTCTTACCCGCACAAGCGGCATCAGTTAAAACACGTGTGGTGTCTTGGAAAGAGGCCGCCGAAATGAATGAAACGGTTCCAAGGGAAGCTTTGGTAATCCCAAGAAGAACAGGCGAGGCTTGAGCAGGTTTTCCTCCCTCCTCAAGTGTACGGCTATTTTCTTCATAAAAGGCCTTTTTATGCACCTCTTCACCAAAGAGCAGAGTCGTATCGCCTGGATCAATCACACGCACTTTCTGCAGCATCTGACGCACAATGATTTCAATGTGCTTGTCATTGATATCTACCCCTTGCAAGCGGTAGACCTCTTGTACCTCATTAACAAGATACTTCTGAAGCTCACGCACACCACAAATCTCTAAAATCTCATGCGGGACAACCAAACCATCAGTTAACTGCTGCCCTTTGAGAACGTGGTCTCCTCGTTGAATAATCAGGTGCTTGGTAAGAGGAATCAAGTGCTCTTCTTCCATACCTGTTGTCTCATCAAGCACAACAACAATCCGCTTGTTCTTTTGAACACCGCGGAAGTCGACGACTCCATCGATTTTAGCAATCTCAGCTGCGTCTTTTGGCTTACGTGCCTCAACCAACTCAGCAACTCGCGGTAGACCTCCCGTAATATCCTTTGTCTTAATGGCGCCGCGAGGCAGACGTGCTAAGAGCATTCCCGCCTGAACCTGTTCTTTTTCATCCACAGAAAGAACAGCTCCTGCTGGGATGGCGTAGGTTCCGACAAGCTCTTTAAATTCGGGATCCGAGTAAATGGCAATTTGAGGGTGAAGCTCGCCACGGTGCTGCTTTACAATCAGCTCAATTAAACCTGATTGCTTGTTCACTTCTTTTTCTGTCGAAATCCCTTCTACAAGATCTTCATATTTGACATAACCTGGACGGTCACAAATAATTGGAATGTTGTGTAGCTCTACCTCAGCGATTTTCTGTCCCACTTTAACCGAAGTGCCATCTTCAACAAGAATCTTCGCACCCAACTCAAGAGGGAAGGTTTGAAGGGATTCAATCGACTTGGTACCAAGAAGTTTTTTATACTCTTCAAGAGAGCGTCCTTCATCGCGCACGACATGCAAAGCACCGTTTTTATTCAAGACAAGCCAATTGCCTTCTTGGTCTTGCACGGTACGCAGATCCATATAAACAGCAACCCCATCCCCTTCCACAATAATTTCAGGACTGAAGCTGGCTGCAGCAATCCCTCCCAAGTGGAAGGTTCTCATTGTTAACTGTGTTCCAGGCTCACCAATCGACTGAGCTGCAATAATACCAACAGCCTCTCCCATTCCAACAGGACGTCCATTGGCAAGGTTCAAGCCGTAACACTTAGCACAGATTCCTCGACGCCCTTCACAGGTAAGCGCAGAGCGGATACGAATACTCTCAATACCTGCGTCATCAATCATATCAGCTTGATGTGTCGTAAGAATATCACCTGCTTTTGCAAGCAACGTGTTTTTATCACCTGGCTGGTAGACATCATCAGCGACCGTGCGCCCATAGATACGATCTCTGAGAGGAAGTAGCTCCTCTTGCCCTTGTTTAACAGCACTCACCTCAATCGCATTGAGTGTACCGCAATCAAAATCCGTGATAATCACATCCTGAGCCACATCTACAAGACGGCGGGTTAGATAACCAGAGTCGGCAGTTTTTAACGCCGTATCAGCCAAACCTTTTCGCGCTCCGTGAGAGGAAATAGAATACTCAATCACAGTCAGCCCCTCTCTAAAGTTAGAGGTAATGGGAGACTCAATAATTTCACCTGTCGGTTTCGCCATCAGACCCCGCAGAGCACCAAGCTGCTTGAGCTGTGATTTGTTTCCGCGGGCACCCGAGTCAATCATTAAGAAAAGAGGATTATGGCGCGCATCTTCGACTTTAGTGATCTCATTGAAAAGCGCGTCCGATAGAGTATCAGAAACCTCTGTCCACACACTAATCGTTTTAGATTCACGCTCACCATCGGTAATGATTCCATCTTCATACTGCTTGCGCACTAGCTCAACTTTTTCATGAGCCTCATTAATAATGTCTGCTTTGGTCTCTGGAATCCGTACATCCGTGATTCCCATAGAAATGGCCGCTTTGGTTGCCTGCGAAAACCCGAGATCCTTGAGGTCATCTAAAAATTTGACAGTCGCCTCTAGTCCCACTTTTTTGTAGCACTCTAAGATCAGCTCACTCATGCGCTTGCTGGGCATACTATAGTTTTGGAAACCAAGCTCTTTAGGAACAATTGTATTAAAGACAACTCGGCCTGGGGTGGTTTCAATGATAGAACCGCTGATGCGGACTTTGATTCTCTCGTGAATATGAACACCACGTCCTGTAGAATCGAGCCTGTTAGCCACATGCCCCAATTCATCAAACTGAATGGCATTGTCCGCAGCCGACAGTGCAAGTAACACCTCATCCTGATCGCTAAAGACTTTGATCTTTTCAGGCAAATAGATGGGATCTGCCATTAAGTAGTAAAGTCCCAATGTCATATCTTTGGAAGGAATCGCAACAGGTTTTCCCGATGAAGGGAGGAAAATGTTGTCGGGAGCCATCATCAAGATCTTTGTTTCAAGCTGAGCTTCTACAGATAGAGGAACGTGAACCGCCATTTGGTCACCATCAAAGTCAGCGTTAAAGGCCGCACAGACTAGTGGGTGGATCCGAATCGCTTTTCCTTCAATCAAAATGGGCTCAAAGGCCTGAATTCCCAAACGGTGCAGTGTAGGCGCTCGGTTAAGCATAACCGGATGCCCTTTGATGATCTCTTCTAGGACATCCCACACTTCGGGAGCGCCGCGCTGAATCATTTTCTTAGCAGAGCGAATGGTATAGACATATCCAAGGTCCTTCAACCGTTTCACAATAAAAGGTTCAAATAGCTCAAGGGCCATATCTTTAGGCAAACCACACTGGTTAAATTTCAACTCAGGACCAACAATAATCACAGAGCGGCCAGAGTAATCAACCCGCTTACCTAGAAGGTTCTGACGGAAACGCCCCCCCTTCCCCTTTAGCATTTCGGAAAGTGATTTCAGAGGCCTGTTGCCCGCTCCCATGACTGGATGTCCGTGCCGGCCATTATCAAAGAGTGCATCGACTGCCTCTTGGAGCATCCGTTTTTCGTTACGGACAATCACATCGGGTGTCTTTAAACGTAAGATGGCTTTTAAACGGTTGTTTCTGTTGATGACACGTCGATAAAGATCGTTCAAATCCGAGGTCGCAAAACGTCCTCCATCAAGCGGCACCAAAGGACGCAAATCAGGTGGAATCACCGGGACAGACTTCATGACCATCCACTCAGGCTTATTGACTGAGGTGACAAATCCTTCTACAATCTTTAAGCGCTTAGAAAGCTTCATACGCGCTTGTTGTGACTTAGTCCGGCGTAATTTCTCTTTCAACTCAACCAATAAAGCATCAAGATCTTCAGTACGGAGAAGATCAGCAACAGCCTCTCCACCCATTTTGGCATTAAAGGCATCGCGTCCCCACTTTTCAATGGCATCGCGGTACTCAGCATCATTCAGCAGCTGTTTGCGTGTCAGATCTGTTTGACCCGCGTCAATGACAACATACTCTTCGTAGTAAATGATCCGCTCTAAATCCGTTGCTGACATTCCCAACACATTCCCAATGCGTGAGGGCATTGTTTTGAAGAACCAAATGTGGACTACGGGAACGGCGAGTTCAATGTGAGCCATTCTCTCGCGTCTCACCTTAGAGAGAGTAACCTCAACACCACAACGGTCACAGACGATTCCTTTGTGCTTGATTTTTTTATACTTACCACATGCGCACTCCCAGTCTTTTGTGGGACCAAATATCTTTTCACAAAAAAGACCGCCCTTTTCAGGCTTAAACGTACGGTAGTTGATCGTTTCAGGTTTTTTGATCTCACCACGAGACCATTTATCTCGAATAACAGCATCTGATGCAATGCCAATTTTCAGTTTATCAAACTGATCTTCTCGAGGTTCATCAAACATTCAAACTCTCCATTTAGGGGTACGTGTTCCCAAGTTTATTCTTCTTCCACAGTTAAAGGACGGACGTCTAATCCCAGTCCCTGCATTTCTTTGATCAAGACGTTGAAAGACTCTGGAGTGCCTGCATGGAGCAGATTCTCCCCTTTTACAATTGATTCATAGATGCGCGTGCGTCCAGAGACGTCATCTGACTTAACAGTCAGAATTTCTTGCAGAACGTGTGCAGCTCCATACGCTTCTAGTGCCCACACTTCCATCTCTCCAAAACGTTGTCCCCCCATCTGCGCTTTACCACCAAGCGGTTGCTGGGTAACAAGGGAGTATGGGCCGATCGAACGCGCGTGGATTTTGTCGGCAACCAAATGACTCAACTTGAGCATATAGATATAACCAATCACCGCACGATTATCAAAACGTTCACCTGTTTTTCCATCATAGAGATAAGACTTTCCATCCACAGGAAGGCCTTGCTCCTTCATCATTTCCCAAATCCGTGCTTCAGGAAATCCTTCAAAAACAGGACTCTTCACATAAATTCCCGCTTTTTTAGCCGCAAAACCTAAGTGGGTCTCAAGCACCTGCCCGATGTTCATTCGAGAAGGAACCCCAAGCGGGTTTAGAATAATCTCAACCGTGTCTCCTGTGGGGAGAAAAGGCATGTCTCCTTCTGGAACAATCTTAGAAACAACACCCTTGTTTCCGTGCCGCCCCGCCATCTTATCCCCAACCTGGAGTTTACGCTTAGAGGCGACATAGACCTTCACTTGGCGAATGACGCCTGGATCTAAGTCTGTATCCCCTTTGCGCAGTTGCTCAAGCTCTGTTTTATACTTCATCTCTAGCTTCTGGAGCTCAGTTTCATACTCCCGTAGAATCACACGCAACAGATCATACATCTCATTTGCTGGCATAATCAGATCGATAGGAGCCTCGTTTTCCAAAACCTCAATCATATCTTGGGTAATTTGAGTGCCTTTAGGAACGAGCTCTTCTGCTGTCCGCCTGTGAATGATAGGCGCAGGAGAGAGTTCATTGAGAAGCAACGCTCCCAGCTTTTCATGCTGCTCCATTTTTAGATGGAGAACGGTCTGCTTGTACTCTTTTTGAAGATCTTTGAGATGAGAAGCCTCTTCCACGAGCTCGTCATCAGTTTTAGAGAGTCGATCACGCCTACTGAAAACCTTCACATCCATGACCACTCCTTCAGTACCTGGAGGCACCGTCAGAGAGGCATCTTTTACATCGGCAGCTTTTTCACCAAAAATGGCACGCAAAAGGCGCTCTTCAGGAGCAAGCTCCGTCTCGGATTTAGGTGTAATTTTACCAACAAGAATGTCACCAGGCTGCACCTCAGCCCCAATGCGAATGATCCCATCTTCACCCAGATTGGCAAGAGCCTCTTCTGAGATGTTAGGAATATCACGTGTGATCTCCTCTTTTCCAAGCTTCGTATCACGTGCCGTTAGCTCAAACTCTTCGATATAAACAGATGTATAGGCATCTTCACGGAGAAGCTTCTCTGAGATGATGATCGCATCCTCAAAGTTGTAGCCAAACCAGGGCATAAAGGCGACAAGAACGTTCTTACCAAGAGCCACCTCGCCTTTATCCGTGGCGGGACCATCAGCAATCACATCACCCGCAATGACTACATCTCCCACTTCACAAAGCGGCTGTTGATTGATTGAAGTTCCTGCGTTTGACCGCATGAATTTCTTCAGCTCATACACTCTTTTTTCAAGTGGGTTTTTCTTAGCTGCAATGATGATTTGTAAACCATCCACATACTCAACAGTTCCATCTTCTTCTGCTGTTAAAACCGCTCCTGAGTCACGGGCCGCACGCGCTTCAAGACCTGTGCCCACAACAGGAGCTTCTGTCTTGAGAAGGGGAACGGCTTGCCGTTGCATATTTGAACCCATCAAGGCACGGTTAGCATCGTCGTGCTCCAAAAAGGGAATCAACCCCGTTACAATCGAAACAAGCTGCTTAGGAGAGACATCCATATGCGTCACCTTACCGGTCTCAATCTCTAAAGACTCACCGCGAAACCGAGCCCAACAAATGGGCTTAACAAACATATTGAAATCGTCAAGCTCAGCAGAGGCCTGCGCAATGACACACTGCTCTTCTACATCTGCTGTCATGTACTCGATTTCATCTGTAACCACACCTTCGCGCACGATTCGGTAGGGAGTTTCAACAAAACCAAATTCGTTGATTTTAGCAAAAGAAGAGAGAGACGTGATCAAGCCAATGTTGGGTCCTTCTGGTGTCTCGATGGGGCAGATACGTCCGTAGTGGCTGGAGTGTACGTCACGCACCTCAAAGCCTGCGCGTTCTCTGTTCAAACCTCCCGGTCCGAGAGCAGAAAGGCGGCGCTTATGCGTCAATTCGGCAACAGGATTAGTCTGATCCATAAACTGAGAGAGCTGCGAGCGACCAAAAAAGTCTTTGAGAACGCCTGCAAGTCCCTTTGCCGAAACAATTTTTCCAGGAGTGAGCGTATCTGAGGAGAAATCAAAGAGGTTCATACGCTCTTTAATGATTTTCTCCATCCGCGCAAGCCCCACTCGGCACTGGTTCTGAATCAATTCACCGACAGAGCGAACACGTCGATTTGCCAAATGATCAATATCATCAACTTGTGCGTTTTCATCACCTTGCTTAAGTCGGATTAAGTACTTAAGCGCGCCGATTACATCTTCTTTAGTCAGCGTCACAGTAGCAAGTGACTCGTCTGTAATCTCAACTCCGAGCTTACGGTTCAACTTATAGCGCCCAACACGCCCCAGATTATAGCGTTTGGGATCGAAAAATAGACGCATAATAACCGAGCGTGCATTAGAAAGTGTGGCAGGCTCACCGGGTCGAATTTTGCGATAGAAATCTTTTAAGGCGGCTTCGTAAGAATCGGTAGGATCTTTGGCTAGCATTTTGATGATGGGATGATTCTCATCAGCATCAGTTGCAAGTTTCACCTGATGAATACCCGCATCTAAAATACGCTTTAGCATCGCTGTGCTGAGTTTTTCCCCCGCCTTTCCGTAGACAAGACCACTGTCAACATCCGCAACATCGTCTGCAAGAACCTTTCCAACTAACTGAGCAAAATCACTTTCACTCTTAAGCTTAGCTTCCGTTACAGTGAAAAACTCTTCAAGAATATCGGCATCACTGGAAAATCCTAGGGCACGGATAAAGGTTGTCGCCAAAATCTTGCGGCGTCGTTTTTTTCTATCAACATAGACATGAACCAAATCGTTGATATCAAAAGAAGCCTCTAGCCAACTTCCTCGATAAGGGATAATGCGAAATGCACTTAACATCATTCCTTTAGAATGACGTTCTTGCTCATAGTTAATCCCAGGAGAACGGTGAAGCTGGGAGACAATGACCCGTTCAGCACCATTGATGATAAAAGTTCCCTTTTCAGTCATCACAGGAATGGTTCCCATGTAGACCTCTTCCTCCTTGATACCGGTTTCGTCCGTAAGACGAAAACGAACTTTTAGAGTGACGTTATAGGTAATGCCTCGGCGAATACACTCTTCAGGAGAATATTTAGGAACACCTAGATTGTAAGAGAGGTATTCTAAAACCGTTTTTTCGTCGTAGGACTTAATGGGGAAAATTTCATTAAATACTTCCTGCAACCCTAAGTTTTCTCTCTCTTCGGCAAACTTGTCGGCTTGCAAAAACTGATCATACGATTTTATTTGAATTTCGATC
>JAJACP010000037.1 GCA_022601445.1 Chlamydiales bacterium | reverse complement strand
CGCCGTAATCGGCAAGAGCATAAAAAACGACTGTAAAAGCACCTCAATCGCACTATCTCCAAAGGCAAAAACCTGCAATGTCAATACTGCTGCAAGCCCCACAATTTTCCATACAACCCAAACCGGTACACACGCGACCGCTAGAAGTAAAAGACTTAAAAATAGATTCTCTTTTAAAGGCTTCAAAATGGATGGAAACTCTAACTTTTCTGTTAGAGCTAAAGAAGGAACCACAAAGAAAAAAGCCAAAAAGGCCGCGATAAAAAGCAACACGGTTCCAAAATTCAGCGCAAAAGCTAAAAAGGCCAAAACCACTCCCAATGCATTTCCAAAGTAAGGGATGGCTCTGAGCAACATCAAAACCGCAAGTACAACCCAAAACAAACCAAACGCAAGTAGAAGTGGAAACGACAAACAGGCGGCTTTTACCACCAAGCTCAAAGATTCCCACACAACGTGCATGAACGTAAACGCCTCATCCTCCAGCTCTTTAATATAAAGGCGCACCAAAAGGGTTCCTGCTGCCAAAATAAACCCAATCCCCACAAAAAGAGGGACAAATTTTAAGGGTAAACCCAACCAGTAAGGAGCAAACCCCGCCACTGACTCAAAAAGCAGATAGAGCAGACCAGCTACAATAAGAAGAAGAGCAAAGCCCACAAACTTCTTCCATCTAAATGCGTGTGCTAAAGAGCGATTGAACAGTTGAGCAATATCGTGAAGGGTCATTTTGTTACCGGTTTTTGAATAGGTATTTAGGGCGCACAATCGGCGTTCCTTTTCCCTCTCGCGCCTCGCACCTCTCATAGACAATCTGAATGGCAACGCCCACAGAACGGGAAAGACCAAATAAAACGGTGTAGTATTCAGGATAAGGAAAGCCCGCAGCGGTCAGAAGAGAGCCCGAAATGGCATCCACGTTCGGATAGGGGCAGGCAACTTTAGGATTTTCTTTTAGCACTTTTGTGCCCGCTTTGCGAATCAAAAAGGCCATGCGGACCAAGGGATGGTTGGAGTAGTGTTGATCGGCTAGTGCGTACTGAACAGTCGCGCGTGGATCTTCCACACGAAGCACAGCGTGACCAAATCCGTAAACAAGCTCTTTACGCTCCAATTTTCCACGTATTGCCGCCTCAACTTGAGCTTCTGTCGCTTGCTCTCCCACTTCGCTCAGCATCTGCTCAACAAAGTGGAGACACTCTTGGTTAGCTCTACCGTGGCGAGGCCCTGCTAGTGCGTTCATCGAAGCTGCGATCGATCCATACAGATCGGCCAGTCCCGAAGCCACCGCTTTTCCCACAAATGCAGAGAGATTGCCGCCGCCGTGATCGTAGTGTAAAACATTAAAAAGCTTGAAAACATGAGTCAGCTCCTCACTCTTGTTGGGAACCTGCAACATGTGAGAAAAATTTTCCATATAGCCAAGCTCGGGACGAGAGGGAGGCGTTTTTCCCCACCCGGCATGGTAATTAATTACAGCTGCAGTCAAATGCGGGAGCTTAGCAATGAGGTTCAAGCAATCTTCTCTATAATCACCAGTCAACTCTTCCATCCCCAAAATAAGGATAGCCGCGGAGTAGAGCGCCATCGGATGCCCCTCTTTGGGAAGCTCGGTGATGTAGTGCAGTGTTTTCTCAGAACAGGTTGCGCGCACCTGCAGATCCTTTTTGAAAGCAGTCACCTCTTCAGCAGAGCCCTCCTTCCCATGATAAAGAAGATAGATGGCCTGTTCTGGTTCCCAATCTGCAATCTCATGGATCGGACGATCGACATAAAAGAGCCCCTTTTCCGGGTGCACCGTTGAAGTGACACAATACCCAACCGGGATCCCACGCAAACCTGTTTCTAAAGGCTCTTCTGAACTCATAGCAACTCCTTTTCAATGCAAGCGCGTTCGGAAATTAACTCTTTTTGGGTCAGAGCAATCTTCTCTTTGATAAAAAAGTCCCACGGAATATCAGCCACAATCTCGTAGTCCCCATCACCCCCGGATCTGCATGGAAAACCAAAGATGAGATTATTTTCAATTCCGTACGGATTGCCATCCGAGCAAACAGCAGACGAAAACCACTCTCCTTCAGGAGTCGGAGTGTAAAGAGCACGTACCGTTTCAAAAGCCGCATATGCAGCGGAAGCTGCTGAAGATTTTCCTCGCGCCGCAATAATCGCGGCTCCCCTTTTCTGCACCGTCTCAATAAACTCTCCTTGCAACCATGAAAGATCGTCAATCACCTCAGGTGTCTTTTTTCCAGTAAGGGTTGCCTCCATAAAATCAGGAACCTGAGTAGCCGAGTGATTTCCCCAAATAGTCATCCGTTTTACCTCTGCCACAGATAGAGAAGCTTTTTTAGCTAAAAGAGCCTCTGCTCGATTTTGATCTAAGCGCATCATCGCATGAAAATTCTTCCGCGGGATCGAAGGAGCGCAACGCATTGCAATCAAACAGTTGGTATTGCAGGGATTGCCTACAACAACCACCTTCACATTTTTATTGGCAGAGTCGTTCAATGCCCGTCCCTGCGCGACAAAAATCTTTCCATTTTCTCGAAGCAAATCAGCTCGCTCCATCCCCGGACCTCTTGGCTTAGCTCCAACGAGCAAAGCCAAATCGACATTTTCAAACTGCTCGGATAAATCAGATCCCGTTTTAACCTCTGCAAGCAAAGGAAAGGCGCAGTCCTCTAATTCCATTGCCAGCCCCTCCATCATCGCTTCTGTCCCAGGGACATCACAAAGATGCAGAGCGATTGGCTCCTCATTACCAAAAAGATCACCTCGGGCTAGGTGAAATAACAGACTATAGGCAATTTGCCCTGTCGCCCCAGTCACAACAATACGCTTCATATAAACACCTTCTTAGAGTACGCAATCTAGACCAAAAAAAAATTATCCTCAAGACGATTGTGAACAAACCCCAAAACTACTTAAAATCAATTGCTTATGTATTTTATTGGTTATTAAACTAAATACGACTATAATTATAAAAATAATTACCTATTTGTTTATGACTCAATTATTAGAAGAAATATCACAAATATCTATTTATCTAAAAGAAGAGCACGAAAGAGTCAATGAGATTGCCCTCTTCCAACCTCTCTCTCAGCAGTCTGCTTTTGATGAGTCGAGTAAGCCGATTCAGCAGAGGAAGTGGAGTTATACGCATAAGCTTCCGTTTTTGCGTCGCTTAAGTTTAAAGGTTCAATCCTTTCTGTTTCGCAAAGCCCCTGGATGCATTCCAGCTGAACGGAGGACAGTAGAAGCAAAGTTTAAAACCGTCCTCGCTCTTCTTCTGGCACAAGAGTCTCTCCGCGAGTTTTTCTTTTCGAGCGAGAAAAAACGACGCAACTTTTTTCAAGCAGCGCAGCAGGCAGCAGAACGGTTGGGCT
>JAJACP010000036.1 GCA_022601445.1 Chlamydiales bacterium | reverse complement strand
CTAATAAAAGCCACGCGAATAAATTTTATTGGGTAGGGATATTCAGCAACGTAATCTTGAATTCCTTCTTCTTCATTAATATACTTTTGAAACTCTTGAAGTGCTGCTACTTCTACTCTTCTTGCAAAATCCACGTCAGGTAAGTTGTCAATATCAAAGGTAACCCCTAAATAATTTTGTTTTTCTTTTTCCCTGTCGTGACTATGATCCAGTCCTTCTCCTATTCCTACTGCTCGATACCCCTTAGCTTCCATACTTTTGATAAATTTTCTTGTTGCTCTGTGTACGATTTTGTTTCTTTCCCCATCAAATCGGTCTTCGGTCGTCTCTTGTCTTGATGGTTCTGGAAAAGAGCAGCTAGCAAACAAACAAATGCTTAAAAGAAAAAAGTTAATTGCCATACCTTTTCAATATTTTTTGATAATTTTGTATTTCATTCTCTATATAAGGCAAATAAATTGGGTTCGAAAATTCATGGCAAGATTGCTTACTATGCCGTATCCTGGGGACGTAAGTGGTCGTACCCTCGCATTCTTGCCTTCCCTTACAGTCAAGATATGTAATGGCATCCGAGGGACAAACATAATGATTCACCTGTCTACATAATTTAGGAGAAATATAAGCTAACGGTGCGAAAGCCGCCACTATAATTCGGTCCCGTCTCTCCTTTGGATAAGTCTCAAGAGCATTTTCCAGATGGGCAGTTCCTTGACTATGAGCTGCCTGCCATAAGGGAGCACCCGTTTTATCATGATCAAAATAACGATCCCACTCTTGATGATACAAATAAACAGGCGGGGTCATCTAAGATCCATGAAAGCTATTTGTAAAAAGCGCCGCAAAATCGCTCAGCCTAGGTTGAGCAAACTGTACTACAGAAGAAAACACAGTTTGACTAAGATAACCTGAGTATGGCTCCCCTACGCTTGTGGTGTGTTTTGTATGTGTAGTCATTTCTGCCTCCTTGATCGAAAAAATATTGCATTACTGCGTCCAACAGCCTGCACTGAAACATTTACCTGTTTTGAGTGGTGGATCTCTGTTTAAGTAGATTCAACATTCCTTAAGCCAAAGGCTCATCTGTATCAGCATAAACGTGCTCAGGATCCATTGGCGCTTCATGACTGTCATACACATGAAGACTATGAGCCGCTGACGATGTTCCACCATTGGGAACGACACCATATGCACCGCCAGTCGATCTTGAATCTCCGATAACCTGAGGTAAAGTATCAGCAGTTGGATGAGGAGGCGCCAAAGAAGTCGACTTTTTTGCAGGAGTTACGCTGTTTTTACTGCTTACATAGGCAAGATCCCTTGATTGTGTCGGAGTTCCCAATACAGCCCTCCTACTTCTTGCCAACGCAACAGCAGCAGCTCCACCAACAATCAAGAAAAAAAGCACAACAACAGCCGCAATAGCTGCAGCCACTCCTGCTAAACTGGTAGATTGCTGGGAAGACATAAAATCTGTTGGGAAAGTTCTATTTGAGTAAGAAGAAGGATTACCCGGACTTGTGCTAATTGGTGCAGCACTTGAATTTACAGCTGTTGTAGCTAAGGCTCTAGTAGTAGTAGGCATTTCAATTGGTTCAGGAATCTTCAACGTCATTGGTGGATAAGTTGTTCTACCGCTGGGAGGACGGTGTACTATGGGCCAAACTCTTCTTACTACAGTTGTATTCGATGTCTCCCAAGCTGAACATGCTCTAGTATTATCACTTAAGAAAAGAGCTGTTTGTGCACGACCTTCAAAATGAATTGGTGTTTGATTAATAAGAAAAGGGAGAGATTTTTCACCATACTCACTGACAGCGACCCCTTCCATACGATCTCCAACACGATACGTAACCAAATACCCTTCAGACTCAAAGTAGTCGCTAGAATGTGCGTGATAGATCATGCCATCCTCATTTTGACTACCTGCAATTTGAAGGGCATACTCCACAGTCCCGTCAATGATATTGACAAAGGCCCCATCAATTGAGCGAGTGGGCTCCTCAACAGTAGGAGCTGTTTCGTAAATTAGAAAAACTACGTTAGGTTTGCTGGTTTTGAAAATCTGAGGGCGATGGATATAAAAAAAAGTACGCGGCAATGACTCGATTATTTTTTTAATCACAGACGGATTATATGCGTCAAGTTTACCTACTGTCACAGCTTGGCGCGCTTCATCAAGAAGCGCAAAGTGGGAATCAAATACTGAAGGCTCAATTCCTATACCTATCTCGAAAGGACCAACGTAAATAGCATTAATGTTAGAGGCATGTGTAATCGCGCCTTTGACAGCGTGAACAGTAGTGGGGCTGCCATCAGAATGGTCGTTTTGCCATAACGCAGCATAACCTGTATCACCAGACACATTTGCTGGCAGCTGTGAAAGCGCCGTTTTCACATTTGAGGGCTTCAGTGAACAGCCGCTCTGTAGTGTAGGCGGCGTTATCTGTATCCAGCCACCTGGATCCATCCAATAGGCAATAACTTTGTGGCAATCATCGGCATGAGGCTCAATAGAAACATAAGGCACACCACCGCCAGGAACAGATGCAATACTCATAGACTCGCTCACAAGCCATGTCATTCCAGTTCTTTCGAACCACTCATTTCCACCTATCCAAGTGGCGGCGTTTACTAGATCATTGCTGTCAGAAATCATGGTAAAACAAACGTTTATCTGATTTCCAACAGCACGTAGTCGACCCGGTGCGGTAATAGCAATTTGACCAAACTGAGCTCTGCAAGCTCCTGAAGCTGCTGCGAGCGCCACTAATCCTACTGTTGTCCACGGCGCCTGCATTGAAGTAGCTGATTTTCTTTCACCAAGGGATGCAATGAGATCTAAAGAAGATCGAACTACAGTGCTCATTTTCGAGTAGGCGTGAAAAACAATTGCTGTAGAGAAGTCATCAACACCTTGCGGCAAACAAGAAAAAGTCCCAAAAACCACGACAACCTCCATGTTAAAGAAATAATGTTACACTTGTTACAAGTTTTAGTTCAAGAGCGTACTCTTTGAACATATGAGGAGTGCAGTTTTATACAACTCATTCTTTTCCAACCAATCATGTGCTTGTGATTTTATGGGTCTTTTAAAAAATACTTTCTTTCTGATACTCTAACGGCCTGCTCTGCACAGGTGGTTGATTCTTCTAACACAACTCACAACAGGGAGTTTTTGTGTATCTACGTTGCATTCACCCTCAAGGCTATTCCACAGCGAATCCTCAACAAGTTCTGCCAGACCAATCTATTCAGCCAGAACATATGCATTCGATCGAAATAGTAGTTCAGCACTTATTAGAAACATGTGACACATTGCTTTGCAGGATTTCTATACCTGCTAGACATCTGAAACCCTCTTCTCTTTCCCAAAAACAGATCTGCTTGTTTGTTCTTCTGGCATGCTCCGGGCAGTATGTACTAGGTGTCGCCGGTCAAGTCGTCTCAGAACATCAGGGTAAATTAAAAGCTCTTGTAAACTCAGCTAACGTCTGTTATGTCAAGGTTACTGATCCTGCAAAACAAGATTCAACAACAACTGCTCTTTGGCGTGGGGGAGGTGTGTTCTTTCATCGCCATTATGATGGTCCCGTTTGGAGCGGCGGTGCGCCCTTTGCTTTTGGCTTTAGCTACTTTCATGCTCGTCAATTGGACCACTTGTCCCCACTAATGCTGGTTAAGAAAGATGAGGCTATGACCACTCTAATGAATAATGGGGGGTGGATATTCATTGAGCCCGATTTTTTAAAGCCAATCAGAGTAAACCCTACGCAAAATCAAACAACCACTCTATCCAACCCTGCCCTTACTTCTACCGATCTTTCAACGGATGTTCCACCAACCCAATGGGGAACTGCGGGAGCATGGCAAGAAAATCCCATAGACGGTAGTCCTCCTTTTGTCGTACAATTTTTTGGAAAATTTTCCGCTAATTCAAACAATGTTACCTCTCTTCCTGTTAGGGTATTTGAAGGGAGAGAACCCAATCAATCTTTCTTTAAACCCAGAAGAGAATCTGTTCTTACTAACCTTGATGTAACACGCACTTCACTTAAACTCTCCTCATATAATCCAATAGACGGAACACTCAAAAGCGTAACATCCCTTAGCCGACTTCCTCGTACTTATCTGTACATGCATGGTCCACAAACACACGCTACAAATGATCCTGATACAGTCGTGACTACGTTCGCCACAGGACCCACAGAAGATGGACCCACTTATGCAATCAATTTTGCCTTTACTGACAAAGAGACTGGAGAAATTAAGTATGCAGGTGAAATTGCTGGGGGATCTGTCGACAGAGAACCTTATTATTCCCACACCACCCAACAAATAGGTCCTGAAAGTTACTTAACAACCTACCGCCACGAAGCCTATCTGTGGGGAGTCGCTTTTAATAAGAGAGGTCGGTTAGGCACTCGATTTATCATCAACAAGAACCCCATAGAAGAACCAGGGAGAGCTCTAACTTCCTTTTTTAAAACGATTCCTGTCACAACAGGCTGTTCTGCATGGGAGACACCCAACAATACAGTTACAAGCACAAGATGGGATATTGAGCACCCTGCTCCACCAGTTGAGCTCGATGAAAGCTACCCACAAACAACTCTGACAATTCCTGAGCCACCCCTCACGCCTCTCGTCACAACCGTTACGCCGCGACCGCAGACCAGTACTACGAGCGCTTTTTTCTCAACGCGAGCTATCGCAGCTGGACCTCCATCTGGCAATGCTGCCACAGTAGCTGCTTCTGTCACCGCCGTTGTACTCTTAGTGCTTATTGGTGTTAGTATGACTCTTGCCTATGTCTTCTACCGCAGAAGGCAGCACCACTTGGCTAGAACTCAACGCCCTGTAGCTACAACGCCCGGAACCGAAATGGGGGCCGCCCAATCGCAAACCGCCAGACCTCCAAGCGCAGCATACTCCCCCGCTCCTCATAGAGCTGTAAGTCCTCCTGGCTATGATTCTGTTCCAAATAGAGTGACCTCCTCTACAGGGTATGATGTTGCAGAGGCACCACTTGGTGGCGGTCACCATTATGACAACACCCAGCAGCCAATATAATCTACCTATGGATACCTGTCCGACTTAAGCGCTAATAGTCTGGTTCTGTTAACTTTCTGAGAGTGGTTTCAAGAAACCGATCCGAAGAATAGATCTCAAAAAGCCTAGTTCTTTCTTGGGAATTCTGTTCTAAAATAGCCTGTACTTCTTTTGATTCTAGATCCCCTACAAACTGAATGGGTCGTAACGTTGACTGTACAAAAGTGTCACCTCTAAACCCAATCGAAACAGGTTTATGTCTGTTTGTCTGCACCATGGGCAGGGTGTGTTGCGTAACCTCTTCAGAGAGGCGAGCCGTTGCGTAGCTTCGGCGAGCCCCCCTGGTCGTGAGGACAAGCGGTAGCGTGGCCAAGCGATCAGGAGCTTCCTTCTTAATAGTAAGTATTTTATTGAGAAAAAGAAAAGCACGGGTTTATCCTAAACGGTCACTACACCAAAGGAAAACCCATGC
>JAJACP010000035.1 GCA_022601445.1 Chlamydiales bacterium | reverse complement strand
GAGCTATTTGGACATGAGTTTGGGTAGAGAGGAAGAGTCAGGATTAAAGATAGAGAAGCAACAAGCCGTGTGAGTGCAGGTCAGCCGCCCGAATTGGCTGGGCTGGTCCTGCCTCACCGGCAGATAAAAAATGAGGAATGGAAGTGAATTTACAGAAAAATCGTTGCTTTATCGGTTTATTACAGGCGCCTGCACGATAAGACTTTCGATGAAGACCTAAATTGGTATTTGAAGCTCTATACACTCACTTTGAGCTATATCTGCTCTGTTTGCTCGCGCAACAAAAATTTTCCGCAATTTGTCAGAAACAAGATCTGATCTACTCCACAATCGATGGGTAACCCAAAGCAATATTGTAATCGTCCCATAAAGCCTGGAAGCGCTGAATATGCTCAGAGGAAAACTCATTTTTCCATCTTCCCACTTTAGCCTTAACTGGATTGAATGAGTTGGAATGGCCAAAAATAACCTGAATCGCTTTTTTGACTTGCCGAGGACTCCTCTCGTAACCCAAAAAATGACACATCTCCGAAATCAGAACATTTCTCTCTTTATCTGTTAGCCTTCCTCCTGACTCTTCACCTATAAAGTCTTCAAAACGGACAACAAACACCTGATCATGATCCTTTATCAACCGCAAAATCAACTCAATTGAATGTTTGGTAAACAGCATGTGAGCTGAAGCCAAGCTCGTCATATCGATAGTGCGCACCAACTGCTCTGTAACAGGTAGATTGAGATACTCGCTCGCTTGCAAACGGTAATGATTCTCCAAATCAGGTCGATTATCAGCTGGGCAGTAGATGCCTCGTTTCGCTATCTGCTCAACCCAGTAACAAGCCGATGACATCACATCACGTAAATCACGCACCACTACGACTGTAGGTCCATTGAATGAGTCGGGGGTTCTTAGCAATGGCAAGTGCCAGGGCGCCCATTGAGCGTGCCAAGATTGGGACTCGTCTGTGTTGAGCGCATAATGTGTGCATGGAACCGGAATCTGTAATTCTTTCATTAAACTATTGAAAAAATGCGTCCCCGACTTCGGTATGGACGTGATCACTCCACTTGCTTCGCCATGCATTTTCAACAGCAACGATAAGATAAAGAATGTTAAGAAAATTGCTCTCATAAGCCTGAAATTAGTTGTTATCTGACAGAGTTTTTTCGCAAACCGACACTTACTGCAAAAAATTGTAGGTATAGTAGAAAACGTCTGACTAATTGACTAGCTCAACCTGCCAAAAGCCTCACCCTCATTATCACGCAAATACCTAAAATCGAATAATTACAACCACATAGGATTGGAGCGGACGTGGAGGGTAAAATTTACATTTTGCTTTTAAAGAAAAGATTAAACAGACTCAGGGCACAACTTTGAGGTTAAAGTATGGCTAGTAGTACTCATCATGTAAATTATGGCTCTGTAACCCCACAGAGAACAATGCATTCGGCAGATGCTTCAAGAGACAAAGTAATATGCCTTCGTATAACGACTATTGCAGTCAATGCTCTTTTTCTTACCGGTGGAGCTTGGAGCGTACACTGCAGTACTGGCTCAACTGTTGAAAATGGTCGAGTCATATCTCCCTTCGGATGTCCTGAAAATTCTATGCCAATGGCTGTAGCTTTTATAGTTTTAGGCTTGTTAGGAATCTTATATCTTTTTTGCGGCCAGCGTCGTTTAGAAAAATGTATTATGCAGGATTCCGTGCAGCGTGTGTAGTTACGGATTATTTGTTTAATCCATCCACTATGTACAGCCCTAAAGACCAGTCTGCTTCAGTTTTTTATCGGAAAACAAGCTATCGAGATGAATTAGCAAAAAAATCTTGATCGCTAGATTTGAAAACGCCGAGAGAGCTCATTGAAGTCTCTTATTCTAGGTCAACATAGCGTTAACGCGACCTGGCTAAAGCGTCTTGCTCCTTAGTAGACGAGAACGACACGATCCGAAGTATTGGATTAGTGAATGCTAAAAAAATTGAAAGCGCTCCCTAAAAAAAGCAAGCCTGAATGACGCGGTAAGAGCTCGCTGAAGCTTACGCAACAGCTCGGATTGAGACCAGAAATTCTCGAAAAAAATTATTTTATTTTGTATGGATATCAGCAAATGCCATAACACTTAAAACCAGCAATCATAAAAATTTTCATTTCCCGTTCTTGTTAGGGGCTTTATATGCTTGTTTAGGGTGAGCTGGTGTGTCCGGATAGAGATAAACTAAATCACCGTCTCTTATCATTTCAGTCAGGAAGTCGTCTCTAATATACCGTGGCTCACGGTCAAAAATCATTGCCAATTGGGATAGCTGAAGAGGACCTAGTGAACACAGCCTCTTAATTAAATCTTTAAAAACTTTCTTTTTTACTTTCTTTCCTAAAGACTCCAGTTCATTTCTCAGATCTTCGGGTAATGTGGGGAAATTCTTAGGTAAAGCATCTATTCCCCTACATAAGGGGCTAATCTGAGGGGTTAACCCCTCAGGTTTGGGGCTAATCTGAGGGGTTAACCCCTCAGGTTTGGGGCTAATCTGAGGGGTAGTTTTGTCTTCTGAGAGCACGTAATAAGTCCCGTTTCCACTGCCTTTCATTGAAAGAAGCCCTAAATCACGCAAATGAACCAACGCCTTGCTTGCCGTTAAGGTGTCTGTCCCATTGATCTGGCGGTAGTCTTGATTGGTAATGGCTCCCATTTCTCTCGCTAATACCAGTGCTCGCCTCTCCGCATCAGACAGCTTTACTGTGCTAAAGTGGGCTAACCAGGCCAGATCATGCTTATCCAATAGGTGATGAGGAAGCAGAACAAGATCGAACTCATTACTATCCCTATCCGTTTCAATGATGGGAGGTGTAGTCAAACCAGCCTTTAGCATCCACTCCTTCATAGAGCCAATTCCAGTCCCTTTACTCTCAGCATATTTCAGCTCATGAAACACAGCTGCTATGATAGAATTTCGTTGTCTCGATCCAGGTTTACCAAGATCTTCAAATGGCTTTAGGGAATATCCAGCATTCTTAAACTCCAGGCGATTGGAGTAGCGTATGACTAACGTAGGCTGACCTGCTCGATAGTCTCGATGCATCAGTGCATTCGAAAGAGCTTCTCTAATGACATCTCGAGGAATGGTGGGCGTGTCGGTACGTTGGAGTTGACCTGATTCTAGCCCAAAAAGTTTTGGCAAATCGCCCATGATCTGAGCATGCAGCCTTGGCAAAAGAGTCACAAGAGATTCGCGATACTCAGTTGAATAGTGTCTTGCAGAAGGATCTCCGATCCACTCAGGTCCTTCGGTTATCACGTAGTCTACGCGCGCATCTGTTGGTAGTAGACGGCGAAGGGCGGCCTTGCTACCAAATAGCACAAGGCCTGCAACATTTGGAACTATAAGGCCGTTACGGTGCACCAAACAGCGTAAAGAAAATAACAGATCCATGTCGTCTAGACCTAACTCCACAGCTTCGGGATCTACTTGAGCCCTCTGGCGGCGGTAAGCGCTGACAGCCTCTAGATCAATATCTTCCCAGCTTACATCTGACAGCACTTCGCTTTCATAAGGTATGCCACTACGCAATTGATAGAGCAAATCTAAATCGTGTGCTGTGCATCGATGATCTGAAGAGCCGATCCGGCGAAATGCTCCTTTGTCGACGCCGTATTTTTTGATAAAAACCGGCTTATCTCGAACAAATGATTCAGGAATAAAGGCAACAACTAGGGCTTTACCCTCAATGCATTCAACCCGAATTTCAGGAGAAATTCTGACATTAAACTCTTCTCTACAAGCACTGGCCAACTCACACTGAATTTTGTCAGGATCATCAACGCCTCTCAAGCTGTAACGTGCTTCAATGCTGTCGTTGTTATTGCGCTCAAGTCCTAACAGCAAATACCCTCCACCCAGATCCGGCTCGTTAGAGAAAGCTGAGATCGTTTCGCGTGCGCTCTTGCCTAAGATAGTGTGAGATGCTTTCGCTTCAATGCGATGGCACTCATCACGACTTTGTAGATGCTCAAGCAATGCGTTTATGCTCATGTTCATTTTCATATCTGATTCTCCACCTCATTAAGACTACGGTGAGTTTTGAGCTTACTTTGTTTTCCCCAATTGCATAACGCACCCATAGAAGCTACAGCAACTGCAGCCGTATATTGAATTTTCAAACCACAACAGACATTTAGCATCTCTTATCGTTAATTTGATGAACAACAATATCGAGGATGACAAAACCTTGCAGTATATATCCCCTCTAAAACTCAGTTTTTCGTAAACCAAGACTTAAATAAGTTGTCATCTCCATGGAGTTGCCCCTATAAAACCGGACCACTAACCGGCTAGTTTTTGTTGTAATCCTCAAACCAGACGAGACGAGACATGCTGGTAGGTTTGTTCGACAATTTCGCACTTTTCATAAAAAGATTGAAAACAAGCACTTAAAATCAAATCTGGAGAAAAACATGGCGCATTTTCCAATACAATCCTCTTCTTATCACACCGCAGATAGAGTTGTGAACTGAACCCCGTACGCTGGACAGGTTTCAAGGACTTTTTAAATTAGGTCCTGTGTCCGGCCATCCCGGCTACAAAAAAGCCTTGGGGGCAAGACCCCCTTGGCAAAAGCTGACATCCGTCACCCATCACTTTTCGGTCAGAGCTTGAGGTGCCTTCTTCTTGGTTGGGGGTTTGAGGGCAGAGCCCCCAAGTAAAGATAGCAAAAGGCCAGCATTACGCACAGTAAACCTCTGCTGGTCGGCGATAATCGAGTGCTTGGTGAAAACGCTCTGTGTTGTAGAAATGAAAATAGCTGGTCAATTCATTGTAGAGTTGGGAGACGGAGGTGAAGTCTTTAAGGTAAATCATCTCATACTTAAGCGAGCGCCACAGGCGCTCTATGAAAACATTGTCGATTGCTCTACCTTTCCCATCCATGCTGATCGCGATATCGCGCTTTTTCAAGACCAGTGTAAAGTCGAGGCTAGTAAACTGGGATCCCTGGTCTGTATTAAAAATTGCCGGTTGATTGATTGTTAAAGCTGATTGGAGTGCTCTAATGCAAAATGTGGTGTCCAGAGTGTTGGATGACTCGAAGGCCAATACGTATCGACTAAACCAATCTATGGCCGCTGTTAAATAGACAAACCCCTCTCTCATGGGTATGTAGGTGATATCTGTTGACCATACTTGGTTTGGTCTCACTATTGATAAGCCTCTCAGTAAGTAGGGGTAAATCTTGTGTCCCTTCCCTGCTTTTGAAAGATTCGGTTTAGGATAAATGGGAAATATTCCCATGAGCCGCATGAGTCGTAAGACTCGCTTCTTGTTTACAGTGAAGCCTTTTTCCTTGAGATAAAGAATGATCTTACGAGAACCGTAAAATGGATGGCGCAGAAATTCCTCATCGATTAGCCGCATAATCTCGAGGTTTTCAGGACTCTCTGTTGCGGGACGAAAGTAGAACGATGACCTAGGTAGGCTAACCAGATCGCATTGACGCACTATACTGATTTTAGGATGAGAGAGCTCGATGAGCTCTCTCCGTGTTTCCAAATCTAACGATCCAGCTTTTTTTTAGCCACTCCAGTTCGATGGCCTGCTTTCCGATCAACTGCTGGAGACTCTCTTTTTCTTCTTGCAGGTTTTTTGCCTCTCGCCGTTGCGCGACATTGGTTGTGAACATGGACGGCGCTATAAATTTAGAGAGCATGTGATTAATTAACCACGTAAAGAACATTATATAATCATTGTTTTTTAATAGACTGAAAAATCAGCGAATGCAAAAATACAACTGTTCATTTAATTTGTTTATTACAAAGAGGTTAAAATGAGTATTACTTTAAGCCCTGAATCTTGCCATCAGAGGGTGTGTTGCGTAACCTCCTCAGAGAGGCGAGTCGTTGCATAGCTTCGGCGAGCCCCCCCTGTTCGTGAGGACACG
>JAJACP010000034.1 GCA_022601445.1 Chlamydiales bacterium | reverse complement strand
CGACTTGTACTGTCCTCCCCCGAGTTCAGCGCATGACAGCGCTAAAAAGTTTCTAAATCCGATCTATGGAGCTGAATAAGAATCTGGTCAAGACCTTTTGACATTTCTAAGTGTTTTCTACATTCACGCAAAACTCCAAGTGGGTTTCTTTCTACTCTTTGAAACAGGTTTTGTTTTCAATTTTGATTATAGCCTCTTCGTAAGATTCGCTAGTTTTACTTATCTTTTGTGGAGTATTGGTATATGTTAACGTTAGATAACTAATTTGTCCTTCTGAAATAGTTGCAATACCTATTTCCGGATGATTAATTTCTCTTCTAGATGAATCGGTTATAAAAAGATTGATTTCGATGTTTTTTATACTAAACGGGTGCTGCCATAAATATGGTTGAATTGCTGGGTCTGAATTGACTTTATTAAGAAGTTCTTGAGCAAGATCTGTTAAAATTTCCCTTGCTTTTTCTTTTTTTAGAGGTCCAACTATTTGAAAATCTAAACCAAGTAGTTTTATTACTCCTCCAGGCATGGCGACATTGGTAGCAATAGGGGCTATTTTTTTGTATCGCTTTTTTAAGATAGCTCTTGTTTGACCCAAGACCGCGTTTACCGCTTGCTCACTTTTGGGAATTTCATAATCAGCATTTTTAGACAATTTGAATCCTACAGTAATAAAAAAGAAAATGGAGATAAAACAGGTAATGTATGTCCTCAAATTTTTCTTCCCCCACTTTCGATAAAGTTATTTAATCGTAAATATAATTCGGATCGATATGTCGGACTAATCAACGCATGATCAAACGTATCTGCATCAGGATGAGATCTAACATCTACAATGGTTTCTTGAGATCTCTTTGCTCCATCTGTATCGAAACGGGGTACAAAGTCTCTGATTAATGATTCATTTCTGATGTGAACAACTTGAGCACAGGTTGCTTGATAAATATAAGCCGCGGGAGCAATGGCAACGACAATAATGCGCTCTCTAAGTGCTAGCGGATAATCCAAGAGAGCATTTCTGACATGAATCACCCCCTGACTGTGGCATACCATCAAGAATTTTGCATCTATAGAACTTTTTTCAAAAAAGCTATTCCACATAGTGTGCAGCTGTATTACGGGCTCAGTAGCAATGTACTTCAGCCCCATTTTGCATTCTTTCAAGTCAGAGCATCTACCATGAGTTGCATTATACACAGCATGAATGTTGTAACCATCAGTAAGTTCAGAGATGTGAAGAGCACTTTGGTAGGCTCCATCGAAGTCATTCCATATACCATTGATAAATCCTATCCCTATGTCTTTGGTTTCTTTTAGACCAAGACTGAAAACTTTAGAACGTTCATAATTAGGATACATTTGTTCAAAGGTATTGCAGTAGGTGACTTTTGGTAGGTAAGCACTAACCGTTTTATCAAGATCTCCTCCGCTTGTTCTGTCATACCCCTTTGGCACGCCCCAGTGGAATAAAAATGAAGGATCTCTTGTAGAGGATAGACCGAACTGATCAAAAGTGTTTAAGGGATCATTATTACAATAAGCATAGAGATTAGGCCCTTCTATATATCCCTGGGGATCTTGACTGATCCATCGACCGATTTCTGGGTCGTAATAGCGTAATCCGAAATAGATTAAGCCGGTCTCTTCATCAATCGGTTTTTCAGCATATCTCCAGAGATTGCCGATATCAGAAACATCGGTTAGCTCTTGAAAAGCATTGTAGATCTTTTCCTGGCCAAATGCTGTGTATGTGTAGCTTTCCACAATTTCTCGAGCATCGGGATCTAGAAGTGCGCAAACATTGCCTGAAAGATCGTGCAGAACTGCGTAAGCCTGATCGTGAATCTCAATGGCCACACTTTTTAATGAAATGGCGTCCCCAGGTATACCAGGAATACGCAGCTTTTGAACAGAGCCTGTTTTTGTGAGAATACCTAGTTCATGATGACCGAGATAAAAGCTACGGGAAATACTCCCTTGAGAGGGTTTTTTAATGAGTCTTCTCCCAAATGGATCGTAGGTAAATTGAAGAGAAGACTCATCGGGCTTTTTTATGCTAATGAGTTCTGACATAAGGTTGCTTTCAAAGTGTGTCTCTTCTCCATCAAGACTTTTACGTAAGAGATTACCTTGAGGATCATAGGTATATTCTGTATTAGCTTTAGTGATCAGTTGGTTAAGGGTATTATAAAACAGCTGTTCTTGATTTTCAGAAAGACGATTATCCAGAGAATCATAGCTGTGGGTTTTGTGAACCCCATTATTTTCAGAAATAAGTTTGGAGAGGGTATTGTAAGTGTAGCTTCCATTTTCAAGCGGGAATTCCCCTTGTCTTTGTACGCTTAAAAGGAGACCAAGGGAGCTATAGCCTCCTTTAGGAACGGTTTCTGAATGGTAGTCGGTTGTAACAGAGATTTTGCGGCTACATGCATCATAGTGTGTTTTTCGGTCACCGCAATAACCAATTAGGGTTTCATTAGTCAGCTTTCCTTCTGGATTATAAACGTTATAGGTATGGGTATACAATTCCTCCCCATTGGATGATGTACGAATGATCTCGCGCCCAAAAATAGCGTCATATACATAATTAATAGAAGATTGATCCGGAAGAGTAATACTTTTTAAACGTCCTTTGCGATCGTACTGAAATTTGAGGGTGTACTTGCCCTCTCCATCTTCTACATTTTCCTCGATAACTTGAGAAAAAATGTTGTAAGTTCTTCCGACTTTTTGTCCTCCATGAGTAGAAGCCGACGTGATGTTTCCCTTTCTGTCGTGTGAAAAACTGTGAGAAAGAAGTGTTTTTTTGCCTGCTACACAAGCGATCTTTGAGACCTGTCCTTTCTTACCATAAGTGTAGTAAAGAGGATTTTCGGTTCCTGGCAGGAGCTTGCTCTCTAATCTTCCGAGATCATCATAGGTGTAAACAGTGGTTTTTTCTTCAGGAGAGTTTTCTGCTTCTATGAGTTGGTCTAAGCGGTTCATGGGGCCATAAACCCAACGTGTTTTTTGAGTTCCAATTTGTTTGCCGTCAATAATGTTTGCATGGATAGCAACAGATTTGTTGCCCAAAGCGTCATAGAGAATTTTTTCAGAAGAAAGAGGGTTTTTTTTTGAGTCTTTTTTAACTGTAGAGACAATTCTTCCCAGAGCATCAAATTGAATAATGGTTTGTACTCCTAATGGATTGATAATGGTTTTGATTAGCTTATCTTGCTCGTAGTCGATGATGATTTTCGTTTCGTTTCCGAGGGCATCAAGATAGGCGATGGGTTCACCAAAAGGATCATAAACAGTTTTAAGAAGGGTTTGCCCCGAGCACTCTTCAACGCACCTACCTGCATCATCATATGTGAAGTTTGTTAAGAGGTAGATATTGCCATCTGCATCTTCGGTCCATTTTTGGAGAACATTTCCTAATAAGTCATATTCAATACATTCAAGAGAATAATCGGCATCCCCAATGTCAAACCAGGTTTTCTTCTTGCTTTCTCTCCCCAAAGAGTCATAAACAATTTCTGTTTTGCGTGACTCGTGGACAGCGTTTATTCGGCCATTTGCGTACTTGAAGATTTCAATAACCCTACCCGCTGGGTCATATTTAAGCTGAGTAGTGGCATCGTCATCTTTTTCTTCTAAAAGGCGGAATGCGCTGTAGTTATAAAGGTGTGTATTAAAGTAATGCTCAACTCCTTTTGCTTCTTGGATAGAAAGTTCTTTCCTGATAATTCGCCCCAGATAATCATAGGCGTAAACAGTCAAAATACTGTTTCGACTTTTTGATTGATGCAAACTCCCTTCTGGATCGTACTTGAAAAGTTCAAATGAACCATCTGGATAAAAGATTTTCGTAGGATCTCCTCTTAAATTATAAATCTTTTGTGTGACATATCCCTTAGAATCTGTAGTAGTCAAAACATTGCCAAAAATGTCGTAGGTATAAGAGAAGGTGGGTTGGATGGGTTTGGCATATTCATCCAAGACAGTCGGATGAATCAACCGAGTCAAATGTCCAAAGTCGTCGTATTCATAATGGGTTGTATTACCAAAGCGGTCTGTAGAAGATATTTTTCTATCTAATGCATCATAGGAATATTGTTGAACAGCTTGCAAATGATCTGCGATCTCTATGATTTGAAAAGGGTTGTTTCTAAAATCATATCTTGTCTCTACGGTCTTTTGCTCATGCGGAACTGAGGCCAAAATCTGATTCCCAATTTTATCGTAGGAATAAGAAATGATTTTTCCTTCGGGATCTGTTTCTGATGTGACTTGGCCAAGGTGGTTGAAGGTTTTGCTTACAGAATATGCATAATTGCTATCCGCATCATATGTTGCACAGGAAAGCAGGTCGCCCTGAGGGGAGTAGGTGTTGACGAGCTTCTTGATGGAAATTTGCTTTTTAGTTGAAATATCGAGAGCAGATTCCTCGATGATTTCAGGTAAACCCACTCCCGGAAGATTTCTTTTGGGGTGAATCTCCTTGATATGTCTTTCATTACCTCCGTAACCATCTATTTTTTCGGGATCTTCATGGGAATTGTTGTCCTCAAATATTTGAATACATATGGCATCGTCGTTATAAAAACGAAACTCTCTTTTTTTGATTCTAATACCCTCATAAATGAGCTTTCTGCATAGGCGGTTACTTTTCTCTTCATAATGGTATGTTGTACGGTTCCCTTTCGAGTCTCCTAGAGAGGTGAGAAGGTTAAAGCCATCCTCAGAATAGGTGAACTTCTTAACATGACACTCTTCTTCATCTGGATTGAGCAGCTTGCCCTTTGCATCCACTTGTAAGGATACGTCTTTTTTTCCTGTAAGATTGCCGCAGAGCCTTTCTTCTAAAACATTCCCATTGGAATCATATTTAAATGAACGATAGGAGAGAACATGTCCCTTGCTATCTGCCACACTGCGAGCGACGAGAAGTGTGGCGTCTTTCTTTGTTTGGCCATAATATTTTTGATCTGCTCGATATAATTGGCTTTTTTGGTCATATCTTTCTATAGCAATCAGTTGAAGACGATTGTCATAGAGATAACGCGTTTTAATACCGGCAGCATTGACGACGTCTGTGAATGTATCTCCGTATGAGAAGCCATAAAGGAGTGTTGGTTTTCCCGATTGCGCATCAGGGCTTTTTAAGGTTTTGACTCGTGCCTGATTGTCATAATCGATCTCAAGTAAGCGGTCTTCAGGCAAGATTTTTTGAGTGAGAAGGTGATGAGAGTCGTGTATTTGATAATGGTATGAGACAGGAAGAGAGTGAGAACCTAGAACCTTTTTCAGCGCAAGGTGTGTTTTGCCATCTATTTGGGTTTTCTCGAACGCATAAATAAGTTTTTTTTCATCGCTAGAAGTGATTTCAACATGGCAGCCTTTTGGATGAAATTGATAGGTAAACTGCATCCAAGAATGAACGTTATCTCCTAGGGCGTTGTGTATTTCAACAGAAGCAAGATGCCCATCCGCATTATAAGAGTAATGCATGATATTGCCACTAGGAAGGGCTTCTGAAACTAGTCGAAAATAGTAGGGGTTTTCGATCTTGCTCGCCACTGTGGGAAGCAACTCTTCTCCTAGCAGCTCACTTGGAGGACTTTCAATTTTTTCGTAAAGACGTTTTGTCCCGTCTCCCAGTGAGAGTTCACAAGTATCTCCTTTGCAATCGAGACGGTTGTTGAGATGGTTTGTTTGCCCATTCATTTCAGCAGCATAGGTATTGACCATGCCGATGCAATCTGATAGAGGGTTGAGTTTCAGTGGGTCTTTGGTATCTCCATCAACACGTTTCCACCCACTATAGGTCAGAATGCCCCCTTTCTTAAATCCCTGAATAACACTTTGGGAGTCTTTTACTCGGTTGGAGTGACGGGCGATTTGTACGAACACTAGAGCCGTATTCACCGAAACGCTCTACTTTCCGATTACTATTAAATCCCACTTCATGCCCCCACATAAACTATTAAAAAAATAAAAGCAATAAACTCCACCTCCAATAAAATAAATAAGGCAGAAGCACTAA
>JAJACP010000033.1 GCA_022601445.1 Chlamydiales bacterium | reverse complement strand
CGGAAAAAAGGCGCCTCTGCAAAAGAGGCTGCATTACAGGGCGCCAAGCAGCGGTTTCGGGCGATTATCATGACCTCATTGACCTTTATTTTTGGTGTGATGCCGCTTGTATTTAGCTCAGGTGCAGGAGCGGCAAGCCGGCACTCAGTTGGAACCGGAGTGATGGGAGGAATGCTTGCTGCCACAGTTTTGGGGATCTTTTTTATCCCCTTATTTTATTTTCTGTTGGATAGGAGGAAAGATGAAAACCCTTAAATTTCTTCTTCTAGCTCTGCTCGTTACAGGGTGTAACTTTGCGCCCCGTTATCAACGACCATGTGTAGAAACCCCTTCTGGATGGCGTTTTGAAAGTGATATGGGATCCACCTGTGCCAATCTGCGTTGGTGGGAGGAGCTCGGTGATCCGATTCTCGATGATCTGATTGTCCAAGCGTTGCAAAACAACAAAGATTTGAAAGTCGCCATGTGGCGTGTCTGTCAGTTCTATGGGCGCTATCTAGTCGCCAGCTCTGATCTTTATCCCCAGATTAGCTCAGATGGATCGGCGGTGCGTGAAAAATTTCCCGAGGCGAGCTTCATTCCTCCCGATTTTGATCCCATCACCTCTGTTTATCAATATGAGTTTAGCCTTGCGTATGAGCTCGACTTTTGGGGGCGTGTGCGCAATCTGTCTCAAGCTGGATATGAGGAGCTGCTCGCTTCTGTAGAAAATAGACGAACCGTTGTATTGAGCCTAGTGACCGCTGTTGCACAGGCCTATATTCGTTTGCGGGAGCTTGATCGGGAGCTTGTGATTGCGTACGCCACTTTGCGTGATCGCGAGGAGTATGTTGAGATTGCTTGGAAGCGGTTTCGCGGCGGTCTTACCTCTGAGATTGAAGTGGATCAGGCTCTTTCAGTGATGGAAGAGACCCAAGCGGACATTGTGAAGCTCGAGACAGAGATTCCAGTCCAAGAGAATTTAATCAGTTTACTTGTTGGCAGGCCTCCCTCCCCCATTGGACGTGGCGAAACCTTAGAGCAGCTAGAGCTCCCTATCTGCGTACCGGCCGGTCTTCCCTCCGATCTTTTAGAGAGGCGTCCCGATATCCTTGCAGCTGAAAATGAGCTGCGCGCAGCAAACGCGCGCATTGGTGCAGCCAGAGCCGCTTTTTTCCCTACCATCTCCCTTACAGGCTTATTTGGAGGAGAGAGCTTTCAGCTCAATCAGCTTTTTACCATTCCCTCCCGCCTATGGGCAGCTGGTGGAGGGTATTCGTGGGACATTTTCACAGGAGGGCGCTTAACAGGACGGTTGAAATCGGCCAAAGCCGTTCAGCAAGAGCTCCTTTATCAATATGAGCAGACTGTTTTAACTGCTTTCAAAGAGGTGAGTGATGCCCTGGTAGCTCACCGTCAATCCAAAGAACTCGTTTTGGTGGAAAAAAGAAGAGTGGAAGCCGTTGCAGAATACCTCAAGCTCGCTTGGCTCCGCTACTACGATGGGCAGACCGATTATCTCACCGTTTTGGATGCCGAGAGGCAGCTCTTTCGAGCTGAAATTGACCTGACCAAAGCGCAGGCAGATGTCTTTTTCACCCTTGTCGATCTCTACAAATCCCTCGGTGGAGGGTGGGTGTGGGATGCGGATGCTTGTCTTACACAAGGCTGTTCCTAAAGTCCCTTCCCTTTTTTCTTGTCGTAAATACTACACTTGTAATATAGTCTTAGCTAACTTGATATCTGATAGTTAGGGAAGATAAAAGAGACACCCTACTAATCAAATTTTTTTAAATCTAATTACTACAACTGTAGTAAAAGGAGGGAAGAGTATGTCAGTTCAAGAACAATTTGGAATTCGATTGGCCACGGGTGCCGATGCGGAAGCGATTGCACAGATGGTGAATGATGCGTATTGGAATCATCAGCAAGGCTATTTAGAGCGGCATGAGGGGAGTCTACGCACGAGTGTCTCTGAAGTAAGAAATTTGATCGAAACGAAAAAGGTTTTTATTGTTGTGGCTAGCAAGACAAATAGAGTGGCTGGGTCGATTTTATATGATTCCACTAAAGGAAAACAAAAAGCCTCTTTCGGCTTATTTGCGACCCATGTGGACTACCAGGGGCAGCGGCTAGGGTCACGTTTGGTCCGGTTTGTGGAGGCGCATGCGGCTCAAGAGGGTAAAACAGAAATGGAGATAGAGGTTTTGGGTTTAGCAGGCCGTTTGCAGGCTTATTACAGGCGTTTAGAGTATCAGGCAACAGATCAGAGGATGCCTTTTGCTGAAGTGAGTCAAGCGAAGTTAAAGCCTGAGTATGTGGATTCAACAGATGCTTATTACCTCACCATGCGCAAGCGCTTGGATTCACGTATGGGTGTAAAATGTTGATATTGGTTTAACTTAATCTTAACAAAAATCTGTTACCCTATAGTGTCACCCTAGGAGAAAAAATGGCATATGGTGTACACGCTTCAAGCGAATCTTTTTTTGAAAAAAATAGAGTGGTTACAAGTGTCAGTACTGTAGTGGGCTGTTTGGCCATCACCGCGCTTGTGGTGGGAATTTTAGCTCAGACTAACGTAATTCCTCTTTTGCATTCGAGCTGGATACCTCTTGTTGCGGGCTCATGTGTGGTTCTTACGGTGGATATAGTGTGTCTTTTGGGCATGGTGGTGAGACAAAAAAAAGGACGCACCCAGTCCCAGTCTTATACTGAAGAGCAGCAACAACAGGCTGCTCGGCAACAGCGGCCTCGTGGTAGACCAAGAGTACGTACTCAACACCCTCCACCGCCTAAAGCTGGAACTCAAGGTGAGAGGGTGTACTCTTTCTCAGATTCCGTCTTGAGCCCCCAAGATATAGAGGTAATGACAGGACCAGGTTTCCCTATTGTAGAGCGTGATAAACGAGAAAAGGTACTTGCAGCCACAGGCCGGCAGCTTGCAGCTGATTGGACTGATGGAGAGAATAACTATAATCAATATAAGTCTTATGTTAAGTATAAAAGATGTAGTGACTCTGAAGACGCTTTTTTTCCTAAAGGCGATGTGTTACAGACACCTGTTAAAATGGATTATGACCATAACTTTGATCCAATGACTTCGCGCAATTATTTCTATATGCACAGCTCCGCGGCTCCTAAGCCAGGTCACTATCGAAATCAAGCAGCTTATTTAGATGCAATGGAGCAGAATTACTACAATCTATTGCGTGCTCAAGTGGAATCAGGTGCACATACCCTTCTCACCAATTACTGGGGAATGGGAGCTTTCATCCGCAATTACATCCTGTACAATTATCCAGACCGCAAGGAGGCTTTCAACTTTAGAGTCCGGATCGCCAAGCGGCTGGCCAACGCCTTTAAAAGGGTGGTGGAAGAAAATCCCGATGCACCTATTCGGTTTAATATAGGAGGACCTACGGGGGAGAGCTTCGACGATCATCTCAAACAGGAGCCTCTCGATAACTACAATGCTTTTGTTTATGCTTTTGGAGAGCTCCCTAGTAACATCCGTGCTAAAGTACGGATGTGTCCAGAGACGGATATTTTTGTTTTTGGACAGCAGATCAGTGAAAACTACCAATGCCAACCCGGTCAACTGGCTCCGGTGAGTGCCATCAATGCTGGCTGCTCCAGTTTAGTTGGCAATCAGTGGCTTAAGGGAAAGAGAGATGATGGAACGTTTAATGCAGAATTTGCCATTGAAGAGAATGTGTTTCGTCGAAGCCCAGTTTCAGCCTACTGGGCTGCATACTTGAATGGAGGTTATGCAGGTCAACCTAGGAAGCTGTCTCTTTGGCAACAGTTTTCCCACGGAAGTGCTGCTGGAGATGAGTCATAAATCCCATCTCGTTCTAGATCTGCTTGGGTGGGAGGTGCCGCTACACTCCCTTCAGGAAAGTGGTAGGGTCCCGGATCTTTTTCGTACGCCTCGAGATCTTTACGGACACGCAGTACGTTGGCCATTCCCCCCAAAACAGTGTTACCAAACTGCCCATCAAAACCGAGCATGGGGATGCTGTTGGGAGGAATCGGCATCCTCGATTGGGTCATGTGAGTGCGATCTAATGCCTCATGTTCTAGTCTACTTGGCAATATGTGGTTTGAAGGGGATCGAGGTAATGGAACGTTCAATGCAGAAGAGAGCATTTTTCTGTTATGAATGCCTCTCTCGAATGATCTGGGAGGCTTGCTTTGCCTCTTCACTCCGCACAATGATCTCGATTCCCGTGGATGCAGTCAGGTAGGATAGCGAGCCTCCCGCATTGTCAGATTTAAGAAAACAGTCTATTCCTTCAGACTCCAATTGACTTTTGATTAGTTCCGCTTCCATTGAATCGTACACTTTATGCACACTGATCAGATCACTCGACTGCGTCATCATTTGCCCCCTATCTTATTGGAAAACGTTGTTTCACAGGCAATTCAACAATCTTCAAGTCGTCCTGCCTCACCCACAATTGAAAGGGGTTGCAGTATTTTGCTGCAATCATTAAAGTTCGTTTTAATCATTTCTTAATCCTTCAAGTGAGGTGTGGTATGAATTTTTTGATAAAGCAACGATTTTTCTGTAAATTCACTTCCATTCCTCATTTTTTATCCGCCGGTGAGGCAGGACCAGCCCAGCCAAGTCGGGCGGCTGGCCCGCACTCACACGGCTTGTTGCTTCTCTATCTTTAATCCTGACTCTTCCTCTCTACCCAAACTCATGTCCAAATAGCTCTTGCCTGTTATCCATTCTTCGTGAATCTCGATTAAGACTCCCGTAACAAGACGAAGTGCTGATTCGGCATTCGGAAAAAGCACGGCGACTCGAGATCGTCTCTTTACTTCTCGATTGACTCTCTCTAGGCTATTGCTTGTACGTAGTCTTTTCCTGTGCTCTTTGGGAAAAGAAAAGCAGGTGAGGCCCTCTTCTATGTTGTTCTCTAGCCAGCTGACAAACTCGGGAGCTGACTGAGACAAAGAGGAAACGGCTTGCTTAACTGTCTGGCGCGCTTCTTGTCGATTCTTTGCATTGAATATGTCGCGCATGGTTTCAATTAGGGGAGATAGCAATGCTTTTTTAGGTGCGTACTTCATTGCATTTTGCATCATGTGAAACTGGCACCTTTGCCAAGGAACTGAGGGGAAAATGGCTCTTAGCGCCCCAGTGAGTCCTGTATGACTATCACTGATAAAAAGCTCGACTCCTGTTAATCCACGTTTGGTCAGGCTCTCTAAAAATTGTCTCCAGTGTACCTCTGCCTATGATAAGCTAACCGAGGCCCCAAGGATTTCTCGTCTTCCAAATGCATTAACACCATAGGCGATCAATACAGATTGATTGATCACAGTGCCACTATGACGCACTTTTAAATAGAGGGCATCAAGGTAGATATAACGATAAATCCCAAGAGGTCTGTTGCGAAAGCTCTCAAATTCTTCATCTAGCTCACTTGTCGCACGAGAAACCTGCATGGAAGTAAAATGCACCCCACAAAGGGCCTCTGTGATCCTTTCTACCTTACGAGTAGACACACCTTTTAGGTACATCTCAGCAACTGCTAGCTTTAAAGCGCGCTCTGATCTAGAGCCTTTTTCAAGACTCTGCGGATAAAAGGAAAGGCCCCTTGCTTGGGGGACCTGTAAATCCAGTGAGCCAAGCCTACTATTTAAGGTCTAGGGCTTAAATCCATTGGAATACCCCTTCCTTTCTTCATTACGCTCGTAAGGCTTAGCCCCTAAGGCCTGCTCCCTTTCAAGTTTCATGGATACATTCAAAATACTCTGTAAAAGCTGGCGCATTCCACCGCCATTTTCCGTATTTAGTGCTTCAAAAAATTGCATCATCAAGGCATCATCATTTCGGTCTGAGTTCATCACTTTCTCCTCTTTTTGTTGTGATTAAGAGGAATGGTGGGCTTGGACTTTTTCTTTTTCAAGACCTTTGTTGAAAAATCCCCAAACCAATTTTACAGAAACAATGTTGCACTACCTTGTTACACTTCAAGATATCTGTGATAATCAACTCTATTCGCAGTTGGTAGAACCTCTTGATCTAGGTTTTGTCTTAGAAGAGAAGACTCTTAGCGAAAGAACAAAGAAATATAAAGCCGCTCTTGTCATAAAAGGGAAAATGATTGCTCTTCATCTAAAACAATGTCCTCAAATTGATCTTCATCGGGTTTGTGGGTGTGTTGCGTAACCTCGTCAGAGAGGCGAGCCGTTGCGTAGCTTCGGCCAGCCCCCCTGGTCGTGAGGACACGT
>JAJACP010000032.1 GCA_022601445.1 Chlamydiales bacterium | reverse complement strand
ATCCTGTTTCATGAGCGTACTCCTTGTTTTTGAAGATTTTTTTAGTCATTAATCTTCGAGGATACGCTCACTTTACTCTTCTCGGACACAACTTTCGGTTATACCTCTGAGAGAACCTCTGCCCACCTCTTCACCCCTAATGCTGTAAGCTGATTGTCTCCCAGATCAAGGTAGCTAAAAGAGTTTCTACCTTCAATCCCTTTAACAATGAATTGCGCACCTTTATCCTCAATAAAATTGTGCGCAAGCAGTAAGGCCTGAAGAGAAGGAAGCTTTACAAGCACGCTCTTGAGATCTGAAGCGCTCCACGATTCTATTTGATTATTCGACAGGTTCAAGTATTTCAAATCGCACAAGTCCATTAAACCCTTCATGAGGGCAAAGATTCCACTTGATCCGAGGTTATTATCCCCCAAATCTAGTTGACGTATCTTCTTTTGTTTTGTGAACGCTTCAGCCAGTTCTGTGCACCCCTCCCGAGCAATAGCATTATTGCCCAAATAGAGATCAACCAATTGACCCAAAAAAGGAAGCACAAGAGCCAAAAACTTCACTCCTGCTCCTTTTAATGCGTTATGGCTCAAATTCAAATGACAGATGGCTGGACAAAACTGTAGATTTCTTGCGATAGAGACAGATCCTTTGTTTGAAATCGCATTATCCGCAATGCTTAGATGTTTAATCTTTGTTACATGCACAAGAACTCTTCCGACAACGCATGCTCCCTCATCACCCAGTTCATTTCGACTTAAGTTTAGAAATGTTAAGTGCTTCATCTTTTTTAAAGGCTCCTCTAGAGTAGCAAGTCCTTCAGCTCCTATGCGATTACAGCCCAAGTTCAAATGCTCCAGATTGGGTCTATCGTTCAAACCCTCTGCCAACATTTTTGCACCTGCGCAGCCTAATCTATTATCATAAAGATCTAGAAAGGCAAGTAAAGGCAACGCTGGCAAGAGTAGCGCTAACTTTTCTGCTCCCTTCTCATCGACATAGGCCCCGCGCAAAGAAAGGTGTTTCAAATTCTCCAGACAAGCTATTTTTGCAAGTGCAGCAGGCACAATCGGACTATTATCCAAATCCAAGCGTTCTAGTACGCTTAAGGTTGTGATTGCCGACATGAGCACATTCATCGCTTCAACCGTGAATACATTGCCGCTTAGATTTAACTTCTTCAAAGAACGATGTTGCTTTAAGCATGTCGCCAGTTTTTTAGCTCCCTCGAGGTTTAAAGAGTTGATGTGAAGACCTAAATGAGTCAAAGAGCTTTGTTTAAAAAGCGCTTCGAACAGTGGAATGCAGCCTCGATCACTTAATCCATTTCTTCCTAGCTTTAATACCCTTAACGAAGAGAGTCTGGGAAGCTGGGCTGCTAGAGTGATCGCTCCACAATTTCCCATCCCATTGCCCTCAAGATTCAAGTGTACCAAGTCGGAAGGAAGCTTGTAAAAAGCAGCGGCTACATGAGGGACGAACTCATTGTATGACAAATCCAGAACCTGAATCTGAGGACATAACTGGTTTATTTGATCGAGCAAATGTATTTTTGTTTCATCTGGCCAATGCCTTAATTTACCTTGCAGTTTCAGTTCCGTAATGCATTTACCGTGAGCAACTAAGTACGTGCGCACTTGTTCAGGCGTTAAGCTGACCGCCGCATCTATATCAGAGAGATCTCCCCCTTGCTGAGAACCCTCTGCCAAAGCCGCACTTGCTATAGCTGCAGCAACGCTTCCTGTAGCGGAGCTAGCTCCACCTCCAGCTGGCACAGTTGCAGAACCAACCTTTGTGATTGTCATAAAGATCCTCCCTTATCTACCCTTGAAAAATAGAAAAAAATGTGGATACTTGCTGCCTATGATACGTTTTGGACTCTGCTGCAAGTTTGTCAAAGCCCCGATCCACTTTCGGACCACAACCGTGACTTATTTAAAAAAACATCCAGACAGGAATGCCTATCTATCCGAGATTATTAATCATAATATTCAAGAACTTGAACACGCAATAGTAACATGTAAGTCACTTAATATCAAATCTTTAAGAATTAATAGTCAATTTTTACCTGCCTGTACACACCCCGAGGTGGGCTATACGCTTGAGACACTGCCTGGAGGGGACACACTTGTAGACAAGCTCACACAATGCCGTCAACTTGCCATCAAAAATCAAGTACGCCTCACTTTCCACCCCGACCAATTTGTTGTGCTCAACTCTCCTAACCCCAGTATTGTAGAAAAATCTTTAGCCGAAATTGAGTACCATACACGCCTTGCGGATTTATTAGGAGCCGATGTCATCAACATCCATGGGGGCGGGGTTTATGGAGATAAAGCTACTGCACTCAAGCGCTTTGCGGAATCATTTCAACACCTCTCCCCTTCCGCCCAGAGCAAGTTGACCCTGGAAAACGATGACAAATCGTATACTCCCTCCGACCTTCTTCCGCTCTGTGCAGACCTAAAAATCCCCCTTGTTTACGACGTTCACCACCACCGTTGTCACGCTGACGGCTGCTCAGAGGAGCATATCACAGAAAAAGCGCTCTCCACATGGGATCGTGAGCCCCTTTTTCATCTATCGAGCCCCTTGAATGGCTGGGAGGGCCCGACTCCCTTTAAGCACCACGACTACATTGATCCTCGAGATTTTCCTCCTTTTTGGCTAGAAATCGATCCCTTGACTGTTGAGATTGAGGCCAAAGCCAAGGAACTCGCCATTTTGAAACTCATGAAGGACTTGTATGACTAAAAATTATCTACTTGTAGGCGCCCACTCGCAAATGGCCCAAGCGACAGCCGCACGTTTAAAAGAGCACACCCTACATCTTTTTAGCCGCACTCCCCTCTCTTTACCCAACGGACAGGACTACTCCGTTGATAGTACCGACCTAAATGTCCCTCTTCCCTCTTTAGAGACGCCTCTAGACGGTCTCGTCTACTTTCCAGGGACAATAAACTTAAAACCTTTTGGACAATTGACGAAAGATGATTTCCAGCATGACTGGCACATCAACTGTTTAGGGGCGGTGCGTACCATACAAAAATACCTCCCTCTACTGTCTGAAGGTAGCTCGATTGTGCTCATCAGTAGCGTAGCTGTGAGCCAGGGCATGGCCTATCACACCTCCATTGCCAGTGCCAAAGGGGCTCTAGAAGGTTTTGGCCGCGCCCTGGCAGCTGAGCTGGCGCCTCGGATTCGGGTCAACATGATCGCTCCTTCCCTAACTGATACACCCATGGCGACCTCTCTTCTCAATTCAGAGACCAAAAAAGAGCATGCCAGTCAGCGGCATCCTTTGCAAAAAGTCGGCACCCCATCCGATCACGCTGCTGCCATTTGCTACCTACTCTCCGACGAGTCGAGTTGGGTCACCGGTCAGGTGTTACATGTAGACGGCGGCTTTTCAACCCTCAAGCTTATTTAGCCGATGCCCACCTTGTAAAACAGTGAGGGTGATCAGGATCCGCCTGCCTCCACCCATTTAGCCACAAGTCACCACAGTAATTTTTTGAAACATCAAGATAAGTAAGAGAGCAAGGAGCTTTATCGTTAAGCAGTAAGATACTCTTCTCTGATAGTCTATTGTTACCCAGGCGCAAATCCTGCAGAGAAGAGCAACGGTACAAAACATTGGCCAGGGCAATGGCTCCTTCATCACGCAGCCAGCACTGGAATAAGTCCAGATGAGTGAGGTGAAAGAGAAAGGGGATGGCATCGGCTAAACGATCGCCACAGCCAGTGCAGTCTAAAGCCCAATGCAGGTTGAGCTTTTCAAGAGAGTCGAGCTGCTTGAGCTGGGGCAAGAACGCTTGGACCACTTTGCTGCGCATATTGCTGCTACTTAGACCTAGCCGCTTAAGAGAGAGTCGCGGTAACGCTTTAAAAAGGGCATCTACCGCCTTCGGCACTGGTTTTTCTTCTCTCCGCCTGTGATCGAACGCATAGCATTCAACTTCTTTTTCTACTAAAGAGCGTAAAGCACCTTGTAGTTGCAGTGCCTCGAGGGATTGAAGTTGAGGAAGCGTTTCTGCTAATGCAAGTACTTCTTTATCACTCAAACACGTAGAAATAGAGAGGCTTTTGAGATTCGGGCAATATATCGGGAGGAGTTGAATAAGCTTAACTGTATCTTCACATCCCCAATCGCTGCAATGCGTCCAAAGCTTGTCAAGATGAAGCTCTTCCAACGCATACCCAGCGACGCACAAATACAGATGCACTTCATTACCTGAAACGGGAGAGGGACCAAGATCAGGAGGAGATTTTACAAGCCGGCAATAAGCTCTGAGCGCCTCATGTGCCACACGACTGGCTTGTTGCTGTCTAAGCTCATCCTTTACAGCTTTCCTGACGGTATCGCTATCGAGCTTAGTGGAAGTGGAGCAACTGAAATGGGCTTGAACTTTGGCTCTGGCTTCAGAGACAGTAGTAGTAGTAACAGACATGCGTCACCTCCAAGAAAAAGCATTTTAGCTGAGTGCTGTTTTTGAACAACTGTTTTTTCCACGAGAAAATCCTTGTTTTTTTCACCTCTGTAGAGATATGTTCTTAGAGCCCGAGGCGGCAGTAGAGCGCAGGCGAGACGGACTCATTCTTGAGGCCACTGCTCACGTTTTGATCGGAAAGTTGGGAGATGGATAGTTTTAGGGGGCAATAGCTCAGTTGGTTAGATCGAACCGAGCACTGCTGCCAGGCGGCAGGAGAGCGCAGGTGAGACGGACTCATTCCTGAGTCCGCTGCTCACGTTTTGATCAGAGAGTGTGGAGATAGATAGTTTTAGGGGGCAATAGCTCAGTTGGTTAGAGCAGCGGACTCATAACCCGTAGGTCGCCAGTTCAAGTCTGGCTTGCCCCATTTATATTTTTATCAACTCGATCCCCTTTTTTCAGTTTTTTCGCCTGAGATCGATGTTGTTGCGCAGTATTGAGAAAGGCCTCAGCATCGTTGTTTGATTTAAAAGTATAAAAGCAGACATGTGGATATTTTAGACGGAGTGCATGTATTTTCCTGCTATAACGCCGATGATAGAAAAATAGGTATCTAATCAGCCGAAAACGGACGCTTTTTGAGCAGCCCTCTGCTAGATCTGGAATGTGCCATTCTTTGTGAAAGACGCGCCTGATCATTCGCCACAGACAAACGAAAACAGGATAACGAAAATAGATCGCCACGTCGGCATTTTGAAACCGTACTTCCAGTGATTGCATGGCATTGCCGTCAATCAACCACATCGGCTGACTGACAAAAGAGCGTTGAATCGCCAAAAACTCTTGATAGTCCCGCTCAACCCAATCCTCAATGTAAAAATGCTTATCCAAATGATAAACGGGCAAGTCTAAATGCTGGGCTAATTGGGTTGCAAAAGTAGACTTCCCACTTCCCGGTAAACCAAATACCATTATTTTGCTTAAGCGCTCAGGCAGTTGTGTGGGGATAGGCGTTTCCATGCTAAAAAGAGAGGGATTGCCCTCCATCGATTGTCATCACCTGACCGGTCATCCATGCAGATTCCTCCGAAGCAAGAAAAACAGCCGCATGGGCATGGTCTTCTGGTAAGCCCGCTCTTTTCAAAGGAATTCCTTCTAGTACAAAAGCGTCCTGATTATCCCCGTAAGGAGTGGCTCCCGGAGCAATGGCGTTGACGCGGATATTATATGGTGCCAATTCCAAAGCCGTGCTTTGGGTCAGCATATTCAGGGCTGCTTTTGCCGTCGAATGCGCCACTCGATTGGGATAGGGGCGATGACCAGAGATGGAGGATAGATTAATTACACTCCCTGAAATTTTATTGTGGATCATCTGCTGCGCTGCTAATTGAATCAGCCGCATAGGCGTATGAACCCCAACTTGGAATAAGCGCTCAAATGTGTCCACCTCAAGTTCAAGAAAGGGGCTTGTGTCGTATTCACCTGCACAATTGACCAGAATATCCACTCTCCCTAGAAAATTGAGTGCATCGTTAAAAAAAACATCTGGATGCCCCGGATGTGAAAAATCAGCGCGTAGTGCACGTGCAAAACGGTTGGCCTTTTCAATCTCTGCAACAGTGTCATGTGCACCATCGGCGTCGGAATGATAGCTCAACGCGACATCAGCACCTTGCCTGGCAAATGCGACTGCAATCGCACGACCTATACTCCGATTTGCGCCTGTAATCAGGGCTTTTTTATTCAATAGCTTCAAAACTACCTTTCCTAATCTATTCTTTCAAAGCCTGCTAACAAGCGCTTTTTCAACACATCCCGAATCAAGCGGAGGCTCAGGACCATATTCAATACCCAGCTGAAGCGTTTGGGCAAGCGCTTCGCCAGCTATTTTCGCTGCAAGAGTTAAGGCCATATCAATGCCAGCTGCCGTCATCACCTTGCCATCTTCAACAACACGGGAATGAACCGGCTTAGCTCCCCATCTTTCCAAACGGTCGTACAGACCAGTGTGTGGTCGCTTTCAAACCTGACAAAGCATCTGCCGAGCCTAAAATCAGGCTCCCTGCACAAACAGATGTCGTCCAAGTCGTTTAGTTGATTTCTACACCAAAAAGCCCCTGGTAAGGCTTAGCCAAAAGAAACTCAGCCTGCTTGGCAAATTCCTGAATATAAGGCTTACTGAATTGCTCTTGGTGCAACTCTTGGCTTTTCCATTTTTCATAAAGTCCAAATTTTGCTGAGTTACTCGCATCTTGGTACAGACAATAGCCAAGGCAGCTTTTTTCAGCGCGACTCTTCTCGGCCACCTGCAGCAGGGCTCTTTTCAGCTCCGCTTCCTTCCCCACTTTTGCTTCAAGCAGAACAATAACAGTATAAGCTTCTTCTGTCGTTTTGCAAAAGGCCTGGGTAGGGATCGCTACTACCAACAAAATACATATTCTCATTGCCCACTCTTTCATCAGTACTCTCCTCGGATTTAATCTGAAAGATAGTAACTTTTCGAAGATTTACTGTCAGTATGGGACTATTGAACAATAACAATATACAAGTAAGCGGGTGTGTTGCGTAACCTCCTCAGAGAGGCGAGTCGTTGCATAGCTTCGGCGAGCCCCCCCTGTTCGTGAGGACACG
>JAJACP010000031.1 GCA_022601445.1 Chlamydiales bacterium | reverse complement strand
GCATGGGTTTTCCTTTGGTGTAGTGACCGTTTAGGATAAACCCGTGCTTTTCTTTTTCTCAATAAAATACTTACTATCAAGAAAGAAGCTCCTGATCACTTGGCCACGCTACCGCGTGTCCTCACGACCAGGGGGGCTCGCCGAAGCTACGCAACGGCTCGCCTCTCTGAAGAGGTTACGCAACACACCCACTTTTTCGATGATCCTATCTAAATTTTATAGCACTTTTGCCCTTAAAATCGCTAATTATCACTTTATCTTTATTGAATAGTAGTATAAAATGGGTTCTCGAATACACTTTTTAGAAGAAAGATGTCAGCACAACAGCCTTCAACTCCTTCCAGCTTTCACCAAATCAGAATCAATCAAGGCTATCCAGCTGCAGGCTGTCGTGTAAAGGCTGCCTTGAGCTTGAGTGAAGTGGCTATTGTGGCCCTTTTCATGATTGGCTGCATCGGTGCTTCGGGCGCCTTTCCTGGTTCCATGTCGATTGGATGGGCAGCTGTGGGGGGCGGGGCAGGTCTTGCCGTTCTGAGTGTATGTGCCGGAAATCTTAGAGGAAGAAAGCTAAAAGTGCTCACGTCCGCTCTGATGGCAGCTACCCTAATCACAGTGGGCGCTCTCGGTGGTGCTGGAATCTTATCTGCCACACAAGTGGGCTGGGCTCTTATCGGCACGGTTTTGGTTTCTATTCCCCTCAGGTTTGGAATTTACGGGTATCAGACGCGCGCAGTCACAACGTCCCCTTCATCATTACCAGCTTTAGGGGAGACAGTTCCCGTTGAACCGGAAGATGATGAGGAATCTGTACTAACAAGCTCGGAAGAAGCGGCAGTAGCTGGTAAGGAAAGGCTACCTCCAAGTGAGCCGGAGGATAGCCCGGAAGAGGTAGCTAGCAAGGGGCAGGGTCAAGATAAATCTAGCTCGAGCCCAGCCGAAAGGGCCGAACAAGGGAGACAAAAGCGCGCTTGGGCCCAAGCTGTTGTGCGGCGTTTTGAAGAAAAGTCACAACAACAAGATCAGCAGAGGCTAAATGAGATTTCTGAACAACAAGCTCAGTTGCAAGCAATTACATGTCATTTGGAACAGGCTAACGCTAGTTTGAAGGCATCTGCTGGGGGATTCCAATCAGGAAGCCATGCAGCAGATAGCTAAATGGTGTACAGTCGTATGCTCGTTGTGTAAACCGTATTAAAGTTTTGATTCCGCTGATGGCGAATTTGAGACATTGTATCGTAGAGGAGCTTGCGGGCTTGATTAATCTCCCCTAATGGACGATGCTCTGGGAGGGTGTGTCAAGGGCTAAATACAAGCTCTTCATCTCTGATGGCAGCTACCTTAATCACAGTTGGCGCTCTCGGTGGTGCTGGAATCTTATCTGCCACACAAGTGGGCTGGGGTATTGTCGGAACGGTTCTTGTTTCGATTCCTCTAAGATGCGGAATTTGCCGGTATCACTCTCAGGCGCATGCGCAGCGCATACGGCGTCTTGCTATATTAAGAGCGACTACTCATGATGAATCCTCATCCTCGTCGTCAACCTCTTCTACTAGTGGAAGCTGCCGAGATGATCAGAGCGAAGAGATTATAACAGGGGCAGCTCATGTGCAAGATGATGCCGTGGACGGTGAGCGTGAAGTGGCTCAGGCAAGACAGGGGTCATTACCAAGCTCACGACACCCCGAAAGCTACAAAGCCGATCTTACGGCAGAGATGGCTACAACACTTGATGGAAGTCTTGGTTCAGGACAATCATTCGAAGAGCGGACAAGAGCACTCAATGCCCAAATCAAAGCGCAAAAAGCTAAGGTACGCGAGGCTGATAGGGCTGCTGCAAAAGCACGCCTTGATTCAGCACTAGTTGAACAGGAGGCACAACTGCGTGCTTTACGCTCCGAAAGGGACGCGGGTCTAGCCAGTTTTCAGGCAATTGAACAACAGAGAGAGGCTGAGTTAGCCCGCGCGACTGCTGCGCTTCGAGCTGAACACGAAGCGAGGATGGATGAGGTGAGGGCTGAAGCAAAATCCCTTGGATTTGAAGGACTGGTTCCTACTTCTGACAGCTAATTTCCGCATGCACCCCTTAGCTTGTCGGGGCGGTCGGTGATGATCCCATCCACGCCCCACTCAATAAGCTGTTTGATCTGATCCTGATGGTACTCGGTGCCGACCTTCTCGGGATAGCCCCAAGGAATCACTTTTAGATCAAGTGCATGTGCCTCATCCACCCATTCTTTTGTCACATCTCCCTCAAAAGGGGACCAGCATTTTCCTTGCAAGCGTTGTACAACCTGGGGCGAAAAGGGCCCTTCGGAAACATAAGAGGTTTGCACGGAAGCGTCTCGTTTTTGAAGAGCTCTCAGGCTGCCAAAATCAAAAGATTGCACTTGGGTGCGCTCGATAAAGTCTGTCTCCCTAAGAAGAGAATAGAGGGCCTCTACCATTGTTTGGGAATGTACTTTGATCTCAAGCTGGAGGCGTACAGGGTGATTTTTTAACAAACGGAGCACCTGCTTTAAAGAGGGAATGCGCGCCACTTCCACCCCCTTTTGATCAGGAAAATAGGCGGCATAGGGGGAATTAGGATCAATTTTGCCGACGTTGAACTGCTGCAGCTCTGGAAAGGTGAGGCTAGAAACAGAAAGGGGTGTTGTCAGAAATTTGCCATCCGGACCGCGGGTGAGGTCTGGATTGAGCTCAGGGTCATGTGTCGCAACCAAGGTGCCCTCTTTGGTGATGCAGATGTCAAGATCGATCACATCGACGGGGAGCTCAAGGCAGAGCTCACACCCTTCGAGAGTGTTTTCGGGAGCAAGCCCTCTGGCAGCTCTATGTGCGTAAATCAAGCTCATAGAGGGATACGGGTGTGTCAAACCCTTTGAGTTTCATAGGAGGAACAGGATTAAAGGTAAACATTTTGGGATCTTTCAGCGCATCAATGGTGTTTTTAGAGACCAAAATTTGCATCGGCTTAGCTGCCGCGCACATCCGGGAGGCAAGATTGACATGCGCGCCAATGACAGTGTAGTTAAGACGGTTTTCGGCGCCCATATTTCCGGCACAAACAGTTCCGGTGTGCACGCCAATTCCAATTTCTAATGGCTTTTTCCCCTGCTCAAGCTGCTTTTGATTCCAGCCAGTAAGATCGTGCATCATGGTTTGGGCCGCCTCAAGCGCTTTTTCGGCGTGATCTTCCATATCCAGTGGCGCACCATAAAGGGCCATGATTTCATCGCCTACAAATTTGTCGACAACACCGTGGGTGGTATCGATGATGTGGCACATGTGGGTCATGTATCTGTTGAGCATCCCAATGAGCTCTTTAGGTGCAAAATGATTAGAGAGGGGAGTAAAGTCGCGGATATCGCTAAAGAGTAAGGTGATCAATCTCTCTTCTCCACCCAGTTCGATATCACTGCTGAGGATTTGGGAGGCGACCTCTTTGGAGACGACTTTATTGAGCGCGCCGCGGATTTTCTCTCGATCGCGCAACGCGCTGACCATTCCCTCAAAAGAGTGGGTCAAAACAGCGATCTCATCATCTCTCTTTTCAATATTGGGAAGAGAGAGTTTTTCATAGTGCCCATTTCCAATCTCCTCAGAGGCATTAGCGAGTAGAGTGATGGGGCGGGTGATTTTTTTGGAGATGCGTGCTAGAAGAAGAAGGGCAAAGACAAAGACCACAATAGCCGCTGAGAGCAGGTTGAAAGAGATTTTGTTGACGAGACCTGTACGGAGTTGGTGCATCAGTTTTTTCACTGAAGTGGCTTGGTCTTGAGGCGTTAAAATCGAAATAGCGAGCTCACCTACTTGATGGGGAGCCAGTTCATAAGAAGTGTCTTGAAAGTCTAAGAAACTGGCTTTAAGTGAAAAATCTCCTTTTGGGATGATCGCCTCTTTTCCTCCGGGAAAAAAGATGATGCCATCCGAATCTTTGGTAGAGAGGAGGATCGGCGTGCGTAGAATCTCGGTCACCTGCTTGGCAACTTCGGAAATCGAGTAGCCAAGAATAATCTTCATGTCAGCTAAAAAGAGGTAGTGAACAAAGTCGATGTAGGAGTTTTCACCGGAACGTCTCAATAGCAGATAGGGAATGGTGGGTAGGGGAAGCTTTTCGATTTCAGGCTCAGAGAGAAAAACTTCATCGGCAAGCAGGCCATAGCCATATTTGAGGGTTGAATTCACGCTCAAAATTCCGACTGCTTCTTCCGGCTTTTTGGCCAAAAGCTCGATCATCTCCGCTTTATCGACCATCTGGTTTTGACTCCAGCTCATGTAAGCAAAAAGCTGCGCGGTGGAATCATCCGGAGAGAGAAGAGGTTTACTAGGATCAAAAGGCTGAAAGGTGAGCGCTTTCCAATCAGGCTCTTGCTCCGGAAAGAGATAATAGAATGCTTGGTTGGGCTCTTTTTCAAAGGGATGTAGACGCGCAGTATAGAGGCGTCCATCGGGGAAACGGATGGCCAGGGTATTCGTATCAATTTTCGCCCAAGAGGGGACATAAAGGGTGCCATTTTCGGGGGCAATGACAACAGTCTCTTTTGTGTCTGAAATTTGAATGTAGGCAAGAGCGGGCGCGTAGCCAATGATTTCTGCAGCACGCTCTTTTAAAGGCTTTTTTTCTTCTAGGAGTGATTCTTGTTCTGTTAGAAGTTTTGCAAGTCCTTCAAGCTCGGTTGCTTGTCCAATAAACTGGCCTGAGATCATCGTGGTAAAGGCGAGCTGAATCTTCTTAGCGCTGGCACTGAATTTTTTGGAGAGCAAGCTCGAGGCTTTGTTAATGTCACGCTCAACAAAAATTTTGGGAATGGCATAACTCAATGCAGCCACAATCAGTAGAAGGGCTCCGACGCTTAAAAATAGTTTCCCGCGAATACTTTTCATCAATTTATTCAGTATAAAACTTTTGTTGATTTTTTCGAAAAAGAATGCGATGGGAAAGGAATGTGGCGTTATTTTTTATTAGCTTTTGTCGTTTTTTTAGCCGGGTGTGAGTCTAAAAAACTGGAAACTCCTGCAGTTGCGGTTACGGCTTTTCGAGTCGAACCGAAAACCATTCCTGCCGATTTTCAGTTTGTGGGGGTGGCCAAAAGCTCACACCCTGTGGAGATACGGGCCCGTGTCGAAGGGTATTTACAGAGCATCAATTATACGGAAGGCGATCAGGTAGAAGCAGAGAAACTCCTTTTTCGGATCGATCCGAGCCAGTTTGAAGCGAGTCTTCAAGAGGCTGAAGGAGAGCTTGCCAGACAAGAGGCGATTCTTTGGCGCGCGAAAAGAAGTTTAGAAAGGCTTGAGCCGCTTTATGAGCAAAATGCGGCCAGTCAAAAAGATCGAGATAATGCAGTCGCTCAGGTTTTAGCAGGCGAGGCCTCGGTAATCGCAGCCAAAGCCAATGTGACCCAAGCCGAGCTCAATTTAAGCTACACCTTTATTCGCTCACCGATCAAGGGGCTGACTGGGCGTGCGCGCTTCCGTGAAGGAACTTTGATTACTCCTTCCATCAATGGCTTATTAACACTTGTCTCTGTCATCGATCCAATTTGGGTGGTGTTTTCGGTTTCTGATGATGAGCTATTACAAGCGCGAGCAGAAGGAAAAGCGCAAAGATTGATTCTACCTCCTGAACAGGAATATGCCGTTACACTCACTTTGGCTGACGGCTCAACGTTCCCTCACATTGGACAAGTGAACTTCGCCTCTCCTACTCTTGATCCGGAGACAGGTGCGATGGTGGTGCGTGCACAGTTTGCCAATCCGGAGGGAGAAATTCTCCCGGGACAGTTTGTAAGTGCAGAGGTTTCCGGAGCCAAGCGTCCTAACGCCATCATCATCCCACAGCAGGCAGTTTCACAGGGGAGAAAAGGGATGTATGTCTTTGTAGTGAATAAGGATAATACGGTCTCTTTGCGCAATGTCACAGTCGGCCCTTGGTACAAAAGCAATTGGATTATCGAGGAGGGGTTGCAGCCTAATGATCTTGTAGTAGTGGAGGGAACCAATAAACTGGCCAACGGGATGCGTGTGCATGTCACCTCCGTTGAGTCACCTGAGCAGACGTAGATGATAGCTAAGTTTTTCCTAAAGCGACCGGTGTTTGCTTGTGTGATCTCCATTTTAATCGTGCTGATTGGAGGAGTTGCTCTCTATACGCTTCCGATCGAGCAGTATCCCGACATCGTTCCTCCTCAAGTGCAGATCACCATTTCCTATCCTGGAGCCACTGGTCAAGTAGTGGCGGACACGGTCGCCGCTCCCTTAGAAGAGCAGATCAACGGTGTTGAGAACATGATCTACATGTACTCTGAGAGCTCATCAACAGGCAGTTATGTGTTGAATGTCTTTTTTAAAATTGGAGCGGACATCAACCAAGCGTTAAACAACGTACAAGATCGCGTCGACATCGCCATGTCGATGCTCCCTGAAGAGGTGCAGCGAGAGGGGATCATTGTGCGCAAGCAGACGCCCACGATCCTATTGGTAGTCGCTGTTGAATCCCCAGATGGACGGTATGACGATCTGTTTGTGAACAATTACGCCACCATTCATGTAACAGAGCCGCTGCAGCGGCTTGAGGGCGTGAGTAACGCCAATGTGATCAATGCGGAAAATTATGCGATGCGCATCTGGCTCCGTCCCGATAAAATGGCGCAGCTGGGCATTTCAACTGAGGATGTTTCCAACGCGATTCAAGAGCAAAATGCTGACTATGCACTCGGTGAACTGGGAATGCCCCCAACCATCGGCAATGTGCCTCTTGCACTGCCGGTAACGGGTTTGGGACGTCTCAGTACACCTGAGGAGTATGAACAGATTATTCTACGCGCGAACTCTGACGGTTCAACGGTGACAATTGGTCAGGTAGGAAAAGCGGAGCTTGGCGCGCAAAGCTATAGTGTGACAGGGGAGCTTAACGGAAAGTCAGCTGCTCTTATTGCTCTTTATCAGGATTTTGGAGCCAACGCACTGGATATTGCCGCTTCGGTGAAGTCTACTTTAAAAGAGCTCTCAAAAAGGTTTCCTCCAGGTTTGGAGTATAGCATTCCCTATGATACCACCACCTATATTCAAGTATCGATTCATGAAGTAGCGCGCACGCTTTTTGAAGCGGCTGTTTTGGTGGCGCTTGTTGTTTTTGTCTTTTTACAGAGTTTGCGAGCGACTCTGATTCCGGTCATTGCCATGGTGGTTTCCATTGTGGGCACCTTTATCGGCATGCTTCTTTTGGGCTTCACGATTAATACACTCACTCTTTTTGGACTTGTGCTGGCGATTGGAATTGTGGTGGATGATGCCATTGTTGTGGTCGAAAATGTTGAGCGGAATATGCGGATCAAGAATCTTGGCCCGTGGGAAGCGGCTCTGGCGGCAATGAGTGAGGTTTCGGCTCCTATTGTGGCGATTGTCTTTGTTTTGTGCGCCGTTTTTCTCCCTGTTGCCTTTATCAGTGGGATTGCCGGGCAGCTCTACCGTCAGTTTGCCATTACGATTTCCATTTCGGTAATCTTCTCTGGGTTTGTCGCGCTTACTTTAAGCCCTGTTTTAGCCGCCTTTCTCTTTAAAAAAGAGCGCAAAACAACAAAAATAGGGGATTGGTTTAATCGTTTTTTGGAAAAGCTGACAGATCTTTACACCAAAGGTGCTGCTTGGCTTCTCTCGCATGTCCTCATTGCGCTCTGTATTTTTGGAAGTGTGATTGTGGCAATCGTTCTTTTGGTGAAGGTGATTCCGACCAGTTTTGTGCCGCAAGAAGATCAAGGGTATCTGTTTACCATCGCTTCTCTTCCCGACGGAGCGAGTCTGCAGCGCACCCAAGAGGTAGAGCAAAGGGTCCAGCCACTTGTATCAAAAAATCCCGCTGTCGCCAACTTCATTGGTCTTTCCGGTTTCAGCCTTGTTGAAAATATCACACGCACAACAGTTGGTACCTACTTTGTCAAACTGACCGACTGGAAAGAGCGCAAAAAGAGATCGATGAAAGCCGAAGGTGTCCTTAAAACGCTGAATCAGGAGCTGGGTGAGATCCCTGAGGCAGAGGTAGTAACAATCAATCCTCCCGCTATTCCGGGACTAGGAACAGTTGGGGGTTACGAGTTTTGGATTGTCAATCAGGGGGATGGAGGGAATGAGGCCTTAGAGGAAACGGTTCAAAACTTTATCGAAAAGACAAAAGAGCGCCCCGAGCTAGGGCGGATGATGGCTTCAATCGACTCTCACTGCATGCAGCTTTGTGCCGAAGTGGACCGGGTAAAGGCGCGCGCCCTAAATGTGACAATTGGTTCGATTTACGAGACACTACAAACCCTTTTAGGATCCGTTTATATCAACAATTTTAACAAATTTGGCCACGTCTTTCAGGTGCTCATTCAAGCCGATCCGAATTTTCGCACGACTTTAGAGGAGATTGGCAATATTTTCTTGGAGTCAGAGACAAAAGAGAGGGTGCCTCTTAAGTCACTTGTGCGCTTTCACTACACCACAGGCACCAATTTAGTGGGACGTTTTAACAACTTTCCAGCAGCTAAAATCATTGGAGGACCGGCTCCTGGATATAGTGCTGGGCAAGGAGTGCAGGCAATGGAGGCGGTAGCCAGAGACGTGCTTCCCCTTGAAATGGAATACGCGTGGAGTGGGTTGGTTTATGAAGCGCAAACAGCCAGCGGCTCTTCCTTTCTTGTACTTGGGTGCGCACTTCTACTTGTTTTTCTCATTTTGGCAGCTCTCTATGAGAGATGGTCGCTTCCGCTTGCCATTTTACTCGGTGTTCCTTTTGGGATTTTAGGCGCCCTCCTCTCTATTTTGATTCGCGGCCTGGATAATGATGTCTACTTTCAGATTGGGCTTGTAACACTCATCGCCCTCGCTGCTAAAAACGCCATTTTGATTGTGGAATTTGCCAAGAATAAACGTGAGCTGAACGGTGAGCCCATTTTTGACGCCGCGGTGGATGCCGCCAGATTGCGTTTTCGGGCGATCAACATGACGGCAC
>JAJACP010000030.1 GCA_022601445.1 Chlamydiales bacterium | reverse complement strand
CATTATTGGTCATTATTTCTCATTATTGGTCATTATTTGGTCATTATTGGTCATTATGTGATAGTTAGAGCATGGATACGAGTAGTTACGGGGATATAATCACCTGAGAGTTGCAGCCATATAATAATCGAGGCGTTAGCCGAGGTTTCAGCGCGGTTATGCGGCTTTGTTTACAATAAGCGTGTATAGGTACTCTGGGGAGAGATCTGCTCCATTATCCCAAACAATGGTGCCTAATTCGGAGTGGACGTGAACAGTCTTAAAATAACTAGGATCTTTGAGTTTTGCAAAAATTCCTTCAAAAGGAACTGCTTGTGAAATATTTACTTGGCCTTCAGCTCCATCTTCGAAGCGTAAAAAAAGCGTGTAATCTTGAACGACTTTTACTTCAACAATGTCATACAGCACGTCACTACTCCAAAGGTGGAATTTTTTTTAGTTCAGCAAATTTTTCTGCCAAGTCCCAGTCCTCTATTAGAGCCTCTTGGTGTATACTTGCCCACTCAATGACCAGTCCTAAGACCTTGGGCGGCAATTTTCCATTCAAAAGTGCCAAATCTTTTATTGAAATTGTTGCCTTGTGTTCATTATACCTGACATGAAAGTGCGCGGATTATGCTCTTTGTAAAACATGGCAATGATAATCCCAAGAAATCGACTAATTTCAGGCACTGCCTACCCCAATTTTACTAACCTTTACATGTATGCTAAACCATTTTGGAAGAAAAATCAATTGGTTATGGTTAATTTGTGATTGAAACAAACAATATTAAGGGAGTATTGAAAAATGTAAGACGTACATATTCAGATAGAAATGGTGAAAAGATCGTGCCAGGAGGTGGTGAAGCAGGGAGAGCTTTGCCCTCTCTTTGTCTTCCAAGACTGCTGGGTTCCTTCAGCGGCAAACTGCAAAATGCGATACCCAAATGTGTTGTTGGCACGGTCCAGCAAGGCCATCGCTGCTTTTTGCTTGGTTTCATCAACAGGGTCTACAAAAAGATCGCGCTGATAATTCTCTTCGGGAGCCAGTCCACTGAGCAAAACTCCTCCCTTCTTATAGGCATAACCAGGACGGAAAATCGAGTTGAGCCCTCTCCGCGCGTACTCAAGCAGGGTGGGAGTAAACTGAGTCGGCTCCGGCAGTACCAGATGTGCCTGATTGCTATACTCCTTACTCATTACAAACACTTGAAGCTGGCTCGCGACTCTTTTCTCTTCTCGAAGTTTTTCGGCTCCTCGGACGGCGTAGGTGGCAATCGCCTCACTGAGCTCTACCTTACTGATAATAGGACGCCCAAAAGAGCGAGAGGTCATAATCGACTGCTTAGGGGAGGGGGCCTCATCAAGCGGGAGACAGGAGATGCCGCGCAGCTCCCAAGCTGTTCGGAGGCCGACAACGCTTAAATTCTTGCGTAGCCACGTATCTTTTTGATCACGTAGCTGCGCTGCTGTGTGGATGCCGCGCTTAGCTAAAAAATGGGTGAGGCGCCGCCCAATTCCCCAAATGTCGGAGACGAAGAGGGTGTGTAGGCATCTGTCTAGCTCAGCCTGGGTCGGGTGGTAGAGGCCTCCTTGCTTTTTGGCCAGGCGCGTGGCCACTTTAGCCAGTGTTTTGGTGCTAGAAATTCCAATAGAGACGGGAATACCGGTCCACTGCAGGATGTTTTCACGCAACTGCCGGCAGTGAGTCAGTGGATCGGAAACAGCGCCCACAAATAAAAAAGCTTCATCGACTGAGTAGATCTCGAGATCGGGATTGAAGCGGGCCAGAATACGCATGACACGATGAGAAAAGTCGCCATAAAGAGCGAAGTTAGAGGAGCGCGTGACCACATCGTGTGCCCGCATAAAGTCTGCCCAATGAAAGTGGGGAGCGCCCATGGGGATTCCGAGCGCCTTGGCCTCATTGGAGCGCGCAATGATGCACCCATCGTTACTAGACAGGATCACGAGCGGTCTGCCGTTTAATTGGGGATCAAAGACCCGCTCACAAGAGGCAAAGAAATTATTGCAGTCAACAAGCGCGATGGATGACATAGGTGACAATCCCCCAAATTTGGAAATCAGACTCTTCACTCACCTCTAATGGCGCATAACGGGGATTTTCTGCAGCTAAATAGATTTTTTTGCCCTCTTTGATCAGCCGTTTGACGGTAAACTCTCCATTGATCAGAGCGACCACAATCTTACCGTGGGCCGAGGGTAGAGAGCGATCGACCACCAAGATATCACCTGAATACATCCCTGCCCCAATCATAGAGTCTCCGTCGATGCGCACAAAAAAAGTGGCCTCGGGATGTGTGACCAAAAGCTCATGTAAATCGAGCGAACGCTCTAAGCAATCATCAGCAGGGGAGGGGAAGCCTGCAGGTAGGCCCGATTCATAAAAGGGAAGTTTTAAACCAGGAGAAATCTTGCCTAGTATTTTTATGCTCATAGAGTTGAAGCATATCAACTAGGCAAGAATAGTGCAAATAAGAGGAAGAAGACTATTTTTTTAGCTTATCTTTAACGGCTTGAAACCAACTGTCAAACTCTGCTTGAGCCTTCTCTTTTGCGTAGTGATAACGTTCTTGGAGCGCTGCGATCAGTTGATCTTTTTTTCCATCAATGTTTTTGATGTCATCATCTGTTAACTCACCCCATTTCTCTTTGGCACTTCCTTTAAGGTCGTTCCACTTGGCTTTAAAATCATCAGTGTCCATAAAACTCCTATCATTATAACACGATCACATATCCGATCACCGTATTGGCAGCATTCTTTTTCCACCACTCTTTTTTTGCACTGTCACAAGTTAAAGTACGGCTTCGAGAAAGACGCACTTCATAAGCGCCTCGCTCTTCAGGGGCTTGAAGCTCAGCCGTGATGGTTCCACTATCATCCATGATACCAAAAGAGTGCAGAATACAATCTTGAGGACCATCGTTACTTAGTCCAATTACAAGGTGATTGAGGTGCAGCGTTTTTAGGTCATCGGCATCAATCTCGTAGTCCATTGAACAGGAAAACGTTTCACCGGGTTTAACGTGAACAATACGGCTATCATTTTCAAATTCGAAGTTGCTCACCTCAATCCCATCGAGGTCCACTTTATTCATAATCAGTCCGGCGTAAGGCAGGTCATTTAGGCTAGAGTTATCATCGGCCTGAACAAAAGCGGTTTGGGTGAGGGCTAATAGCGCTAATAGAAAATAGTGCTTTCTCATAGTAAACTCCTGTTTTTGGTGTTCCATCGCTTACCATGACAAGGCATTGCTTTCTTTTGTGTCAACAATCTGCTGATTGCGTAAAATCATCTCAAAAAGGTAGAACGAAAACATGAAGTTTTGGCCAAATCATCATACCTTTCGAAAAGTGGTGGTAGAGACAAACATTTTTGATGTGGCTATCGGATTAGCTGTAGCCGGCGTTTTTGTTAAATTGGTCAATGCGTTTGTTACATACGTTCTAACCCCTCCAATCGGAGCTCTAATCAAGGGGAAGAGTCTTGCCAATTTTGAGCTGTCGATGAAATTTTTGAATGGAAACGAGCCGGTACTTTTTCGATACGGAATGTTTTTAGATGCTTTTGTAGAGTTTATACTAGTCGCTGTTGTAGTGTACTGGGCAGCTCGTCTACTATTGAAAATCAAAAAAACCGGAGAGAAAAGAGTAAAAAACTGTACGTATTGCTGCATGTCCATTCCAAAAAAAGCACAGAAGTGTCCATTTTGTCAGAGCAATATTTCCTAATTCGCGTATAATCGGATTATGTGGTTAGGACTACTTTTTGCTATGTCAGCCTGTTTCCTTTGGGGAGCGATTTTTGTCATCCCTGAATTCCTTAGCGATTTCACGGGGATTGAAATCGTGTTAGGGCGCTACTTTGCCTACGGGGGCCTCTCTGCTGTTCTTCTCTTCCGGAATGGATTGGAGAGAGTGCGTGTCATGACCAAACAGGCGTGGATTTTAGCGTTTGCATTCGCTTTTTTTGCCAATATCATTTACTACCTGGGCATTATTGCTGGAGTGCGTTTTGCATCAGGTCCCTTGGCTGTCTTAATCATCGGTCTGGCTCCGATTCTCATTGCTCTATATGGCAACTGGCATGCACGTGAAATCCCCTTTAAACATCTGATTTTTCCTTGCGTCTGGATCGTGGTGGGCTTGTTGCTTGTCAATGTGGCAGAAGTAGACTGGAGCTTTTCTTCTTACTCACTGAAACAGTATTTCTTAGGTTTAGGTGGTGTGGTGGCAGCTGTACTGGCATGGAGCTGGTATGCGGTGCATAACGCCCGCTTTTTAAAACGCAATCCACATATTTCCTCTGCTGATTGGACGGCATTAATTGGAGTCTGCACCTTGTTTTGTGCGCTTCTTATGGGAATCTTTTTTGCTTTTGTGATTGAAAAAGAGGTCGACTTAAGTAAGTTTGCGCACTGGTCTACGGATGTCTTCCGCTTTATTGTGGGCGCCTTATTGTTAGGTGTGGCGTGCTCGTGGCTTGGATGCTGTTTATGGAATCGGGCCAGTGTCTATTTGCCGGTCTCGTTGATGGGTCCCTTTTTGATTTTTGAATCGCTTTTTGGATTGCTCTTTGTCTACACAGTCGATCTACGTCTTCCCTCTCTTTTCGAGGTGATCGGAGTTGTTTCCATGCTAGGGGGGATTCTTTTGAGCGTTTATGTTTTTAATAAACAACGTTTTGCAGATTAATAACCTGAACTTTTGATTTCTGTCTCTTTGTTTCTCTGCTTTTCGGTTATTCTGTTGATCAGCTAAAAAACTTGAGAAAATATTCCCATTGCAATACGTTCTACCGGTTATGAAGCGCTTTGTTTTTTTAGCTTTTGTTTTTGGTCTCTGCTCACCAACGACCAGATGTGGCGAATTTTACGGTGACCTGGAGGCGCTTTACTGGAAACCGGTCATCCCCTCTGTGATTGTGGGACGTCGAATCGGGCCTAATGGTGGGGATGTACGTGCAAGAGAAAATCTACTCATTTCGGGTGGAGACGATGGGGGAGGGCGGGCCCGCGTCGGTTATACCACCTGCGCCTATTTCGCGGATCTTGCCTATCTCTACTACTGCTCTGGAAACCGTGCCAGCTTTAGTGCCAACCCTCCTTCGACGCGGATTCGTATGCCGGCCGGAACCGGTGCAGATGATCTCTCATCCCTAAGCTCTCAACTCAACTTTCGGTATCAAAATGTAGATGGGCGGCTAGGTCGCTGCTTTATCGATGGACCAAGCTATACGTTCTATTTATATGGAAATGCGCGTTGGGTCGATGTCTGCTTCTCGAATCGGAGCCGAGGCGTCCGGTTTGACGCCCCGGTCGGCTCCATCGACACCTACACCCAAAAAACCCACTTTCAGGGAGGAGGAGTCGGTGCAGGCTTTGGGGGATGGTATGAGCTGATCTGTGGGCTGCGTTTCAATGGATCGTTGGGTATTGGCGCTGTAATCGGCAATCTAGATCCCACAGTTGAAATACTGGCCAGCACAGGTAACTTATCTGTCGCGACCGATCAGAAGCCGAGCACGTATACGCTGCCTGCAGTCGATTTTCGCTTAGGTGTTGACTACCAATGGTGTCTTTATGGGCTCTTTATGAAGTTTGGAGTTGGGTACGAACTGGATTACTATTTTGATATCATACGCCATAACATTGGAGGAACGGATCGTGACGGCGCAGATGATGTCCCACATCTCAACTTCTATAGTGCGGGGTTTGGGGGGCCTTACCTCAAACTAGGGGTGAGCTATTAGCATGAAAAAGCACATTTTAACTTTAACTTTTTTTCTTTTCGGCCTCGCTTTGACAAAAGAGGGGCTTTCTCATGAGTTTTATGGAGAGCTAGAGGCTCTCTACTGGAAGCCGACCCACGCCCCCATTATCGTAGGGCGAAGGCTCACTAACTTCGGTACAGGCTTTCGTCCCAGAGAGAACCTATTGGTTACCAGTGCAGCAGACTGGGGCGTGCGCGGACGGATGGGCTATAAGCGAGACAGAGGCTTTGTTGATCTCGCCTATCTGTATTATGGCTCATCCAATCAAGCGCACTTTAATGCCACGCCTCCCAGCACCATCCGAATGGTTTCCGGATCCAATTCAGATGATATAGCTTCCCTAAGCGCGGAGTTAAATTGGCGCTATCAAAATGTAGATGCCCGCATCGGGTATGATCTGATCGCCTATTCCGAAGGGCAGCTCTACCTGTATGGGAATGTCCGTTGGGTGGAGGTAGTTTTTCACAATCAAGATGTGGGAGTGCGTTCAGACCCTCCCGTTGGCGCTCTTGATATTTATACGCAAAGGACCTGTTTTGATGGGACGGGTTTAGGTTTAGGCCTAGGCGGATGGTATCCGTTTTTCTGGCGTCTACGTGTTGGGGGATCTCTGGGTGTGATGTCACTCATTGGCTGTTTAGATCCTGAGATCACTTTATTTGAAGCAGATACAGGAAATGAACTTGTGCGTGTGCGTGAGCGGCACAAAACATACGTGATACCCGCTTTTGAAGTGCGTTTTGGGGTAGACTGCCATTTTTCTTTGTGCGGACTTCGCATAGGTGCTGAGATCGGCTATGAGCTAGATTATTATCAGGATGTGATACGCCATAACATCGGGATCGACCGAGATGGAGCGGATGATGTCCCGCAAATTGATTACTATGGCGCTGGTTTTGGAGGCCCTTACATCCGATTCGGGGTGAACTACTAACATGAAAAAAATACTGCTTATTCTCGCTTATCTGTTGTCTTTTCTTCCCCTGGAAGGAGCCTGTACTTTTAAAAGCTCTTTAGAGTCTCTCTACTGGTCTCCTGTGCAAACATCTATTCCTGTGGGGCGGCGCACTGTGGCCTCTCCCAATGATCCGGGGCCCAGAGAAGATCTACTGCAAACAGCCGGGAGTCAGTGGGGAGTGCAGGCCCTTGCTGGGTGTCAATGGCAAAAAAAAGCGCTAGATTTAACCTACACCTATTTCTGTTCAGCAAAAACAATTGGGTATCAACCAAATGGATTTCCGGTGATGGTGATTCCGGGAAGTGATACAGATGGAGGGGTAAACGACGATGTGCAATTTATACGCGCACGGACTGGCATGCTCTATCAGAAGGTCGATCTGCGCTACGCCCACTTTTTAGGCTCGTGTCAAGAGCCCTACTACGTCTACTGTAATGCGCGTTGGATAGAGGTCGATCTGACAAATTTAGATCGAGGTAAACGAGTCGACCCGGGTCCCTTTACAGATTATTTCCATCAGACAAGTTCTTTTCAAGGAGCGGGTCTTGGATTTGGGCTAGGAGCGCGCTTTCCCTGGAAATATGGTTTAGGTATCGGGGGACGCGGTGGGTTCATGGGACTGATCGGTAAGCAGAAAATCTTTTATGATTTTCTCAGCCAGAGGTCAGGAAATTTACAGCTGGATGAAAATCCGGTCACGCTCTTTTCTCCCGCTTTTGACTTTCGGTTAGCTTTAGATTACAGCTTTTGTTTAGGATGCCTGCTTGTTCAAGCAGAAGCAGGATATCAACTCGATTACTATATTGATGTCACATGTCACAATTTATGGGTAGGCCAAGCCATTGAAGATGATGTGGTGCAGCTGGCCAATTTTAATGCTGGATTCGGAGGTCCCTTTTTAAGTTTCTCTGCGTACTTCTAATTCTTGACTGCGGCAGCGCTTCTTTTTGTCGCAGGCTTGACGCACAAAGCTAGAACAATCAGACCTAGAAAAAGCCAGCCAAACAGATAATAAATATCCGCTAATCCTAAGGTAGAGCCCTGAGCTGCAATCAAGTCGTTGGTTAGAGCAAGCGGCTGATCGCCTGTGACCTGAAGCGAACTAAAGCGGTCAATAGCTCCCTCAAAAGCAGGATTTTGAAGATAAGTGCGAGTAGAAAGACGCGTTTGGTAAAAAGCTGTGCGATGGATCCAAAGAGTGGTAGCCAATGGGATACCTAGTCCCACGCAGAGAGTACGGAAAAAAGAGTAGAGGGAGATCACAAAGGGGAGGCGGCTGGCCTCAACCCCTTCCATGGCAATCAAGGAGAGAGGAACGGTGAACATGGCAAATCCAACTCCTTGAATCAAACGGGTATAGGCAAGATGACTGAAAGGGGTTTCTAGATTGATTCGGCTGAGCATAAAAAAGGTGATTGAGTAGAGAAGAAAACTGACGCTCAGCCAAATACGTCTGTCTAGCCGGCCGACAATTTTGCCCATAATCGGATACAACAACATGGGAAAAAACCCAACAGGTGTGAGACTAAATCCTGCCCAAAGAGGGGTGTAGCCGAGCACATCTTGCACCCAGAGTGAATCGAGAATAAAGCTGGAAAAAAGCATGCCCATGGCCAAGCCCATCATCAACGCTGCCAGAGAAAAGTTACGGTTTTTGAAGGTGGAGAGACGGATGAAAGGGAGGGGACGAAAGAGTTCCCAAACAAGGAAAAAGACGAAAGAGAGGGTAGAAAAAATAAAAAGCGTGATGATACGAGGCGAGGTGAACCAATCATCAATCTGTCCTCTATTTAAGGCTGACTGAAGAGAGGAGACACAGATGAAAAGCAGTGCAATGCCCACCCAATCAAAAGAGCATTTTTCCGTTTGGTCGGGCTGCCCGCGCATTAAGGTTATCACAGTGAGGGCGCACACAATGCCAATCGGAACATTGATATAGAACATCCACGGCCAGTGGGAATCAGAAAGAAAACCGCCGATCATGGGCCCCATTGCGGGGCTCACCATCACGAAAAAGCTCCAGAGTCCCACTGCGATTCCTCTTTTTTCCTGAGGGAAAGAAGAGACAATGAGGTTCAGAGTCAGGGGAATCAAAATGCCAACCGGGGCTCCTTGTAGGATGCGAAAAATCAAAAGGGCTGAAAAGCTGCGTGCTGATCCACAGAGGAACGAAAATAAAGTGAAGAGAAGCGTGGCGATGACAAAGAGTTTAACCCTTCCAAAGCGAATGGTCAGCCAACTAGATAAAGAGATAAAAAGTGTGCTCGACATCGCAAAAACAGTGACAATCCATGTGCCGATATCGGCGCGCACTCCCAGCTCACCTGAGATGCTGGGGATGGCTACATTCACAATGAATCCATCGAGAGAGACGAGAAAGGCGATCAGACCGACGGCTGTAGAGAGAAGTGCTGTGCGCATGATCAGTGGAGAGGTAATGTCTTAGGGATGGGGATCGGCTTAAAGGCAGCATTTAAAAAGCAGTGAGTAGAAAGGGCTTCAGTGGTGCATTCGTTGCCTCGTAAAATCTTATAACTTAGGCGAAAGCGGACTTTTGAGGCATTTTCTAGAGACACATGGATAACAATCTCCTCATCCGAGTAGAGGGGTTTGAGGTATTTGATCGATAGGTCAGCTACAATGCAATAGATCTGCTGCTTTTCGAGCTCATTGATGGTGCAGCCGATTGTTTTGAAGTAGGCGATGCGCGCCTCCTCAAAATAAGCGGCGTAGGAGGAGTGGTGGATAATCCCATCCTGAGCAGTCTCTGAATAGCGCGTGTGAAGAGGCAAGTTAAAGGTCATAAAAATTTACTATACGGGTCTTAAAAATAGGTGGCAACTTGGGTTTAACCCAGACTAAAAATGGAGCAGCGTGTGGGTGAGTTGATTGGGATGAGATAGAAAAGGAAAGTGTCCTGACTGCATAGAAATCACATTGCATGGATAGTGTTCAAGAACAGAATGTTGGGTAATAGGATGAACATCGCGATCATTTTCACAGAGGATGTACGTTCTTTTATGACGTGTTTTCCCTGAATCTATCCAATTGATGGGAGTGGTTAGAGGTTTTAAAGGTTGAGGCTGAAGTTGAAGAGTTGCCCAGTTAGCAATCTCAGAAGAACAGTCAAAATAGAGAGCATCTTTAACTTTTTGAAGATCTAGTTGTTGTGTGAGTTTGTCCTTCTGCTCGCGTAAGATTTTAGGAATTTCCGAGGGGCCGCCTGAAAGTGCCAAATCTAAGAGGGAGCGGTTGTTTTGTGCGATATAAGCAGCGATGAAAAATGCATGGTCGAACCACTCAGGATGTTTGTCTAAGAGAGGGGCCGCAAGAATTCCCGACATTGAATGTGCTACAAGGACAACAGGCTCTTTATAACGAGCAATTTCTCTCTCTAAGCTCTCATAATAAACAGCATATGTGATTTTGTTTAATGGATATGGGTTGGAACCATGCCCGGGCAGATCTGGACATGTAACTTGATGCCCCTGTGAGAGCAAAATTTCTGAGAGAGGCTCCCAACACCAGCCTCCTTGCCAAGCACCATGAACCAACACATATCGCATGGCACGTACTCTAACTTAGCCATCATTCCAATCATAGGTAAGACCGCCAGATGTGTTGATTGCCTGCCATTCCTTGGTGCCTTCAAACACATTGGCATAGCGTGACCGGAACATTTCGGCCGAAATAACCTGATCAACAACTTTGCGGATATCCT
>JAJACP010000003.1 GCA_022601445.1 Chlamydiales bacterium | reverse complement strand
CCCCTTTTGGATACGACCTTTATTAGGTTGTATGTATTTTAGATAAAATCTAATATAATTATCTTTGATGCGATAACGACTTAGATTCGACTCTTTTGCATTATTAATATTCCACGTATAATCTCGACTAAGGAATCCCGATTTAACTAAATCATCTAGTAACTCAATGACATGACTGCTTTTTTGAACCTCTAAGACGTCACAAATTTCGCTATAGCCCAGGTTGCCATCTTCCAGAGCTAAAACTATATTTTTGTACCTAGAGCTTCTTTTAGAAAACAGGTCTGAAAAGATATTGTCGAACTCTCTAAACAGTAAACCTTCCTTTTGAAAGCACAATTGCCTAATTGCTTCTTCAGCCGTTTCCGATCCGTTGATTTCTTCAAGATAGCGAGGAACTCCGCCCGTTACAGAAAGAAGAAGAAATTTTTCCCATGGAGAATAATGCGCACCTAAGCTTCTCAATAGCTTGTTGCAGTCTGTAAGCGGTAGCTCTTCGAGAAGTAGTGAGTGAGAAACACGGCCTACATATCCAGTACTTTGTAGGATATTTTTATCAATCCATGCAGAGACTGAACCACAAAGAACCAAAATAAGTTTTGGATTTTTTTTGAAGTGAATATCCCAAGCATTTTTTAACTTTCCCAGAAAAGAGGGGTCATCAGCCGCCATCCACGAAATCTCATCGAAAAGAATAAAAATTTCACCTTCTCGAGTTTGAGACGCCAATAACGTAAATAAGTCTCCCCAGTCAGAACTGAAAAGCGCTTTAAAGCCAAACTGTTCTCCCAATGTCCTCGAAAACTCATTTCGCTGATCTTGGGAGGTTAAGCCTGATCCCGGAGGAAGGCCTGAAAAGCGATAAAACCTATATTGCGACTCCTTAGCAAACTCTTCCATCAGTCGGCTTTTACCAATACGCCTTCTTCCCTGTACAGTGACAAGGCTAGCCGCTTTCTTATTCAAAAGACGTCTCAATCCACTCATTTCTTGCTCTCTGCCTATGAACGGCGCTCTGCTCATAAACCCTCCAAAATTGCTATTTTCTATTTTTGGAGGGTTTTAAGCCAATGTTTTTTCACCCTTCAAAATTAGCATTTCCTATTTTTGGAGGGTAAAAATAACAGCTTGTGCCCATTTTTGTGAAAAATGACAAAAAACCGATGTATTTTTGTGGAAATATCACGTTTTTTGAACTTGCTACTGAGAAATCACTCTTTTGGATCGCTTTTGCTTACCGGCCTCTGGAGAAAGGGCTGCAAGTAACGGTCAAACTCCTTTTCACTCATCAATCCGAGCTCAACCGCGGCCTCTTTTAACGTGAGATGCTTGTGATACGCGTGATGCGCCACTTGAGCCGCCTGATCATACCCAATCGCAGGACTCAGTGCTGTGACGAGCATCAACGAACGCTCCAAAAGCGCTTTGATGTGCCGCTTATTGGGCTGAATCCCCTGAACAAAGTAGTCCGTAAATGTACGCATCCCGTCAGAGAGCAAAACGAGCGAATTCAGAAAATTATGGATCATCATGGGCTTAAACACGTTGAGCTCGAAATTCCCACGCGATCCAGCCACGCTCATCGCCTGATCAATGCCCATCACATGCACGCAGATCATGGTGAGCGCCTCACATTGCGTGGGATTGACTTTACCCGGCATAATCGAGGAGCCAGGCTCGTTTTCGGGAATGATCAGCTCGCCCAACCCACACCGTGGCCCCGACCCGAGCCAACTGAGATCGGTCGCAATTTTGATGAGCGAGCAGGCAAGCGTTTTTAAAGTCGCATGAGCAAAAACCAGAGCGTCATGCGCGGCGATGGAAGCAAATTTATTGGATGCAGACACAAAGGGAAGATCTGTTAACTCCGCAATCTTTGTACAAACCCGTACACCAAACTCCGGATGGGTGTTGATCCCTGTCCCGACAGCTGTTCCACCAATCGCCAACTCGTGTAATCTAGGAAGAGCCGACTCGATCCTCTCGATATCCTGATCGAGCTGCTCGACATAACCGGAAAACTCCTGACCTAATGTGAGCGGCACCGCATCCATCAAGTGGGTGCGCCCAATTTTGACGATTTCACTAAAAGCGGTAACCTTATCCTGCAGCGCCTCGCGCAGCTTGTGCACCATAGGCAGCAGCCTGTCCTGAAGGCTATGAGCGGCCGCTATGTACATGGCCGTCGGAAAGGTGTCATTGGAGGACTGTGAGAGATTCACATGATCATTCGGATGAATCGGGTCTTTACTGCCTAGCTTTCCCCCCGCTAGCTCAATGGCGTAATTAGCAATCACCTCATTGACATTCATATTGGTTTGCGTCCCACTACCAGTCTGCCAAATGCTCAAAGGAAAGTGCGCATTTAACTCCCCTTCAGCGATTTTACGGGCCCCTTGGATAATGAGCTGAGCTTTCTCCTTAGGGAGAAGTCCCAGATCGCAGTTGACAACGGCCGCCGCTTCTTTAATGATCCCATAAGCTCGAATCACGGGAATCGGAATCTTGTCGTGCCCGATATTAAAATGTTTTAAGGAACGCGCCGTCTGCGCGCCGTAGTAGGCACTCGCAGGCACTTCAACTTCGCCAATACTATCTGATTCGATTCGTCTGTCCATGCTTCACTCATACCATGGTCCCATTCAAAGGGAAAGAGGGATTTTGCCTTGACTGCGCAGAGACTGAACCGTAAACTTTGGTCCATGTCTAGGCAACCCCTATCTAAGATCTTACTGGTCTTGCTCTGTTTCTGTCTCTTAGCTACCATTTGGGAATACTGTTCCCGTGCCCTCCCCCACCTCTCGTTTATCCTCCCTCCACCCACTGAAATTTTCCGCACACTCTGGGAACTGCGCGCCCGATTCTACTTCCATACGCTCTGTACCCTAAAAGAAATGCTGGGTGGCTTTTTGCTTGCCCTGCTGGCTGCTTTTCCCCTGGCCTGGACGATGATACGCTACCAAAGCTCGCGCTCCATTCTACAGCCTCTTTTCATTGTGACCCAATGCCTTCCTATGTTCACCCTAGCTCCCATCATGGTGATCTGGTTTGGTTGGAGTTATACCGCTATTGCCATTCCGACCGCCCTGATGATCTTTTTCCCCCTCACGCTCAACATCTACCAAGGACTCCGCTCCACACCCCAAGACCTACTAGAGTTTTTTCAAGTCAATCAAGCAAGCGCCTGGCAGATCTTTTTTAAGCTTCGCCTCCCCTCTGCTGTCCCCCATATCTTTGCTGGATTTCGTATCTCGGCCGGCGTTGCAGGTGTAGGAGCTGTCGCTGGTGAGTGGGCCGGCGCCCAAAATGGATTGGGGATGCTGATGCTCGAAAGCCGACGGAACACTGATCTAGAAATCACCTTTGGCGCTCTTTTCTGTTTAACTCTGGTGAGTACGTTGCTTTACGGGCTCATCCTCTATTGCGAAACACTCGCTCTTCCTCCAAGACCTTCTCTTTCAAAGCTAAAGCTCAGAATCAGCCGTTATTTAACTGATAGAAAACAGCGTCGCAAATCGGGCTTTGCCATTCCCTTTTTTATTGTGGCTTTTCTTCTTCTAGGCCTCTCTGGGTGCCAGCAAAAAAAAGAAAATCGTACCCGCCTTCTACTTGATTGGCTGCCCAATCCCAACCACATCCCCCTCTATGTAGGCATTGAAAAAGCGTTTTTTCAAGATGTGGGAATCCATCTAAATATTCTAAAGATGCACGATAACGGAGGAGGCATCTCCTACCTAACCTCCCGCCAAGCTGATCTGCTCGTGAATCATATGCCCGGAACAATCAAAGCCTGCTCGAATGGCGCTCCCCTCAAAATTGTCGGGTTACTGGTTAAAGAACCTCTTTCCGGATTTATCTACCGAAGTGACTTGTCGATTGAAACAACCCAAGACCTCTCTGGTTCCACGCTGGGTTACTGCCTCGGTGGTCCGGACACCTCTTTTCTCAACTTTCTGCTCGAAAAAGGAAAAATCGAACCAAAAGAGCGCAAAAACATCAGTGTCGACTTGATTTCAGCAATGGGAACCGAAAACGTGGATTTTATTTTTGGGGGATTTTGGAATATTGAACCTGCCCAACTCCGTTCCCTTGGAATGGAGACAAGCTATTTCCCCATTCAAGAGTTTGGAGTCCCGAACTATTATGAAATGATCATCTTAGCTCATGGAGACTCCAAGGAGAGCTCTGCTCCATTTGCCTCTAGTTTCCAAGTCGCCCTACAAAAAAGTATCGATTACTGCTGCGCTCATCCTGAGGAGGCGTTCCAAATTTATCGGCGCTACAATCCTGATCGGCGTGAGAAAACTTTTGCATGGGAAGAAAATGCATGGAAAGTAACCTACCCCACCCTGGCAAAGAGCCAAAAGACAGATCTACAGGAACTCCATACGTTTTATCAATGGCTTCAGTCACAAGAAATTGTAAATAAACCATTTAATATTAACACACTTACTTCTTATGAGTGAACCGTTTATCATTCTTCTGATTGAAAATGACCAAAGTGATCTACAGTTCATTCAGAGGACATTTGAACATTTACAGGCTCGAGGCATCAAGTTTAACGTCACCGTTGTGTCAACGCTTAGGGCAGCACATGGAGAAATCGCGTCGGAGACCTCCTTTGATCTCATTATCACAAATCTTTACTTAGAAGATTGCCAAGGGATCGAAATCATCCGCTCTCTGCGTAAGAGTGTGATGGATGTTCCCTTGATCGCAACGGCTGGCTACGCCGACGAAGAGACGATCCAGCAGATGATCCGCATCGGTGCACAAGATTACCTTCCCCAACATGAACTCGATCCGATGCATCTGCATAAAGCAATCATCAGCGCAATTGAGCGGAACCACTTACAACAGAGTCTGCGTGCCCTCTCTTTTACCGACGAGATGACAGGTTTGTATAACAGGCGCGGGTTTGACACCTTATTGAAGCAGCAGCGCGCTCTGGCCATACGCAACAATCAGGGCTTTTATCTTTTTCTCGCTGACCTAGATTATTTAAAGACGATTAATGACACCTACGGTCATCCTACAGGCGACCGCGCACTCATGGATGTGGCGGATTGTTTATATCTTGCCTTTAGGCATCACGATATTCTAGCCCGAATCGGGGGAGATGAGTTTGCGATTATCGCCATTAATGCCTCTATAGATAGCAAAGAGAGCCTTGAGCAAGGGATCTACGATCAGATCCAGCAGCTCAACAAAAAGACCTCTGAGCCTTATCGACTTAGTTTAAGTTTAGGAGCCGCCTACTTTAATGGAGCGGCTCCAGTGCCCATAGAAGAGCTCATTCATGAGGCGGATAAAAGCCTCTATCAGACCAAACAAAAAACCCATAATTAAAAGATGCTTTATTTTATTGAGTTTAGTCCGTTATTTAAAGTATAATCCTGTCACTATGAGTAATTTTTTTGGTATTACACTCACCCTGTTTTTCGTGATCGATGCTTTGGGAAATATTCCTACCTATCTCTCCTTGCTAAAGCCTTTTAACAAGAGAGAGCAACGAAAAATCGCGACCCGGGAACTGATCATCGCTCTTGGAATTATGATCATGTTCCACTATCTGGGACAGATTTTGCTCACTCTGTTAGGTGTTTCCCACACCACAGTCCAAATCGCAGGAGGCATTATTCTCTTTCTTATTGCGATACGTCTGATTTTTTCTAATGATGAGGAGATACCCAGATGGGGAGAACAAAAACCTCTGATTGTTCCCATTGCAACCCCTATCATTGCCGGCCCTTCAGTTCTCTCCGTGATCATGATCTTTGCTCAAGACGAAGCCTCTGATCTCTTAATCCTAGGCGCCGTTTTCTTAGCTTGGTTTTTTTCGAGTCTCCTGCTCTTTTTTGCTAAGCCCATCTTTAAGCTATTCACTGAAAAAGGGCTGATGGCCTGTCAACGCCTAATGGGATTGATCGTGGGGATCATCGCTGTTCAACTCTTTTTAGAAGGGGTTGGAGGCATGATCAAATGATCAGCGATCTTTTCCATATGACGTTTCTTTTCCTCATTGTCTTAGATCCACTGGGCAATGTGCCCATTTTTGTAGGTGTCTTACGCCATTACGCGCCCAAAAGACAGCGGGAGATTATTTTGCGAGAACTTTTGATTGCCCTGGGAATCATGGTGGTCTTTCTCTTTTTTGGTCAGGGATTTTTCAAGCTCTTAAACGTCTCAGAGTCCTCACTTCAAATTGCGGGGGGCATCATTCTTTTTCTTATTGCGATTCGGATGATCTTCGCTTCTCCCAGTAGCAAAAAAGCAGGTCGTGCCCCTAAGGATCCTCTTATTGTTCCCCTTGCCATTCCAGCTGTAGCTGGTCCTGCCATCTTAGCCACCATGACCCTCTATGGAGGGTCTGGAGAGAGCAAGCTACTCGTACTTGCAGCTGTTTTGATTGCCTGGCTCTTTTTACTTCCTGTGCTTCTCTTTTCTCCCTCTCTTAAAAGATTCCTGGGCACCAACGGGCTAACCGCTGTGGAGCGTCTGTTTGGCTATCTGGTTGTTCTTGTCTCTACACAAATGGCTTTAAGCGGCTTAAAAACTGCTCTCGGTTAGACATATGCACAACATTTGTCTTGTAATCGCCTACGACGGAACACCCTTTTTGGGGTGGCAAAAAACAGGGCATGGGGCCTCTGTTGAAGAGGCTCTCCAAAGTGTTCTAGAGCAGATCCTGCAAGAGCCGATTCAGCTCCAGGCAGCAAGCCGAACAGATCGAGGGGTACACGCTCAGGGACAAGTTGTGAATTTTTTCACCCACAAAAATCCTCCAAAAGCAATCAGCTTGAATCGCTTACTTCCTAGTACAATCCGCGTATTAGCCGTGAAGCATATGCCCCCAGACTTTCATCCCTCTTTGGACGCGAAAGGGAAATTATATACATACTCGCTCAACTGGGGCCCGATTCAGCTACCCTTTGACAGGCTTTATGCCTGGCACGTTCCCTATGCGCTCGACATTCAAGAGATGAAAACAGCTGCACGTCATTTGATTGGGGAGCATGATTTTTCCGCTTTTTGCAAGAACCACCCAGGGGCCCAGTATGCCCATACTAGAAGGCACATTGAGTCGATTGAGATCGCGAGGCAAGATCCGGGCCAGCTCAAAATAGCGATTCGAGGCAACCACTTCCTGTATAAAATGGTGCGCGCTCTTGTTGGAACTCTTGTTCATGTCGGACGTGGAAAACTGAAAAGTGACGCAATCCCTCGCATCCTTGCCTCACACGCCCGCGAAGAGGCAGGGCAGACAGCGCCTGCACACGGCCTCACTTTAGAGGAGATTTATTTCTAGGATTTGGGTAGAATAGGGTGCATGATTGGAAGAAATGATCCCTGTTGGTGTGGATCGGCAAAAAAATGGAAGAAATGCCACTACCCAAGTGAGCCTCCTATCTCTGACAAAGAGAAGCTGTGCAACACCTACTTGAAGCAATACCAAATTATTTTAAAAACCCCTGAGCAGATCGAGGGGATCAAGCGAGCTTGCCAATTGGCAGCCTCCATCCTGGATACGCTTTGTAAAAAGGCTCAGATAGGTGTGACGACCAATGATCTGGATGCTCTTGCCGTGCAACTGCACCAAGAAGCAGGTGCTCGAGCGGCTCCCTATCACTACGGCCATCCTCCTTTTCCCAAAAGCATTTGCACCTCCCTCAATGAGGTGATTTGTCACGGGATTCCCAACGACGTTCCCTTGAAAGAGGGTGATATTATGAATATCGATGTCTCAGTGATTTTAGACGGCTATTATGGCGATTGCAGTCGCATGGTGAAAATTGGAGATGTCACCGGAGAGAGACAACTGGTCTACGACGTCTCCTCTGAATGCTTAGCGCGTTCCATTGAGATCTTAAAACCAGGTGTGATGCTCCACGAAATTGGCGATGTCATTGAAGACCACGCCGCGGCTCGTGGCTGCTCAGTGGTCAATCAGTTTGTGGGGCATGGCGTGGGGCTACAGTTCCACGAACCGCCCCAAGTTCCTCACCACCGTAATCACCTTAAAATTCCTTTGGCCCCAGGCATGACCTTCACCATTGAGCCCATGATCAACGCAGGCGTGCGCGAGGCGGTGATTGATCCGGTTACACAGTGGATCGCGACAACAAAAGATGGAAGAGCGAGCGCGCAGTGGGAACATACCGTGTTAATCACTGAGACAGGGCATGAGATACTAACTCTTCTAAAGTAGCTCTCTCTTCTTCTAGAGAGGTCATTTCAGCAACCAGAGCATGCAATGCCGTTTCGTAGCACTTCTCCTCCTCTCTATTGGGAGAGAGCGAGAGGAGATCTTGCTCGTGCTTGAGAGCGAGTAGTTTGCTTTCTGTGGCAAATAGATCTTGGCGCGTTTGAGACAAGATGCGACTTTTTTCATCGAACTGCTTCCGGAGTTGGTTCAGCATTCCTTCTAGCTTCCGTTGATCAGCTGGAGCACGCTGTTCGACTGTACAGGAGCAAGGCGCCTCTTCTTGAGCCGCTTTTAGCTGCTCTAGTTTCTCTTGTAGCACTTTTTCCTGCGCCGCCTTCTGGTCCTCTAGCTCGGCTTGAACAGCTGCTCTTTGGTTCGCCAGCTCTTCATTTGCTGCTGCTTTTTGATTTTCTAAATCTGCTTGAATAGCTGCGTTTTGGCGTGCCCACTCTTCCTTTGCTGCAGCTTCCTGCTTGACTTTCAAGCGTTCTAACTCTGCTTGCAAAGCGACTGTTTGCTCTTTGCCCCGCTGTTGCCCTTTTTTTGCTTCCGCAACAAAGTAGGCTTTTTGTGAGGTAAGTAGTTCAATCTCAGACTGAACCAACTCAATCCGTTTCTGAGTCTGCTGCTTTTCAATGATCCTTTGCTCAGCTTCTTCTTTCAGCTGCTCAATCTCTTCTTCTAAACTTTTTTGCAGAGCTCTCCACTCAGTGGTGGACTGTTGCAACTCAAGTTGAGACTGATTGAGCTCGGTCGCTTGCTGACGACTGGTCTCCATGACCTTTTTCATCCCTGATTCGATTTCTTCAATCGCAAGTAGAAGGATAAAAAAATCGATCGCCAATGAAAAGATAAGTCCTGTTTGCCACAAACGTTGATCCGTAGGTATCTCTTTGTACAGGCCAACCACAAGAAGAGTTAAGGCTAAAAAACAGCCTCCCAAACCAACCGATTTCCATCTTAGACAGACCAAGCCTCCCACCAGTGCAAAAAAAGGAAGGTAAGCAGAGAGGACAGAAGGAGAGAAAAAGCTGACTCCGACAGTAAAGAGAAAAAGGATGGAAGGAAGCGCTCCCCAAAAAAAGGTGCGGCCACAAACACCCTCGGGAACCACCTTAGAGAGGGTTTTTCCCATAGAGAATTGATCTTTTGTTTGAACTGAAGGTGAGGTGGTCATAACAAGCTCTTAAACATCGAAGAGTCAATATTGTATACTAATCAATCCCTCTGTCAATTAGAAATTCCCTCTTCGTCATGTTCAATAAACCCTTGGGCATTTTCGAGAAGATAAGAAGCGAGAATCGGATCTCCTTCATAACTCATTTCAACCGACATTTTTCCATCAGCTGAGGGTTGTCCGCACGTGATGACGATACAACACGCTTGATCCTCTTTCAGAATTTTCTGTTTGCTCACGCGCAGTCCCCGGTTCTTTTTTTTAGATCCCTCAGGCATATACCTTTTGTCTTTAGCGCGCAGATCACAACAAATCGCAACATACGCAGTAACAACCTGTCATAGGGCAAGAAAAAATATTTGTCAAAGCTACAATGTTCCGCTAACGTGAAGTTATGAAAATTATCGAGACATTAGAGAAGTGGGCAAGTGTCAATTCTCATTCTCTAAATGGTGCTGGACTAGAGGAGATGGTCCATCTGGCCGAGCAAGCCTGTACGTCTCTACACCCCGATGAGATTCAGAGGAGTCCACTTGGCCTTTGTGTAAAAAAAAGAAAAAATGCACCGACCCAAATTTTTTTAGGAGGACATCTCGACACTGTTTTTTCAATCGATCACCCCTTCCAATCTGTAAAACGCCTAGATGCAGAAAGGCTGCAAGGGCCTGGCGTGACTGACATGAAGGGGGGGATTTTAGTCATGCTTTTAGCCCTACAGGAGTTTGAAGCCTCTCCCCATGCAGAGCAAGTGGGTTGGGAGATTTTTCTCAACCTTGACGAAGAACTCGGCTCTCCTCGCTCATCTACCTATCACCAAGAGTGTGCCCCTGCCTTTGATTATGCTCTCATCTTTGAGCCCACACTCCCTGACGGCTCTTTTGTGAGCGCACGTAAAGGCTCCTCCACCTACTCGGTGGTGAGCTACGGCGTCTCCGCACACGCAGGCAGGCATCCTGAAAAGGGAAAAAATGCGATCTATCCCTTAAGCAAATTCATCTCGCGTGTAGAAAAGCTACACACTCTAGAGACTGTTGTCAACGTGGGTCTTATCAAAGGAGGCGAGGCCTTCAATATCGTTCCCGATTATGCCGAGGCGACTCTGAACATCCGCTCCTATGAAGAGCTCCAGCCTACCCTGCAAAAACTGGCAGAGCAAGAGGGTGTCGAGCTCAATCGCCTTACCTACCGCCCTCCCAAGCTCTTTGATGCCCAAACAAAACAACTCTTTTCCCTACTCAAAGAGTGTGGAGAGGCACTTGGTCAAAAGGTGAAGTGGAAAGAGACAGGAGGTGTCTGCGATGGAAATACCTTCGGAAAAGCCGGAGTGCCCACAATTGACACAATGGGTGTCGAGGGAGACAAGATTCACACCGATCAAGAATATATCTGGCTGCCTAGTATTACAAAAAAGGCTCAATTAACAGCTCGCCTACTTGAAGAGCTTGCCAAAAGAGGAACGTGATGGCTGATCTCAAAGCGGATGCGCTGCGGCGCGATCCTGATTTTTATACTTCCGTACAGAAAATTCTCGACACGGTTGAGAGACATAGCAGTAAAATCGAGGGCATCGGTCCCCCCAACCCTGCGCTTGCGCAAACGTACGAAGAGACGTTAGAGACTTTCAACGGCTACCGAGGCAATCCTCTTTTTTATCCCTACTTAGGAAGTGGTCTGGGAAAGGGCGCGCTTGTTGAGCTGGCCGATGGGAGTGTGAAGTACGATTTTATCAGTGGCATTGGTGTGCACTTTGGACACTCCCACCCCACCATTCTCTCAGCCCTGTTGCAAGGGGCTGTTGAAGATGTTGCCATGCAAGGGCATTTGCAACAAAACCGGATCTCGTTCGAGCTAACAGACCTCCTTTTGCGCCTAACCAATATGGATCACGGCATCCTCTGTAACTCTGGTGCCATGGCCAATGAAAATGCCCTTAAAATCATCTTCCAGAAAAAAGCGCCTGCACACCGTGTTCTTGCTTTTGATCGGTGTTTTATGGGGCGCACGCTTGCTCTTGCACAAATCACCGACAAACCGGCTTTTCGGGAGGGACTCCCCTCTACTCTTCGCGTCGATTACATCCCCTTTTATGACGGGCGCGATCCAACCGGAAGCACCGGAAATGCTTTGGAAGCTTTAGAGAAACTCCTAAAACGACACCCTGGACAGTATGCGTGCATGTGTTTTGAACTCATTCAAGGAGAAGCGGGTTCGAACCCAGGAGAGAAGGCATTTTTTGTCGCTCTCATGCAAAAACTCAAAGAACACTCTGTTGCTGTGCTGATTGATGAGGTCCAAACGTTTGGTCGAACCGATTGTCTACTTGCCTACCAAAGTTTTGGGCTAGAAGAATTTGTCGATGTGGTCACTATAGGCAAACTCATGCACACTTGTGCTACCCTCTTTACCTCTGAGTTTTGCCCCCGCCCCGGCTTAATTGCTCAAACCTACACAGCAGCCACCTCCTCTATGTATGTGGCAAAGGCAATCTTAAACTCTCTGGTCAACGACGGTTATCTCGGAAGCAATGGAAAAAACATGCAGATTCGCCAGCGCTTCGTCGACCAGCTCGAAAAAATTGCGCAAAAACATCCCGATCACTTTGAAGGCCCCTTCGGACGTGGACTCATGATTGCCGCTACTCCTTTTAAAGGAGAACGAGAACGTGTGATCCACTATGTCCAGGCTCTGTTTAAAGCAGGAGTCATCGCGTTTATTGCAGGAAGTGACCCCACCCGTATCCGTTTCTTAGTTCCGGCTGGAGGCGTGACAATGGAGGCTATTGACCACGTTTGCACAATCTTAGAAGAGGTGTTAGTTCAATGCCAAAACCCGTAGCGATCGTAAGACCTGCGCATATCGAGGACCTGAAACACTTTTACGCTTTTGCACTCGAAGCAGGTCCAGGGATCACCAGCTTGCCCAGAAGTGAGAAGCACCTTGAGCAACTTCTTTTAAATTCTGAAGAACAAGGAACTTATCTTTTTTGCCTTGAATGGGACGGCAATGTAATTGGCACAACAGGCCTGGTGACGCGAGTCGGCATGGAAAACCCCTTTTTTGCCTACCACAAACGATTCGAATCTTTTCACTCTGCCTCTCTTGATGTCGATCGAAACGTTCCTGTGTTACACTTTATTGAAGCGCACAAAAAACCCACTGAAATCGGCACCCTATATCTAAAAAAGGCATTCAGAAAACACGGTTTTGGCCCTCTGCTCTCCTACGCACGCTTTCTCTACATCGCTCTTTTTCGTGACCGTTTTGCCTCCACAGTCATTGCAGAAATGCGAGGGTTTAACAACAAGGGTGTCTCTCCTTTTTGGAACGCAATTGGCCGCCCTTTTTTCTCTCTCCCATTCTCTGAGGCCGATCACTTGCGGATTCTCAACCCAGAGGCGATCCAAGAACTCTTTCCACGCCACCCTATTTACACCATCTTACTCTCCCAAGAGGCACAACAAGTGATTAGTCAACCTCACCCCTTTACGGTCCCCGCAAAAAAAATGTTAGAAAAGCAAGGATTTCGTATGAGCGATTACCTTGACATCTTTGATGGAGGGCCCCACCTCTATGCACCCACAGATGAGATCCATGCCGTTGCCACTAGCCAAAAAGTTCAGATCTCGGCACTGCGTCACTCACTCACGGAGGGAAAAAAAGCCATTATTGCAACCACCACCAATCCCTTTTGCGCCTGCGCCGCCTCTCTGTTAATAGAAGGGGGACGGGCGATCCTTCCCACGGAGGTGGGAAAGGCTTTAAAAGTCGATGTAGGAAACACCATCATTTTTTATAGGTTACACGCATGAGAGAGTCGCACTTTATTTCAGGAAGTTGGGTAGAGGGAATCGGAGAGCCCTTCCACTCTCTCAATCCCGCTACCCAATTAACCCTTTGGGAGGGACGCCAAGCGACTCCGGATGAAGTTGACGAAGCTGTTTCTGCTGCACGAGAAGCCTTTCCCAAATGGAGCGCATACTCTTTTGAAAAGCGCCTCTCTTTGCTCAAAGAGTATGAAAAAGCGCTTAAAGAAAATAGCTCTCAGCTCGTAGAAGCGATCTGCCAAGAGACAGGAAAACCTCGATGGGAGTCGACCCAAGAAGTTTCTGCTATGATCGGCAAAATTGCGGTTTCTGTCGAAGCCTACCATGAGAGATGTCCCGATCAAGCGCTCACCCCCACACTCCACACGCGCCATAAGCCACACGGTGTTGTGGCTGTTTTTGGCCCGTTTAATTTCCCTGGCCACCTTCCCAATGGACATATCGTTCCGGCGCTTCTAGCAGGCAACACGGTTGTGTTTAAAAGCAGCCCCTACACACCTCTGGTCGCTGAAATCATGATACAATGCTTCGCCTCTTTTCCTCCCGGGGTGATCAATTTAATCCAGGGAAAAGGGGATACAGGCCACTCACTGGCCATCCATCCTCAAATCGACGGACTTTTTTTCACTGGCAGCCACAAAACAGGAATGGTGCTGACGGAAACTCTGCATCGCCACCCAGAAAAAATTCTGGCTCTAGAAATGGGAGGAAATAGCCCGTTGATCGTCAACGAGACAAACGATTTAGAAGGCGCTGCTTATTTAACCATTCAATCGGCCTATCTCACAGCTGGACAGAGATGCTCGTGCGCCCGTCGCTTGATCGTGGAGAGAGACAAAGAGGGAGATGAGTTTCTCAAAATCCTGGCGCACATGATCTCCTCAATCCAAGTAGGCCCCTACACCGATCAACCTGAACCTTTTATGGGACCTGTCATTGATCTAAAAGCTGCGGAAAAGCTTCTCAATGCACAAGCGACATACGGCGCTGAAGGAGGCCACTGCCTTGTCGAAATGACTCCTCTTAAAGAGGGGCTTCCCTTTTTAACTCCCGGTCTGATGGATGTGACAGACGTATCGCATCTTGTTGATGAAGAGCTTTTTGGTCCCTTTCTTAGAGTGACACGCGTTTCCAGCTTTGAAGACGCTATCCACGAGGCTAACCAAACAAAATACGGACTAGCCGCCGGTCTCATTAGCTCCAATCCCGAAAAATATCGGCACTTTTACCGGGAAGTAAGAGCCGGTGTGATCAACTGGAATCACCCTACAACTGGGGCGAGTAGCCGCGCTCCATTTGGAGGTTTGGGAAACAGTGGAAACTTTAGACCAGGAGGGTACTATGCAGCGGATTATTGCTCCTACCCGGTTGCCTCTATGGAGCAGGAGACTCTCCACATCCCAAAGCAGATTACACCTGGAATTAGCTTCTTGGCAAAATCATGAGAGAAGTCAACTTTGATGGCCTTGTCGGCCCCACCCACTACTTTGGTGGATTGTCCTATGGCAATTTAGCCTCAATGGAGCATGCAAAGCGCCCTTCCAACCCCAAAAAAGCTGCCCTTCAAGGTCTCAAAAAAATGAAGCGGCTTGCTGATCTCGGGATTCCTCAAGCCGTTTTACCTCCTCAAGAGCGCCCCTCACTTCCCTATTTGCACGCTCTGGGATTCCGAGGCAAAGATCACGAAATCCTCGCGCAAACCCCGCCTGATCTACTCGCACTTCTCTGCTCTTCTTCAGCTATGTGGCGAGCCAATAGCGCAACGGTCACCCCCTCCTCTGACAGTTTTGATGGACACGTCCACCTCACTATTGCCAATTTACAAACCACCCTGCACCGAACACTTGAGGTCGAGGAAACCGAGAAATTATTTCGTCGTCTTTTTTCCGATTCAGAGAGATTCACTATTCACTCTCCCCTCCCTTTTGCAGACGAGGGAGCGGCCAACCACATCCGCTTCACATCCTCCTACGATCAGCCCGGCACACACCTCTACGTGTATGGACGTAGTCTATTTGAAAAGCAGACCACCCGTTTTCCGGCCAGGCAAACCAAAGAGGCGTGCGAAGCGATTGCGCGTACGCATGGCACGCAGGCAGTTTTTGCCCGCCAAAATCCTGCTCTGATTGAAAAAGGAGTGTTTCATAACGACGTGATCGCTTGTGGAAATCGCTCTACGCTTCTCTACCATCCAGAAGCCTTTGAGGAGACCGAACGTGTCTTAGCTGAGATTGAACGCACTTGCCCACTACAAAAAATTCCCGTCGAAATCCCCATCGAGCAAGCCATTGAAACCTACCTGTTCAACTCACAACTTCTTACACTGCCCGATCAAACGCACCTGCTGCTCGCTCCGTCCGAGTGCCGCCAGCTCGCTCTTGACTGGCTCCCTTTCCCTGTAGAGTTTGTGGATCTTAAAGAGAGTATGCTCAATGGAGGAGGCCCTGCTTGTTTGCGTCTTGCCATCCCTCTAACTGAAGAGGAAATCCAAAAGGTGCCTCCTCAGATCTGCTTAGATGAAGAGCTTTACCAAAATCTAACTGCATGGGTATCAGCATACTACCGAGATCGACTCACTCCTGCTGATTTTGCTGATCCGGCTTTTTTAACAGAGGTGCAAACAGCACTCGATGCTCTCACACAGATTCTCAATCTTGGCTCGCATTACTCATTCCAGTGAATGATAAGCATGATAAGTTTTTCAACACAGCCGCGACATAAGATCCCCATCAAAGATTAAAGGTTTTTGCAGCCAGACACTAAAAATAAGGGCCAGGTGTATAAGGACCATAAAGCTTATAGTGATCACTGTCCCCATACACAGATGTATGCGTGTGAGCGATCACCCGCTTAGGCTTCTTGACAACAGCTTCAACGTACTTTTGTTTCCACCCGATTTTGGGTTCTCTAGAAACATTAACTTTACTTTGTGCACATAGTGCTCTCCATAATGATTTTTCTGCACTCACGGCACACCATCTTCGAGAGACAGCGGCCTGTCTACCCAAATCAGAAGCCGCTACAAAGGAAAAAATCCGAACGTACAGTTCCTCTGAAAGCCTAGGGAACGGATTAGGAGCCATATTCTTCATTTCCGTACCATGTGTGGCTGTTGGCGAGTCATATTGAGATAAACTCAATGCTCGTACAGCACCACTAGGACTTACACCCATATTGACCTCCTTTCTTGTTTTATAACGGTAACTCTACAAAATGTGGGACGATTAAACCATTTTTTAATCGTCCTAATCCCGGCTCCTTTTACTCATTTCGGTGAGAAAGAAGGACCAAAGCCGCACAAAAAATTGGCCGCGGGCAAATCAATCCCTTGATTCAATTCCTGAAAAAGGGCAACCCCGACAATGAAAGGCCACGGTAGTACGGCTAGACTAACAAAAATCCGATCATTTAGATTTCCCCTCTGAAAAGGGCCTCCCTTTCCAAAGGCTGTTCCGTACAGGTACACAACCTGCAAAACGCAGACCACAAGCGCCCCTATGAGTCCTACCTTTTCAACAACCTTAGATGGAGAGCTGGTATCCAACGGAGTGAAGGTGCGCAATGCCAAGGCCACCTGAGGGCCAAATCCACAAGCAAACTTTAATCTAGGGATGATGAGGTGTTTATTTGAGTGGTGAGCTGATACGAGCCAGAGAGTGAATAAGAGCGAAGCCACGCAACTATAGATTTTTTGCACCTGTTTTATTAAGGGACTTTGAAGACGTAGACATCCCCTGAAAGGCTGACAGGTGTAAACAGCCGTACAACAGGCCAAAGCCACACAGGCGGTTTCTAGAATAGACTGCGCTACATCTCTTGCTGTAGTCCCTTCTCCAACTGAATCCCGTTGTCTAAACGATCCGGGATCCAATTGGTGCTGTCCTGTATAAGGAATCAATGCCATAACACTAAGCAAGAATATTTTATGGCAGATTTTCCTGCAAACAATTTGTTAAGACATCCTCTTAGTTCATCAAGACAATATTAAGATTGTTAACGTTTATTAACAAAAGTCGTTGATAATTAAAAATTTATTTGTTATAATACTTACATATTAATTTTAAAACACATAAAAGGTAATCAATATATGGCAGGTTCCACAGTAACAGAAGATAAGAGGCCAGACCAGATCCAACCTCTTCAAGCGAGCCCAGCTGCTGAGAAGAGTGATGGGCAAACCCCTAAGTTTAACTATTTTACTATTCTCTTCTATCTCCTCGTTGACGCGATGCAGACAAGGCAGGATACCGTCTTAACTCAGTCAAAGGTACTAGAGGCCAACTCTGCTGCCCAGCAAAAGCTGAACAAGGAAAACGCCCAGATTAAGTTTAGTATCCTCCCAGAGGGCGCGAAAAACCCGACAATTAACCGCGTCCAGGACCAAAACCAACAGTATGCGGCTTCCAGGGAAGATATTCAGAACTCACTGATTACGTGTCGTCAGACAGCTCAGGTCGAAATGACTCAGACGACGACAAACGTGAACCTTTTACAACAGGATGCTTCGGAAGACTCGGGGTGGTTGAAAACCCTGAACACCATCTTCCAAGTCATCAACGAACTTACTAAGAGATAAAAATAAGGATAATCAATGGTTTTAGAAACAATAAGAAAAGAAGATATTCTTTTAGGTGCTGACGAAGCCCATAAGAAAAGTGCTGTGCATCAGGCAAAGGAAAAAAAGCAAGAGAATGGGAGTGGTGTCGACCCTCTTATCTTGGCTTACTCGATGATCTTTCATGCGGTTCAAATCAATCATGAAACGGCTTCGATCAAGTCAAAAGAAGTACAGGCCAATGCAGTTGCTCAGAATAGGTTGATCGACCGTGAGGGTGCTTTTAATTTCTACACCCTAACAAAACATCAGCTATTTGCCCCAGATGTACACATAAACATTTGGAATGGAGGGCACTATGTGACGTATGCACCGAAAACGGTCGCGCAAACGGACTTAACACAGCTAAACACGAAAAACCAAGAGATTGCGGCTCTACGAAACCAGCTGGGAGACAAACTGACTGTATTACAGCAGGGCTCTCAGATTAAAGAGACCGAGGTGAATACGGTCATGAGCGAAGACCAGCAAGCGGTTTCACAAGGCTCGAGTTTAATGAATATGTTGGTGAGTTTATCCAACCAAATTTCACAAATATAATTAAGGTAATCAAATATGTCAGGTCTAGAAACACTTAATCCTGTTACCCAGGACACAGAAGTCAAAAAAGCGCACGGTGTACCCGATCTATCTCGTTCAAAAAAAGGAGATATGGTCAATGTGATCGCTCTTGCCTACTACTACCTCATTGAGTCGGCAACCACTTCATCAGAGAGCGCACTAGTTGACGCCAAGCAGCTTAGAGCCAATGGTCAAGCTCAGCAAAAGCTCAATAGCCAGGAGGCTGGACTGAAGTGGAACTACGTGCCCAAGCTGCAGGAAGATCATCACAAAACCGTATACGATCACCTTCACTGGAATGGAAATACCTTGTATCTCAAACGTTATACGCACAAATGGACGACTGTGAAAAACCAGGGAGAGGTCACGAATGCGGAGGCGAAAAACCAGAGAGTCGTTGCAGAAAGACAGTTTCTAACCCAAAAAATGAGCGTTTTGCAACAGTCAGCTAAAACAGCTGAAACACACGTCAACTCTGTAGCCGGTGAATCGACACAAACACTGCAAGAAGGACAGAAGATGATGCAGATGTTGGAGAGCTTAACCTTCAAGGCTCTGATTCGTCGTCCCGCACGTGGGTAAATGAGCTCTTTACAAGTTTCTTTTTGACCCCTAAACTGGTGCATCATGTTTATGGTGCACCTTTTCATTTTTGCGTTTTCGCTACTTCTTCCTGTAGCAGCTACGGCAGCAGACGCGGTTCCGACTCGCTTCAACATCCAGTACCAGCCGCTCTCGAAAGGTGCGCTTTTTTATGTACAGCAAAACCATCGCTCGTTTGCGAAAGTGATGCGCAGCGTGGGAGAGAGTGAGCACTTTTGTTATCAAACCATGGACGATCACGTGTTGGCAACGGTTGAAATCGAAAAAGTCGGTTCCACAACGATTGGCCACATGTACGGGCCTGACGGAGATAAAATCGGCTCGTTTACTGCTACTATCTATACGGTGTATCCAGATGAATTTATGCTCTACGATGCCTCTGATGAATTGATTGCGATTGGGTGGATGAATTGGATCTGTAACCGCTTCACTTTGACCGATCCCCAGAATGACCGGCGTGAGTATGCAACCTTCACCCGCCCCTACTTCAAACTACACTCGGATAGTTGGCACGCCGAAATCAAGAGCACGGATGTGATCAATCCAGCTGCTTTTGTCCTCATTAGCGCCTACCAAACCTCTCTTAATTTAGGTTTGGAAGGCTATGTGCACCAGCATGTTGCATCTCGTTAAGCGCTTTAACTCTATCCCCAATGGCGCGACACCCCTCTTCTAAAACGGTCACTTTAAACCCCAGTTTAAGCGCATCCAAAACCGTATACTTCACACAGTAATCCGTAGCAAGTCCCACCACATAAAGCTCATCCACTCCCCGCTCCTTTAAATAAGAGGCAAGGCCGGTCTCATGCTTCTGCTCATTGTCGTAAAAGGCGCTATAACTATCAATTCCAGGATCGCTCCCTTTATAAAAGACTTGGGTGATCTTATGCGCCGCCAGCTGAGAGGGCCACTCTGCCCCTCTTGTATCTTGGACACAATGAACAGGCCAATGCGTAAAGCTCATATGCTCCTCAGGATGCCAATCTTTGGTCGCCACAATCAAGTCGAAGCGATCAAGAAGGGCATTGATAAAAGGAATCACCTCATCGCCATGCGGCACCGCAAGTGCCCCCCCAGGCAAAAAGTCATTTTGCACATCAACAATCAGAAGTGCTTTCATGCTGTAACCGTGTGCGTATGCCGTCAATTAAATCTAGTTTTTTAGCGTAAAGAGAGCTCTCCATCCCCACCGGATAGCTATGAGGATTGTAAAACCGCTTCATGCTGGCATCGAGTTTGGCCATTTCTCCTTGCCCATACGCGCGGATCGCATCGAGAGGGGGTGTCGAGTAGACGCATTCCCCTGCGCGGAAGATCGGAACGAGTAGATCACGCGATTCTATAGCAGAAGGGAGTTGACGCCTTCGTGTGGGATCTAGCGGATCAATAATCTCACACCCTTTTGAAAGATCGGTGTGCATATCGTAGAGAGCATCCGCCATAAAGGTTTGATCCTTAGTGAAGTAGCGGCGCACTTGTAAGATTCCCGGATCGGAGATTTTCGTCATCCGCTCAGAGAGCTTAAGTCGATACTTCCACTCTTTAGCCCCTTTTTTACGGATTGCTGAAATCTTATAAACGCCGTCTAAAGCCGACTGGGATTGCCCTGTAACCAGGTTGGTTCCCACCCCCCAGACGGCCACTTGCGCTCCCTGCCGCTTCAGATCGGCAATCAAAATCTCATTTAAGGTGTTGCTTGCATAAATTTTGGCATCGGGAAATCCCGCTGCATCCATCAGTTTGCGGGCTTGCCGACTCAAATAATTGATGTCTCCAGAATCCAGGCGCACTCCTAAAAAGGGGCGCCCCTCTTTTTTTAGCCAATGTGCTACATCAATGGCATTTTTCACTCCTTGAATCGAGTCATAGGTGTCGACTAGAAAGACACAATTTTCTGGAAGCGCTTCGGCATACGCTTGAAAAGCCTCTCTTTCTGTATCAAAGGCCATGATCCAGCTGTGAGCGTGTGTCCCTTTGACAGGGATTCCATACAATTTTCCAGCTAGCGTATTCGAAGTGGCGTGACACCCTCCTACGTAGGCTGAGCGAGAGGCGGTGAGTCCCCCGTCGATTCCCTGAGCGCGCCTCAATCCAAATTCCAAAACAGAATCTCCCCCCGCTGCAAAGGAGACACGCGCCGCTTTTGTCGCAATGAGGGTGGGAAAATTCGTTAGGGTCAGCAGAGCCGTTTCCAAAAGCTGCGCCTGCAAAAGAGCCCCCTTTACGCGCACCATCGGCTCAAAAGGGAAAACGACATCTCCCTCTTGCACCGCGTCCACATCACAGGTGAAGCGCATTTCGCTTAAGTAGCGTAAAAACCCCTCCTCAAAAAGGGGCGCACCCCCTTCTGCTTTCAGAGTTGATAGATAATCGAGATCAGAGGGTTCAAAACGCCAGTTTTGAATATACTCAATCACACTCTGTAACCCCGCAGCTAGGGTATACCCTCCCTGAAAGGGATTTTTTCGAAAAAGCAGGTGAAAAACCGCCTCATCTTCGGCCATTTCTCTTTTCCAGTAACCATAGGCCATGGTAAGCTCGTAGAGATCGGTCAGGAGCGCGAGCGAATGGCGATATAAAGTAGACATTTTCTTCACTATAGAGAAGTTTTTAGAGCCATGCAAGTTTCCTCTTTGTTTGCAGGACCCGGCAAAACGCCCCGCTGTGTCAAGATGATCATATGGATCACTGTTCTTGTTTCGTTGTTGGCGCCCATTGCCACTTTTATTCTCAATCACTACTTCAAAATAACGGGCCCCTCCCAATGGTTTACCCTTTCCTTATGGGGGCTAGTGCAAGGTTGGCTTTGGCAACCGCTTACCTACTTTTTCCTACAGGCTGCAGGCGTCGGCATTTCCCTCTCCCTTTTGATCTCGCTTTTCTTTCATATGCTGCTTCTCTGGTTTTCTGGCTCTGAAATTGCCTCTCGGTTTGGTAGTCGCTCCTTTCTCCTCTTTTATCTTGGAGGTGGGATTGTCTCTGGAATTCTCGCAGCAGCCGCTCTATTTGTCTTTTCCAGCCAGTCGGTTGTACTGGGAAGTGGCCCGCCGATCTATGCCCTACTCATGACCTGGGTAATGCTTTATCCCGACTTAGAGCTTGTCTTCTTTTTTGTCGTGCGCGTCAAAGCCAAATGGCTAGTCGCCTGTCTTTTGGGCATCTCTCTTTTGGTCAGTCTCTCTTACGGACAGTTTGTTCCCTTCTTTGCCGACGTGTGCGGCATGGTCTGGGGCTTTTGCATCGGAAGAGGGGTGTGGAAACTTCCGAATCCCTACCCCCTTAACCTTGAATTGCCGAGACGCAAAAAAAGAGAGGGCTCTAGTAAGATCATCGACATTTCTGTAATGCAAGAGAGCGATGCTGCCTTTATGGACCGCATGCTCGATAAAATTGCCCGGAAAGGAAAAGACTCTCTAACCAAAAGAGAGCGGGAACGAATGGATAAGATTTCTAAGAGTCGTTAAGCGCGTTTAGAGCCGCTTTTACAGTCAAAATACCCTCCAAAACACCCTCTTCGTAACGGAAGTGCGGATTATCTTCAAGCTCGGGATAGTCGTTTGGCTGCAGCACATCCTCAGATGTTAATGTAGGCACAAAATAACGCCCACACTTCAACACTTTCTCCTGCTGCTCAGCAATTATTTCATCTAAAAGGGCGGAGAGCTTCTCTTTCACTGACGCCTCATACGGAAAAAATCCTGCATCAACGCTCCACACTCGCCGGCTAAAACCCCCGAGGTGATGTCAACTTGGTGAGTTGGGTGCGTGTGGGAGAAAAGATCAAACCAACTCCCATTAGCGCCATGCCTGATATCTGGCGCTCCCCATACAAGCCGTTTAACACGAGATAGAAGAAGCGCGCCTGCACACATCACACACGGTTCGATTGTACAATAGAGAGTTGTGTCTAAAAGACGCCAGTTGTTAAGCGCCTGAGCGCCTGCCCCCATGCAGAGCATCTCCGCATGAGCTGTTGCATCTTTGAGAAGCTCGACCTGGTTGTGGCCGCGTGCAATGACCCTCTCTTCATGCACGAGAACCGCGCCAACCGGAACCTCTTCATCACGATACGCTTTGCGCGCCTCTTTCAACGCCTCGCGCATAAAGTGTTCATCTGATAGAGTCATGAAGACAGCTTCTTTTGAAGTTGACTCACCTGCTCCTTTAATCCTTCCGTATCTTTCAGATACTTACGCTGCAGTCCACTGAGTTTCTTCTCATAACGATCAGTGAGGGCAGAGAGCTCTCGTCGATGCCGCTTCTGCATGACCGCAAGAGACTCAGCCACCACTTTTTCTTCTTCTTTTTTACTCTCATTTTCCGCTTGGTTCCTGAGATCCTCATACAGCTTCTCAGGAAAAACAACTGAATTTAACACCGCAAACAGATACGTCTTAATGGGACCAAATGTCTGCACGGATCCTTCTAAAAGAGAAGTTGCTACCTCTTCAGGAAGTGCGTCGAGCGCATCAAAATCCTCTGAAATAGCCAGCAGTTGCTTCTCAAAAAAACCATAAACATCCGTATTCTTTAAAAGCCAACGGGAGGTAATGAACTCTCCAAGCCCCGTGTTTCCACCCTGTATGTCCTTGTAGTAGGCCTCAGCCATCTCTTCGAGAGAAATGCGATGGAAATTCTTGCCGAGAAAATAGCGCTTGCAAAACTCCCGATCCACCTTCAAATGCTCATTTCTCAAGTCTTTTTTAACAGTTTCGATCACGCGGCCGAGCCAAGGGCGCAACAATTCAAATTTTTCCTGATAACCTGTCTCTTTTAGCATACTCTTTCCTTTAACCAAGAGGTTCTGTAAGGTATCCAGTTATAACAAAAGCAGGTTTTTCTAGTGGAACCATTTTATGGCAAAGAGATCGATCCTGATCAGCAACAGGAAGAAGTGAGAAAAATCCTCTCCAAATATGCTCTGGAGCCTGTTTCAGACGCTCTCAAAAAAAAGATCTATGCAGATTTGTCTCATGCTAAGCATGTGGGACAGATCACCATCCCGTTTAAAATTGTCATGCGCAAAGACCCTTCGGGTGTCCACAGAGACTTTATTGAAGTTATTCTCGACACGAAAGTGTAGGTTACGATATAATGGATGTTCACACACGAATAAATCGGGAGATTTTTTAAATGTCGCTAGATAAAGGCACAAAAGAAGAAATCACAAAAAAGTTTCAACTTCACGAGAAAGATACCGGGTCCGCAGACGTCCAAATCGCCATTTTAACAGAGCGCATTGCCGAGCTGACAGACCATTTAAAGCGATCCCCTAAGGATCATAACTCACGTCTTGCCCTACTAAAACTCGTTGGACAAAGGCGCAAACTCCTCGAGTATCTCAATTCTACAGATACCGAGAGATATAAGAACCTCATTAAACGGTTGAACCTAAGAAAGTAATTTCTTGAGCGGGTTCCTACCTCAACTCTCACAAGCTGTATTGAAAAATTCAAGACTTTCAGATCTAGGTCTGAGCATCTTGAGTTTTTCAATGCAGCCCTTTTTTATGATCAGGAGACATCATGATGCAACGAAAAACAAAAACAGTCACCATTGGTGAGGGCAAAGAGCTCTCATTTGAAACAGGGAAAGTCGCCAGGCAGGCCAATGGAGCCGTTATTGTCCGCTTGGGCGACACAATGGTTTTCACCTCAGCCTGCGCCTCAGCAGGAGCAAGCGATGAGATCGACTTCCTCCCCTTGCGGGTCGATTACCAAGAGAAGTTCTCCTCAGCAGGAAAAACATTGGGAGGCTTCATTAAGCGAGAAGGGCGTCCCAGCGAAAAAGAAATTTTGACCTGCCGCTTGATCGACCGCCCTCTACGTCCCATGTTCGAAAATGGGTACTACAACGAAGTGCAAATCCTCTCTTATGTTTGGTCTTACGACGGACAGCACCTTCCCGATCCTCTGGCAATTTGCGGCGCCTCTGCCGCTCTTGTACTTTCAGACATCCCTCTAATAAAGCCCGTTGCAGGTGTGCGAGTGGGCATGATCGAGGGTAACTTTGTGATCAATCCGACAGTGGAGGAGATGGAAGCATCCACGCTAGACTTACTTCTGGCTGGAACAGAGGATGCCATTTTGATGATTGAAGGGTACTGCGACTTCCTTACAGAAGAGCAAGTGATCGCTTCTATCGAATTTGGACACAGCGCCATTCAAAAAATCTGCCACGCTCTAAAAGAGTGGCAAGGTGAAATTGGAAAACCTAAAAACCGCACGACCCTCCGTGTTGTTCCTCAAGAGCTTTTTGATTTGATCGAAAAGCAGACCTCTGCAGCGCTTCAAACCGCGATTCGCACCAGCGACAAGCAAAAGCGAGAAGAGAGCGTTTCTGAGGTGAAAGAGAATTTGATGACAGCCCTCTTCCCTGAAGGTGAAACACCTCAATTCAATCCTGTAGACGTAAAAATTGCCTTTAAAAAAGTACAAGCCAAGTACATGCGTGAGATGATCCTTCAAGAAGGGGTCCGTGCAGATGGACGGAGTGTCAAGGACATTCGCTTTATTGATGTGGAGCCTGGCCTCCTTCCTCGTTCCCATGGAAGCTGTCTCTTTACGCGTGGCGAGACCCAGTCGATGGCCGTTTGCACCTTAGGGGGCGAGAACATGGGTCAGAGATATGAAACCTTAGATGGAGATGGCCTGCGCCGCTTCTATCTTCAGTACTTCTTCCCTCCTTTTTCTGTGGGTGAAGTGGGCCGTACCGGCCCAGCTGGAAGGCGCGAAGTGGGACACGGCAAACTAGCTGAGCGGGCTTTAACTTCTGTTCTTCCCTCACAAGAGGAGTTCCCCTACACCATCCGCCTTGAGTCTAATATTACAGAGTCAAACGGCTCTTCTTCCATGGCTTCAGTCTGTGGCGGTTGCTTGGCCATGATGGATGCCGGTGTGCCGATTAAACGGCCAGTATCCGGGATTGCAATGGGTCTTATCCTTGAAGAGGACAGAGTAGCCATTCTCTCAGACATTCTTGGACTCGAAGATGCTCTGGGCGATATGGACTTTAAGGTCACAGGAGACGATGAAGGGATCACAGCTTTCCAAATGGACATTAAGGTCGAAGGGATCACCATCGACATTATGAAAGAAGCACTTGCGCAGGCTAAAGAAGGACGGACGCACATTCTTTCTAAGATGTTAGAAGTCGTACCCAAGCCACGTGAAACCATGTCTGTGTACGCACCGCGTATTGAGACCATGCAAGTGAAGCCGAGCAAAATTGCCGTCATTATTGGTCCAGGCGGTAAGCAGATTCGCGCCATCATCGAAGAGACCGGCGTTCAGATTGACATTAACGACTCTGGTCTAGTCAGCATTGCTTCATCGAGCCCTGAGGCAATGGAGAAAGCGAAGCAGATCATTGAAGGACTCATCGGTGAGGTAGAGATTGGCAAAACCTACGATGGGAAGGTCACCTCGGTTGTGCCGTTTGGCGCCTTTATTGAGATTTTGCCTGGAAAAGAGGGGCTTTGCCACATCTCTGAGCTCTCTAACACACGTGTGGAAGATATCAACGCGCACATTAAGCAGGGCGATCCGATCTCTGTGAAGGTGCTCGATATTAACGAGCGTGGCCAGCTCAAACTGAGCCGCAAAGCTCTGCTTGCCAAAACAGACACGTAATCAAAAAGCTCCTCACGGGGCTTTTTGCATTGATGACAGAAGATATGCGTCTTACATTTTTCAACGGAACAAGGTAGTGTCCCTCCTGTTTATCCCTTCCTTCAAAGGCCAAGGTGGGACACTACTGTTTTTTTATCGTTCATAACCTCTTAGGTGTAAACAAACGATACGTGCAAGGTCTGCAGCTTGCCCGGCAAGATTTCCGGCAGAGGAGGCCCCTGTTGACCTTAGTGCAACCGCAGATCCCCTGCAAATGATCCAAAAGATAAGAGAAGTTCTCATTGCGTACTCCCTTGGATTGCTTTGGACCCGTTGTATGATCGCCATGACTTGGCGATAACGATCATCTTCAACATCCCCTTGTTGAATGAGATGTGCGGCTTGTACTCGACCAGCTGCAGGTGGCGGCGGGTCTTCATCCTCAAGAAGATGAGAGAGGTCTACCCACTCATCTCCACTGGATCTTAAACTAGATACTGCTGACATAATAAACTCCTTTATGTTTCACATTTTCCAAACTGAAAGAGAGCCAACCTCTCTTTCATTCTTGGATGCTACTCAAACAAAGAAGCTTTAGCAGCACGCAGGGATGAAAAAGAGGTTTGACTCTTGTTCGTGCTCCGACGGAAAAATCCACGTGTGCTGTAAAAAGACAAGGCTTGACGCTGAATTGTGTTCTGGATCTGGATATTTTGATCAGATGACATCGTCAAGCCTAAAAGTTAAGATTGGGTTAAGCTTAAGGAACGTGATTATTTTTTACAAACAGAAAAAAATAATTTTCTAAACCAACACTAGGTCGGATTAAGACCCAAATCCCGATCATCATCGTTGGCATCAGAGGATATCTGAGGTGGGGGTGGAGGAGGTGTCTCCTGCTCTCTTTTAAAAAGCTTATCCAACTCCTGCAACCGCTTCTGCTTCTTCTCTGGATCCCACTCGTTATTGATAATATCACGCACATCTTGAGCATCTAAGGTCTCAAACTCAATGAGCATGCGGGTCATCAGTTCAACTTGATCGCGGTGGGCTAAAATCACATCTGTTGCACGCTGATACGCCTCATCTAACAACTTACGCACCTCTTCGTCAATCACGCGTGCGGTCTCCTCAGAGTAGGTCTTCTCGCTCGGGCCCATGCCGTAACCACCTGCTCCCTCAGTGCGCTCGTCATAGGCCACTTTACCCAAAATATCACTCATGCCCCACTCGCACACCATGCTACGTACTAAACGGGTCGCCTGAGAGATATCTTGCTGTGCACCGCTTGAGATGTCTCCAAGAAAGATCTCTTCAGCGACACGCCCTCCCATGAGAACAGCTAGCTGATCAAGCAACTCTTTTCTCCAATAGCTCACCCGATTTTTCAGCGGAAGAAAGTGAGTCGCTCCTAAAGAGAGACCACGTGGAATAATGGTTACCTTATCAACAGGGTCTGAGTGCTCCACCACTAGACCCACAATGGCATGGCCTGATTCATGGTAGGCAGTTGTGAGTCGCTCGTTATCATCGAGCTCCATGCTGCGCCGCTCTTTTCCGTAGAGCACTTTATCGCGCGCCTCAGCGACCTCTGTTCCCGTCACAGCCGTACGCCCTTTGCGCGCTGCCAAAAGAGCCGATTCATTGAGCAGGTTCGCCAAGTCAGCACCCGAAGCACCTGGTGTACTCCTCGCGACACTGAGAAGGTCAACAGAGGGGTCGATTTTAATTTTACGGGCGTGCACTTTCAAAATCTCGTAGCGCCCCTTAATATCAGGTAGTCCAATCACCACACGCCTGTCAAAGCGGCCGGGACGGAGAAGGGCTTTATCTAAAACATCAGGGCGGTTAGTTGCGGCCATTAAGATCACACCTTCGTTGGTGTCAAATCCATCCATCTCTACAAGCAGCTGGTTAAGAGTCTGCTCACGCTCATCGTGTCCTCCCCCAATGCCAGCGCCACGGTGACGGCCGACGGCATCAATCTCATCGATAAAGATGATACAAGGAGAGCTTTTCTTAGCCTGCTCAAACATATCACGAATCCGACTGGCGCCCACACCCACAAACATCTCAACAAAGTCAGAGCCTGCAATCGAGAAGAAGGGACGGTCCGCCTCACCTGCAACCGCCTTGGCAACAAGCGTCTTACCTGTTCCCGGGGCGCCGATCAATAGGACTCCTTTAGGAATTCTTCCACCCAGTGTTGTGAATTTAGTCGGATTTTTCAAGAAATCCACAATCTCAACAAGCTCTTCTTTTGCCTCTTCAATTCCCGCAACATCTTTAAAGGTGACCTTGTTTTGTCCCTGCTGGAGCATTTTAGCAGGCGATTTTCCAAAATTCATGGCCGAGCCGCCCATTCCCCCTTTCATTTGTCTTGAGAAGACAAAGTAGAGAAGCAAAATTACAAGAGCAATCGGGAGAATGGTGAGAATATAACTGAAGTAATTCGGAGCCGGCTCTTCACTTTTGAACGTCTTTTCAAGAGCGAGTGTACGCGGCTGGTCAGGCGCTTTAAAGGGAAGTCCGTGATTCACCTTAAAGGTGTCCCACTCCTCTTTTGCATTGGCAAACCAGTGGCTATAGGTTTCAGGATCTTGACGCTCTAAAGCGCGGCTAGAGAGCTCTTTGTTATTGAAAAACCAGATGACATTGGCCACAGAGAGGCGCGCTTTATCCAGCTGAGCCTCATTTTGCTCTAACGATTGCGTGACAGAGCCGTACTTTTGCATCTCCTCTTTGTACTGACGCACTGAGCGCAGTTCGCTGAGTCGCACGTGATCCACTGGTTGATTGAGCTCAGCTACCATTCCCTGAAGCCCCACGAGAACTTGCCCGTAAACAGCCACTTTTTCAGCGGGTGAATAGGTCTCTCCGCTCACTCCTTCTATTTCTTTGGTATACGATTTGAGCTTTTGCTTCATCGACTCTGCGCCAATTCCCAAAACAGGAGAGCGGAAATTCCCGACCAAAATGGCTAGATCGCTTTCAAAAGCAGCGAGATCCTGTTGGCTGGCTGGAGATAAAGAGCGATTAATCTGTTGCAGCCTTTCTTCAAGAGCGGGAAGGTTGATCATTTTTTTAGTGGGCGGTGTCTCAATCACAACAGCATTTTCACGCTCAGGAAGATCGTAAACCTCTTCGATGACGCGGTAGCCACCCGCAGGAACAGGTGTGCCTGAAATCTCCAAAAACCACTTGGCCCCATCTTCAATACTCGTCTCTTGACGATTCAGATTGGCTAAAATCTCGTCTTTCTGGTTGGTGAGTGTGTGATTGGTCTCTAATAATTCAAGATAGCGGTAACGCTTGCGCCCCTCTTCTGTTAACCGCTCACGAAACTTCCCACTAAAGGTCACCAAATTGTCATTGAGTGAAACCTTTCGACTATCCTCTGGAACGATCAGCTGCAAATTGACGAGATGCTCAACTTGGTGACTGAAGGCAACATTTGCCGATTTTGTCGACATAAAATTCTGCAACGTGATGACAATCAAAATGATCGCCAACAGAAACAGAAAGAATGTTGTAGGAAAGCTTTTCTTAGGTTCGTTCGTATTCTTTTTATCTTGAGTCATAATTAAAAACTAATTGTTTGATTCACGCCTATTGGTAATTATAAATTTTGCGCTATTATTAAAGTATTGATTTTTAGAAGAATTTCCAATTACATGTGAAAATCTTTAACCTCAGCGCCTTATCATACCCTATTTTACCTTTACGTTTCAACCCATATAAAGGTTATAATTTTAACTTTTTGATCATTAGGACTCCACGATCCATTTCCACTTTTGTCTGACCCACTTGAATCGTTTTACGCGCGCTATTTTTCTGAATATGAAGGAGTATCGTTTCAAGCACGGATTGTGGTAGAGCAAGTCTTTGATTACCAAATAAATCGCGAATAAGTGCTTTATAAATAAGGCGAGGCTGAGAAGGAAAGGCATGGAAATCAAGTGTGACAGCTTCCTGGTTTTCAACAATTTTTGCTTTAAAAGGAGCCGTTACACAATCCAAAAACTCGGCCAATTCGTGGGCTGCCTCGCCCAAGCGGCACAAGCTTGGCTGGATCTGCTTTCCAAATTGAGCGGATAGAAATGGGAGCAAAGAGACGCGCATCCGTCCACGCAAAAAGCGAGTCTCTTGGTTGGTAGGATCGGAAAAATAGGAGATTTTTTCATTTTCGAGCCACGCAATCACCTGCTTTTTTTGCACCCTCAATAATGGGCGGTAGAGAGTTAAAGCACCAAGTTGAGAGCGTGGAGTGAGTCCCTTCAGCTTGGGAAGAGAGGCGCCTTCAAAGACACGCTTGAGCACCGTTTCCGCTTGGTCGTCTGCGTGGTGTCCCAAAACGACTCCTGCTAACCTCTCTTGTGCCACTAATTCCTCAAAAAAATGGTAGCGAGCTTGCCGCGACGCATCTTCTAGATTCTTTCCTTCAATTTTAACAGAGCGCAGATGGCAGCGGACACCATACTTCTGGCACATCTGTACTAAGAGATTTCCCTCCTCTCTACTTTCAGGGCGCCACCCGTGGTCTAAATGAGCCGCCTGGAAAGGATGGTTTATCTTCCTTAGGAGATGGAAAAGAGCCATCGAATCGGGTCCTCCCGAGAGTCCTAAGAGAAGAGGTTCTTTTTTAAGATTCTGACAGTCAATAAATGTTAATACTTCTTCCAGCACGATACACCTAAAAATCATCGACACCTATTCTGACTGCTCAGGAGATAAAAAGCTCCTAGAAAACGGCTTTGATTGCTAGAATGACCGCATGCCACTATTCGGTCGTTATCTACTTTTGCACTACTTGAAAGTTTTGCTGCTTTCTGTGCTCTCTTTCATCGCCATTCTGCTTGTAAGCCGACTGGAAGATATCGCCCACTTTGCTTCTTTAGGCGCGCCTACCGCCTATTTAACCCGCTTTGTCCTGTACCAGATCCCCTACATTTTACCCATTGCCATCCCGATCTCTTGCTTAATCTCTTCTATGATTCTCTTCCAACGCCTCTCTCAAACGCATGAGCTCACAGCTCTCCGTGCAGGAGGGTTTTCTTTAAAACAGATTCTAGCTCCCATTTTGATCGCAGGAGCCTTCCTCTCGCTTGGAAATTTTTATATCACCTCCGAGCTCGCTACTACCTCCCACTTGGCCACGCGCAGAATGGCACACTCTCTGATCTCAGTGAATCCACTGATTCTCCTGCAAAGCGCCAAAGCAGCTCAATTGAAAAGATCCTATGTGCAAATGGACCCCATCCAAAATGGAAAAGCAGCTCAAAATGTTCTTGTAGTCTTGAAAAACACGCCTAAAGGACGCCTTCATCTCGGTCTGGCCAAAAAAATCACCACCGAAACAGGAACTCTATGCGCCGAGCAGGTGAGCCTTGTCTCCAGCCTCCCTAGCGCAGAAGCCCCCCACCTGGTCATCGAAAATCAGGAGCAGCTCACAGCCTCTGCAGCTGAATTTGCCTCGATGATGTACGGAAAAGGGTGGAAGATTGCCACCGATCATCTGAAGCTCAGCCTGCTGCGTGCGCGCACACTCCTCTATCAAGAGCAATCGGGTGCCGAGGCCGCGCATCATCTTGCTCGCTGCCACTCTGAATATGTAAAGCGAATCTCTTTGGGTCTGGCAGCATTCACTTTCACCCTAATGGGCGTCTCTTTCGGCATGCAAATCAGCCGCAACCGCGCGAAAAAAGGGTTTTTCCTCGCTCTTTTTCTAACCGCCCTGACCTTTATTACCTTCTTTTTAGGAAAAGAGCTGTCCACTTGGGTCTGGGTTGCCTCAACCCTTTTTCTCCTTCCTCATGTGTTGATCACAATCACCTCAATCTGGAGCTTAACACGTGTCAGTAGGGGGATCGAATGATCTGGAAACGGTATTTTTTAAAAGAGCTGGCCAAGGTCTTTTTTCTTTTCATCGGAGGGTTTTATTTTCTCTACGTTCTCATCGACTACTCCATGCATACAAAAGCCTTTCATCAAGAGGGCGTACGCTTCATTGACATCGGTCTCTACTACTTATTTCAGTTCACAAAGCGAGGCGACATTCTTTTACCGATCGCCCTTTTAATCTCCACTATTAAGGTTTTAACTGCGCTAAACGTACGGAATGAAATTGTGGCACTTCTGACTGCCGGAACTCCTCTTAAAACCTTGATGCGCCCTTTTTTATGGGTCGCCTCTCTATTGGCCTTTTTGCTCTACCTCAATTTCCAGTTCTTACAACCCCTCTCGTTGAACGCGCTGGAGACCTTTGAAGAGAGCTTTTTTAAAAAGCGTAGTCATGAAGAGCCCATTGGAGCTCTTCCTCTGGCCGATGGATCCATCCTCGTATACGACACCTTCGATACCGCTGAGCAAGCCTTTCATGATGTCTATTGGTACCAAAACTCCGATCTCCTTTACCGAATGGAAGCCCTTTATCCATTTGAGCACGTACCTTTTGGAAAACAAGTTGACGTGATCAAAAGAGAGGGAGGCCTTCTTCAGCGCACGGCTTCGCAAGACCAGCTCCCTTTTCCTGGGATCTCTTTTGATGCGCGCTCTGTTTTTGTTGCCCTCCATCCTCCCAGACAACAATCGCTCACTCAACTCTTTTCCAATATGCGATGGAAAGGGACTCTCAATGATCGTGAAGCTGAGATGGCCGCTGTTTTTTTCTACAAGCTCACCATTCCCCTTGTCTGCCTGCTTGCTGTCTGTGCGCCTGCTCCGTTCTGCCTCCGCTTTGGAAGACACCTCCCTATCTTCATGATTTACGCTCTTTCTTTGTGCGGCATCATTACTTTTTTTACCTTTGTCAACGCTTGTGTTATATTGGGCAAGAGTCAAGTGCTCTCCCCTCTTTGGGCCCTTACACTACCGCTTGCACTCTTTTTTGGACTATTTGGATGGAGATATGCCAAGCTCTAGTGTTTTGAAAATCGACCTCGATGCCATTGAACAGAACGTGAAGCTCTTTGCCGAAAAAGGAGCTCTCATGGCCATGGTCAAAGCCAATGGAAATGGAACCGGTGCGATCCATCTAGCCCCTTATCTTAAGAAGTTTGGTGTCACTCTTTTGGGCGTTGCTCATGTCCAAGAAGGGGTTACTTTACGCAAAGCAGGGATCGACATGCCCATCTTTGTGCTATCTGTGCCTCCTTTTGAAGCCAAATTAGCTGCACGCTACAAGCTAGAACCAGCAGTCAGTACACTTGAAGAGATTGAAGCACTCAACCAAGTGGCCACAAATGTGATTCCTGTTCATCTTAACATCAACACGGGTCTCAATCGTTTCGGAGCCGAGCCCAAGGCTACTTCTCTTCTTGTAGAGGCGATCCAAAAAGCTGCTCATCTTCACCTTGAAGGTGTGATGACCCACTTTGCCGCCTCAGATCAAGCTAAATTAGATTCTTTTACAGAGCAACAAATCGCGTGCTTTAAGGCGTGTGTTCAGTCGATTCAACCTCCTCCTCGCTGGATCCACGCAGCGAACAGTGCAGCCGCTTTGCGCTTTGCCCTCCCCTTTTGCAACCTCTCACGTATTGGTGTGGGTCTGTTTGGATATGGTGTGGCCCCTCCTTTTCGTCCTGCCCTCTCGTTTGAGTCGCACCTGTGCGCCATTCGTTATCCAAAAAAGGGAGAGACCATCGGCTATCAACGTCACTATACCGTTCCGCACGAGAAGATGCGCTTTGGAGTCATTCCCGTCGGCTATCACGATGGAATGCACCGCCACTATAAAGAGAAAGGACATGTATTGATTCAGGGAAAAAAAGCGCCCCGTGTCGGTGCGATCTGTATGGACTTTATGTTTGTGGATCTCACAACAATTCCTAAAGCAGAAGTGGGAGATCGCGCCACTCTTTTTGGCCCCGACCTCTCCCCTGAGACAGTGGCTCAGTGGGGAAATACCGATGTACGCGAGGTGCTCACCAGTATCGGACCCCGTACCGAACGCCTATTTATTTCAAATGATCGAGAAGAAAATGAACAAAGACTACCAGACCCTGCTGACACTATCCAAAAAGAATCGCCTTCTAGAGAGTATCTCCTACCTACTTGAATGGGACCAAGAGACCTATATGCCACCTGCCGGCTCTCCTGTGCGTGCCGAGCAGATCGAGCTGATGGCAAGCCTCACTCACAAACAACGCACCTCTAAGCGGTTTGAAAAGGCGCTTAAAAACCTGATTGATCTCGACACTGGAACGATTTTGGCGGATGAGCTCCCCTTTGAGCAAAAAGCCTCTCTGCGTGAGTGGCGTCGTGATTTTTTACTGGCGACCTCTCTACCCAATGCATTTGTGAAACGATTCGCTCGCTTGACAGCCGAAGCGCTCACCGTCTGGGCCCAGGCGCGCAAAGAAAATAATTTTGGACTCTACGCGCCTTATCTCGAAAAGATTGTGACCCTCTCCCAGAAAAAAGCAGAGCTCATTGGCTACAAGGACCACCCCTATGACGCCCTTTTAGATACGTTTGAGCCCGACACGACAATAGACGAGCTCTCCCCTCTTTTCTCTGAGATTAAGAAAGGCATAGGCTCTATTTTGGCTCACATCCAAGAGACTCCACAAGTCGACGACTCCTGTTTGCACGGCAACTTTTCGGCTGACAAACAGCTTGCCTTTGGCAAGGTGCTGCTCGAGGCGATGGGTTACGATCTCGATAAAGGAAGACTTGATCTCTCCTCTCACCCCTTTTCAATGGCCATTCACCCCTCAGATAGTCGCATTACGACACGCATCCATGCCACTTCCCTGTTCGATTCGCTCTCTGCGGTCTTGCATGAAGGGGGACATAGCTTGTATGAGATGGGAATGTTACCTGAGTACTACGGCTCTCCTCTTTGTGAAGCGGTCTCTTTGGGCATTCATGAGAGTCAATCCCGCTTTTGGGAGACCCGGATCGGCCAGTCCAAGCCCTTCTGGAAGCACTTTCTTCCCAAGCTTGCCCACACCTTCCCCGAGCTAAGGGGAGTCCCTCTTCACTCCTTTTATCAGGCAATCAACCGTGTGGAGCCCACTTTGATCCGCGTCGAGGCAGATGAGGTCACCTATTCCCTCCATGTCATTCTCCGTTTTGAGCTGGAAAAACAGCTCATCGAAGGCTCCTTGAAAGTCAAGGACCTATCTGAAGCATGGAACACTCTGACACACAATTTGTTGGGAATCACCCCCCCAACTGACACGGAAGGGTGTTTGCAAGACATTCATTGGGCCTTAGGGGCATTTGGATATTTCCCTACCTATGCCCTTGGAAATCTCTACGCCTCTCAGTTTTTTGAGACCTTTGAAACAACCTTTCCCGATTGGGTCTCTGAGGTAGAGAGAGGAGAGCTTCTTTTTATTCGCAAGTGGCTACAGCAAAACATCCACCAACATGGGCGAGCCTACCGCGCAGCCGATCTCGTGAAGAAGGTGACAGAACACGCTCTCTCTCCCACTCCCTACCTTAACTATCTCAACACCAAGTACAGGGCCATCTATTCTACTTGACCTCCCAATTGAGGGTCTCGCTTTTAAACAGAGAGCCAAAGGACTTGAGATAATCCCCACTCTCTTCCAGTAAGCGCACTAGAGCAAAAAGTCGATCAAATCGCTCAGGGTGGACCACTCGCTCCCGCTGCATCAGGGTAGGACCAAACAAAGAAGTCAGCACCTTCTCTTTGTCCAGCTGCTTCCCCTTTACTAAAGAGAGAAGAGCCACAAGCCCCACACTTGAAGTAGCTCCGCTATCGAGCCCATCTTTTGAGCTTAATGCCACATATGTTGGTTTCACCAACTCTATGAGCTTCAACTCAATGAAGTGGTAAACGAGTTCAATACAGTCGATTCGCTCCAGAAAGGAAAGCTCTGCTTTTCCCTCAAAAAAGGTCGTATGAACCAGCCCCAGCAGCTTTCCAATAAAATCAGGAAAGAGCGCTTGTCTCACGTCAGGAGGAAAATAATAACCGGTACTTTCATCAGAGAGGTGATCAGCAAACTGGGCGAAAAAGTCTTGGGCATCATTGAGCGCCTCATATACTCCTACCTGGTTATAAAAGTCGGTATCCCTTGCTAAGGTGACAACCTTCAGATGGGAAGCAAATTCTGCTTGACGCGAGAGCTCTTCGATCGCCGTCGAACGGGCATGCTCCTGCCACGAGGTGCGGTCTTGGTAGTTCACGAACAAAAAACGCTCTTCAGGATTACATGAGCGCAAAAACGTTTTAAACTCTTCATTGATGACCGCATGATTGATCCACTCTTGCACAACCGGACACGCCAGACGCAAAAGCCGCATCTCTTGCCCTTTTTGCTGCAGTACCCAATCAACAGCAGGAATATTTCCTTGCATGAGCGGATCAAAGCGCTGCTCCAACTCTTCACGCACGATATCTAGCGCCTTAAATACAGGCCCACTCGGGTGTTTTTTAAAGGCCTCTGTCAGGGCGTGATGGGCATGGGCCAGAGCATCGGAAAGACGCTTTTCTTGCTTGTGCTCCACCCTCTCAATCAAGCGCTGAATGGCTCTTTTTACCTCATCATGATCCATCGACTCTGTGAAAAGAGTGTGGCAAAAGGCATTGAGCAGATCGAGAGTGTGCTGAAAAAAAGGCTTCCCATTAGGCGTGCCATAAATTACCAACTTCTCATACTCTCGATTGTGGAGCGCCTCTCGCATGAACATCAAAAAGTCAAAGAAGTAGAGATGACACCCTTTCAGCGAAAACTGACGAATCAAATTACGTGGATTGGCTGCAAGTAACAAAGCCATGCACGCATTGTGCACAAGCGTTACAAGCTCCATCTCTTTGTATTTCATCGCTCCGGCATAAAACTTCTCTAAAGGTTTTTTGACTTTTTCGAGAATTTTGACAGCCTGTAGATGCAGTTGCTTATCCTCCCAGTTTTTCACCTGCAACAGAGGATCATCACCGAAATACTCTTCTGAGAACACGCCAAAATCACACGCCAGCTTAATCGTACGCGCCAAACCTGTCGTATAGAAATGGTGTCCCGCTTCGTTTTTCAGGTAAAAAAGCTCATAGAGATGATCCCGTTTAATCACCTCCAAGTCATTGAGAATGTGAACACCTGCAACTTCTTCAATCGCCTCTTCCTCTTGTAAAAGTGACTGGAGCTCTCTTTCTAACTCTTGTTGTTCAGAAAGCACCTCGTCTTTTTCTTTTACAACGGACCCTTTGGCAAATTCGCGAAAAGACTCCGGGATCACTTTCCTTTGATAAAAGTTTTGCAGCTCTTTATACTCAGGAAAATCACTCACGCGCTCTTTAAACAAAGCACCAAAGCGATCGAGCTTTTGGGCCGCTTCACCCACAAGCACCATGATCGTATTGACCCCTTCCACCAGTTTTTTGGTATCTCCTGTTTTCTGCATTTTGCCGCAGTAAACCTGGAGATAGTCATAAACGCAGCGAAACGTCTCTTTAATCGCTTCGACTGTCTGCTCATCGGCCCCAGCAGGTGCCCAATAAGCTTTTTCTGACTCTTCCTCAACTTCTCTTTTATGCGGTATGAGACGTGCGTGTTCGGTTACTTCGATTTCATCCAGAGTGTCGGCGTCAACGAGAGCGTTGAGGTTATCCAAGGCATCTAAAATGGATAATCCACCTCTTGGGTTCATAACCCCTCCTTCTGCCCTAAGGGCATCTCTAAGACACTAAGCTTCCTATAATTATTATCTCTTTTCCTTCAAATATAGAGCAAAAGAAAAGTAAATATTTAATTATAAATACTTAGCGTCCGAGAGGAGAAATTAATGAAAACTTAACCTTTTTAAAAAGAGCAACTTAAAGCAAGGCCATGGAGTTGCATTCTTGCGCCTCTTGAATCTGTTTACTATAACATGTGTAGCAAGCAGGAAAGTACCTCTCTTCGGCTCCTAGCTCCACGCTTGGACCCGAGACGGTTGCTTTACCATTCACATGCTTGAGATTCATGATCGATTTTTTGTTGCAGAAGTGACAGGTCGATTTGACCTCCTCGATCGAATCAGCCAACTCCATCAGTCGCCGAGAGCCTTCAAAGAGGTGCGTGCGAAAATCGGTCCGTAGTCCATAGCATATCACAGGGATATTTCTCTCGTAGGAGATGGAACGGAGTTGGTCAATGACAGAGGCTGGCAAAAATTGCGCCTCATCGACCAGTAGACAGTCGATCCCCGAAAAATCGAGTTGCAGGAGGTTGGTTTTTTTATCGACCAGAATATCAGCCTCTTGCTCAAGACCGGCGCGGGATTTAATATTATTTTTCCCAAAGCGGACATCCAGTGCCGGTTTGATCAGCAAAATCCGTTTTTCTTGCTGTCTGTAGTTGTGCGCAACTGCAAGTAGATTGAGTGTTTTAGCACTCCCAACAGAACCGTAGCGAAAATAGAGCTTAGCCATTTGGGTAACCCTCCTTTGACCCCGATCAATCATTTGTGTTATTTAAGAAGAAACACGTAGACATCGTGTCACAAAAAGAGGTTAAAGATCAATCCCCCCCTTATTTTAGTCACAGGCGTGACAGGCTACATCGGAGGCAGACTTGTTCCCCGTCTTTTAGACAAGGGATACCGCGTGCGCGCCATGGGAAGAAACATGAGCAAACTCAAAGGACGGCGATGGGCAACAGATCCAAATGTCGAACTCATTCAGGCCGATGTGCTCGACTACCCCTCTCTAGAAAAAGCGCTTCAAGGATGCACTGTGGCCTACTACTTGATTCACTCGATGATCCGCGAGCAGAAAGATTTTACCAAGGCCGATCGAGAGGCGGCACTCAACTTTGTAGCTGCAGCTGAAAAAACAGACCTAGAGCGGATCATTTACTTGGGTGGACTGGGAAGCGAAAAAGGGTACATGAGCAAACATCTTCAGTCCCGAAGAGAAGTGGGGGAGATCCTCCGTCAGAGCTCGATCCCTGTCACGATCTTTCAAGCGGCTATGATAATCGGTTCGGGAAGCGCTTCATTTGAAATTTTACGTTACCTAACCGATCGCCTTCCCATTATGGTCACGCCAACCTGGGTACGCACGCCTTGCCAACCAATCGCTGTTAAAAATGTTCTTGAGTACCTGATCGGCACCCTCGATGCACCCGAGACAGTGGGCCAAACCTTTGATATTGGGGGGCCTAGAGTCACTACTTACCATGAACTCATGATGCTCTACGCCAAAGTGGCCAAACTCCCACTGCGCAAAGTGATTCCTGTGAGCATCCTCTCTCCTAAACTCAGTTCTTACTGGATCGGTCTTGTCACTCCCCTACCTCCTAAACTCGGCCGCCCCCTTGTGGAAGGGTTGAGCAGCAAGGTAATTTGTGAAGACGCACGTATACAAAAGCTCATTCCACAAACCTTGATGGATTATGAAGAGGCGATCTCTCGCGCTATGGACAAAATCAACCCTGAAACCTCATGGGCCGATGCCGGCATCATGCCTCCAGCCGAATGGGCAGATAGGCACGACCCCAAATGGGCCGGGGGCACCATTTTTAAGGCACGCCGTGAACGGATGATCGAAGCCTCCCAACAGAGTGTATGGAAAGTAGTCACGGGAATCGGCGGGAAAAAAGGGTGGTACTCTACCTCCTGGCTCTGGAAAATACGGGGGACTTTCGACAAACTCATTGGAGGCGTAGGACTTAGAAGAGGAAGACGTGATACAACTCACTTGCAAGTTGGAGATGCCGTTGATTTCTGGCGTGTGAAACAAATTGTTTATCCTGAACGTCTTTTACTTGTAGCCGAAATGCGCCTCCCAGGCGAGGCCATCTTAGACTTTCGCCTCACCCGCATTGATGAGAACCTCACCAAGCTTGAGCAAACCGCACGCTTCTTTCCCTCAGGGCTTTGGGGCATGCTCTACTGGTGGATACTCACTCCCTTTCATCTCTGGATTTTTACTCAAATGATCCGCACCATCAAAAAACTCAGCCAGCAAGAAGACGTTATAGTATAAAAGATTATTTTAATCTGTTACATTAAACCTATGGTGTCTGTAGATTCAGCTGGTGATTCAGGCTCGGTAGAGCGCCCTCTTCCTCTCATCCGCGGAGGTGTGAGTCCCCGCGCCTCTTCCACAACCCTTAAAGTAGCGGATGTGGCAATCCCCCTTATTTTTTTTATTGCCGTTCCTGCAGTTTTAGGGGTAGCGATGCACTGCCATGTTCTTGCCATTCCGATAGGACTCGAGTTGGTAGCCGCCTCCTATGTCACCGGAACTGTTTTGGGGAACGTCAAAAAAGAGACAAAGAAACTCAGGCAAGAAGAACATTACGAAAAGTTGATGCCAGAGCTTCAAAAAGTCATGAATGGCGAGCACCAATCCGTTTCCATGCAAGCTCTCGACGCGATTCTTAAAGCCCTGCCTAAAAAATCCGACGTGTTTTTTGAACGATTTTCTGAGGTTGCCGAAAAAAGAAAAGAGGTGAAAGAACCGACTACAACCTATACCGACTACAACACCACATTTGAAACAGCAAGAGCACCCAGCTCCCTTTTCGATCTTGGGTTTCCGGAGCCGCCTAAAGGGCGCATTGGCATTGTCAATGGAATCCTAAATGGCTTCCCTCAAGCCTATAAAAACGCTCTTAGAGTTTCCCACCTTGTCGGAGGCTATAATGTACACGGTGTGCACAACGCGACCCACGGTGTGATCTCAGACCTCAAAGAGTGCCGTATGGGACTGGAGGGAACGTGCACCGCTCCCGTATGGCACTTACATGAGATGTGGGACGACTTTTTCAAGGACCATCAAAATGATGATCAGAAATTTATCATGATCAGCCATAGTCAAGGAGCTTTGCACACGTTCAATGCTCTACGTACATATGACCCAGAATTGCGCCAGCGGATTCATGTGGTGGTTGTAGCCGGGGCCGCGCACATCCCTGACCATATATGTGGAAGTGCTGTTCATCTTGTCAGTCGCGATCCTGTTCCCAGGCTCGGCCTTGGGAGTGGAAAGACTGTAGAGGTCACTCACCTCACTGCAGAAGGTGTCAACAGTCACTCTTTTTCGCAACCTATGTACTATGAGCCTCTGCAAGCTAAGCTTACAGAACTTCTTGCGTGACAGTCTTATAGCGTACACAAGGCAGTGCTGTTGGATGCTCTTTCTGTAGAAAATCAATGATTTTTTCTCTCACAAAACTTTTTAATTCGAATGCAGTCGCTGCATCATTGGCCGTCATGATAATGCGTAGCTCCATGGTCTGTTCAGTACAATTGGTGACGTGCATCTTCCACACTTTTTGATTCCAGCTGGGGTGACTTTTTACAAGCTCTTCTATTTTTTGGCGAATCGCTTCTACAGGCGCTGAGTAGTCACAGTGGAGAAAAACCGTTGCCAGCAACTCGGGATCTTTGGCATCCCAGTTTTGGAACGGCTTATCGATAAAGTAAGAAATAGGAAAAACAAGCCGCCGCAAATCCCAGGTGCGTACGATTACATGGGTGAGATGGATCGCCTCAACTCTGGCAAAATCGTTCTCTAAAAAGACCGCGTCTCCAATTTTAATGGTTTTGGTCATGGCGATTTGGAAACCGGCCATTAAGTTGAGAAGAATCGGACGGGCCGCGACACCGAGCGCGATCCCGGCAATCCCCGCTGAGCTTAAAATGCCGATTCCTACACTTTTAATCCGAGGAAAGGTCATCAAGATTGCGGCAAAGGTGACCGCAAAGATCAGAAAGATGATCAGTCGAAAAAGAAAATGAACTTGGGTGATCATAGCCCTTTGGTGTTCATCTGCTTCTCCTGCAGCTTCATACTTCTGATAAAAATAGCGATACAATGAGCGGGTTGTATTAATCAACAGCCATCCAATTGTCGCAATACTCACGATGACAATCACATGCTGGAAAAACGCTTCGTAATGCTCCTTGATTCCTAGAATGCCCAGTGCGAGAAAGGCTGCGATCTCAAGCAAAATCACCAAAGCGGGAAAACGAAAAGCCTCCACAAGCTGCTTCCACACTCCATCATGCCTGAACAGATGGCGAAAAGAAGTGAGGAGAACACGGTAGAGAATGTAGGCCAGGACAAACAGGCCTGCAGAGATCAAATAGGCCGTCAAGCTCGGCGCCCCCAAACATTTTAACAATTCCACGCTCTCTCCTTTGTTTTTCAGAAAAGTAGCAAAAAGTGACAATTTTGTCAAAAATCAGGAGCAAAAAGTGACGAAAACGTCATTTTTCTGGACATGAGGCATAAAATGACATAGAATAAAGGATATGAAACGGCTGATTCTAAAAGATCTGGTGGGGTGGAAAGAGGCAAATAAACGCAAACCTCTTCTTCTAACCGGAGTCAGACAGGTTGGAAAAACATACATACTCAAAGAGTTTGGCGCGCGCCATTTTCTTGCGCATCACTACGTCAATTTTGAAAAAGAACCCCACCTTTTCAAACTCTTCGAAGAAAACCTGAAGCCTGAACGGATTATCGAAGAGCTCAGCTTCTATCTTGATACTCCGATCGACATCCAAAATGATCTTGTCATTTTTGATGAAATCCAAGCCTGTCCTAAGGCGCTCACGAGTCTGAAATATTTTTATGAGGATATGCCCAGCTTAGCTTTATGTGGTGCAGGCTCTCTTCTGGGCGTTCATCTTGGCCCCGTCTCCTTTCCTGTAGGAAAAGTCTTTCTACTCAATTTATCCCCGATGTCATTTGTTGAATTTCTCATGGCAATGGGAGAAGAAAGATCATTAAAAGCTCTGGAGAGTCAACAGATTTCAGAACTGGTTCATGAGCATTTATGGCACCTGCTCAAGCACTATTTTATCGTTGGGGGCATGCCTGAAGCAGTTCAAACTTACTGTGACCACAAAGAGAGCCTATATGAGGCCTTTACCAAGGTGAGAGAGACCCAAGACAACTTACTCGCCGCCTATTTCGGTGATATGGCTAAACACGCGGGGAAAACGAACGCCATGCACATCGACCGTGTTTTCCGCTCTATTCCCGCACAATTAGAAAAACAAATGGAGGGGGGGGCGGCAAAATTCAAGTTTAAAGGAGTGGTGCCGGGAATTACCCATTACCAACGTCTTGCGTCTGCAATTGATTGGCTGGTCGCTGCAGGCCTTGCCATTAAGGTCAGTATTGTAGGCTCGGGCGAGGTGCCGTTGTATGCCCACTCAAAAGAAAATGCATTCAAATTGCTGCTCTTTGACATTGGGATGTTGGGCTCCATGAGCGGACTCTCTCCAAAAGTCATTCTAGACTACGACTACGGGAGCTATAAGGGATATTTTGCTGAAAACTTTGTCGCTCAAGAACTGCTTGGCTCAATGAATAAACCTCTTTTTTCCTGGGTAGAAAAGCACACAGAAGTGGAGTTTTTGATTGAAATTGGGGGAGAGGTCATTCCCCTTGAAGTGAAGGCAGGCAAAGTGACCAAAACCAAAAGTCTGCATCAATATACCGAGAAGTACCACCCTAAAAACCAAGTCATCTTAAGTGCTAGGCCTCTTTCCCGTGCAGGCACAAAGCGGTATTATCCCTTGTATTTAGCCGGACTTTTGCCTCAAATGTTCAACACCTCCCTCTAACGAGTAGACCTCACTTGCGGGCCATTTTTTTTCAATTTGCTTCGCCACTTTCAAACTTCTCACCCCTCTTCGGCAATAGACTACAATTGGCTTACTGGGATCGAGCTTGTCCATATCCAGAGGGTGCATGCCGCCAATATGAAATGCCTCTCTCTCCTCTACTGTGCGGACATCCACAAGCTGATACTCATGTAGTGTCTCCAGCTCCGAATAGGCAATGGTCTTAACCACAGAAAACTCCTGTTTTGAATAGGTCACCGTCTTGAAAGTTTTTCCATCAAAGCATAGTAACTGACCTGCCAAGGGAGTGTCAAGACCCGTTATGATCTTGATGACCTCCAAGGCTTGGAGCTGCCCGATGAGATTGGGAAGCACACCCAACACACCCTGCACCTCACAACTGTTACAGTAACAAAGAGTGGGAAAAAGATCTCTGTAGGTAGGACTTCCCTGCCAATTAAACGTAGAGACGTGACCCGAAAAGGCGTCCACAGCTCCCACAACAAAAGGAAGACCTAAAGAGACACAGACGTCATTGATTAGATAGCGGGTGGTAAAATTATCAGAAGCATCCACCACCAATTGGTACGATTGAATCGTTCTAAGTGCATTCTCTGAAGTAAGCCACTCATATGTTTCAATCAGCACATCGGGATTTTGCTGCCTCAGTCGTGCACGCGCACTACAGTTTTTAGGTTTTCCGACATCCTCGGGAGTGTAGAGAACCTGCCTGGAGAGATTACTCAAAGAGACACTATCTCCGTCGGCAATACCCAACGTTCCCACGCCCATCGCTGTGAGAGTTTGTAAAACAGCGCACCCAAGTCCTCCAGCACCCACTACAAGGACTTTTCCTCGCTTAAGCACCTCCTGCTTCTCCTCTCCAAAACCGGCCAGTTTTATTTGTTGTGCGTACCGTTCCATCTGTTTACCATGTCTATTGCGGTTTTTGTTGGTGAGAGAGCGTCTGCAATCGCTGAACAGATAGCCACGCTTTTGGCTCCCCTTTTTTTCATGTCGAGAAGATGTTCTAAACGGATTCCACCAATTGCCACCACAGGAAGAGGAGAGTATCGGCATAGCTCCTCTAACATGTCGAGCGTGAGGGGTCTCCCTTTTTTTTCTTTGGTAGAGGAGGGATAAAAATGTCCGACACCTACATAATCAGCTCCCTCTTCAGTGGCCTTAAAGATCTTCGTTAGCGTAGGAGCTGTCACACCTATAATCACCTCTTTTCCCAGTTGCTCACGCGCTTTTCTCACCGGAAAATCGTCTTGCCCTAAATGGACGCCATCGGCGTTTAAAAGAAGTGCTAAATCCACCCGATCGTTGACAACAAAGGGCACATGATGCTGAGCGCAGAGCTGTCGCATCTTTTCTACTTTTGTGAAGTCTAAACTCCCTTTGTCACGGAATTGAACCGCTCCAATTCCCGTGTGAATCACCTTTTCGAGAATCGAGAGAGAGTCTGTAATCAAGTAAATTCCTTTCATGAAAAAAATAGCCTGATCGCCGCATACCCAGCAGCGCCTCTATTTAAATAGTGAGGAATCGATTCTGCGGTTACATTTCCTAATGCCAAAATAGGAACGGAGATGTTCTGCACTAACTCAGGAGTCAACTGATGAGCGCAAAAGGTGATATAGGAAGCCCCTGCGCCCGCCGCTTCTCTTGCTTCCTCATCGGTGTGCGTACTCACGCCCACAAGAAAGTGCGCAGGACAGACGTTTTTCACAACACATGCGGGAAGCCCTCTCTGAGGCAAATGCACTCCGTCTGCTTTCACACTTAAAGCAATATCCAACCGATCATTCATAATGAGCTTCACTCCATTTGCGTGCGTGATTTGACGACACTCTTGAGCAAACGCATACAACGGCTTTGCCGCTAACTTTTTTCTTCTTAACTGGAGCGCATCAATCGGTCCTGCACACACCGCGCGGATCTGCTCGATTGTCACCTCTTCGGGAGTGATGGCCATTCTCATCTCAACACTCCCTGTAAAGGGGTGGATGCCGTTGCATACGTTTGGTAGGGAATCCGTCCTGCCCGGTAAGCCAATCGTCCCGCTTCAACTGCTAGGCGCATCGCGTGTGCCATCTGAATCGGATCATGCGCCTTGGCAACAGCTGTATTCACAAGAACACCATCCATTCCCATTTCCATTGCGATTGCCACATCGGAGGCTGTTCCCAATCCGGCATCTACAATTAGAGGAAGCGAGATCTGCTCCCGAATTCTCTCTAAGATGTAGCGATTTAAAATCCCCATTCCCGAACCTATAGGCGCGGCTAAAGGCATGATCGCTGCGCACCCTAAATCGGCTAATTTTTGGCACACAATCGGGTCATCATTACAATAAGGAAGAACCACAAACCCCTCTTTAACCAGTTCATGGGCTGCTTTCAACAACTCCGAGGTGTCAGGATAGAGGGTTTTTTCATCTCCAATGACTTCTAGCTTGATCCAGTTTGTGTTCAATGCCTCACGCGCTAGTTGTGCGGTTAAAACCGCCTCTTTTGCTGTGAAGCACCCTGCCGTATTCGGCAGGACAAAAAACCGATCCGTAAGATCGGTAATCATCGGCTCGTCTACATGAATCCTGCGTATCGAAACCGTCACCACTTCAGCCCCACTTGCCTCAATGGCTTTGAGACGCGTTGAGGGATCAGGGTAGCGTGCCGTACCAATCAGAAGCCTCGATTGAAAGGATTTTCCTGCGATTGTTAACACTTAACCTCCTTGGTAAGGGGCAATCACATCGATCCGATCGTTGGGCGCTAAAGTCTTTTTTTCCCAACTGTCGCGTGGAACCACCTTCTCATTCACGGCAACGGCAATCCCTGCATACTCCTTAACTAGATCTGCAACAGAGACTTTCTCTGCTACTTCTTGCTGCACGCCATTGAATAATATCTGCATATCTCCTCCTTTAATTTGTAAGCTGTATAAGGGGCGAGTAAAAAGCCCCCACGTCCGTGCCCTGTCGCATAAAAAACTCCTCTCTTCTCGCTCTCTCCAATACGGGGTAGACGATCGAGTGTCTGCGGCCGTAATCCCACATCGATTGAAACAATCGACATCTGATCTAAGGCAGGCATCACCTCCCAACTATCCTGAAAGAGAGTACGCACGCTCTCCCCTTTGGCATCTAGATCAAATCCAAGCTCTGCTGAGGTCGCTCCCAAGCGGATGGTCTGCGCGGGACCAGGTGCCAAATAGACTCGGGGAGAGCGGATCATATGTGTCAGTGAGAGATCACTCTTTACAGTCACGATTTCTCCCTTCAAAGGACGCACCGGCAGTCCAAAATCTCCTGACCAAACACCTGCAGCTACGACCACCTCTCCACTAGGAAGACTTTTGACTTCTCTTTCTATCAACTTGCCTCCTAATCGAAGAAAAGCCTGTTTCAGAGCGTTTAAAAGAGAGACCGGATCCATCAGCGCATCACCCGGCATCCATAAAGCATGATTGACTCTAGGTGAAAGGAGCGGTTCTTTTTCACGGGCTTGCTCACCTGAGAGCCGCTCCACTTTGATCGGGCAAAAAGAGCGCAGCCTCTCTAACCACCGCGCATCATCTCTATCAATCCCCACCCAGAGCGTACCGCAGGTGTGTATCGAGATCAGAAGGCCGCTATCGGCCTCCAGTTCCTCTAAAAACTGTGGATACAAACCGAGACTTTTTTGACCCATCTCAAACAGTGGGCACCGTTCACGGAACATCTCCGAATAAGGAGCCAGCATGCCTGCAGCCACTGAGCTCGCCTTCGGCTTGCGCGCATCAAAAAGTGTCACCGCAATACCTGCACGCAACAGCTGCCAGCCAACGGCGAGGCCGATGACGCCACCTCCAATAATCGACACACTATCCTTGAATGTATCTGTGGACATACGATTTTCCATGAAAAACGGCATCTCTTAAAGCGTGCCCTTTTGCTAAAAAAGCGGTGATCGCCGAACTCAGCCGGCATCCCGTTCCGTGCACATTTTCTGTGGACACAGTCTCCTGCTTCAACCAGTAGGGTGGACTGCCTGCAGCAACCAAACAATCCCATCCTTTTCTTGTCTTGTGATGTCCTCCTTTCACAAGAACAGCTCCTGGACCCCACTGCAGTAAACGCCTTCCTGCTTGGACAAAATCGTCACACGACTCGCTCAGCAGATGCTCCACTTCTATCAGGTTAGGCGTGATCAGCGTGGCCAGAGGAAAGAGTTGGGTGCGCACCGCAACGATCGCTGAGGGCTCCAACAGGCAAGCCCCGGAGCTCGCCACCATCACAGGATCCACTACGATAAAAGAAGGCTTCCAGTAAGCTAACCTTTCACAGACTGCTTCGACCACCAAAGCGTCGTAGAGCATGCCCACTTTAACAGCTCCGGGCACCCCCTCTTCAAAAACCGCATCGATTTGCGCTACAATCATCTCGATCGGCACCACAGAAATCTGCTTCACCTCTACACTATTTTGAGCCGTGAGCGCCGTGATAACCGTCGATCCTCTCACTTCATTGTCAATAAATGCACGTAGATCAGCCTGAATGCCTGCACCACCGCTGCTGTCAGAGCCCGCAATTGCGACAGCCCGCTTCATGCGAGTGCCTGGCAGACAGGTTCCACAGAACAGTGCGGGGAGCGAGGCACATACTCATTTGTGTAGCACGCTTTGGCATCAAAGGTCTCTGGAGCAACCTTTAGGTGCTTTGTATACTTTTCCACCTTGTTCCAATCCCTCTCCACGTTCAGTAGTGTGCGCGAAAAAAACGGCAGCGTCCGCATGAATATCTTTCGATTCAAAGGTGTATCGATTTTTGGTTTATATGCGCAAAAATGGGCATAAGCCTCCTCCGGATTTTCCGTTGTGTATGCAGCGGCTCTTTGTGTGGCGCGCATGAAAGCTAAAGCGCGCTCAGGATCCTGTTTCAGCTTATCTGTATGCGCAATCATCATCACCGAACAGAAGCAGCAACACCCAAGACCCGCCATCTCATCGATGCGCAAAAAAGCCGATTCACCATAGAAATCCTCAACCTCCACTTTTTGGAAATTGATGAACCCAATGCCTGTATCGACTTGATTTTTTTTGATCGCCTCCACCAGATTCATGCCCACCCTCACTGGAGTGTAGTCAGAAGGTTTCAGCCCTGCGTGCGCGAAAAGATCGTCTACAATGACCTTTCCAAAGTGTCCGATGTAGCCCACTCGCTTACCCCTTAGAGCGTCAAATGAGTCAATCTTCCTCGAAACCAACCCTGTGGGCGGCTCATCTAAAAGCGTTCCAATTGAGGTCACAGCAAACCCTTTGCTGCGCGCTGCGATTGTGTGGATCATCGCTTTGAGTCCAAAATCGACACTTCCCAGTCCCACGATTTCCGTGACATCGCTTGGGTCGTTCGGTTCTAGAATCGCGAGATCGATTCCCTCTTCTTCGTAGAAGCCGAGAGCTTTTCCCAAGAAGATCGGTGTGTGGTACGGGTTTGCGTACCAGTTTAGTAGTAAAGTCGTACGTGTTTTGCAAGCGCTCATAGAAACCTCCATTTCGTTTAATTGAGAGCGCCTGAAATGAAGGATGCGTGAAAAGAAGATGAATAGACATCCCTTCGCTGGCATTATCCAGATCAGGTTATACGGGTATTTCTCAGCCTAGTTCAGGCACCCCGTGTCATTACGTTGGAGAATCTAGCGAACCATTTGATTTTAGTTCAAGTCAATTTGATCCAAGCTCTGCCAACTCAATACTTGTCCATGGCTTCTTTTTTGATTTTGTGTGCCGCCGTAGACGAGATAGGAAGCTGCTTGATCGCCTCCTGACAACCGATTCCAGTAAGCCAAGCCTCCAAAAAAATCTCCTGCAATCGTTTTAGCTGATTTGATTTCTAAAGGAAAACACTCTCCTCCCTTATCGATGATACAATCCACTTCATGCCCATGATGATCTCTCCAAAAATAAAGGTGAGACGTTGCGAGTTGATGGTGCTGGCTTTTCAACAAATTGCTTATCACAAACGATTCGAAAATCCCCCCTCTTAGATAATGGGTTTTCAATTGATCCGCAGACTTGATATCCAATAAGGTGCATAGCAAACCCGGGTCGTAAAAAAAGAGCTTCGGTGACTTAACTAACCGTTTGTTGTAATTTTTAAAGTGGGGACGGAGAAAGAAAATGATAAAACTCGCCTCTAGGATATTCAGCCAAGCCTTAGCCGTCTGATAAGAGATACCGCAATCATTGCCAAGAGAGGTCAAATCTATTAATTGTCCCGACCTTCCCGCACACATTTTTAAAAAAAGCTGAAATGTTCCCAGGTCGTGAATGTTTTTTATTTGCCGAATATCGCGCTCAATATACGTCTTAAGATAATTTGAGTACCACTCGTGTGGAACAAACGTTTTTTCATACAGTCTTGGGTAAAAGCCTTTAAGCATGAGCTGCTCAAGAGGAGGAAGAGAGAGCTTAGCTCCCGCAATTTCCTGAATTTCAAGAGGAAGTAGGTGTAAAACACCAACTCTGCCGGCAAGCGACTGAGAAATCTTCTCTAGAAGTAGAAAATTCTGAGAACCCGTCAAAATATACTGACCGGGAATGTGGTCTCTATCGACAACCCCTTGAATGTACGAGAGTAACTCTGGTGTGTTTTGCACTTCGTCAAAAATCACAAACTTGTCGTACTCTTCAAGAAACCCACGAGGATCTTCTTTAGCAAATCTTTGCAAATCAAGATCTTCAAGAGAAATATAACGATATTTCTCTGAAAAGACATGCTTCACTAAAGTGGTTTTTCCGGCCTGCCTAGGTCCTGTTAACGAGACGACAGGAAAAGCCTTTGCCAACTGCACTAAATGCTTTGAGAGCTTGCGTTCAATCATCCCTCTAGCCTACCATAATTCGTACAATTTAGAAATCAAATTTCTAAATTGTACGAATTATGATACGAGCTATCGAACCTACACCAAGCAAATTAAAGCGAATATTTCCCCATTCAGGTATACTGCTCATTATGAAAATTGGACTACTCATCAAAGCCCCCTTCCGTTGGATGTCTCGTCCTAAGACTGAGAACGATGGAAAATTTGGCACTATCAAAGGTGTCTTCCTTCCCAACATCCTCCAAATGCTGGGAGTCATCTTATTTCTACGACTAGGATGGATTTTAGGGCACGTGGGCATTCTGCAGATGTCGACTATCATCGGCTTTTCCTCTCTTCTTCTGCTTATTACCGGCCTCTCCATCACAGCGATTGCCACCAATATGCGCATTGGGGCGGGAGGATCTTACTACATCATCTCAAGATCGCTGGGAATAGAGTTTGGAAGCTCCATTGGCATTCTGCTCTGCATTTCGCAGAGCACCTCAATAGCCCTCTGCGTTTCCGGTTTTGCCCTCTCGCTGGGCGAATTTTTCCCCGATGTGCCGATTCAAGTCTTTGAAGTGTCGACGCTTGTCCTTCTGGCTATTATCTCTTATATCTCTACCAATCTTGCTCTTCAAACCCAAATCTTTATTTTTGTAGTGCTTAGCGTCTCCCTTGGGGCCCTATTTATGGGAAGTGCGAGCAATATTCCCTCCTCCCTGGAACCAATAGCGACCTCCCCATCCATGCCCTTTTGGATCGCCTTTGCGATGTTTTTCCCCGCTGCAACGGGAATTGAGGCCGGCATGTCGATGTCTGGAGATCTACGCAAACCCTCGCGGGCACTCCCCTTAGGAACCATCGGAGCCGTTGTTGTTGCCTTTGTGTTATATCTCAATGTGGCCCTGTTTTTATCCCGCAACGTTTCACCGGAGATGCTCCGCTCTTATCCTTTTATCGCCTACTATCTTCCCAAGCTGGGTTATCTCGTCATTATGGGCATTTGGGCAGCCAGTCTATCGAGCGCCTTGGGAGGAATTTTAGGGGCTCCACGCGTCATGCAAGCCGTTGCCAGTGATGGAATCCTCCCCAAGTTTCTAGGCAAAGGATTTGGTAAAGCCAATCAACCCCGTATTGCCACGATTGCCGTTTTCTTGTTTGCCCTTGTTATGACCTTACTCACTGAGATCAATAACCTTATTCCCATCTTGACAATGGTCTGCCTGGTCACCTATGGCCTACTCAACTTTGTTGCCTTTATTGAAGGATTGATGCGCAACCCGAGCTGGCGCCCCTCTTTCAAAGTGCCTTGGTTTGTCCCCCTTGTCGGCAGCATCGGCTGCTTCATGACCATGTTCATGATTAATGCCGGAGCGACCTTTATTGTGCTTACAGCCGTTGTGTGTATTTGCATCTGGTCCTCAATGAGAAAGATCAAAGGCAACTGGGAAGACATTCGTTTTAGTCTCTTTTCCTTCATCGTCAACAAAGCGATCAAACGGTTGCAGCGAGGAGATGGAAATAATAAAAACTGGCGCCCCAATATCGTCGCTTTTATCGATAAAAACACGCCTAACAAGCGCGATCTCATTGCCTTTGCCCACTCCCTCAATCAAAACAGAGGCTTTCTCACCTTTTCCCTCTGCCTTCCCGAGGAAGAAAAGTGTGAGCGCGCAGATTTAGAGCTCAAAAGTTCAATTAAAGGATTTTTAGACGACATACGTGTCCCCGCCTTCTGCCATATCGACCATAATATAAGTGTGCATCACAGTATGAAAGAAATTGCGGCGCACTATGGACTGGGCCCACTAAGCCCCAACACCCTGATTATTCCTTACAATGAGAGCTACAGCACTCACAATCAAGACCTGATTGCGTTTCTGCACCAAGCTTTAGGGCATGGAAAAAACGTGATCATTTGGAAATCGGACTCTGAAATCAGTTCTTCATTTCTAGAGCTTTCCAAGAAGAAAAGTCAGAAGCAGATTCACCTCTGGTGGGAGGGCAAGCTGGCCAACAGCTTCAAATTTTCTTTGGCCCTTTCTCAGATTTTTCAAGGAAGCTCCACACTTGCTCGGGCGCCGATTTACGTCAACGCTCTGCTTACCGATGAAAGCTTAAGAGAGAAGATGCTAACGGAGTGGGAGAAGTACAAAGGAATGCTCCGCATGAAAAATCTTCATTTTGCTCTCCATACGGAGTGCGACAGTGATGTTCATCTCCATTTAGCCAAGCACGCCTCAGGGGCTGATATCTCTTTTTTAGGCATTGAATCTCCCAAAGATGAAACGCACCCTTCTTACTCTGAATATCTCTCAGCACTCTTTAAAAAGACTGAAGGAAGCAACAAGATTGCTTATGTTCTTTCAGCCTCTAAATTTAACTTTGGGAAGATCTTTTTTAGTTAAATCATTAATAATAAATTATTATTAATCTGTTATAATTTTAGCCAATTAATATTGAGAGGTTCATCATGTCCATCAATTTTGACCCCAATTCGGCCCAGCCAGCCATCGCTCCCCCCTGTATCTCCGGTAACCAGCTGATTGCCTTAACCGTGTCAGTTGTGCTCAGTATTTTTACCTATCTCTATCTATCTGCAAAAAAAGCTCAACCAGAGCCTCTTATTGCCCGCCACGCCAGACAGCTCATTACGCTCGGTATTCCGGGTGCTACTGCACTCCGTGTCCTGCGCTTAGCTTCCTCTAGCTGTTCAAGGATCCCGCAGGCAAAACATTTACGCTTTAAGCCTCAGGCTCCTGCAGCTGTTATTGCCACACGTATCCAAGCCATGTCGGCAGTTGAAAGTCTCACACTCTCTAGCACAAAACTCACTCCGGAAATATTAGCTGCTTTAGGAAGAAAAGGGCTTCGAACACTTTGTGCAACGTACTCTTGTGCACATGCCTTTCAGCACCAGGGGATGGCTCGCCTTCTAGCCAAGCTCACAACCTTGGTTTTAAAAAATCCTAGAGGCTATTATCAATCCCAAAGAGAACCTTTTCCCTGGAGAGACCTGACCCGACTTAGGCACCTACAGCTGGATGATTGCAATTTTTTAGCTCCTGTCCAACTTCAAGCGTTGAGCCGGCTCACCCATCTGAGCGTCAGCCATATCCCCACCCCTTTTGACACCACCCACACACTTCCACTAACCTTAAAGCATTTTAGCCTTAACAAGATAAGAGGTCTTAATGCAGCTCAATTAGCCACAACGACTCAGCTCACGCGTCTCGAGTACTTAGGGCTCCGCAACACAAGCCTCCAAGATGGTGCAGCTACTTTAGCTGTTGCTCTACCCCAATTGCGTGCTCTTGACGTATGGGGAACCACTATTTCTCCAGGAGAGCAAGTTCAGATATTAACAACATTGACTGCTTTGCGGCATCTAGAAATGCAGATCTCAAACCTTGAGCAGCTCACACGTCTCTCTGCCCTGGAAGTAGCCGCTTTAAATGTCACCGCTCCTCGCTCAGACACACGCCTAGTCCCTCTCACAACGCTACCGTTGCATAAACTACGTGTGCACGTTGACTCCTTGCGTGCGCAAGAAATTGATTGTGTCAGCGCCTGTACTCGACTCACGCACTTAGAATTGGTGACCGAATACAACAATGCCGGTCCTTACCTTCACCGCCTATCAACTCTGGGCCAGCTGGAGGTTCTTGTCGTTTCAGGTGTCCCACTTGGAATGCCTACTCCCGGAACGCACTTTACGGACTTTTTGACACATTTTCCCGGGCTACGTCGCCTAAGCCTGAACGGGTGGAGCCATAATGTGACAGATACAACAACGGCTGTATTGACACAATTAAGAGCTCTTGAGGATTTAGATCTATCCGGCACATATGCAGGACCTGAAACACTCACGCGGATCGCCACTCTTCCTCTTTTGACTCGATGTAATCTTAAGGCGTCTCACAATGCAGATCCCGTAAGTGAAATTCTTGGAAAACTGCAAGCCCTCACACAACTCCGTCATCTGATTTTCTCAAGAGCAGCTTCACAACTGTCAACTAATCAAACAGGGCACTTAGCCAGACAGTTGCCACAACTTGAGTCCCTAGACATCGACCCACTTCCAAGTGATACGCAACTTCAAGGAATCAGCCCGTGGACGGTTGTGGGTTCTGCAAGGCATCTACCTCCAATTGAAAGGGTCGATCCGCTGATTTAGAACGACCATTATGGCATCTATTCCGTTTTAGTCTTGACTATTACGGAATACGTGTCATAATGGTCAGCATGAGACGCAATCTACAGAATTCTATTCTTAGGGACCTGCCCAAAAAAATCGTCTTAATTAGTGGGCCAAGACAGACAGGGAAGACCACTCTTTCTAAACAGCTTCATGATAGTTTTGACTACTTTAACTACGATTCAAGCGAAGATCGATTAGCTATTCAAAAAAAGAATTGGGATCGATCGAAACAGCTCGTTATTTTTGACGAACTGCATAAGATGAAAAACTGGAAACGCTGGCTAAAAGGAGTATTTGATACCGAAGGGATTCCTCCCCAGATGGTCGTAACCGGAAGTGCCAAACTAGACATTCACAAGAGAGTGGGAGATTCGCTTGCAGGACGTTACTTCCAATACCGCTTGCATCCATTAGATCTAAAAGAAGTCTCTCAGCTTTTGGATGTCGGTATAGAAGAAGGATTTGAAACTCTATGGCAGTGCAGTGGATTTCCGGAGCCTTTTCTAGAAGGGAGTCGAACCTATTACAAACGTTGGCGTCAGAGTCACATTGATATTATTCTAAGGCAGGATTTGATCGACCTATCATCGGTCCGAGATATTGAGTCTGTACAAACCCTTGTTTTCCTGCTCAGTCAAAGAGTGGGATCAACAGTTTCGTACGCCAATCTTGCCCGCGACCTTGAGCGTGATCCCAATACCATCAAGCGCTGGCTGCAACTTCTAGAAAATCTCTATATTATTCACCGCGTCACCCCGTATACTCGAAATGTGAACCGCTCCCTGAAAAAAGAACCCAAATTCTATTTCTACGATCACGCTCTAGTAGAGGATGAAGGGGCTCGGTTAGAGAATATTGTGGCAAACGCTTTGAAAAAAGAAATGCATTTTCTAGAAGATACACAAGGAATCAAGGGAGCCCTCCACTACCTGAGAACTAAGGATGGGCAAGAACTTGACTTTCTTGTTAACCTCGATGGAATCCCTACACACTTGATCGAAGTCAAGATGGGCAACGGTAATGTCGCCAAAGGATTTCCCCACTTTAGCAAATTGTTTCCCGATGCCGCACACCTTCAAGTGGTAAAAAATCTTTTGCGAGACAAGTCTTTGCCCAGTAAACTTCAAATCAAGCAGGCGATTCCCTGGCTCGCTCAACTCTCGCTTGTATAGGAACTAAAAGTTAGAAGCGCCAAGCGAGACCACCCTCACCGAGAATACGTGAACCTCTCTCATGATCAAAGCTTCCTTCTAGATTGAGAGTCACATCCAAGCACCCGATCGACTGAATTCCCCTAAAGCCCAAAAGAAAAGCAACCAAGTTGTTAGGTCCCCACTGGCTAAACTCCAGCGACTGTCCAAGAAGTTCCCCTTGAATATGCGTGCCACCCACTTGATAGCGACCTAAGAGCCCAACATAGGGCTCAAGGCTCCGACAACACTCTGTCCACGTCTGATCAAAGGGAAGGGCAGCTTCAAATCGGGTTGTAAGCAGATCTACTTCACGGTCCTTGACTGAGAAATTAGTCAGTGATCCCTCCTCCTCATAGTCTCCTAGGAAAAGACCGGCGTAGCGAAGAGTAACGCTCAAGATTAGGGGTTTGCTGAAAAAAGAGCCAAATGGACGCGCTAACGTGAGCTCAGGAGAGACGAAGAATCCATCAATTGAGGCCTTAGCTGTTTCCACGCCCCCAGGAGCAAGGTTGTTCATCACATAACGATCATTGCTCCAGTCGACATACCCAAGAGCAAGAGCTGCTCCCACATAGTTGTCACAAAAACGTCCCTCATAGGTCACTCCCCCCAAGTACGTGTTGATGTCTGCTGTTTGCGTCTTTCTATCGACTTCCACTCTTCCAAACGTAGCGCCCCCAAAGAGGCCCAGCTGACTCCCTCCATATCCAATGAGAAAGCCCCCTTGAGAGTTATGGTAACCAATGACTCCAGTGTTATGGCTCCGTTTTCGATCGCTTCCAATTCCCTGAACCCAAGCCCCGCATCCACAAGAGGGGCCACAATTCCCGATTCGGTACCGGTAAATACCATCTAAGATGGTGTCAGAAAGATCGGCAAGCACGTCTGCTTGCAAAGAGAGCCCTGTGGGATCCACGACGCCCACCACACTCCCCAGTTGCACAAACGGCGCCTCGATTCCGAGTGCTGCAAAATCCCCCTGAATCGTGAGAGCCAAGTTCAATCCCGTTTCTACATTTAGATTGAGGGGGTTCACAGAGCGTATCGCTCCTTGCAGATTCGAGCCTCGGAGTAGATTAACGGTTGAACCTGTTCCAGAAAAATTGATCGCAAAATTTGAAGAGCGGATGGTTCCACTATTGGTCAGTACGTTATCCGCAGTTACACTAAAAACACCGTCGGCTGTAGGCCCTGATACAGAAACTAGACCACTGTTTACGAGTATAGCACTAGCAGCTCCCGATCGCAGTCCATGAGCCTCTGTGCCTGAGGTGATGATCGTTCCACTATTGAGGCCTGTTGGATTGGTACCCGACACCAAAATGGCATCTCCCCCATCTCCAAATGTTACAATTGTGCCGCGATTATCGACCACTTGATTCACTCCAACAATGGAGCGAATTCCATCCGCCTGCGTGTTTGTGGTCACAATCGAGCCTGTATTGACCGTAGTTTGATTGTTTCCTCTGATGGAAACACCATGCCCCGATTCCCCTGTGGTAAAAATCGCCCCATGATTGGCGATTAACATGCTAGCGGATGCGTTAGTATCTTGGATTCCAACACTATCGTCTCCAAGCATATTGATCCCACCGCTATTGATCAGTATTCCACCTGAAGCCTCAGTTAACATCCCCGCAGAATTAATCTCTAAGGCCGTAATGACACCTGAGTTGCTGCCTCTAACATCTGTTCCACCCAACGCCATTCCAGTAGCAATCTCATTAGTCAATGTAATGTTACCCATATTGAGAATTTCTGCTGCTTCCCCTGAAGCACGCATTCCATCAGCACCCTGTCCTGTCATGGTGATGGAACCGCTATTGCTCCCCAGCACATTCGCTCCAAAAAGCTCGGCTCCAATCTCAAAGTTCCCAGCCGACTCAATGGCGCCTCCTGCCTCGACTAAGATACGGTCATCGTCTCCTCCAAGGAAAATTGGACCTGAAGTCTCGCCATTTTTAACGATTGTAGTAGCAGCATGGATGGGCATTGCCATACTGAATAGAGCTAGTAATAAATAACGGTATCGTGTCATCATGAGTCCTCTTTTAAGACCAACAGATACGCATAACACGCGTTCTTTACAAGGACATAATGGAATCCCAATCAAAGAACAAGAGCCTCATTGAAAAATACATGCTAGAGGTGTGGAACAAGAAAAATCTGGCCATGATTGCCAATGTATTTTCAGAATCCACTCGGATCCACAGCCCTTTAGGGCAGTTCAAATCGCGTGAAGAGATGACAGAGACCATCCAAAAGTGGATCTTGGCAATCCCTGACCTCAATGTAACCTTGCTTCATACGTTGGAAGATAACGACATCGTCGTTTCCCATTGGCGCGCCACAGGCACCCATCAAAAGGCGCTAAACGGCATTGAAGCACAGGGCAAGCCGATCACTTACCAAGGAATGTCTATGTATCGACTTGAGAATGAAAAAGTTATCGAATATTGGGCTTATCTTGACAGCTGGACCCTTGAGAAGCAGATGAGAGCCTCTTAACAATCTGAAACTACGCCTTGCGTTTGTGCTTCATCAAAATACTTAACAAAAAATGTTTTGGCTAGCTTGGGGTTTTGGACGTTTTCTCTTACAAACTCCCGCTTGAATCCGCATTTTTCATAAAAAACTGGAGCTTGAAAGGCACTGGTGACCAGATTGATGTTATAGAAGCCCTTTCCTCTAAAGCGCTCTTCAAGGAGCTGCAGCAGCAGGCGCCCTAAACCTTGCCTGCGGCACGATTGGTCTACCCAAAGATCATCAACGTACACCTCGGCGTAGACTGTAAATCCATTGAGAACACCCACCGCTTCATCGGCATCATTTTTTAAAATAATCGAAAAGCGTTTATGGTTGAAATCGATTCCATGGCTTTTTTCATAAGCGATGAGATCGGCTCTCATCTTCTCATCAATGTTTTTTGGAAGATTCTCCACAATTTCTGCAGTATAGGGCTTCATATTTTGTTCTCACAAAAAGGTTCACTTGAGACCAGGCACACACATACACGTTAGCTACTAAGGGATCCTCCTCCATCAACGAACATGACAGTTCCGTTAACGTGAGTAGACAGCGGAGAAAATAGCCAAAGAGCAGCCTGGGCAATCTCTTTTGGATCCGCCATCCTCTTTTGGGGATTGGTCGCACCGAGTCTTTTTCTCTCTCTTTCCTCTGGATAAATGCGTCGTATCATGGGCGTATCCACAGCACCTGGGCTAATGGCATTGACTCTGATACCCTGTTCCGCGAATTCCATCGCAGCGATCTTTGTTAAGCTTTCCACTCCAGCTTTACTGGCTGTATAAAGGCCAGTTCCTGGCATTGCCATCCGGGTTAAATTAGTAGAAATATTGATAATGGAGCCACCCTCAGTAGCCATTGCTTGAAGCTGAAACTTAAGGCAAAGCCATATTCCCTTTAAATTGGTGTTTAACACTTCATGAAAATCTTCTTCTTCCATTTCGTTTATAGGACCCAAGCGACCTTCGGTGCCTGCATTGTTGAGCGCATAATGGATCGATCCAAAAGAACTTTGCGCTGTATCTATGAGATTTTTTACAGAGGCACAATTTGAAACATCTGTTGGCACAAACAGAGCAGTTCCTCCCTTTGAAGAAATTTCATCTTGCAACTCTGAGCCACGCTCTTCATTTCTTCCTGCTAGCACAACTTTGACTCCATGCTGAGCTAGCAATAGAGCAGACTCACGACCGATGCCTGAAGTTGCGCCTGTAATGACACCAACTTTTCCTCCCATTTCCTGAAACATTATCTTTTCCTCGCATTAGCATCTTAAACTGAATTTTGTGTGTATTTCCCAATACAAGAACAGAGGTATGTCTACTTCTGTCGATTATTTCTAGTCTGCTAACCCGACAAGCGCTATGTAATTCTGAAGTATGAGGCAAAGCTAGACTTTTCGTCATGTTTTGTTCCAAATAGCATATGGACGGTGTAGATCGCAGCAGATTGTTACTTTATCGAGAGATCGGACAAAGATGCCACTAAAAACGGAAGAGGAGGACATCCTTCCAGGGCGGGGTTACTCGTCTCGCTCTTGCTCGCGGGTTTCAACCTTTCATGCCCTGGAGATTAAAGAGCTCTGGCAGCGGCTTTTTGCAGCAATGTAGATGCGAGGTGAGCAACAAGGTGGGAGCATTGAAAAATTTGATCCCCAAAGACATAAGCTCTAGAGCCCTGATTGATACTAAAGTCTTTTTTTGTTGAAACAAATTGAATCATTGAATATTCTGTATCATATACCGAATTTTCAAGGATCTCATGCTTAGATCACTTTTTTTGGAGAAAATAGAGCGTTATTTTCGGACTCATTCCATTGTGGCTCTTCTTGGACCACGCCAGTGCGGTAAAACAACGCTATCTAAACAATATTTAAAAAATAACTTTCCACGTGAAAACTACTTTGACCTCGAAGATCCAATCGACGTGCAAAGATTAGATAATGCAATGCTGGCTCTTCGTCCTTTGTCGGGTCTAATCGTGATCGACGAAATTCAACGAAAACCCGACTTATTTCCAGTTTTAAGGGTCCTCATTGATGATCATCAGTTAAAGCAGCGATTCTTGATTCTTGGTAGTGCTTCTCGAGACCTGATTAAGCAGTCATCCGAAACTTTGGCAGGAAGAATCGCCTATCTTGAACTAACCCCTTTTTCTTTTAGTGAAACACATAATCTTCAACAACTGTGGGATAGAGGGGGTTTCCCCTTATCATACTTGTCTGAAACTGAGCAGGACAGCTTCGATTGGAGAGACTTCTACATTCGCACATTTTTAGAACAGGACATCCCTAACTTAGGGATTAAAATTGCTCCTGAGTCATTACGCCGTTTTTGGACAATGTTAGCGCACTACCATGGAAATATTTTTAATGCTTCAGAGCTGGGACGTTCATTTGGCGCCTCTGATACGACAATTCGCCGCTATCTGGATCTTTTGACTGGTACATTCATGGTTCGCCAATTACAACCTTGGCATGCAAGTATAAAAAAGAGGCAAGTTAAAGCTCCCAAAGTCTATCTGCGCGATAGCGGTATCTTACATTCTATTCTAAACTTACGCACTCACGCTGAACTATTACGCTATCCAAAGCTTGGTGCCTCCTGGGAAGGCTTTGCAATCGAAGAAATTATCCGTATCCATCAAGTCCGTAGCCAGGATTGCTACTTTTGGTCAACCTATTCAGGGGCAGAAGTTGACCTTATGATTCATCAACAGGGCAAGTTCATTGCTTTTGAATTTAAGTTTTCCGACGCACCCAAGATAACAAAATCAATGCACAGCATTTTGCAAGATTTGCCCATCGAGCATCTTCATGTCATTTACCCTGGGAATCGCAATTATTCACTTTCAGAAAAAGTTACAGTTAAAGGATTAGAAAATTACCTAAACGAAATTGAAAATTCTAATAGTCCTTAGCATGCGATAAAAGTTCAAAAATGCCATGATATTTTTTAGTGAGTAGATTTGTTCGATCTAGGGCAAGGGTAGTGCTGGGGGGGGGTACAGCCGAGGAGAGATCGGACAAAGATGCCGCCAAAAACGGAAGAGGAGGACATTGGACACTTCTGGAGGCTCCGGCGGAGCGTTCAGAAGGGAAATGTCCGAGAGTGCCCGTAGGGCACCGAGGCGTCCCGACGATGACGGTTTTTCGAAGAAAAAACGGAAGAGGAGGGATTCGCCCTTCCAGGGCGGGGTTACTCGTCTCGCTCTCGCTCGCGAGTTTCAACCTTTCAGACCCAGGCGACTAAAGGGCTGTGGCAGCGGCTTTTTGCAGTGTTGTAGATGCGAGGTGAGCGACAAGGTAATGTCTTGTGACATTGCCGCGGAGAAAAACGAAGCAGATACGTTGCTGCAACAAAGATGGATGACAGAGCCATTTAGCCTCCTGGGTCTAAATCCCTTCACGCGAAAGCTCGGCCGCTTCCGCTTCTCTCCCAAAAACAAAAAGGAGAAGCTTGAGCTTCTCCTTTTTGATTTCGGAAGAGGAGGGATTCGAACCCCCGGTTGGTTGCCCAACTCCTGTTTTCAAGACAGGCGCATTCGGCCACTCTGCCACTCTTCCATACTAAAACTGTTGTAAAAACCGTAAATTATTCTCCTGAAAAAGCCGTATGTCCGGAATCCGATACCGCAGCATCGCTAAACGCTCAATCCCAAAACCCCACGCATAACCCAAATACTCCTCAGGATCCAAACCTCCCGACTTCATTACCTCAGGATGCACCATGCCAGCCCCAGCCACTTCAAGCCAACCGGTCTGCTTGCAAACCGAACACCCCTTTTGTTCACACATAATGCAACTAATGTCAATCTCTACACCAGGCTCCACAAAAGGAAAATAGCTGGGACGGTAGCGCATCTTGATTTCTTGATGAAGAAGCTTAACAAAAAACTCTTCTAATGTCGCCAATAAATCTGCAAAGGTAACGTTTTTGTCGATGTACAAACCTTCAACCTGATGAAACAACACGTGGGAACGGGCCGAAACATCTTCGTTGCGATAACTTTTACCTGGAGCTACCATCCGAATAGGTGGCGCACTACTCTCCATCACACGCACTTGCGTATTGGATGTGTGCGTCCGCAACAACATGTCACCCGAAATGTAAAAGGTGTCATGCATGTCACGAGCCGGATGATCCTTAGGAAAATTCAAAGCTTCAAAATTATAGAAATCTGATTCTATGTCAGGCCCATATTGAACAGAAAAGCCCATGCCCGATAAAATCTCTAACGCTTCGTCTAACATCTTCACAATGACGTGCTCACGCCCGAGAAAACGACGACGCCCCGGCAAGGTTGCATCCAACCACTCAGTTTTTAACCGAGCATTTAACTCTGTTGATGCAAAACGCTCAAGGGCAAAAGTGAACTGCTCCTCAAGCGTGGTTTTAAGATCGTTGATCAACTTTCCAAGCTGAGGACGCTGATCGCCCGAAACGTCTTTAAGCAAAGGCATCAGCCCTTGTACACGTCCTTTCTTCCCCAGATACTTAATCTTTAACGCTTCGACCTCTTTGGCTTGCGTGCATAGACAAAGATCTTGCTCAGCATCTGACCTGATCGCACTGATGGTTTCCCCAAGTGTCATGATACAAGTGCGTTCTTAGCCATCTCCGCTACTGCCTTAAAGCCGGCAGGATCATGAATCGCCATCTCGGAAAGCATTTTCCGGTTCAGCTCACAACCCGCTTTTTTCAAGCCGTTAATCAACTTACTATATGAAAGACCGTTGATCTTCGCTCCCACACCCACGCGGGTGATCCAAAGTCTGCGAAAATCGCGCTTCTTTAACTTTCTGTGACGGTAATTGAACGCCATCGCGCTCATCACCGCGTTAGTCGATTGGCGAACGTGATTCTTACGATCGCCCCAAAAACCTTTGGCACGCTTTAAAAGGCGTTTACGACGACGGCGTGACGCGGGTGCACTTGTTGCTCTAACCATAGCTCTTAAGCTCCTATCATCTTCTTATACATCTTCAATTGAGTCTCTGAAACTAAAGCAGGACGCGCTAAGATACGCTTTCGCAATGAAGATTTTTTTGTTAATTTATGACGTCTCGCCGGGCGACGACGCACTAATTTGCCTGTACCGGTTACTTTAAATCGGGACGCAACCGATTTATTGGTTTTCATCTTTGGCATGTGGTTTCTCCTTTTTCTTACCCTTTGCAGCCTGAGGCGCTAAAACGCAAATCATGCTCCTTCCCATCATTTTTGCGGGAGCTTCTACATGGGCAATCTCTTCTAGTTCTGCACACATTCGATTAACAACACGTTGACCGAGCTGTGGATAGGCCATCTCTCGTCCACGGAACATACAGGTAACTTTGACTTTGTTCCCCTTCTCAAGAAATCCTTGGGCCCTTTTCAATTTTGTTTGAAAATCATGCTCATCAATGTTGGGCTTGAGCTTGATCTCTTTTACCCTAACTTGATGCTGGATTTTTTTACTCTCTTTTTCACGTTTCGTCTGGTCGTAGCGAAACTTTCCGTAATCAATGATTTTACAGACAGGAGGCTCTGCATTCGGCGCAATCTCCACCAAATCAAGTCCTGCTTCTTGCGCCATCGTCAGCGCATCACGTACAGAGATAACCCCTATTTGGTTTCCCTCTGGACCGATCACACGTGCTTTTGGAGCACGAATCTGCCGGTTAACTCGAAAATTCAAATTTTAACTCCCATTTCGATCATATGCGCCACCCACTCATTCGGTGAGTAGAATAAAGAACGATGCAAGACCTTCTTATTTCTCTCAACCTTTATGTATGAAAGAGTCCGCTTCCGTCCATATCCATCTTCCACCCGCAGGATGAGATGTGAGCTCTCCTCTTTAGAGCGCTCACGCTCATGATCTACTCCCTCGTTATGCAAAATCTTCGAAAGACGACCTGACTCTGGTTCAAGACAATATACTCTTGATTCAAACGGGAAGATCTTAATTGCTTTTTGGAAGAAATGCAAGGAAGAAATCAGAACGTTAGAAAGTTCTTGATCATCCCGATAGTTAAAAGAGACTAAATCCCCTTCTAGAAGGGAGTAGGAGGCAATTTGAGCCCTCTTTTGCAAGGCCATCACCGTTTCATGTACCTCTTGCCGATCAGACGCGTCAGAAAACGTGATCCGCTCTATATCGACGTGCTCAGCTAACCAATATTTTTTTAACCGCTCTAGCAGCCGCTCACCCTTTGGAAGAAACACCCACTCTTCATTCAAAAGCAAAAAGTAGTTCTCTTTGGAACCCAAAATGAAAGGATCCCGTTTCGCTGCCTCTTTATACCGTTTAAGAAATGTTTTGAGCTGCTGCTTGTCTGGAAAGACAGTGCCCGAGATGCGCACTCTGCCTTCAAATAACTTAAATCCTTGCAGCTTAAAAGCTTTAATTTCACTTGTCTGAGTGATAGCTACATGAGGACAAAGGTCCCGAAACAAACCCATTTCGATCAAAGAAACAATATTGGTTTCTGCTTCAAGGGCAGCCTCTTTACGGAGGGGCTGACCTAGATGCTCCAGGTAACGCGCCCCATTTTCTCGCATCATCTCTAAGACTTTAATCGGATGGTCTTGGTGAATCATCAAGATCATCTGATCTTCAATATGGCGTAGCTCCCGCTCACTGAAAACAGTTAAAATTTCTTTGGGAAAAAGAAAATCGTAGTAAAAGCCAATCTCATCAATTCCTCCTCCGACCAGTTGAACTTTGGGGAATACGGCGCAAACAGAGGCGGCAAGAACTTCTTTGGCGGTGTGCCTGAGAGAATCTAGGTCCATGATGGGATATAGCTGACTCGAACAGCTGACCTCCACGATGTCAACGTGGCGCTCTAACCAACTGAGCTAATACCCCGAAGAAGAAGGAAGAGCCTACCAGATTCCTCTCTATTTCAAAAGAAAAAAGTGGTATACTCCCTGTCATGGCAAATCACTTGCAAAAAGCCCACTCCTATTGGAAGGAAACTCTGGAACCGGGAGACCTGGTCATTGATGCCACCTGCGGCAATGGGCATGATACTCTCTATCTAACCCGGCTGGGAGTCCAGGTAGTCGCCTACGATATTCAAGAAAAGGCCCTAGAGACGGCGCGCATGAGAGCTCCAAAAGCAACATATAGGCTCCAATCTCACGCCTCTTTTGTGGAAAAAGAGGCTGCCCTGATTGTCTACAACCTTGGCTATCTACCCGGTGGTGACAAGAAGCGAACCACCCAAACCGAGACCACCCTGCAAAGCGTAGGGCACGCTCTTAAAATGGTGGCAAAAGCGCTCTCTATCACCTGTTATCCAGGCCATCCTGAGGGAGCGAAAGAAGAGGCAGCTCTACTGGACTTTACCCGCTCCCTCGATCCCAAAAAATGGCACGTTTGCTACCACCAATGGCTTAATCGGAAGCAAGCTCCCTCTCTATTATGGCTCGTGCCTCTGCCATCATAAAAAACGTGCCGGTAATCAAAACAGACTCACCAGGCCGAACAAACCCAAGCGCCTCCTCAATTTTTAAGGGAACCTCCGGAACAAAAGCGCGTGGATGGTCAATGGTCACCAAGTGATAGGCAACTGCATGACGTTCAATTACCTTTAGACAAGCCGAAATGTCCTTATCTGCCGAAAAAGCCACGAGTGCACGCACACGCTCACCCACCATTCTTTCAAATGTGCGCTCCAGTGCGGCTGGATTATGCGCGACATCCAAAATATAAGGACCAATGCGCTCAAAACGGCAGGGAGGAGTGTCTGATAAACCACAAAACTCTCCTCCCAATTCTTCAAGCGCAGCACGCGCAATCGCTTGATTTTCCTTATCGTAATCGGTAAAAGATCCTGTCACCTCAATAGCACCGGGATAATAACGTGCTGTTGGACCCACAACAACAGGGATGCCTGGCTTGATGACCCCTCCTTTCTCATAGGCAATCGCTTCTAAAGTATTTCCCAAATAGCGCATGTGATCAAGGCCAATAGAGGTAATCACCGAGAGTAGTGGAGTGACGATATTGGTCGCATCAAGGCGCCCTCCCATCCCCACCTCTAAAACGGCTAAATCGACCTCTTCTTCGGCAAAATAGGTAAATGCGAGTAACGTGAGCAATTCAAAATAGGAGGGTGGGGTTTCAATTGTTTTGACAATCCACTCCATCAGCGCATGCGCTTTTTCTTCACTAATCTGCGCACCATTAATCTGAATCCGCTCCGTGAAAGAGTGAATATGGGGAGAGGTAAAGAGCCCCACTTTTTTGCGGGGAAATCCCTTAGCGATTTTGGTGGCAACAGATCCTTTCCCATTTGTGCCTGCGATATGAACCGAAGGAAAGCCTCGACTAGGATGTCCTAGTGCAGCGTCAAATCGCTTCATCCGCTCCAAATCGAGCTTCATGCTGCGGATTTCAAGAGCCTGTTCAAGACTTGGAGGTAGTTGATTGTGCATAGAGCTGCTCAAATGTTTCCCTACCTACCCAAGAGCTGCCGAGCAGGTTAAAAGGTTTGTTACGCCCATGGTAATCAGAGCCTCCGCTCACAAGCCACCCCTTCTCTTGGGCAATTTGAATCCATTTCCGCTCTTGATGGGGAGCGAACCTGGCATAATACCCCTCCACCCCATCAAAGGGCATCTGCAAAAGCTGCCGTTCTACCGAGCTTCTGTTGATTAAATGGGGATGGGCAATTAAAGCCTTGCCCCCCGCCTGATGGATCGTCTCAATGGTTTCTAAAACAGAGATCGGCTCGCCCGGATCGTACGCTTTTTTTCCTTCACCTAAATAGCACTCAAATGCCTCTTTAATCGTCGACACCACCCCTCTTTTGATCATCTCTTTTGCAATATGAGGCCGTCCAAGTGTATGCCCCTCCTCTCCAAGTTCACTCTCATCGATCGAAATACCTAGTTGCTGCAGCTTCTGTAAGATATTTCGGTTTCGTTGCCGCCGCCTCTCTTGGTGTCGCTTACATAGGGCGTCAATCGCTTCACTTTTTAACTGGAAAGCGTAACCTAAAATATGTACGGGTGTCCCATAGTGAGAGGCAGAAAATTCAATCCCCACCAGAAGAGGAAACTGTTTCTCCTTGGCAAAGCTAAGAGCTTCGGGGTAAGCGGCAACCGTATCATGATCGGTAATCGAGAGACCTCCCAATTGCAGTTCAATCGCCTGCTCAATTAACTCTTGAGGCGTATCGGTTCCATCCGAATAGGTCGAATGGCAATGTAAATCAGCTCTAAATGTCATACGGGATATACCGAATTTCCTCTTCTAATACGATTCCCTTCTTCTGGTAAATCGTCTCTTTAATCTCTGCGATCAAGTCCAAAACGTCACGCGCTTTGGCCTCCCCCTCATTCACAATAAAGTTGGCATGCGTGGGAGAAACCGTTGCCCCACCCCTCTTAACCCCTTTTAGGCCAGACGCCTCAATCAACCTGCCTGCCGAATCGCCCTCTGGATTACGAAACGCACAACCCGCTGATTTTTCACCATACGGCTGGGTCTTTAAACGGTAGTCGAGAATCTCTTTCTGATCGGCTTTTGCCTCGGCAGAGGGCTTGAGATGAAACAACGTCTCGACAATCGCCCCCTTCCACTTCTGAAAAGAGGAGGTGCGATATCCAAAATAGAGCTCCTCTTTTTGAAAAGAAAGACTCTCTCCCTTTTCAGTCACAAAACCCACCTCCACAAGCGTGTCAGCAGTCTCTTTCCCGTTTGCACCTGCATTCATGTAAACCGCGCCGCCCACAGTTGCTGGAATCCCCGAGGCAAATTCTAGCCCGCTCCACCCCAAGCGCGCGGTGACGCCTCCCAGCCGAGCAAAACTATACCCACTGCCTACCTTAAATAGGTGATCTGTCTGTTCAAGAAAGTCAATTCGGTTGAGAATAACCAGACCATTGAACCCTTTGTCATCGAAAAGAGAGTTCGATCCTTTGCCTAAAATGTGAACCGGCATCCCGGCTTTATAGGCGTAAGCGAGCATCTCTTGCATCGCTTCTTTGTCTTGAGCCTGGGCAAAGTAACGCGCAGGCCCCCCAATCCCAAAGGTTGAAAGGGCGCTTAAGAGTTTATTCTTCTGGTGAGGAAAGGGCGGGTGTTGATCCACTTGAAATCTCCGTGTCGCTGTCCAGTATGGCATTGACAAATGCCGTCGCTTCTTTTGTGCTGAATTTCCGTGTTAAGCGCAAGGCCTCGGCAATCACTTTCTCTCGTGGCGTCTCTATCTCATTGAGTAGCTCAAAAAACGCAAGACGCAATACATTACGCTCCACCTTTCCAATCCGCTCTAAAGCGTACTCTTCGGAAATGGCCCCTATTTTTTCGTCAAGCGACTTATGACACTGATAAACAGCCTGCGCTCTTTCATACGCCTCCCGCACCGATTTGCGACTCATCCGCAGCTGGCGCATCAAAAAGGGGATCAAATCCTCCTCAGAGCTCTCCCCCACGTTCAGAGAGAAGAGGAGTTGCAAAACCATCTCATGAAATGTAAATGAAGAAAAAGACATAACTAGAGAATTATAGAGAAAAAGAACAAAAAACTCAATGAGATGAAGCGGCGGCGTAGATTTCTTCTTCTAAAAGGATATCAAACCCATCGAGCTGCTGGCAAGCAGGACATTGAAGGTGGAGACGGCGCAACCGCTCTTCGTTATCAAAGTACAGAGCAATCACTAGCCAACTTTTATTGAAAGAGTAGGAGAAAAGCGAACACGATTTAAAATTTTCTTTTTTCAAGGCTGAGACAAAGGTCTCTTCTGCTTGTCTACGCGGCATGAATTTCCGGAGATGAGCAGGGCGGTGGTGAGGGGAAGAGAGAAGCTGGATAAAATCATGAAAACTCAAGGTATTGGGAAGATCCATGCCCAGATCCCGAGCGACATCCTCCGGCAGGGAGACCGGATACCGGAAGCGACTGATCAGGCGGGTCAAACTCTCGAGCAATTGCATGCAGATCCCCTTTTGAATTCTGGATAGCAAGGTACTATAATTTACTCAAGCCAATTTTGTAAATTCCTTTGACTTTTTCCTCCTAAGAACGCTATGTAGGGGGATATGCTGCTGATTTTTCTCGACACAGAAACGACCGGACTCAACCCCGATAAACACCGTACCTTAGAGATCGCCTATAAGGTGATCGACGGGCAGACAGACAAGGCCGTTCTCAGCTACGAGACAATCGTGAGTCAGAGGCCTGAGGTGTGGGCAGAGTCCGATCCGCATAGTCTTAAAATCAACGGCTTTACCTGGGAAGAGACCCTAAAGGGAAAATCAGAAAAAGTCGTAGCCAGCGAGATTCTCAATGACCTCAATCGGCTAGGACTTGGGGAGAAAGAGGGGGTCTTTATCTGTCAAAACCCCTCTTTTGACCGTGCTTTTTTCGCTCAAATCATCAACACAGACCTTCAAGTCCACTACGGCTGGCCCTACCACTGGCTCGATCTCGCCTCCATGTACTGGGGAATTCGGGTCAAAGAGAACCCCCAGCTTCCTATGGAGGCCAAAGAGAGCCTTCTTTCCAAGAATACGATCGCCAAACACTATGGCCTAGCTCCCGAGGAGAGTCCCCACCGCGCCGTAAATGGCGTCGACCATCTCCTAGCCTGTTACCGAGCCCTCTTTACACATTCTTAATTTAAATTATTTCTATCTAATTTAATATAAAGTAAACAATTGAATGCTATAATTATTGCATACTAAAAACCAAACCTAATAAATAGGAGAATAATATGTCAGTTAATAATGAAAGAAGCCCTTTATTGGATGGCGGTATCAACGTATACGGAACACAAAAACACACGAGAAGTGGCACGAGACAATTTGACGCTGCCGAGCCTTCAAAAATGGCTAAGCTCGGAGCACGGATTAAGGGGCTTGAAGTCGTCGCTACGATTAATGCCGCGGTACCGGAAACACCTAATAAAGCCGATCCCAAGAGCAAGCGCTCTAGCTATGAGAAAGTTGACGGTAAGGTGAGCAAAGATGGAGGCGAATTGGCTCCTAAAGGGACTTATCAAGCCTAAATCCTTTGGGGAGGAGCCATCTCCTCCCCACTCTCTTTTTGCATCTCAGGAGCTTGGATGATCCGAGGGATCTGCTCAATAGGCTCCACCGCCTCAATCTCATGATCCTCCCCTAGCTCATTAAAGCGACGTGCCGAAACAAGGACGCGCGACTCCAGCGACCCCACAGCTTTATTGTACGCCTGCACGGCTTGAGAAAGCCCTTTTCCCACCTTGGACCAATGCCCCCCCATATCGGCAATCCGCTTGTAAAGCTCACGCCCCAATGCGCTGATGTGCTCGGCATTTTGCGATAAACTCTCTTGTCTCCACCCATAGGCCACTGCCCGCAGAAGTGCAATTAAGGTGGTCGGTGTCGCCAAAATCACCTTCTGATCCACTCCGGCTTCAATTAAACCGGGATCTTGCTCGAGCGCCGCACTGAAAAATGTTTCCCCGGGGAGAAACAAAACCACAAACTCAGGGGTAGGCTGAAACTGCTCCCAATACGATTTGCGACTCAAAAGGGTCATGTGATTCCGAATCCGCTGGGCGTGCTCTTTGATTTTGAGCTGGCGATGCGCCTCATCTGAAGATTCAAGAGACTCTAAATACGCCTCCAGAGGCGCCTTGGAATCGACCACGATATTCTTTCCACCGGGCAGCTTGACGAGAAGATCGGGACGGAAACTGCGCTCTTCATTCGAGGCGTGCGCCTGCTCATAAAAATCGCAGTGATCAAGCATGCCCGCCATCTCCACCACCCGCTTCAGCTGCATCTCTCCCCACCGTCCGCGCACTGTTGGCGCTCGGAGTGCCTTGGAGAGATTCGTTGTCTCTTTGCGCAGATCTTTCTGCGACTCAATCAGGGCATGCACTTGCTCTTTTAGTGAGACATAAGCGGTTGTACGCGCCTTCTCCAAGTTTTGGATTTTGACATCAAATTGATCTAATGTCTCTTTGACCGGCTTCATCAGCTTGTCGATCGCCTGACTCTTCTTTTCAAAGGCCTGCTCGGCAATTTGAAAAAAAGACTCGTTGTTGTGCTTCAGTGCATCGGCCGACATGCCTTTAAACTGCTCGGTAAAGGCTGTCTGCATCTGCTCAAGAAGCACGATTTTTTCTTTTAACCCCTCTTTTTCCAGGGTTAACTCTTTTTGTTTCACCCGGCCAACGAGCCATCCCACCACAAAACCGAGGAGTAAACCTACACTCAAAAACAACATAGCTCCTATTAAGGAGACTCACTCAAATATTCGCAAGTCCTTCCTTCACCTTATTTCAGAGAGTGGGTTATGATGGGAGCAAAGATCACGAGGTTACATGAAACGCCACCTTAAATGGTTCCTTCCCCTGCTTTTTTTAGGTCTACTCGCTCCTTTCACACCTTATTTAGACCTGATGGTCTCGGAGCAGTTCTACACGCCCGAAACAGGATTCTACAACAACACCTTCTTTCATTTTCTCTATCACTACGGAGAGCTGTTTGGCTTTGCCACAGGAGGGCTAGGCTTGAGTATTTTTCTTCTCTCTTATGTGCGCCCTCAGTGGCAGAAGTGGCGGCGCGGCTCTTTTGCGATCGTGTTAACGCTCGTGATTGGCGCCGGTCTCATCACCAATGCCCTTTTCAAAGAGTTCTGGGGACGCCCCCGCCCCAAACAGATTGAGCAATTTGGAGGCAGCCACGCCTACCGCCCCTTTTGGCAGCCGAATTTTCATACGCGTCACGATCCGCAAAAGTCATTCCCCAGTGGACATGTGGCAATGGGTTTCTACTTTTTTTCCATGATTTTGGTTGGCAAACGGACGCGCAATCAGGTGCTCTTTGTGGGGGGAATTGTCCTCACAGCAGGTCTTGGAGGAAGCTTAATGATCACGCGCGTCGTGCAAGGGGGACATTTTGTCTCGGACGTGGTCACCTCGCCTGTGCTTATGTGGCTGGTGGCTTTGGGAATCGATAAGCTCACATGGGGGGCATCTGTGGAGAGATTTCTTTTCCCAAAAAGGCCTGACACTTCTCAAGAACCTGATGAGGCCTCAGCGGCTTGAGCAGAACGTCTGCACGGTACTGATCCTGCTGGTGACCGATTTGCATCACCACAACATGGACTCCTTCTTGGTTCCACGCCTCTTCATTCTCGCCCAGAAGGAGAGTATCCACAAACACCAGCTGAGGGTGCTCTTTTGTTAAAAGGGTCAAACCATCTTCTTGGGTGCTGGCAAAGAGGAACTCGCCCCCCTTTTCCACCACTTCTTGAAGTATCTCTTCTAAGGCTTGCCGCGCGCTTGGGTCGGCATCGACAATCAAAATCTTGTTTCGCATCCTTTTTTTTTGTACTATTTCGTCCTAATATGCAAGGGCTGACCAAAAAACAACGTGAAATCGTCGACTTCATTGAATCGTATGCCACTGAAAAACGGTGCAGTCCTAGCTATCGCGAAATTCAGGATTTTTTCGGATTTGCCTCTCTCGGCTCTGTCTACAACCACATCCAAACACTCAAGCGAAAGGGCGTTGTCTCAGAATTCTCAAAAGGAGCGCGCTCATTAAAGCTTCAAACCGATCCCTCTTTGGAAACGGTGCCTCTGATTGGTAAGCTACGCGGTGGGTCTGCCATTGAGACGTTTGCTCAAATTGTTTCTGTACATTTCCCCTCTCCTCCTAGCGAAGAGTGTTACCTGCTCACCGTCGCCGATGAGTCGCTTCTGGAAGAGTGCCTGCAGCCAGACGATCTTGTTTTAGTGGCGCCCCGCCGGAAGTTTGAAGAGGGAGAGCTGGTGATTGCGCTTATCGATGAGCAGATCACCCTTGTGAAGCGCGCCTATTCAGAGCCTCCTTACATCCGCTTTGAATCGGTCAGCCCTCATGTCCAGCCGCTCATGGTCCGCGAAGATCATGTCTCTATTCAAGGAACTATTTTAACTCTCCTGAGAAATTATTAAAACAATTATACATTGATTTAAAAGAATATTAACTGTACTATCTTTCAAAAAAAGAGAGGTAAAATGGCTTCCCTACTTCTTGAACGTGTCAACCGCTTTGAGACTCACCCACTCGTTCAGCGAGCGGAAGCGTGGGGCACCACAAAAAAAGCCGTGGCCCTTCTAGCTGTGGCGGGCCTTGCTCTGATGATTTTGAGCGCTTTAGTCCTTGCCGGTGCCGCCCACCCAGGATCTGCCATTGGGGTGGTAGGCAGTGCCCTTGGGGGCACTATTGGAGGCTCCTTTCTTTTGGCTGCCGGTTTTCTGATTACCTGTCTAAGTGTCACACTTGGCTGTATCCGCTACCAGCGCCAAAAAGCCAGACTAGGTGGATCTTCTGGATCCAGTAACGCATTGACCCCTGGACAACGTGCAGCGGCAGCGGCAATAGCAAGGAACAGGACATGATTGCCTGGAATTATTTTACACCCACCATTCTATGTGCCGTTCCTACCTAATAACAGCGGATCCTAGTTTGGAGGCTACGCCTAAGAGCGCCACCCGCGCAAGAATGGTTAGGCTTTTAAAAAAGATTGAATTAAAACAGTAATGCAATTATCATAGTTCTTTTGTTTTCAACAAAAGGAAATAGAAAAATGACACTTATCCCTACTCCTACACCAGAGAATCAATCTGCTCGAATAACTCCAGCGCACTGTGTCCAGTCGTGCGCTACCTCTAAGGCTACTATTAGCCTAGCAGCCATTACATCCGTTGCTGCGATCATCATTGGCGCTCTTGCTCTTAGTGGTGTAGCCCCCTTTGCTGCAGCTTTGGGCACAGTCGGTGGCGCCGCTCTTGCAAGCTCTGGTATTGCTCTACTTTTACTAGCTGGGACAGCTGCCAGCGCAGTCTGCACACGCAAACCAGCGAGTGCGGATAAACCTCCACCAACTCACCATGTTGCTTCACAGCAGGATGTAACAGAAATGGGAGCACTATTAGCACAAATACGAGCAGACCAGACAGATGATGACTGCAACAGCAGCAATAGAACTGTTCCAACAGCGAATACAATTATAGTACAACAAAAAGAAGATGATGCAGATAGGTAAGAGGGTGTTAAAAAACTCAGTCTTTGTATCAGCCAAAATCTGATACAAGGAACAGTTGTTCAATAATCTACGACCTTCAATTTAGGTGGCGGCTCTCAACTTCATCCTCTTTTAAACAGCACGCCAACACAAGAGAAGGTCTCTTTCCGCTTCTACCCAACTGAAGTGTCTCTAGATGACTTTAGAGGAGAAGTAGGCTTAACAGCCCGTTGCCCTCTCATTCGGTACCCGATCGATTCCCCTGAACCTGAACACCCTTATAATGGAAGCAACCCGCACGGCATTTTTCTCAATCTTGGAAAAGTGTATCCAAACCTAGGGTTGCACACAGAACGAATCGAAGCACCTTGGCAAATGCTGTTTAAAACGCCGCACCTTACTGAGCATTTCTATCTAGAGCGAAACTAAATTCTTACAGTTAAATAGAGCTCTGACTCATTGGAAGCTGAGTACTTAAAGGCCATAGACTTTTTTCTCATTGTGCTACCCCAGAGTGAAAACGCAAGGGCCTACGCTATTTCAAATGATATTTTAACACATAAACTAAAAGATCTTGTTGACGGGACAGATAACCTAGAAGTGAAGGATCTTCTGGATTCGCTCTGGATGCATGATCTGGCCATCGATTCTGCCCTGCTCCAAGGGTAGATCATCCATCCAGACCGGTTGATTCAGAGAGCGCAGAAGTGGAAAGACTTTTCTGCATTTTGGGACCGTATTGTAGAGGCTCGGCCCAACCCCGATAGCGCGAATCAAAGTGGAATCGCTAGGCTTTAGGCTTTTAAAAAAAATTGAATTAAAACAGCAATATATTTATCATAACTCTTTCATTTTCAACAAAAGGAGATAGAAAATGACTGCTTCTTGTAACCCTTTATCTGCGCTGCGTAGCTGCACTCAAAGTGCTCCTGCACAACGTGCCCAATCATGTGCGACCTCTAAGGTCACAATTAGCCTAGCAGCCATCACAGCCATTGCTGCAATCATCATCGGCGCTCTTGCTCTTAGTGGCGTAGCGCCTTTTGCCTCAGCTTTAGGCACAGTCGGTGGTGCCGCTCTTGTAGGCCCTGGTGCCGCCCTGCTCATGCTAGCCATGTCAGCTGCCTCCGCACGCTGTATCCGCAAACCTTCTACTTCTAATAGTGGAAATGACTCATCTTCTACTTCATCTTCAAGCGAGGTAGCTGGTGATGGTGGAAGTGGTGCTGCCGCAGCTGCTGCCGCAGCAGGTGGTAGCGGAGGCGGAGGCGGAGGCCAGTAGGTGGTGCCCCCATACTACAGCTGACGCAGTCTAGTCTGATCCAAAACCTCACTTCCTTTCTAGGGAGTGGGGTTAATCTTCATGATCATCGGGCTCAAAGTCGACAAGGGCTTTGGACCGTTTGCCGGCAATCAGCCGAATCATAGAGAGTGTCCACGCAATCAATAGATAGAGCCACGAGACGATGAAAAACGCTTCAGCGAAGTGGTCCAGGATCCCATAGAGAATCAAAACCCCCATCACTCCTAGTACAAACACCAGATAAAAAGAGTGCACCCGAAAATGCAGCGCTTTCAAGCTGGGGAATTTCCATTTACTCACCATAAAGTAGCCCAGCAGAACCAGCACCCCCATCATAGTGAAGGCGCGCGTCTGCACACCCCAACCGATCGTCTCTTCCACCCAGGGAGAGATGGAAATCAAAGCGGCCGAAATCGCTGCTGCTGCTGCCGCCGGAATAGGCAAGCCTGTAAAGTGTTTCTGTATAGTATTCACCGCATCTTTGCTATGCACATTATAGCGCACCAAGCGGAGCACTCCACAGAGCGTGTAGATCATCGCTGCAATGATCACAAAGAGAGTGATGAGCCTTCCAAGGTCTTCGCCACCGGTTAAGCTTTTCAAAATCAGAAGCGGTGGCGCGACTCCAAAGGTGACAGAGTCTGAAAGAGAGTCAAACTGCCCACCAAATTCACTCTCAGCCTTAATCAGGCGCGCGACAGCCCCATCGGCTAGATCGGCGATCCCTGCAATTAAGAGCAAGATAGCCGAGGCTTGTAAAATAGAGAAAAGGCCTCGATCGGGATCAGCCAGACTTGTTTTAAAGATCACAAAGAGGCCAATGGCCAACCCGAATGCTGTGATACCGCTTGGAATCAAATAGACTTTTTTCACATTTCACCTAAACAGTGTAAAAGAGCATTTTATATCTAAATTTTGGAGAAATGCAATCGAATTAAGCAGATAAAGCCATTTTTGATGTGCCGATTACGTAGTAAATCGGCGGCGATGGCTGCATATGGCAACATGCCATTGCAGCAATTGTGTTTATAGTCTCTATAACTTAATATGCCTCTACGTTTTTGAAAGGAGCTCGCGCCATGACACGCTACTGGTTGATGAAGTCTGAACCAACATGCTACTCAATTGATGATCTAGAACGCATGCACACAACCAGTTGGGATGGGGTGCGTAACTACCAAGCACGAAACATCATGCGTGATGAAATGCAAGTAGGCGATCTCGCTTTTTTCTACCACTCTAGCTGCAACCCCGCTGGAATTGTAGGCCTCTGCCGCGTCTGCAAAGAGGCGCACCCCGACTACACAGCGTGGGATCCTAAATCCGATCACTTCGACCCCAAAGCCTCCCCTGATAAACCCATCTGGATGATGGTCGATGTGGAGTTTGTCGAAAAGTTCCCAAATGTCATCACTCTGCATGAATTAAAACAACATCCCGAGCTCGAAGAGTTGATGGTCACACAGCGTGGATCACGCTTGTCTGTGCAACCTGTCAGCGCGCACCATTTCCAGTTTATCTTGAATCTAAAATGACACACTTACGTCGGATTTTTGCGCGCGAAATTTCTCATTCTCTTTGCTTTTGAGTTTTTGTGAAAACGCAGATTAATTTCCGTAGACATTAACCGCGCCGGTACTATATATAGTATTTCATAAGCGCGAACGACACAACCTGTAGTATTTTTCCTGGTTTGAACGAGCGATTTTTTTGCAAGCGTAATTTCCAAAAAAGTGAGAAAAAAAACGTATGAGAGAAGACCAAGTAACAGCCACACTCCCACCCCAAACGGAAGAGGCAAAGCAGACACAAACAATCCCTTCCCAAGGATACACGATTGTAAAACGTAACGGAATGCTCGTTCCGTTTCGTCGTGATCGCATTGTGCACGCCCTACAGGCGGCCTTTCGCGATACAAAAGAGATTCATCAACCCGATTCACTCCCAGAGCAGATCCGGCAAACGATTGAGCTCATTGCCGATCTTGTTGTCGAGGAGTCAGTTAAGCTATCTACGCTAGGAGCTCTGCTAACTGTTGAGGGAATACAGGATATTGTGGAAGTCAAGTTAATGGAGACAGGACACCACGATGTGGCGCGTGACTACATTATTTATCGCGATACACACAAAAAACTGAGAAAAGACTCACCCTGCGCCTTAAAAGTGTTGCGCCGTGATGGCGTCTCGTTTGTCCGTTTCAATCCGATGAAAATCGCCTCTGCCATAGAGCGGGGATTTCGCGACACCTTTAAAGTAGTCGGACCCACCCCCCAAAATGTGATTGAGTCGGTGAATGTCATTACAAACCTAGTTGTCGATCATGCAATGGAAAAAACGCACGCAGGTGGTGTGTTGAGCGTTGAAATGGTGCAGGATGCAATTGAGCACATGTTGATGAGCGGAGGGTATTATGAGGTGGCCAAAGACTTTATCTTGTATCGGGCCGAGCGCGCTTTAGAGCGGGAGAAGCACCAAGATGAAGAGCCCCTTTTTGTTGAGCAAGAGAGTCATATTGAAACAGAAGGCGAGCAATTTTTTACCGTCGTGCGTAAAGATGGTTCGCATTATAAGCTCGGCAAAAATCAACTGCACAAGACCATTGCGCATGCCTGCAAAGGATATGAAACGCTCACCTCACCTGAAGAGCTTGTCACACAAGCCATTGCGAATTTTTACGACGGCATTAAGGATCACGAGGTTGACCTTGCTAATATTATGGCCGCCAGGGCCAAAGTGGAAGTGGAACCGGCCTACACATACGTTGCTTCTAACCTCCTTCTTGATGTGCTCTATAGAGAAACGATTGGCGTAGAGGCCACTCACCCTAACCTGAAAAAGCTCTACAAGAAGTACTTTAAAGAGTACTTCCGCATGGCCGTTTCTCATGAGCGGATCAATCCGAATCTATTGAGCTTCGATCTGGATGCTCTGGCAGATGCGATTGTGATCGATCGCGATCAAACCTTTACATATATGGGGCTACAAACTCTTTACGATCGCTACTTTATCCACCACCAAGAGCGCCGCTTGGAAACACCTCAGATCATGTGGATGCGGGTGGCCATGGGACTTGCGCTCAATGAAAGCAAAGAGAAAGAGAAGCGGGCGATTGAGTTTTATCACACACTTTCTCGCTTTCTTTATGTGTCGGCAACCCCTACGCTATTTAACTCGGGAACGAATCACTCGCAGCTCAGTTCGTGTTACTTATCGACTGTGATGGATGATCTTTCGCATATTTATAAGATCATTTCTGATGACGCTCAGCTTTCTAAGTGGGCAGGTGGCTTGGGCAATGATTGGACCAACGTTAGGGCCACCGGCTCAATGATTAAAGGAACGAACGGGCGGAGCCAAGGGGTGATCCCTTTCTTAAAAGTCGCAAACGACACAGCTGTAGCAGTTAATCAGTGTTTTGCTCCCGATACACTTGTTTATACAGCACAAGGTGTACAACCGATTTCTGAAATTGAAAAAGGAGATCTTGTGCTGGGTATCAGTGGCCGCTACCGCGAAGTCACTGAAAAACTTGCTTATAACCAAAAAGATCCTATGGTCTCTTTACACATCAAGCATACGATTGATCCCATTTCAGTTACAGCTGGCCACCCTTTTTACGCCATTCGTGGCGTCCCAATGGAGCAAGCAACTGCACGCACCATGAAGTGGCTGGAAAAAGAGAAAGTGGGCTGCGAATGGGTAGAGGCTCAAGATTTACAACAGGGCGATTATATTGCACAAGTGATCCCTAAAGAGGTGGTCTCTGTTCCGGCGCTCACTGAAGAAGATGCACGCCTTTATGGCATTTTGCTGGGTGATGGACATCTCTCTAAAAAAGAAACTCAATGGGGTGTCTCTGGTAATCCGAGCACAGATGCACACCTAGCCTTTGTCCGCGCCTATCTACAAGCGCGTGGAATCCACTTCTGGGAAAATGGGCGAGGGGAAACCTATCAGCAGATCCATTGGGCCTCTGGCCGTGGAGCTGTGCGGGATGGAACCTCTGGACGCATTATAGGAAGCGGAGAGAGCACTCTCCCCTTCACCCACGATGATCTTTACGATGAGAGCGGGAAAAAACGGATTGCGCCGCGCCTATCCCATCTCCCTCCCGCACAAACCTTGGCTCTTGTGCAAGGTCTTATAGAAACGGATGGAAATGTCTCAAGAGGCTCAGAGATCTCTTTTTCCAACACATCACGCGCTTTGGCAGAGGGGCTGCGCTATCAAATGCTTCGCTTGGGTGTTCCAACTGCAGGAAATGCACGGACACGCTCTTATGATCATGTGGGCACTAGGAGCGATGGCTCATCTGCTCCTTTTAAGGGAACCATGCGCTGCTATGATGTACGGATTCCGGCAGTTCCTGAGCTTGCCTCACGCGTCAACTGTAAGCCGGTGTCCAAGCAAAACTGGCTCTCTTATAACGGCTACTTGTTTACCCGTTTGAAGAAAAAGGAAACCTGTGAGGTGACTCCCTTTGTCTTTGACTTAAAGGTAGAAGGAGACGCCTCTTACATGACAACCGCTGGTCTAGCGCACAATGGTGGCAAACGGAAGGGAGCGATGTGCGCGTACCTAGAAACGTGGCACCTCGATATCGAAGATTTTCTCGAGCTGAGAAAAAATACGGGCGATGAGCGGCGGCGTACACACGACATGAATACCGCCAACTGGATCCCCGATCTATTTATGAAACGGGTCGAAAGAGCAGAGACGTGGACCCTCTTCTCTCCTAACGATGTCCCTGATCTACATGACCTCTATGGCAAAGCGTTCGAAACACGGTATTGCGAATATGAGAAAATGACTGAAACCGGTGAAATCAAACACTTTAAAAAAGTAGAAGCGCTACAACTGTGGCGCAAGATGCTCGGTATGCTTTTCGAAACAGGCCATCCGTGGATCACGTTCAAAGATCCCTCGAATGTCCGTTCCCCTCAAGATCATTGTGGTGTAGTGCACAGCTCCAATCTCTGCACAGAAATTCTACTCAATACCTCGGTAGAAGAGACGGCTGTCTGTAACCTGGGATCGGTGAACATGCCCGCCCATGTGCGGGACGGAAAAATCGATCAAGAGCTACTCGCTTCCACTGTGCGCACGGCGATCCGCATGCTAGATAACGTGATCGACATCAATTTCTATCCGATCGAAGAGGCCAAGCGCGCTAATCTGCGTCACCGTGCCATCGGATTGGGAATGATGGGCTTCCAAGATGCGCTCTACAAGCTCGACATCAGCTACGCCAGTCATGAAGCGGTTGAGTTTGCCGATGAGAGCATGGAAATGATCTCTTACTACGCGATTTTAGCTTCGAGTGAGCTTGCCAAGGAGAGAGGTCCCTACTCGACCTACAAAGGATCTAAGTGGGAACGGGGCATTTTACCCATGGATTCCATCCGCTTGCTTACGCAAGAGCGGGGCGAAGAATTCCACGAAATGGACACCTCAGCAAGGATGGATTGGACGCCTGTCCGTGAGTCCATCCGCAAGTATGGGATGCGTAACTGTAACACGATGGCCATTGCCCCCACAGCTACCATTTCCAACATCACAGGTGTGACGCAGTCAATTGAGCCGATGTACAAGCACCTGTTTGTGAAATCCAATCTCTCAGGTGAGTTCACCGTCCTCAACCCTTACCTGGTAGATAAACTGAAGGCGAATGGATTATGGGATGCCGAGATGATTGACGATCTCAAATACTTTGACGGCTCGATTTTAGAGATCGATCGGATCCCCAATTCGATTAAAAAGGTCTTTTTAACCGCTTTTGAGATTGAGCCCGACTGGGTGATTGAGTGTGGTAGCCGCAGGCAGAAGTGGATTGACATGGGACAGTCGCTCAATCTCTACTTAGCTGAACCGAGTGGGAAGAAGTTGAACGACATGTACATGATGGCCTGGAAAAAAGGTTTAAAAACCACCTACTACCTTCGTTCACTCGGGGCGACACAAATTGAAAAGTCGACCACCGATATCAACAAACGGGGGCTGCAGCCTCGTTGGATGAAAAGCGAGTCGGCCTCCAGCCGTGTGGTCGTAGAAAGAGAAACACCTAAAGCGTGTAGTCTAGATGATGAGAGTTGCGAGAGTTGTCAATAATAAAAAAAGGATTGTAAAAATGTTAGCATTAGAAGAAGACATTGCGGAAGCAAAAAGAGTCAACGTTAAAGAGAAGCGGCTGATCAACTGTAACACAGTCGATGTCAATCAACTCATGCCTTTGAAATACAACTGGGCTTGGGAACACTATCTCAATGGATGTGCGAATAACTGGCTGCCGACCGAGGTGCCCATGTCTAAAGATATCGAGCTTTGGAAATCCAATGCCTTATCTGAAGATGAGCGGCACGTAATCATGCGTAACCTGGGCTTTTTCAGCACAGCTGAGAGTCTGGTAGGAAATAACATCGTTCTGGCTATCTTTCGCCATATCACCAACCCCGAAGCGCGGCAGTACTTGCTCCGTCAAGCCTTTGAAGAGGCCGTCCATTCGCACACGTTTCTCTATATTTGCGAGTCGCTTGGACTCGATGAGGGGGAAGTATTTAACATGTATAACGAAATCCCTGTCATCAAAAACAAAGATGCCTTTGAGATGAAACTCACAGCTGATGTTTTAGAAGAGGGCTTTACCACAAAGACTTTTGAAGGAGCACAAAAATTTCTGGAAAATCTGATTGGCTACTACTTGATCATGGAGGGCATCTTTTTCTACAGCGGTTTTGTGATGATTCTCTCCTTTCAAAGGCAAAATCGGATGACCGGAATCGGGGAGCAGTATCAGTATATTCTCCGTGACGAAACGATTCACCTCAACTTTGGAATCGATTTGATCAATGGAATTAAAGAGGAAAATCCTGAGCTCTGGACACCAGAGTTTCAAGCGCACATTGTTGAGCTCATTAAAGAAGCTGTAGAGCTTGAGATCGCCTATGCAGAAGATTGCCTACCTACAGGTATCTTAGGACTGCGCGCTTCCATGTTCCGTGATTATGTGCAGCATATTGCCGATCGCCGTCTGGAGCGGATCGGGATTAAAGCCATTTATCAATCGAAAAACCCCTTCCCTTGGATGAGTGAAACAATCGATTTGAACAAGGAGAAAAACTTTTTCGAAACGCGCGTGACCGAGTACCAAACGGCAGGAAATCTCACCTGGACCTAAAACTAAATAAATTTTAGGATGCCTCTATGGGGTATCCTAAAATTTCAAGCCGGCGGCAGTCGCTCATCTCAATTTTCGCGGTTCTGTTTCTCAATAATTTTGGATTTGCCGCTCTTTTTCTTCTGTTTCCTACGCTTATTCTGGATCCCTCTTTTGGTCTTCTCCCCTCCGTTACCTCAGAAATAGGACGGAACGTGGGATTTGCTCTTTTATTTGCTGCCTTTCCTCTTGCACAGTTTTTTGGTGCTCCCCTTTTTGGTAGCCTAGCCGATCAATATGGACGAAAAAAAACACTCACTTGGACACTGCTTGGAACAGCCTTTGGATATGTGGTAACAGCTCTTGCTGTTCTTTTACAACTCTACTGGTTAATGATTTTGGGGCGTCTTGTAGCTGGTTTTTTTGGAGGAAGCTTAGCTATCTGCCTGGCCATTACAGCCGATATGTACACAAAAAAAAGAGCGCGCGCTAAGACCTTTAGTTTGATTGCTGCACTACTGGGCCTCAGTTGGATTGTGGCCATTTTTGTGGGTTCTTTCTTCATGGGAGCAGAAGCCCTGAGATCCATTCACCCCTCTACTCCTTTCTGGTGCGTAGCCATTCTCTCGTTCATTGCGCTGGCCCTATTAAGAGGATTCTACCGTGAAACCTTTTTTGCCAACACCCCCACCCCACCTCTTACCTTGCTCCTTCCTCTTGAGAAAAAACAGCTGCGCGTGCTCTACCTGGTTCTGTTTTTCTGGTTTCTTGGATTTACCCTTGCCATTGAGTGGGCGGCGCCCATTTCAATTGAGAAGTTCCGAGTGGATGAGTGGGCCATTATCTGGCTCTTTGTTGCCTTGGGAAGTTTGTGGACCTTGTCGGCTGGATTTGCTAGCCGCTGGTTAATTGAGCACTCCTCACTTTGGAAGATCACCCTCTGGGGCCTCTTTCTAACCAGTCTATTCTTCTTTTTCTCAGCCGTAGCGGATTTTTACTTCTACTTCATCACCTCCTACAGCATAGCGGGCATTTTTGCTGCGGTGACGTGGGGCAACTCCCTTTCTTTGATCTCTACAAGTTCCTCTCCAGAGCACCAAGGAAAGGCTTTAGGCCTTGGACAGGCGATGCTCGCCTTGAGTCAGTTTTTGGGTCCCTTTTTCGGGGGCATTATTGCTGGCTTTTCAATCGAGCCACTTCTCTTTGTCTGCGCGCTGCTGATTTCGATCAGCTTTTTATTCCTTCTGGTCTACGTCGTCCGCAGAAGACAACGCCTACTGCATGAATGAGAGGATCTAGTATGAAACATGTTTTATTTGCCCTGGTGATGGGATGCTTACCCCTTATGGCATTCCAAGGCGTCTACGTAGGTGGATCTGTAGGAGGGCACGTGGCAAAAGGCTCTCAAGACGGGAGCGCTCTGGGAACCTATACTTTTTTAGCTGATGGTCTATCCACCTATCCGTTAGAGGTGCAGCCTGAATTATTTGATCGAGGTGCCGCCAGCATGCTCTATGCAGGATATGGGACCAATTGGGGATCCTTTTATCTCGCAGCAGAGGGTCTTGTCCAGTTCGGCTCTGCAAATCTCAAAAGCTCACAACAAAGCACCGCTCTGTTTCTAGATTTAGGACAAAACTTCACGATAGCTGGGATCAATAAAGCCACAATCAAAAGCTGTCAGTACGGTATTGACTTTTTACCGGGGTGGTCTCCCACTGTAGCAACCCTACTTTATGGTCGCATCGGTACAAGCGCGGCACGACTCTCTTTAGGCACAAACACGACCAACCTGGGCACAGATGATACCGACTCCTGGAATCTCCCCCTCTCACTATCCAAAAGCAAAACAGTATTCACTTTGCGCGCGGGATGCGGGCTAGAACAAAGGCTTGCTAGACGGCTTACACTCCGTGCCGATTACATCTACTCAGACTTTGGCACACTCTCAAAACAAGGAAGCCAAGCAGGTACAAGTGCAAACGGCAGACCGATTACCGTAAGTAGCGACTCTTCAATCCACCTTTATGATCATGCTGTGCTACTGGGGCTCTGTTATCGCTTGTCTTGTCTAGATTCCATCTGCTGGGATCCCTGTTGTAGCCCCTCTTTCTACCAAGGTTACTACCTGGGAGGCGCTTTAGGAGGGAGTATTCTGACATCCAGTCTGAGTGGGCGTGCGACCGGAAGAAACCCTCAGTTGGGGGGCCTCATCCAACCGGTAGACCCCGTATCACAGCTCGACAACACTCAATTTCAAGGAGCGCTCTACCTTGGGTATGGAGCAGTCTGGAAAAGACTCTACTTAGGAGAAGAGCTGTTTGCCGCTGCAGCCTCACATACCTCCATGAATAACGAGGGGATCGCACTGCTTTCCATTCCAGCAGCGAGTGTAAATTTTTCCACCTCCTATGATCTATCTGTAAAAACCTCTACGTGGCAATACGGATTTGACCTTAAGCCCGGCGCTCTTCTGACGCCTTTCACCCTCCTTTACGGGCGGGTTGGAATCTCAGCTACCGAAATTAAGGTGCAGTCTAACGCCCTTTCTGCACGTTCTGGGGGCGGAGTCAGCTGGGCAGTGCCCGTCAGCTCCACAGCGCATCAGTGGAAAGCAGCCTTCCGCTTAGGGCTGGGAGTAGAGCAGCTGCTCACAGAAAGGCTCCACCTGCGTGCAGACTACGTGCTAACAAACTATAAGAGGCTCTCATTGGGTAAAAAAGCCGTTGGCCAGGATAACTCTGCAAGAGTTGTGACCATCGACAACACCCTTTCTAACCATTTACAGAATCATGCCGTCACATTCGGTCTTTCCTACTATTTCAATGCAATTTAAACCCCTTAAGTTTTACACCATTACGTTTCTGATTACCTGGTTCACCTGGTTTCTCACAGCCTATCTCAGTCATCAAGAGCAGAGTGGAACGCTCTACTCACTCCTCCTCATTCCCGGATTATTAGCCCCGTTCGGCACAGCCTTGTGGCTAACTTGGAAAAACAAAGGGCTTAAAAGAGAGTTTTTCAGCAAGCTTTTCAACATCAAACGCCTTAACCCCTCCACGCTCCCCTTGATGCTAGTCGTCATGCCAGTCGTGGTCCTTCTATCCATTACCCTCTCACTTCTATTTGGCCTATCGGCGGAACAGTTTCACTTTTCAGATCGGTTTTCCTTTAACGCAGGTGTATTTCCCGTTTTCTTGATGCTCTTTCTGGCAGCCAGCTTTGAAGAGCTGGGGTGGCGAGGCTACGCAATTGAGAGCTTAGAAGATAGGTACAGCTATTTCACTGCAACGTTGATTTTTGGTGTGCTCTGGGCCTTTTGGCACTTTCCACTTTTTTTCATTAAAGACTACTACCAATATACCCTCTACCAAGAAAACGTCTGGTATGCCGTCAATTTTATGGTAAGTGTCATACCTATAGCATTTATTATCAGTTGGATGTACCACTTGAACCGAGAGAGTATTCTATTGGCCATTTTGTTTCATTTTGTCATCAACCTCTCTCAGGAGGCTCTCCAAATGGAGCCACAAACCAAGTGCATTGAAACGGGACTACTCACCCTCCTCGCTGTTGTCCTTGTGCTTTCAAACAAACAGAAGTATTTCAAAAAGTCGAGAAGCGGGAGATAAGATAGAGGGGGTAATTGTAGATCTCACCGTCGTGTTTTAAATTCATTGTAGTAGAACGAATCAGTTTGGTCGGAGCATATTTATCTTTGTAGACCAGCAAACTCTTTTTCTTCTGACTCAAGCCCGCTTTCACTTCCAAAGGATAGATCTCATGATCCTCATCGATTAAGAAATCCACTTCTGCTGCACCTTCACTTGTCCAGTAATAGATCTCTTTTTGCCGATTAGCGATTAATTCCTGCGCCACATAATTCTCAGTAAGAGCTCCCTTAAACTCTGTAAACAAGAGATTTCCATCAATAATCGTTTGGGCGGAGAGATTACTTTGAGCGCCCAACAACCCCACATCAGCTAAAAATAGCTTGAAAATATTCGGATCTGCATAGGCACTAAGAGGAAATTTGGGAAACTTAACTAAGTAGCTCTTATGAATCAATCCAGCATCTGTCAACCACTGGATTGCCTTTTCATAATCCCGACCGCGTGCACTTTTTCGAATCGCCGCAAACACAAATTTCTTGTTTTCCTTTGCAAGCTGACGATGCACCTGTTTCCAGACAGTGGTGATCTTCATGATCTCGTTAGAAGGAGCATGTTTAGCAAAGTCTTTTTCGTAGGCATTTAGAATTTCGAGCTGTATCTCGCGAGTGACTTTCAGATTTTCATTCTTGGCATACTCCGCAACAGCCTCAGGCATTCCCCCAATGAAGAGGTAGAATCTCAAAAGCTCCATTAAGGTTTCATGCATAGGAATAGGGATGGGCTCATAAGTACAATACTCTTCTAAAAAGAGTCGTATTTTTTCCCGTCCCATAGCTGAGAGAAATTCAAAAAAAGTCAGAGGATACAAACGGAGAAAATTGACTTTTCCAACAGGAAACCCCTTTTCTCCAGCTGTTTTAACTCCCAAAAGTGAGCCGGCAGCCACTACATGATAGGCATTCGCCTCTTCGCAAAAATACTTTAGACTATTAAGCGCCTTTGAACAGTTTTGAATTTCATCAAAGATGAGTAGAGAGTTCTCAGGCTCAATATCTACCTCCGTGTGGATACTGATCATTTTGATCAGTTGCGCCGGATCTAAAGTCCCATCGAAGTAGTGCGCTAGCTTTTCATCCTTCTCAAAATTCAGATAAGCCACTTTCTCGTAGGAGGTTTTGCCAAAATGCTGGAGAGAGTAGGTTTTACCAACCTGTCTAGCTCCATTTAATATTAAGGGTTTACGTCTCTCAGACCGCTTCCACTCCTCAAGACGTTTGTAGATATCTCTCTTCATTTCTTAATTATAGGCATTTTTTCAGGTTAAAAGCTACTATTCCCTCGGAAAACGTGGAGATTTACACGCTTTTCCATGGAAAAAGGTGGTAGACTCGCACGTTTTTCCATGAAAAACGTGTTTAACCGAAATAACAGAGATTTTTTGCCTTTTTACAACAATCTTAGATTTTCCAGGAAAAAAAAGGGGGTCTTGCAGTAGATTGTACGCATGAAATCTATCAAAGAACAATATGGCAACTTCATCCTGAAGCGCTGCACAGAAATCTCTGAAATCCAAAGCACCCTCATCGAACTCGAGCACTTATCCACAGGCGCGCAGGTGATGCACATCGCCAACGACGATGAAGAAAATCTCTTCAACCTCTCTTTTAAAACCTGGCCAGATGACTCCACCGGCGTCGCTCACATCCTAGAACACACTGTCCTCTGCGGCTCAGAAAACTACCCGGTGCGCGACCCCTTCTTTGCCATGAACAGACGAAGCCTTAACACCTTCATGAACGCCCTCACTGGATCTGATTTCACCTGCTATCCAGCTGCCTCACAGGTCGAAAAAGATTTCTACAACTTACTCTCTGTCTACATTGATGCCGTATTTAAACCTAAACTATCAGAACAGAGCTTTCTACAAGAAGGGCACCGCTTAGAGTTTTTAGACCCGGAAGATCCCAATACGCCTCTTCTCTTTAAAGGAATCGTCTATAACGAGATGAAAGGTGCACTCGCAACAGGCGAGGCGCGACTCTCTGAGGCGATGATGGAAGCGCTTTTTCCCGACATCACCTACGGTGTCAACTCGGGAGGAGAGCCCAAAGAAATTCCTAACCTCACCTACGCACAACTGAAAGCCTTTCATGCCAAGTTTTACCATCCAAGCCGCTGTTTATTCTACTTTTACGGAAATATCCCTTTAGAAAAACATCTCGATTTTCTTGAAAAACACGCGTTGCACGGGGTAAAAAAAGCCGAGCCGCTTCCGGCGCTGCCCACGCAACCCCGCTTCCACAAAAAGGTCCACAAAACTCTAAGCTATCCGATCGCTGAAGAGGAAGATCCCACTTTCAAGACAATGATCGGGATGGTGTGGCTCACCTGCTCTATTTTAGAACAAGAAGAACTACTTGCTCTTTGCATCCTTGATCTGGTTTTAATGGGAACAGATGCCGCCCCACTCAAAATGGCCCTACTGAAATCGGGTCTTTGTAAGCAGACCGATTCGCTCATTGAAAATGACATGACCGAAGTGCCGTTTGCCCTCTACTGCAAAGGGTGTGAATCAGATAGTGCTGAGTCGATCGAAGCATTGATTGAAACCACTTTGAAATCTCTGGTCGCAAATGGATTACCAAAAAATCTTGTCGATGGAGCGATTCATCAACTAGAAATTTCGCGCACGGAAATCACCGGAAATTCCTCTCCCTATGGTCTCCATCTCTTCTTCCGTGCAGGCCTGCTCAAGCAACACGGTGGCAATCCCGAAGATGGCTTGCAAATCCACACTCTGTTTGCCCACCTCCGCAAACGGGTAGAAGACCCCGCTTATCTAACAGGTCTCATTGAAAAACACTTTCTCAATAACCCCCACTATGTGCGCATTGCAATGCTCCCGTCAAAAGAGCTTGCCGCTCAAGAAGTGGAGGAGGAGCAAGCGAGACTCACTCAGATCGGCTCGACGCTGAAAGATCCAGATGTTCATGCACTCATCGAACAGGGAAAAGCGTTAGCGGCTCTGCAAGAGGAGTCGGAAAAGGAGGACTTGGATGTCCTTCCTAAAGTGACCTTGAAGGATGTCGCAAAAAAGGGTAAAGAGTTTCCACTTACATACGAAACGTTTGAAAACCTTGAGCTCATCTACCACCCCTGCTTTACCAATGACCTTCTTTATGCAGATCTTGTTTACGATCTCCCTGCGATTGAAACGGATGATTTGCCTTATCTACGCCTGTTTGCGACTCTTTTGCCACAACTGGGCTGCGGCGGGCGCAGCTACCAAGAGCAACTCACCTACCTGCTCGAACATACAGGAGGAGTGGATGTCTCTTTAGATCTGGGGATACAGGTAGACAACACATCTCACATGCGCCCCTCTCTTTCTCTTCGTGGTAAGTCTCTCTACCGCAAGATGGATAAACTATTCCCTCTCTTGCGCGACCTGATTGTGAGCGTGGATTTTCAGGATATTCCGCGAATGAACGAGCTTCTTATGCAACACTTCCATGGCCTAGAAAACAGCATTCAACACAACTCTCTACGCTTTGCTGTTAATCTCGCCTCGAGAGGACTCTCTATTCCCTCCTCTCTGCTCAGTGTTTGGTACGGACTTGATTATTATTGGCAGCTGAAGAAAATCGTTGAGGCTTTTGAAAAAGAGCCTGCCTCTTTGATCGACAGGCTAGAGAAGATGAAAAAAAACTGCTTAGGGCTGGAAGGAGGTCAACTCGTTTTGAGCTGCGATGCGCCTACTGTTGAGAGACTGAAAAAAGAGCAGTTTTATGGACTAACCGAGATTTCAAGTCGTCCGTTCACCCCTTGGGTAGGAGACTATCCCCTTCTCGAAACGCACTCTCAAGCGCGCCTGACCGCCTCCCCCGTGGCTTTTACGGCAATGCTGTTTCCCTCCGTAAGCTATACCCATCCTCATGCCGCTCTTTTGAGCATTGCCTCAGAAATCATGGAAAATAAAGTGCTACACAAGCGTATTCGTGAGCAAGGTGGGGCGTATGGAACTGGCGCGGTGAATGGAGTGCTCTCCGGACAGTTTTACTTTTACACCTATCGAGACCCTCACCTCAAAGCGTCGCTTGAGGCCTTTCACGAATCGGTTCATGCGCTGGCAAAAGGGATGTTTGACGCTGGCGACATTGAAGAGGCGAAAATGGGGCTTTTCCAAGGTCTAGATTCCCCTACTCCTCCGGGCAGCCGTGCCATTTCTGCTTATGGACGTGAGCGTGGAGGGCGCACCCCTGAAATGCGCCAACAATTTCGGGACCGGTTGCGCAAAGCTACAAAAAAAGAGATTCAAGCGGCAGTTCGAGATCAGCTGCTGCCTGGTATCGAGCGGGGAATTGTCGCCTGTTTTGCAGGAAAAGAGCTTCTTGAAAAAGAGAATGCCCAGCTCACGCCTCCTTTGCCGCTCTATCCTATTTAGACAAACGTTTACAATTTGCTTTGCTGGAAAAAGCAAAATGGGCATGATGGCCTCCAAAATCAATTGATCACTTTTGACATGCTGGACATATCTAGACTAAAAGAGCTCTTTGAAAGGGAAAAAGAGAACGTTTTGCGCGACTTTTTCTCATTCTTACGTTTTAAAAGCATTGCTACGGACCCCAACTACCGCGATGAAGTGGAAAGTTGTGCCGATTGGGTCGGAGGTTACCTGGAAAAGTGCGGACTGAATGTCGAAAAATGGGAGTCAGACCGCGCACCTGTTATCTTTGCCTCCGATCTACGAGCTGGTAAAGGCAAGGAAACGCTGCTCCTCTATTGCCACTACGACGTTCAGCCTGTTGACCCTCTCGAGGAGTGGCTCTCGCCCCCTTTTGAACCCACTATTCGAGATGGAGAGGTGTATGCACGCGGAGCTGTCGACAACAAAGGACAGTGCTTTTATACGATGGTGGCCATCAAAACATTGATGCAAGAATTGAGTGAGCTTCCTGTTAATCTCAAAATTGTCATTGAGGGAGAAGAAGAGAGCGGTAGTCTAGGCCTCTCACAGCTACTGGATGAGAAAAAAGAGAGCTTAGCAGCTGACTACCTCCTGATTGTTGATAGTGGGATGGAAAAGATCGAAGAGCCCGCGATCACTTTAGGTGCACGTGGCATTGTTTGTATGCAGGTCAACGTTAAAGAGGCTGAGTACGATCTCCACTCTGGATTAGCGGGAGGAATGGCCTACAATCCCAACCGAGCACTCTCTGAAATGCTCGCCCTGCTCCATGATGAGCGTGGGAGTGTGGGAATTGCAGGTTTTTACGATGAGCTCGCTGAAATGCCTCCTCACGAGAAAAAAGAGCTCTCCTTCTCTTTCGATTCAGGTCAGTTTTTCTCTCTGTTTGGGTTTGAGCCCACTGGAATGGAAGCAGACATATCTCCTGTTGAAGCCAGTTGTCTCCGCCCCACCTTAGAAATCAATGGGATGTGGGGAGGCTACACAGGCCCCGGATTTAAAACCGTAATTCCCGCGACCGCGCACGCCAAAATTTCATGCCGCCTTGTGCCTCATCAAAATCCCGAGCGGATTACCGCTCTTGTGCGTGACTTTTTAGTCAGCAACACTCCAATTGGTCTACAAACAGATGTTGAGATTTTTCCAGGTAATGGAAGAGGGTTTCGTACAAATCCCAACTCTCGCATAGCCCAGCTGATGACCGAAAGCTACTCTCAAATTTTTCAAAAGCCCTGTAACAAAATCCTCATCGGAGGAACCATTCCTATTGCCGTTGAGCTCTCCGAGGCTGCGCGTGCAGAAATGGTTCTAGTGGGATTAAGTCTTCCCGGTGATCGGGTCCACGCTCCTAACGAACATTTTGGTTTAGATCGCCTCGAGCTCGGCTTTCTTACCATCTGTCGCGCCCTCGAGCTTTTCGAAAAATAATCATTGACCCGAGCCGAGCCGCCGGGTATATTTTTGGATTCTAAGTAACCTGGAGTGAACAATGAGAGTGCCATTTAAACCTTTTTTTGTACTTTCTGTTGGGTCTATTTTGCTCATGACAGCACACGCTGCTGATCGCCCCAAAAAAGAGACCTCTAGTGTCAATGAAGCTCTACTGAAGCAGATTTCCAAGGGGTTTTCTACAGTTGCAAAAAAGGCTACCCCAGCTGTTGTCTATATCGAAAGCCACGCCGCAGAAAAAGCAGCTAAAGTGCCGCAAAATAGAGGCTTTTTTGAAAACCCTTTTGACAACTTCAACGACGACTTTTTCAACAACTTCTTTGGCTTTCCCCATAGCCAAAAACAACAATCCCCCAAAAAACAACAAGAAATGGTGCGAGGTTCAGGATTTGTTGTCTCTGAAGATGGCTACATCGTCACCAATAACCATGTCGTTGATGGAGCAGAAAAAGTCACCGTAACCTTTCAAAGTGGAAAAAAAGCCACAGCAAAAGTCGTTGGTACCGATCCGAAAACCGACTTAGCTGTCATCAAAATTGATGAGAAAAAGATCCCCTTCCTCTCCTTTGGTAATTCTGAAACGCTCGAAGTGGGAGATTGGGCGATTGCAATTGGAAATCCATTTGGACTGCAAACATCTGTAACAGTAGGTGTGGTAAGCGCAAAAGGGCGCAGCCAACTACACATTGCCGACTTTGAAGACTTTATCCAAACAGATGCGGCCATCAATCCAGGCAATTCAGGAGGGCCCCTTCTTGATGTCGACGGTGAGGTCATTGGAGTCAACACAGCGATTGTGAGTGGTTCTGGTGGGTATATGGGGATCGGATTTGCCATTCCCAGTAACATGGCCAAGCAGATCGTCAATCAGCTCATTAATGACGGACAAGTCACACGCGGCTTTTTGGGAGTCTCTTTGCAGCCAGTAGATGCTGATCTAGCCGACTTTTACGGATTAAAATCGACTAAAGGAGCGTTCGTAGCTGATGTCATTCAAGGATCACCTGCCGATCTAGGGGGCTTGAAGCAAGAAGACATTATTTTGGGATACAATAACAAGAAAGTGAATGGCTTAAGCGCTTTTCGCAATTACGTTTCCCTCTTAGCTCCTGGCTCTAAGCTCCACTTAGAAATCATTCGTGAAGGCAAAGAGAGAGGGGTTGATGTGGTGATCACCCGCATTCCAGAGGAGGTAGCAGGCCCGAACAGTCCTGTTCAAAAGCTTGGGCTTAAGGTGGAGAAGTTAACTCCAGAGCATGCGCAAAAATTTGGGTATGCCGAGCAAACTGGGGTGATGATTTCAAAGGTAGAAGCGGGTAGTCCAGCAGCAGAGGCCTCTTTGCGTGCAGGGAGCTTAATCTTGGCAGTTAACCGGAAGAAAGTATCAACCGTAGAGGAGTTAACGGAAGCTGTACGCGAGTCAGCTGGAACCGGCCGGGTTCTTTTGATGATCCGCCAGGGTGAGGCAGTGCGTTTCGTGGCCCTTCATTTCAGCTGATCCAACCTACTAAAGAACTTTTTGGGATTTTTGCTGCAGTTGCTTGATCTCGAGCGAAGGTAGTGTAACGGATACACCGAGCGAGAGATCGAGTAAATGGAGGAAAAAGACTCAAAAAGACCAGCAAAACCTGTAGGCTCCCTAACTAATCAATCATGGCATCACTGACGTGAGTGATGAGGGTAAGGATTTGGTCCAGAACAGCTTGAGCCTTCACCGCACAAACAGGATGATCATGAATGATCGTGGCCAGAGTCTCTCTTTGAGCGGAGAAAAATGCAAGCCGCAGCTCACGTGACTGAAGCAGCATAGCTGCATCAGTTGCTTTCACCTGCTTGATTTCATCCTCAATCTGTTGAATTTCTTGGTACGCAATCGCCTCTTCAAGCTTTCTCACACGTGATTCTGCAGTGGCTAGCTCTTTTTGCGCCTTGCAAAGCTCTCTTTTTAGATCGCTAATACAATGAGGAGGCCTCGCTGAACAGGTGAATACAAGAACTAAAATGGAAAAGACTAACTGACGCATCGCAACCCTCCGTTAAGAAAGATTAAATAACAGAGGAGCTGCAAATGGAGCAAGGGTTATTTCATATTTCACGATGGTTCTGTTCAAAAGCATGAAACTGAGGATCATTGCGTATGGAATTGAACTCCTCACGCTCAATCGCTTCTTTAATAGAGGTCAGCCCTTCACGCACCGAACACTCAAGCCAGCCAACTGCAGGCTCTGCACGTGAAAGAGCTCCATAGGCAAGAGCATTAATCAGAGCAGTATCCGCGGATGGATTATCTTGAAAGCATTTGTTGCCGACCTCAGCCACCACTTGGTAGTCTCTGTTCATGTAAGCAAGAAAGTGAAAGGTGGCTAGATGGTCACCAGAAAGGGTTTTGCGCAGAGGTGTAAGCAGCGCATAGGCCTCTTCAAACTTCTCTTGATCCCGGTAAATTTCAGCCATTTCCTGTGTGGCAACCGTATAGAGGATTCCCTGTCCTGTTTTTGCCCGTACTTCCTCTAGCTTGGTCATCGCTTGCTCGGCATTCCCTGCTCGGTAATCGGCATCAGCGGCTTTCATCAAATCCTGGAGGCTACTATCTCTATCTTTTTCTGTAAAAATCTTGTAATAGCGAAGGGAACGAAAACTCTCAAAGGTGAGAATCAAAAAGAGGGCGCCAATGAGAAACATACCCAGGGCGAAGAAGAAAATGCTGATGGCAACCGCAATGACAAGTCCGGTTATGATGGCCATTTTCACCCCTTTAAACCCAAAGATCCCCTCCAGAATAATGCTGAGCAGATGGCCTCCATCCAGGGGCAGAACAGGTACCAGGTTGATCACTGTCCAAAACAGATTAGCTACAAAAGTGAATTTAACGGCAAAAAGTAAGGCAGGCGTTTCAATGGGCACATGCTTATAAACAACGTAAGCCACTAAAAACAGGAAGAATCCTGCAACAGGACCATTCAGTACGACGAGAAACTCTTCCCAGAGCTTAAGCTTCCGTCCCTCGCGATAGGTAAAGCCCCCAAAGGCAGCTAATTCAATACGTGTTTTTTGTCCAAAAAGCAGGGCTGTCAAGGCATGTCCAAATTCATGAAAAAGAACAGAAACCAAAATAATAGCGACGCATAAGAGCGCTCCTGTTAGGGTCATTGTCCACATCCAGCCGATAAAAAAAGAGATCAACCAGAAAAGCGGGTGAATGGAAATGGGAATTTTCCCAGGAAATCGAATCATTCAAGAACCTTTTGCAATGTTTCGCCAATCACAGCTGGTGTGGAGGCCACTGTGACACCGGCGGTTTCGAGGGCATCTATTTTGGCTTGCGCGGTCCCTTTTCCGCCAGAAATAATTGCACCCGCATGCCCCATTCGCCTGCCAGGAGGCGCTGTTTGCCCTGCAATAAAGGCCACAACAGGCTTGGTCGCGTGCGCTCGTATCCACTCAGCAGCTTCTTCCTCAGCAGTCCCCCCAATTTCCCCAATCATCAGCATCGCTTCTGTCTCAGGATCCTCTTCAAAAAGCACGAGCATATCGATAAAATTGGTTCCGTTCAGTGGATCGCCTCCAATGCCCACGCAGGTGCTCTGACCCAAGCCTTGCTGAGTTGTCTGCCAAACTGCTTCATAAGTTAATGTTCCTGAGCGTGAAACAATACCTATTTTCCCTTTTTTGTGGATGTAGCCCGGCATGATGCCGATTTTACAGGCGCCAGGTGTGATGATTCCTGGGCAATTGGGACCGATCAGCCTGCTGACCTTGCTCTGCTTCATGACTCGAGACACCTCTAACATGTCGCGCACCGGAATCCCCTCTGTGATGCACACAATGAGAGGAATCTCTGAATCTTCGGCCTCTAAAATCGCCTCGGCGGCAAAGGGAGCTGGAACAAAAATCAGCGTTGCATCGCAACCGGTTGCTTCCTTTGCCTCTTTGACGGTATCAAAAATGGGCAAATCGAGATGTGTCCCTCCCCCTTTCCCCGGTGTAACACCGCCCACATAGTGCGAGCCGTAGGCGATTCCTTGCTCAGTATGGAAAGAGCCTGCCTTACCCGTCAATCCCTGAGTAATAATTTTTGTCTCGTGATCGATCAGAACCGCCACTAGCTTGTCTCCCTTGCTGCTTGGACCGCTTTAACCGCGCCATCCGCCATCGTCTCAGCTGTGATGATATTGAGTCCTGATTCTTTCAAAATCTGCTTTCCTATTTCCACGTTGGTTCCCTCCATCCGTACAACCAGTGGAACAGAAACTTGATCCAGGCGGCTCGCCTCCACAATCCCTTGTGCGAGAACCCCACAGTCCATAATTCCACCAAAAATATTCACAAAGATCGCCTTCACCTTAGGGTCGAGCAAAATGATTTTAAATCCGTGCGCCACAACTTCTTTTGAAGCTCCACCTCCCACATCCAAGAAATTGGCTGGTTCCCCTCCATAGTGGTGGATAATATCCATTGTGGCCATGGCCAATCCCGCTCCGTTGACCAGACACCCAATCTCTCCATCAAGTCCAATGTAGGCTAAATCAAACTCTTTAGCCATTACCTCGTTAGGTGTCTGTTGCGTGGGATCGTACCATTGCGCAATCGCAGGCTGCCGGTAAAGGGCGTTGTCATCGACAGAAAATTTTGCATCAATAGCAGAGAGACGATTTTCATCTGTTAAAACAAGAGGATTGATCTCCAAAAGCGCCGCATCCGTTTCGATGAATGCTTTGGCCAATTGCTTTACCAGTTGCTTCCCTTCCTTGGCCAGCTCCCCACTCCATCCCATAAACTTGACGAGCTCAGTCAGATGATATCCTCTTATAGATCCATCATGACCAAACGAAATTTTTAAAATCTTCTCAGGCTTCTCTACGGCAATCTCTTCGATCTCCATTCCCCCCTCTGGAGAGGCTATCAAGATGGGCACTCCCTTGGATCGATCGATCGTGGCAGCCAGATAGAATTCTTTTTGAATCGAGACAGGCGGCGCGATTAAAACACTCTCTGCTACAACTCCTTGCGGACCTGTTTGGTTATTGGTAATGCGCATACCGATCAGTTCGCTTGCGTAGCGGGCAATCTCTTCGGGTGTTTTGGCAAATTTAACTCCTCCGGCTTTTCCCCTGCCACCTGCGTGGATTTGCACTTTGATCACAGCTTCCTCAATGCCGAGTTCTGTGATGGCTTTGCGCACCTCTTCATCATTTGTGGCAATGGCGAACGGGGGAACGGGCACTCCATACCGGAGCAACAGATTTTTGGCTTGGTATTCGTGGATATACATATTTTTCTCTTATGGGACATCGCTTGTTTTCCATCAAGTGTCACGATTTACAAAGTATGCCGCGATTTGCTACAATCTTTCTTCATTAATGTGAGTTTAGATTTATGTTTCGGTTTTTAGGAAAGAAGATGCGCTCCCTTTTCACTAGAAAAGTGGATGAAACGGTTATTGAAGAGCTAGAAGAACTTTTCTACCAGGCCGATCTGGGTGGAACGACTAGCGCTGAGCTGGCTGAGGTTGCCCGCACCCTTTCCAAGAAAAATGCCTCAGGCGAAGAGATTCTCAAGGAAATTAAAGCTGAGTTGTTACGACAGTTGGAAGCTATCCCCTCTCCCCAAACTCCCAAAGGTTCTCCTCATGTGATTTTGATTGTGGGTGTCAACGGAAATGGAAAGACGACAACTGTGGCTAAACTCGCCTCCTACTACCAGAAGAGAGGAAAAAATGTCTTAATTGCAGCGGCCGACACCTTTCGGGCAGCGGCAATTGACCAGCTGGAGAAATGGTCCCAGAAAGCAAGCTGTGCTTTGGTGAAGGGAGTGCACGGAAGTGATCCTGCAGCAGTTGTGTTTGATGCGATTGAGGCCGCCAAAAATCGCGGCAGCGATGTTGTGCTTGTCGATACAGCAGGCCGGCTGCACACTAAAACTGATTTGATGAAAGAGTTAGAAAAAATCCGTCGTGTTTGCGGAAAAGCTTTGCCTGGCGCTCCCCATGAGACTCTTCTAATCCTTGATGCAACCATCGGACAAAATGGCGTAGATCAAGCTCTCATCTTCCATGCCCACACCCCGCTTAGCGGCTTGGTTCTCACTAAACTCGACGGTTCAGCTAAAGGGGGGACGGCCATTGCCATTCAAAAGAGGTTGCAGCTTCCGGTCAAGTACATTGGCACAGGAGAAACCATGAACGACTTTGCCTCCTTTGACCCCAAAGAATTTATCGATTCCTTGTTTGATTAGCGGAACAAATCATCTAACTCAATGGTCTGATGGACCAAATCTTCTGAGTAGATATTTTCTTTGATTCCATATGTGGTGACCATGGCTAAAAAAATTTGCTTTTTAGTGGGATTTCTTCTGCTCGGATAATTTTGTTCCACTATGTCCACTTTATTGATCAGTGATTTCGCATAAGATTTGTCAACAGTAAACTGATGGTCACTGTATTTGATCTCGCAAAGAGTGATACAATGATCATCCCTGTCAATAAGAAGGTCGATTTGAGCTCCACTCTCTTTTGATTTTTTGGGTGGGCGATAAAGCCAGCTCCCGCTAGAGTAACTGAAATTATCTAACTTTAAGCCTCTTACTATCTGCTTAATATGCTTAAAACAGACACTTTCAAAAGATTGCCCAGCCCAAACTGCTCTCTCAGGTTTCTTTGCTGTTTTCTGCCACAAATCTTCTTCATCACGCTGAGTCCCAGCTCTAACAATTGGCTCTATCCATTTCAAATAAAAGAGAGTATATTCGTCAACAATGCGATAAAATTGATCACGTATCTTTTTACCCATAGGGACAAAAGATCTGATAAACTCTGAAGCCTCCAATTCTTCTAGTCTCTTATTCAGAGTCCCACCAGACGGTAATCCGGTTACCTGTATTAATTTTTCACGCGAGATAGAGTTGCCTGCTCTTGATATTGCACGCACAATTTGTAAACTGACTTCGGAATGATCAAATAGTGATCTAAAAATATTTTCAAACTCAGAGTAGAGAATACCATTCTTCTGAAAACACAATTTATTGATGAATTGAGCCGATGATTCCCCTTTTCTAATTTCTTTAAGATAATAGGGTATTCCTCCAATAGCCATATATAAGTCGAGTATCTGCCTATTGCTCAAATTTATTCTTCTAGATTTCAAAAACTCTTTGGTCTCAGATAAATTGAATGGTTCTAAAAGCATGCGCTTCGTCAGCCGGTTATAGAGTCCCCCTTTCGCATGAACAATATGCTCCAGCATCCATGAAGCGGCTGAACCACAAACGATTAATATCAAATTAGAAACACGACTCCAAATCAAGTTCCAATAATGATCTAATGATTGAATTAACCCTGATTTCCTTGAGGCCAGCCAGGGAAGTTCATCCAGAAAAAGAATCACTTTTTTATTTTTTGGCACTTTTTCAATTTGAACCGTTAATGCCTCAAATGCCTCTGGCCAAGATTTAAACGGTTGTAATGGCACGTCATTTAAAAAAGTTTTCGAAAAAGCCCCAGCAAAATTTTCTAACTGCTTTCGAAGCGATAAATGCTTGACGCCCGCTGTTTCTAAATAAACTCCTTTATTTCCAAAATACTCTTTGATCAGATAAGTTTTGCCTACTCTTCTTCTGCCAAATACGGCAAGAAACTCTGCCTCTTTGGATTTCAATATTCCCTTCAGAGTTTCTATTTCGGCTTTTCTTCCCACAATTTTGTGTTCCGACACTTTTCTACACCCTCTAGACTAAGACCCCAGTTACTCTCTATTTTCCAACACTATATCCAGCCAAAACTTGTTTGTAAAGCAAGTTGTGGCTGGGTATAAGTAAAATATATCTAGCCACAACTTGTTTGTAAGACAAGTTGTGGCTAGGTATACACTGGGAGGATTAAAAAATGTAAGGCGCTCAGATTTAGTTAGATTTGCCGGCTAGCTTGAGCTCTAAGAGCAAAAAAGTAGCCAAAGCGCTACTTTTGAGCAATTAGAGGGTAAAATAGCTGGCACATGCGCACCGCATGAAGATGAGAATAATCAGATCAGAAAGAGCATGATTCAGATTGACTGCCTTCCCGAATCCTTTTTTGGTGAACTAATTGAGCTTAATTTAGTCATCACTTCCTGCCAGATGAAAAGATCTGTAGCAAGTACCAGAAAATCATGATCACATTGATGTACATCCTCAACGCCATGATCATCGAGAGCTTATAAGAAGCTGTCGAGTTCACATCCACTTGCATGCTCATCTGACGAATCGTCTGTGCATCATAAGCTGTTAATCCAATAAAAATGACGAGCCCTAAATAGCTAATAAATAGATGCGCCCACTGCATCGGAATGAACAGAGACATGATCATGTATAGGAATGTGACGGCAATCAAACCGATCAAACCAAAAGTGAGAATCCTTCCCAAGCTTGTCAGGTCATTTCTAGTGAACATGCCATACCCCATCGCCAAACCAAAAATGGCTGAAGCGGTCAAAAACGCCGCCCAAATCACCTGCCCGCCAAAGGCTGCCGCAAACGCGGGTAAAAGCGTTCCGAATAAAATTCCTTCTAAGCCCGCATAAGCGAGAAAAAGTCCGATTACGCCCCCAATTGAGAGCCTCTTCAAGCCTGCATTGATCCCCATAGCAATACCAAAAGTCGCCATCGCCCATACCCACCAAAAGGGCATGAGTTTCAGGTAAAGACCTGTTCGAAACATAGAGTAAGCCACTCCGGCCGTCACGCCTAAACCAATGGCCATCCATCCATAAACACGGGTTGAAAATGTCCCGACTGCTTGCGCGTCTTGAATGTATCCTCGATTCATAAAAAGCTCCTGGTTTGACCAGAATTGTAGACGATTAAAGAATTTTAACCAACATGAGTGTTAACTCTAAAAGGATAAATAAAATTAAAAGTGTGAGGGTGATGCGCCCTCCAAAAAGCGCATACTCACTTTTGAATTTAAGCTGGTACCGCCCCCGCCACACCATTACAATCGGAAGCAAACCCAAAAGAAGGGCGCACCCAAGTCCTCCAGCATAGTGGAGAGCATTGAGAAAGAGACAAGGATTGATCATGGCAAAAGCGAGTGGAGGGCCAAAAATCAAAATCGAGAGGAGCAGACGACCGCTCGGTGTTTTTTTTACCTTCAAGCCATCGGCAAGAAAGTCAAGAAGACCAAGTGTAACGCCTAAAAATGAGGTAATAATCGCAAAAAAGGCAAAAAACTCTCCTACACGATACAACCAAGGAAAGGCCACTATTTTTTTCAAGGGATAAACAGCCGAGTTACCTTGGCTTAAAGCCTCTTCTAAACCAGCTAGAGGAACCACCCCCAAAATTAATCCCTCCCAAATGATGTAGGTGATCAGAGGGATTAGACTCCCGATTACAATCGCTTTTTTGACCCGATTGGGATCGCGATCAAGATACGTGGTGACGGTGGGAACAATTCCTTGAAAACCAAAAGAGGTGAACATCACAGGCGTAGCCAGTAGAGCGAGCCCAAAATTTCCCCTCTTGAGAAAGTTCAATTCAACATGGCTAACACTTAGAACAACAAATAGGCAGAAGGAGAGAATTAATCCCACCATCAAAAGCATATTAATGCGATCGACAGCCTTGGCACCGATTGTGACAAAAGGGGCAAAAATGACCACAAAAAGTAGAGGGCCGATCCAGGAGGGGTAATCCTGTTTGCCAATCGCTTCAAATACATCTTCAACAAGTCCACCTCCACCTGAGACATACGCAACGGAAAGGGAGTAGAACAAAAAGAGATAAAGCAACCAGGCAACGATCTTGCCAGGCATCCCCAGAGTCATTTTAGCCATGGAAACAATGTTGATTTCCTCTTTTCCCCACAAAAAAATCTCCATCAGAAGCAGACCGGTTGAGGTCATGAATGCCCAACAGAGCAAGTAGATGAAAATAGCGGGGAAAAAGCCCCCGGGGGCCGTTAAGACAGGTAACGCGAGCATCCCTCCGCCAATGGCGGTCCCTGCAATTAAAAGAGAACCTCCAAAAAGTGTTCCACCACGTGATAGATCCATTTTTTACTCAACCGTTACAGATTTAGCTAGATTACGAGGCTGGTCAATCTCCGTGCCCCTCTCGGCAGCTACATAATAGGCAAAAAGCTGCCCAACAACGGTAGAGGCAACCGGAGCCAGTTCATCCAAAGTAGGCGGAATCCAAATCACATCATCAGCAATCGCTTCAATGTCAGGAGAGCCCCCCGGCGCAACCGCGAGCACAAGCCCACTGCGCGCTTTGATTTCCATCAAGTTGCTGAGCATTTTAGGAAAGGTGAAGGTATCACTACAAAAGGCGACTGTCGGACACATCTCATTGATCAGCGCAATCGGTCCGTGTTTCATCTCTCCAGCTGGATAGCCATTGGCGTTCACATACGCAATCTCTTTGAGCTTTAAAGCCGCCTCAAGAGCCGTTGGATACATGTATCTGCGGCCCAAAAAGAAGAAGTTGTCGTACTGAGCATACTTTCGGGCGAGGTCTTGAATCTGCTCGCTCCCTTTCAGCACTTGTATCACCTGCGTAGGAAGAAGCGTGAGCGCATCGATGAACTTGACCCCCTCTTTCTGGCTCATCTGCCGCATTCTTCCCAAACGCAAGGTCAAAAGAGCCAAAACGATTAACTGGCTAGTGAACGTTTTCGATGCCGCGACCCCTACCTCAGCACCGGCACGTAAAAAGAGGCAGCTATTGACCTCACGAGCTAGTGTGGAACCTTGTACGTTGCAAATCCCCAAAATTTTTGCTCCTTTCTCTTTCAGTTCGCGCATCGCAGCCAATGTATCGGCCGTCTCTCCCGATTGACTAATGGCAATCGCCAACGTATTGTCTTTAATGATTGGATTTTTATAGCGAAACTCAGAGGAAATCTCGATCTCGACCGGAATGCGCGCCATCTCCTCGATCATATACGCTGCAATCATGCCTGCGTGGAGTGAAGTCCCACAGGCTAAAATAACAACCCGCTCGATTTTTTGCAGTTCATCGTCTGTGAAATTGAGATTATCGAGAGTGGCCGTTCCATAGTCACGGCTAAAGCGGGAGAGCAGAGCGTTTTGCAGAGTTTGAGGCTGCTCGTTGATCTCTTTGAGCATAAAGTGCTGAAAACTCCCCTTACTCACCTCTTCGGCAATCTGATTAAGATCTTCACTCTCTTTTTCAATCGGCTCAAGGCGGGAATCGAACGCCTCCACACCATGTTGCGTGACCAAAGCGACCTCAGAAGCACCTAAATAGATCACGCGACGCGTATATTTTAAAAAAGCTGAGGCATCCGAGGCCACATACATCTCATTTTGCCCTAAACCAATGGCCAAGGGACTCTCTTTTGCCGCACATATAATTTCATTGGGATGATCTTGATGAATGACAGCAATAGCAAAGGCGCCTTGGAGTAAAGGAAGTGCTCGCTGGACCGCCCGGAGGAAATTTCCTTTATACAGATAGCCAATGAGTTGAGAAATGACTTCGGTATCGGTGTCGGAGCAAAATCCCACGCCTCGTTTTTTAAGCAGACTCCGTACCCCATCGTGGTTTTCAATAATGCCATTGTGGACAACCGCACAGCGAACTTGTCCATCCAGTTGCGGATGTGCGTTCCTTTTGGTGGGCTTTCCATGTGTCGCCCATCTGGTATGAGCAATGGCCATGTGCGTGTGCCATTTTTTTGCTTGAACAGCCTCCTCTAAACAAGAGACTTTTCCGACCGTTTTTTCAGATAAAAGCGTGCCCTCACAAATGGTAGCTACACCGGCAGAATCGTAGCCCCGGTATTCGAGTTTATGAATTCCCTCTATGACAAGAGAAGAGGCTTCACGCGGGCCAATGTATCCAAATATGCCACACATTATTTTGTTCCCTCTCCGATTTCTTTTTCGATACAACTTCCAATTGCGTGCGCAAGCAAATCTACTTGATGCTTTTTAGGCCCCTCTACCATCACACGACATAGATTTTCTGTTCCGGAATAGCGTACGAGCACCCTTCCCTGATCGCTCAATTCTGCCTCCACTTCCTGAATCGCGCGCTGAATGGTCTGATTGGTTTCCAGAGGAATCTTTTTCTGGATGGGAATGTTTACAAGCGTTTGAGGGTATTTTTTTACACTCGAAACCAAATCTGAGAGGGTGGATTCACTTTCAATCATGACTTTTAAAACTTGAAGAGCCGACACAATGCCGTCTCCGGTCGTATTATGATCTAGAAAGATGAGATGACCACTCTGCTCCCCTCCTAAAAAAGCCTGGTGTTTGATCATGTCCTGAATCACATACCGGTCACCAATACTGGATAAAAAAACCTCAATCCCATGAGATTCTAGGTATTTCACTACACCGATATTGCTCATCACCGTCGCTACAACGCGATTATTCTTCAACTCTCCTAGCCGTTTCAGCTCATGAGCACAAATGGCTAAAATGGTGTCTCCATCGATGATATGTCCCTTCTCGTCCACCATAATGAGGCGATCGCCATCCCCATCCAAGGCGATCCCCACATCTGCCTGGTTCTCGATCACCCCTTTTTGGATGAGTGCAGGATTAAGAGAGCCACAATTTTGATTGATATTCATCCCATCGGGTTCATTGCCCACGACAGTCACCTGAGCATCGAGCTCCCAAAAAGCGAGAGGAGCCACACGATGAGCCGCACCATTGGCACAGTCCAGAAAAACTTTCATCCCTTTTAATGTCTTGCCTTTAGGAAAGGTTGCTTTAACAAACTCAATATAACGACCACCCGCATCCTCGATCCGTTTGTTTTTTCCTACATCACAGTCAGCAGGAACATCTTCAAAATCTTCCTCAGCAATCATCTTTTCGATTTCATGCTCCACACGATCCGGCAGTTTCACTCCATCTGCAGTAAAAATCTTGATCCCATTATCGTAGTAGGGGTTATGAGAGGCAGAAATCACAATTCCGGCATCTGCCCGGTAAGCGCGTGTGATAAAGGCCACCGCAGGTGTGGGAAGAGGGCCTAACATTAAGGTATCCACACCCATGGAGTTAAGACCTGCAATGAGAGCATTTTCAAACATGTAGCACGACAGACGCGTATCTTTTCCAATGACGACACGGTGCTTCCCATCGTGACGACGCAGAACTTTGGCTACCGCTTTTCCCAGCTTCAGTGCGACCTCCACCGTCATGGGGAAATGATTGGCACGCCCACGCACACCATCGGTACCAAATAATTTCGTAGATTGTTGATTCATAGAAAGGGGGATACGTTTTTCATGTACTTTTTCGTGGAGGATACAGTAGAAAAGAATTTCTTTCCAGGAGTAGTCACCATGAACCACGATAGCCGTGTAAAAAGCCTGCAAAATGAACTAAACAATAGAGAAGGAGAGCTTTGCTTTTCAGCCGGCCGCGCCTCAAACTGTTTGAGAAAGCGGTCTAAAAAAGGCCTTGACCTCTCCGCTTTTGCACACATTTTAGACATCCAATCCGATTGGGCCTTTGTTGAACCCCGAGTCACCTTCCAACAGCTTTGTAAAGAGACCCTTAAAAAAGGACTCATCCCTCCTGTCGTCCCAGAGTTCAGCTCGATTACGGTTGGTGGAGCTGTCATGGGAGCGGCGCTTGAAAGTAGCTCGCATCGATTTGGCCAAGTGAGTGACATCTGTCTTGAATATGAGGTTGTTTTAGGCAATGGAGAGTGCATCCGGGCCTCGGCTGATGAAAACAGCGCCCTTTTTTACGGACTATCTGGTTCATACGGCACACTCGGGGTCCTCACTGCCATTAAAATACGCCTCATTCCTGCCCAAAAATACGTCTGCCTCACCTACCAGCCGCTCCCGGTCAAAGAATTACTCACTCTTTTAACCTCAGAGCACAAAGAGGATTTTGTCGAAGGGATTGCCTTTAACCACGGCAAAGGGATCGCCATTACTGGGAATATGAGCTCCCATCCAAAAGGGCCTTTTTTTCGACAGAATAGGAGTTGGTCACCTTGGTACATTCAACACCTTAAACAAAATCATCCCGTACAAGAGACCATGTACACCCAAGAGTACCTCTTCCGGCTTGACAGAGGCGCCTTTTGGATGGGGCGCTACGTCTTAAGCATCCCCACCATGCTCCGTTTACTCATGCATATCGGCATTCCCAAGATCCACCTACGCTCTTTGCATCCCTCCCTCCTTTTTCGTCTCTTTTTTGGATGGGCTCTCTCTAGCAAACGCCTTTACGGCATTTGGCACCGTGTTCCCCAGGAAGTTTCTGAAAACCTCTTTTTCGTGCACGATTTTTATACTCCCGCTCCGAAAGTAGAGGACGTTTTTGCCCATTTTGCTCAAGAAACACAGATCTTTCCTATTTGGCTCTGTCCAATCAAAGGGACAAAGACCCCTCAAATTTTAGCTCCCCACTATGGAAAGGAAAAATTTGTCAACATGGGCCTTTACGGAATCCCCCAGAGCCCCCTTTCTGTGCCCGCTCTCACAGCCGAATTAGAAAAAGAAATCGCGCTGTACGGAGGACGGAAAATGTTGTATAGCTACACCTATTATGACCGAAAGACCTTCGACTCCATCTACGATGAAACGGCCTACTCGGCTCTACGCGACACTTTTTTTGCGACAAAGGCCTTTCCACACATCCACAATAAAGTTGTGATTTGATATAGTCTCTGCCCGTGCAAGAAAAAATCTATACATCAGACGACCACCACATCCGCAACGACTTAATTGACTCGCGTGCCCTTCAGGTTCTGGAAAGGCTTCATGAAGCCGGTTACACCGCCTACTTAGTTGGCGGAGGCGTGCGTGATTTGCTCATGCGCAAAAAGCCTAAAGATTTTGATATCTCCACCTCAGCTAAGCCGGAAGAGATTAAAGCTCTTTTTCAACGCAGCTGTCTTCTCATTGGCCGCCGTTTTCGCCTCGCTCACATCCGTTTTGGACGGCACATCATCGAAGTTGCCACCTTTCGAGCCGGCGATCCGACTGATGGAGAGCTCATTGTTCAAGATAATATTTGGGGCACACCTGAAGAAGATGTGCTGCGGCGCGATTTCACCATTAATGGCCTCTTTTACGACCCCCTCGACCATAAAATTATCGACTATGTCGGTGGGTTTGAAGACCTAAAAGAGCATTATTTACGTACGATTGGCGAGCCCACTGTCCGTTTTAAGCAAGATCCTGTGCGGATGATTCGTATGCAGAAGTTCCGGGCTCGTTTTGGATTTCACGCCGATCCGGGTGCACTAGAAGCCCTAGAGATTTGCCGTCATGAGATTAAAAAAAGCTCTTCTGCTCGCGTATTAGAAGAGATGTTTCGGATGCTCGAATCTGGCGCTTCTGAAGCCTTTTTCCGCCTTTTGGTCGAGTCCAAAATCTTAGAGGTACTCTTTCCTCGTCTCAACGCCTATTTTTCGCAGCCGATGGGCGACCAGCTTTACGCTTATTTAAACGCCGCGGACTCAATGAACGTAAAGGGACGTTATCAAACCTTAGACCGTTCGATTCTGACTGCAGCTTTAATCTACCCGATTTTAGAGCATGAGATCCGACTCCGCTTTTTGAACGAGGGAAAAACCGTTCATGTGGGGGATGTGATGGCCCTTTCGGATGAGCTGATTCATGAGTTATTATTTGAGCCCTACTCGCACTTTCCGCGCAAAATCCGCCTCCGCACGCATTTCTTGTTGCATATGCAGTATCGACTTACACCTCTCGATAAAAAGCGGCGTCCACGCACCCGCATCGTGAAGCAGAAAGGGTTTATTTATGTGCTCACCTTCCTCAAGCTGCGGGCTCTTATTCATCCTGAGCTTTTCAAAACCTACGAACACTGGAAGCGCCTCACCAAAAGGGGTGAGAAAGAAAAAACAGAAGAGTAAAACGTCTTCTATGCCTAGAAATTAATTGAATATACTTTTATTCAAAACATCTGCAGTGTTAAGGGACGATAAAAAAAGGGCTCGATTCGGCCAGAACAGTCGCCTTGCTCCGAAACGGGGACCCGAAACGGAGACTTTATGCCGCTCATGGGCAGCTCCTAATTAAATCAGAGTCAAGGGTGAACGTTGTCATTACGGATAGATTCTACGCGTGATCCCACTACAACTTGTTTTGTAAAACTTTTCTTAGTGCCTGCTCGAAACTGAGTTTCTTTAGTTGACCTGAAGGGTCTTGACTTTCCAGATTAAACCATTCAGCAGGCGAAGCATTTTCCATCCAATTGTGAATATTCTTTCGAAAAGTTGCAAACCACTTTGGGTGTTGTTGAGCGACAGCTCCAAATTCTACAAGAGAACGATCGGAGAGAGTTCCAAGTTGTGTAACCACATACCAAATTCCATAAAGATCTTTAAGCGCTTTCAAAGAACTTTTCCGCCTTGCAAACGTAAGCCCCTTGTGAAACACCCACGCCTCCGGAGACACAACTTTGCCTATCTCTTTTGAGTGTGTCTGAAAGCCTAAGGTTGTCTGCAAGCTTAATGTCAAATAACTTAATGGCCCTATCGACTTTAGAAAATCAGAAATAAAGATGTCTTCTTGGCTATATATTTCATCACGACGCACCATTCTTGAAAATCCATTTTAGCTCTGGTGCGTTTTGTGCCATAAACTCTGCCTGCTCTCTCCCACGCAAAGGAAAATGATAAAGATCGAGAAAGGTTAAAAGAAGAGAGCTCACTTTCACATTTTCGCATAATCCTTCACTACAGTTAAGCAAGGCTTTGTAGTAGGGTTCAATCAGTAAAACTTCATACCCCCTCTCTTGCGGCTCTAATTGAAGAACACCTTCAATTTCTGATCTGACAGATGTGTCCAACAGATATAATTCGAGAGTGTGTAAGTTAGTGTTTTTAAATCCAAACACCTCAGCTGCTGAATGAAGCGCCAAAACCACTTTATGGCTCAACGACGACTTCTGTAGGATGTCGAGAAGCTCTGCTTTACCTGACAATCCAGAACGATAGGTCCTCATCTTACATTTTTTTGAGAGACTGTAGGACTCTAACCAATCTTCTATAAGTTGCTTGGAATTCTTAAGAAAAAATGCTTTAGCCGTTCTTACCCCTTCTGTCTTTAGGACCCCATGCGCTACTAAGATACCAAAGACCCGCTGGACAAGACCGACACTCACTCCTACTTCTTTTGCTACATCCCTTAAAGAAAAGCTCTCTTCTCCCTTTTCTTTACGCAAGAGCCAGTCAAGAACCAGCGCTGACTTATCAGCATAGATATTCCCTTTCGGGAGGCCTTCGTGTGAATTTACAAGAAATCGACCCTTCATATACTCTCCTACTGTTCACCAGAATATACTGTTCAATATAAAATGAACAGCACAAAATAGTGAACAGTAAGATAATGAAAAGCTTTTCCATATTAATTGGATAAAACTTATATATGGTCGCATATGAAAACACTCACAAGCCCGAGCGGGCAAGAAATTGTCTATCAAGGTCTAGGACCAGAAGCAGGCCCTCTCCCCGCTTTTTTCTATTTTGCTCTTTCAGGAGAGGAAAGCTTGACGCTAGAACCCTACAGCTCTCCTGCTACCTTGCTGAAAGGAGCCCCTTTAAGAGTCTTTTCCATCACCATCCCAGGTCATGGTCCCGGATTCGATAAGTTTCACGCCATCCAATACTGGGCCGATCAAATGGCCCAAGAAAATTACCTGCTCGAAACTTTTTTTGATGAAGTCGTCCATTCGATAAGCTGGCTCATCGAATCACAATGGATCGATCCCGAGCATATCGCCGTTGGCGGCCTCTCAAGAGGTGGGTTTATCGCCACTCATGTGGCGGCAAGAGAGACCCGAATCAAAACTGTTTTAGGATTCGCTCCTCTCACTCGCTTGGACGCTCTGAGCGAATTTACTTCAGATGAACACAACAAACGTGTTAAAATGCGCGCCCAGGCTCTCAACTTGGACACCCTTATAGACGCACTGACCCACGTCCACCACCTGCGCTTCTATATCGGAAACCGAGATGAACGGGTCAGCACCGATGCGTGCTATCACTTCATTCGAAAGCTAAGCGATAAGGCGCATGAGAGGCGCACCCGCCATATGAATGTTGAGTTGAGAATTGCCCACTCTATTGGACACAAAGGGCATGGAACAGCTCCTTCTGTTTTTGAGGAGGGAGCCAACTGGATAGAACATTTATTGAGGTAGAATGCGTTATTCGATTGTGATTCCCATAAAAAACGAAGAAGAAAATATTGCTGATCTAGTTGCAGAAGTGGAACCGGTCATGGAAGAGCTGGGTGAGCCGTGGGAGTTGATCTGCATCGATGATGGCTCCACGGATCAAAGTCTTCTGATTCTGCAAGACCTTTGTCAACAAAAGCCCTACTTACGCGTGCTCACATTCACGCGCAACTTTGGACAGTCAGCCGCTTTTGCAGCCGGTTTTGAAGCCGCACAAGGAGAGCTGATCATCACTCTAGATGGCGATCGACAAAACGACCCGGCTGACATCCCTAAATTGACTGCAGCGATTACTGAGTGTGATTTGGTCGTGGGATGGCGAGTAAATCGGCGTGATCCTTGGAAAAAACGGATCGTCTCCAAACTCTCTAACTGGGTACGTAGCCGCCTCTGCCGTGACGAAATGCACGATACGGGATGCTCTTTGAAGATCTACCGAGCAGAGGCGCTCAGGAAAATCAAGATGTACAAGGGAATGCACCGCTTTTTGCCGGCTCTTTTTAAAATCGAAGGGTTTCGTATCAAAGAGGTCCCCGTGAATCACAGAGAACGCGCTAAAGGCGCAACTAAGTACCACTTTTTTAATCGCTCAATTGGTCCAATTGTCGATATGTTTGTGGTACGTTGGATGCGCCACCGAGCCCTTAAACACCAAATTCGAGAAGAGATCTCTCATCGATCATGAATATAGACCTCATTCGCTCTTTCCTCTATCCGCTTGGACTGATCGCCAATCTTCTGTTTGGGCTTAGGTTTCTGATCCAATGGCTAGAGAGCGAAAAAAAACAAAAAAGCACGGTCACCTCTCTTTTTTGGATTCTTTCGCTGAGCGCCAACTGTGTGTTATGTTTTCATGCCTGGATTCAGCTCCAGTATCCGGTCTGCTTGATTCAAGCTCTTAATGCCATCATCGCCTGGCGTAACCTGAATCTCATGGGCCACCACCCCTCTACAAAAAATAAAACTGTGCTGTTGATGGGAGGCGCTGCCGTGGTTATATCGGCCCTTTTTTTGACTCAAGGACTGATTTTCCATTCACTTGAGTGGATGCGCCCTCCGACAATGCCTTGGAGTGGAGCGCAGGCAGCCAAGGCTTCTTTTCTCTGGCATGCAGCGGGGCTTGGGGGGATGGTTCTGTTTGCTAGCCGTTTTTGGATTCAGTGGTGGCTAGCGGAGAAAAACAAAAAAAGCTACCTGAGTTCTTCTTTTTGGTGGATGAGTTTGATCGGAGGGATTTTATCTCTGATCTATTTCGTCAGATTGGCAGATCTGGTTAGCATTTTGGGGTATGGTTTGGGCTTGCTTCCATATATCCGCAACTTAATGTTAATCAAAAAAGAGCTTCCAGAACCCAAAGAGGGCCTTTTTCTGTTTGCTGGTGAGCCGAGTGGAGATGTGCTGGGAGGAAAGTTAGTCGAAGCGCTTCGTGAACGGAATCCTGCGCTCCCTATTTCCGGGGTGGGAGGTCCCTTAATGCGCTCTGCTGGAATGAAAATCACGCATCCCATGGAACGGTTTCAGGTGATGGGATTTTCTGCTGTTTTGCTGGCTCTTCCACGGCTGGCACGCGATTTTTATGCGATCCGTAACCAGATCTTGAAAGAGCGACCGGCAGGTGTTGTTCTCATCGACTACGCCGACTTTAATATGTTGCTTGCACGCTCACTGCGCAAAAAAGGATACCAAGGCAAGCTGGTTCACTATGTCTGCCCCTCTGTGTGGGCATGGAGAAAAAAACGGATCCACTCGTTGGCTAAAACTCTCGACAGCCTCCTTTCTATTCTCCCATTTGAAAAGGAGTGCTTTCAAAAGACGTCGCTACCGGTAACCTACGTAGGACATCCTCTTGTAGCCGCAATTGACGCGTATTGCTATGACCAAGCCTATCCTCTGCCCAAAGAAAAACCGATTTTAGCCCTTTTTCCAGGAAGTCGGCGGCACGAAATTGCCCACAACCTTCCCCTGCAGTGGAAAGCAGCTCAAGCCTTTCCGGACTACACACCTGTGATCTCTGTGGCACGGCCTGAACTCATGGACGAAATCGGCAAACATGTGGACGCTGATGCGTATTTTGTCCCTCAAGAGAAGCGGTATGAGCTGATGCGCGCTGCCCGTCTGGCCCTGGCAACCTCTGGAACGATTGTGTTAGAAATTGGATTGCACGGTGTTCCCACGGTGACAACGTATAAACTCTCGACGTTCAACACAATTTTGGGAGGCTTGATTTTCCGCATTCGCCTCCCCTTCTATACGCTTGTCAATATCATCTGTGGACGGGAGGTTTTTCCCGAATTTATTCATCAAATTTTATCCCCTGAAAAAATCGCAGGCGCGCTGCGTATACTTGATCAAAACCGAGAGGCGTGTCTACAGGCATGCCAAGAGCTACGGAACCGCTTACTCAACCAAAATGCCAGCGAAAAGGCTGCTGAAACCATCGAGGCGTTAATCAAATGTCACCATGCCCCTGCCACAGCGGAAAAGAGTACTCCACCTGTTGTGAACCCTACCACAAAGGAGAGCCTCCCCCCAATCCAACAGCACTAATGCGCTCGCGCTATAGCGCCTACGCGCTTGGCAATGCCGATTACATCATGCGTACAACACACTCTGAGCATCCAGACAAACAGCTAGCGCCTTCTGAATGGAAAGAGCAGATCAAAGCCTTTTGCCAGGCAACTCAATTTACAGGACTGGAAATTTTGCAAGCAGAAGGAGATACCGTTACCTTTCGGGCAGGGTTGCAACAAGGCGGCAAGGATGTCTCGTTCACAGAAAAGAGTGCGTTTGGCAAAGAGGGAGCGTTCTGGCGTTACAAGGCGCGCCTTTGATGACGCTTCATTTTTGCTAAGAGTTGACTTTGGGCAAGGTCGATGGCCCCATAAATCCCATTCATCAATGCCTGTTGATCAGAGTCTCCATGACACTTGACCACAAGACCATCCACTCCACACAGAAAGGCGCCGGGATGCTCAGCATAATTAAAGCGTTGATTGAGATGCGCAATGATGTCTGGAATCTCAAAGTGCTGAGTCAGATACTCAGCTAAAAAGCGGGAGATCCCTTCAGAGGTTTTGAGAAAAACATTGCCCGTAAACCCATCGGTTACCAATACATCAACGTCTCCGCGAAAAACTGTGCGTCCCTCTACATTCCCCAAAAAGCGCTTCTGAAACACCTCCTGTAAAGAGGCGTACGCCTCTTTTAGCTCTTTGGTTCCCTTCTGCTCCTCTGCGCCAATATTGAGCAGGCCGATAGAAGGCTTTTTTACGCCCCGATAAAGTGCACTAAATAAAACACCCAATTGAGCGTAGGCAACCAAGTGCTCGGGTTTCGGTTGAATATTGGCTCCCACATCCAAAACAACGACTTCTCCCTTGGCCGTGGGCATGGTCACCAGAAGAGCGGGCCTCTCGACACCTTCAAGAGGATCGAGATGAAGCGTGGCCGTCGCCACTAATGCCCCTGTACTCCCTGTAGAAAGAAAGGCATCGAGTTTGTTTTCTCGCAGCAGCCGCATGCCGGCTGCCATCGATGAGTTTTTTTTCCGACGCACCGCGAGCAGTGGCGATTCGTCCATCTCAATAAACTCTTCTGTTGTGACAAATTCGATATGGGGATGAGCCTGATCTGATAAAATCGAAAAATAGGCGTGCGTCGCCAAGACAACGAAGCGGACATCCGTCCTATTCGCTACGCTTAAAACAGCTTCAAAGATACTTTCGGGAGATTGATCGCCTCCCATTAAATCAACGCCGACGCGGAGGTTCAAACTATTCAGCTTCCTGCTTGAAAATAGGACGATTATTATAATATCCGCAAGAAGGACAGATCCGGTGCGAAAGACATGCCGCCCCACAATTGGGACAAGAGATAAAGTTTTTCGCTTTTTTTGCGTGATGTGCCCGCTTCGTGTTTTTGCGCTGATTGCTCGAACGGCTTCTTGGTACTGCCATAATTCTTAACTCCTAGAAAAATACTTTGATAACACTTCTCTTTCTGGACATTTGCCTTGTTTGCACTCTGCCCTGTAGGGAAGTTCTAGTAAAATCGCTTCTCGTAAAACGCCTTTAAGATTGAAAACATCCCCCTTTATCTCTGCAACCGGAACAGGATAGCAGCTATCTGCTATCTCTAGTTTCACTTGAACATCTTGGTTACAAATCGCACAAGGGAGCGTCGCTTCGGTCTCAATATTTAACCGTAAAACCAACGTATCCTGAGCCAATTCGGCCTCTCCTTGAACCACAACCGGAACAGAAAAAGCTAATTCTTGCTCGTGAATGTCTAAAAAAGCAGGGGAGAAACTCTCCTCAATGCTTTCTTTTTGTCCGTCCCTTAATCTGGAAACGAAAATCTTAAATGCATCACTCATTTGGGAGACTAATTTAGGGAAAAATAGGTTTTAAAGCCAGTTTTTTGTAGAAAAGTTCACCCATTTATCCTATACTCTTGGACAACGTTACAGAAATATTTATTTGAATGCGCGGAATAGAAGAGTGCACGGCAGTTTTCCCAGAAATATGAGATGCTTAACTTCTTCACAGTCCCCGGAAGAGATCTTTAAAGTTGTGTTATTTCTACAGTTTTTTCCTCCAGCTTTACTTGTGCTGAATTTTTTTTTACGGTTTCACTTCCCGGCATTTCTATTCCCGCACCAGACGTATAAGGTGAACCCATGGACAACGACGATATTCTACTCAATGTGGAATCTAAAGAGATCCGCTACGCACACCTGCGAAACGGGCAGCTACGTGACCTGATTTTAGAGCGAAAAAAAGCACGCCAGCTCACAGGCAACATATACAGAGGACGTGTAACCAATATTCTACACAATATCCAATCCGCCTTTATTGACATCAACGAAGGAGAGAATGGATTTATCCACATGTCAGACATCCTTGAGAATACAAAGAAGTATGAAGAGATGTTTGATATGGATTTTGATCTAGACTACGATATTCAAACCGTTGATGTACGTAAACAGCGGAAAATCAACATCGAAGAGGTCATGAAAATTGATCAACCCGTGCTTGTCCAGGTTGTCAAAGAACCCATCGGTTCCAAAGGGGCCAGGCTCACATCCAACGTATCGATTGCAGGCCGGTATCTTGTTTTACTTCCCAATTCCCCTCACCGCGGTGTTTCGCGTAAAATTGAAGACCGTGGAGCGCGTGAACGCCTGAAAAAATTGATCCGCGCCTTCGAAATGCCCCATGATATGGGACTCATCTGTCGTACAGCCAGCAGCCAAGCCACCACCGATATGCTGATCAGTGAAGCGCATGAGCTTCTCGAGTCGTGGCAAGAGGTGATGAAGAAATTTAACAACTCATCGAACCCCACTCTCCTTTTTGAAGAGTCTGATATCATCAAGCGTGCTGTGATGGCCTGTGTGGATAAAAAATTCGACCGCCTCCTCGTCGACGACTACAGCACGTTTCAAAAATGTAAACGCATCTACCGAAATTTCAGTCTCGAACACCCTTTGAAAATTGAGTACTACCGAGATAAAGTGCCCATGTTCGAGCGCTTCAATGTCGAGCGAGAAATCGATAAGGCGCTGCGCCGCAAAATCTGGTTACCCAGTGGGGGCTACCTCTATTTTGATCGTACAGAGGCGATGTTCACAATCGATGTCAACTCAGGCAGGAGCACCACTACAGTTGGTAATGTGGAAGAGACTTTGGTGCGCATTAATCTTGAAGCCGCTGAAGAAATTGCCCGCCAACTCCGACTCCGTAACATTGGGGGCCTTGTGATTGTCGATTTTATCGATATGCGCATGCGTAAAAATCAAAGACGTGTCCTTGAGAAACTCAAAGAGTTTATGAAAGAGGACCCAGCCAAATGCACGATCCTGAGCATGAGCGAATTTGGACTTGTGGAGATGACCAGACAGAGGAATCGAGAGTCTTTAGTCCAAACGATGCTCACAGCGTGCCCCTATTGTAATGGAAGCGCTTTCATCAAAACGCACGAAAGTGTTGTCATTGAGATGGAGCGCGCTCTTAAAAAAGCCGTTTTAGCCCATCAGCAATTTGGGCTGCATTTGGTTGTCCACCCCGAGCTGCTCCGTTACATGAAACAGGGAGGCGAGCTGGGTCATATGGAGTCTTTTGTCAAAAAACTGAAAGCAAAAGTTGAATTTGAAGTCTCTGATCTATTACACCTTAATGACTACAAATTGTATTCTTCTGTAACCAAAGAGTTGATCGAAGTATGACATTTCTTAGCCAATTTGAGCAGGCAAAGCGCGAAGGAGCACTGAGCGAAAAAGTAGCAGGCAATGTGCTCAGTCTCTATGAAAGCTACGTACAGTCTGTTGAAAAAGCAGGATTGAATATGGCTGATTACGAGCCTATTTTTATCGCCCTTCTCGGCTTTGTCTGCGAACAATCTGCTAATCCTTATCCATTTGAACCGTACCACCAAAAAGTCACTGAACCTAACAACTACTTTGCCTTTGGACTCGACTTTCTACGCCCTTTGATCGACGAGAGTCGCTCCAAGGTCCACCATCTCAACAACGTGAAAAAAGCAGCCGAACAACTGAGGCGTGGAGAGAATGTCATCTTCTTTGCCAATCACCAAACAGAGGTTGACCCGCAGCTGATGAGCCTGGCCCTCGAAGACACCTATCCTGAGATTGGATCTGAGGTGATCTTTGTGGCGGGACACCGCGTTGTCACCGATCCCATGGCTATCCCCTTCAGCATGGGACGCAATCTGCTTTGCATTTACTCCAAACGACACATTGACAATCCTCCTGAGCAAAAAGCGGATAAACAGCACCACAACCAAAAAGCGATGCGTAGGCTCAAAGAACTCTTCGCAAAAGGGGGCAAATGTGTCTATGTGGCCCCCAGTGGAGGGAGAGATCGTCCCAATACAGAAGGCGAGGTTGTTGTCGCTCCTTTTGATCCCGATAGCATTGAGATGTTTCGTCTCATCACTAAACAATCGAAAAAACCTGCCCACTTTTACCCACTGGCGCTTGCGACATATGACATCCTCCCTCCTCCACAAACTATTGAGACAGAATTAGGTGAAGAGCGCACAACCAAGCGCGAAGGCATTCTTTTCTCTTTTGGAGATGAGATTGACATGGAGCAATTTCCCGGCTCAGATATTCAGGATAGGCATGCCAAACGGAGCGCGCGTGCTGTACACGTCTGGAATCTGGTCAAAAAAGATTACGCACTCATCAAGCAAGGACTCGATTCATGAATAAAATTCTCGTAGCCACTCTTCTTCTCACCACAGGATTTTGTCATGAGGTGATTGAAGATCGATCTAACCTAAAAATAGAGACGCCCTCCCTTGCCAAAAGAGAGGTGCGCAAAATACGCCTCGAAAATGGCTTAGAGGCTGTTTTAATCTCTGATCCCGACACCAATCAATCGGGTGCAGCCCTAGCTGCGGCTGTGGGGAGCTGGGATGATCCAAGCGACCGTCCTGGCATGGCGCACTTTGTTGAACACTTGCTCTTTTTGGGTACAGAGAAGTATCCAGAAGAAGAGGGATATACACGCTATTTAGATGAGCATGGCGGCTCGCGCAACGCCTTTACCATGGCCGACCGCACCGTCTATATGTTCTCAGTGAATAACAACGGCTTTACCGAGGCGCTCGATCGATTTGGCCAGTTTTTTGTCGCTCCCCTCTTTAGTCCTTCAGGAGTGGACCGCGAGTGTAAGGCGATCCACCAAGAGTTTTGCAAAGATGTTCCTCTTGATCCGTGGCGTGTGCATTATGTGAAAAAGGCTCTTGCCAACCAAGACCACCCCTTTCACAGATTTTGTATTGGAAACAGTGATACATTGGCGCAGATTTCTCAAGATGAACTGAAAGAGTGGTACCGGGCGCACTATAGCTCTCATCTGATGCACCTTGTTGTCTACTCCTCTCAAGATTTAGATGCTCTAGAAGAAGAAGTCGTCTCAGTTTTTTCTGAAGTCAAGAGTACAGAGCATGCCCCAGTTCCTTGTTCCGCTTCTATACACTGCTCTGAGAACTGTGATCAGATGATCGCCATTGCTCCTGTCCAAGATTTACAAGTTTTAGAGCTCAACTGGGAGCTTCCTCGTTTTTTTGGAACAGATAAGCAGACTCACGCTGACAAACTGGTCAGCCATGTTCTTGGGCATGAAGGAGCGACTAGTTTACTTGCTCAACTCAAGCGGGAAAATCTAGCTGAATCGGTGAGCACAGGCTCTCACCGTGCCGGAAAAGACCAGAGCCTCTTCACTCTCTCCGTCCACCTGACAGAGGAAGGGGTCAAAAAATATGAAACCGTGATCGAGCGGTGTTTTGAAGCCATTGCCACCCTCCGCAAAAGTGGAATCCCTCGCTACGTGTACGATGAAATCGCCGATCTAGAGGAGCTCAAATACCGTTTCCAGTCCCGTGAGGGCGTCTTTGAGCTTGTGACCAATCTTGTGGTTCAACTAGTCGATGAGCCAATCGAAACCTTTCCAAGACAAACTCTAATTCCGTCTCAGTACGCCCCCGAAAAGGTGCACGAGCTATTGGCTTGCATGACTCCACACACCTGCCAATTCACCCTGGTAGCACCGCCTCAACTCTCCCAGCTTAAGCCAACAGCTAAAGAGAAGTGGTTGGGAGTCGACTACACCTTGCGTACCATCACCGCAGAAAAACTCGATCAGTGGGCGCAGGCTCAGCCCCATTTCCACATGTCGATTCCCCGTCCCAACCCTTTCTTGCCTCAAACCTTGAACGTCAGCGGAACACAGACAGATGTAAAAAGACTTCCCCACCCCACCCTCATTGTAGACTCCCCACTAGGAAAAATGTATGCGTGCGGAGACGAACGTTATCTAGTTCCTGAGGTGACCTGGACCTTCACCATCAAGACTCCCTTAATTACGCCTGCAGACCCTAAAAGCCTCGCTCTCGCTGATCTCTATTGTCACGCCGTCAATGAGAAGCTCAACGCCACTGCTTATGAAGCCATGATGGCTGGCCTCTCCTATTCGTTAAAAAGCACGCAAACCGGTTTAGTGCTTACCCTGACAGGGTATCAAGATAAAGCAGATGCGTTTTTGAAAACGATTTTGACCACTATGCACAACACGCATCCGACTGCCGCACAGTTTGCGCTTTATCGCGCTCAGCTGGCCAGAGCCACCTTCAACCAAGCCAACGTCTCCCCGATTAAGCAAGGAAGCGAGCAGCTATGGAGCATTCTCTATAAAGAGTACGCAGGAATGAGTGAGCGGAGCGCATTATTTAACCGCACGACATTTAAGCAATTCAACACGTTCAATCACTCCCTTTTCAACACCTCCTACATTGAGGGGATGCTCTATGGAAATGGCGACACCTCGAAAGTTTGGGAATCGTTTCAGCAGACCATTGCGCATGCCCCCTTCCCTCCCAACCGCCATCCCCATAAAGAGCTGGCTACCCTTCCAGGGCGCGATCGTCCCTCCTATCTAGCGATCAAGAGTGAGCATCCTGCCAATGCGTTGATCTTAACAGCCGATTGCGGAGAGTTCACCTTTCCTCGGCGGGCCGCGCAAGAAATTTTAGCCAAGGGATTGGAAGAGCCCTTTTTCAGTGAGCTGCGCACCAAGCAACAGACTGCTTATCTGGTAGCCAACTGGGCGCAAGAGTTAGAGCGCCATCTGTATGCCTTTTTTGCTATTCAATCGAGCTCACACGACACGCGCGATTTACTCGCCCGTTTTGAGCTCTTTTTAGAAAACAGTGTGCAGCATTTAGAAGAGAGCGTCATTCCGCGCGCGCGATTTGAGGCGATTCAAACGGCGCTGGTCGACAAGCTCGACCATCCAGCAGAAACCCTACCTAAAATGGGCGCGCTTTTGCATATGATGGCCTTTGACTATGATGCCGATTTTGATTGGCTCGAGAAGAAAAAGGCTGCGATTAGCTCTTTAACCTATGAAGAGTTTCTGGCGTATTCGAAGGAGTTTTTAGGCAAAGAGAATCCAAGAAGGCTTGCACTATTTGTGAATGGCGCCTTGCCTGCAGCGGGTCGTCTTTCTTACAAACAGATCACAACCCCTGAAAAAATCCGCGATGAGATCGCCTACAAAGGACGGCCTGTCCAGGAGAGTTTATAATGACAGCACAATCTGGGATCATTGAAAAAGTCGATCTTTGATCATGCTTTTTTTCCGGTTAACATTCTTTGAGTCTTTGGTATAAAATTCCCCTTTGAAAAGAAGGAGTCTTCGATGGCACAGAAAAGATACGAAAACATCTCAGAGGTGATGGCACGCAGTAGAGACCCAGATGACCCTGAGAGACCCGCTCCTAGCCTCCAAGAATGGCAAGCCTTTGAGCAGGATCGGAGTGGTGGTCGCTCCGACGCCACTATCATTACGCGCTTGGTAGCAATCGTCTTCGGAACCATCCATGATGTTATGCGGTAGGCCGAAGCCGCCAATAAATTTTATTTACTGGTTGTCAGTAATTTACAGAACTTTTATTATCTTACTTCGAAAAAACAAGTTGAAGATTAAATATGGCTATTTCAAATGGTAATACTCCACCTGCTGCTGTTGCTGCTGCTGCTTCGCTCTATGCTTTAGAGCCAGAGCTTGATCGTCTTGCTAACGAATACCGTGTGCACTCTGAGCGCCAAACTGTTGGACCTATAGAATTTGGAGATTTATACACACGCACCGCTGCCGTTGCGCAGCAGGTTTTAAGTGATCTAGACTCATTGCCTAACTGGCCGCTAAGATGGGAAAATCGGTTATGTGCAAGTACTATCAGCATTTTATCTCACAAAATCGAAAACTCAGCCCGTCTAATAAAAGACGGGACATTGGATGACAAGTTAACTATTATACTTTTCATTGCCTATCACACAATGGCCCCCGGAAATGCAGACGTACAAAATGCCAGCAATTATCCCTTAAACAAATTGTACATCATTTGTCATCTAATGCAGGACATAGTTGAACAAAATGAGGAAAATCATCCTGTCCTTCCCCCTTCTCCTCCCAGGCCCTTAGACCTGCAAGGGCAAGGTGGCGGCGGAGCTAGTGGATACTAGTGTTTTAGCTAAAAGCGTGCGCTATCTGCTATAAACGTCTCTGCGGTGTCCAACTTGAACGACAAGCACAACAAGCGCTTCGTCTTGAATTGTATAGACCGCACGGTAATCACCCGCATGAATACGATAGAGTGCCTCTTTATCTGAACCCTTCAGTTTTTTACACCCATTTGGTCTAGGATCGTCGGATAAGGCCTCAATTTTTCTACTGATACTCTTTCGGAAAGGAGGGGCAATTTTTTCCAGTTCTTTTAGACAGTGTTTATGAAAATGAATCTTATACAGTTTGATCATCATCCCATCCAGCAGCACGACGCATTTCATCCCAGGAGATCATCTCTTCCTCCTTTATCTCTTTCAATCTCTCATTTGCCTTTTTAGCTAGCTGCTCATCTTCATATTCATCTAGGGCGTGCAGAAGCAATTCAGTCGCAAATTCTTTGAATGAAACACCCCTTTGGGCACAAAGCATTTTAAGATAAGGATACTCCTCTCGCGGAAACTCGAAATTTAAACGCACGGTGTCTTTCATAAGTCTACCTCTCTTATTCTTCGCTATAACAATAATGAGTAAATGAGTAAATGAGTCGGCTTAAACAGGAAGATTAAGCTGGCGGTGGCCATCCTGGGTGTAACCACCCCCGTGGAAGCGGCGCTTAGCAAGGTGACGTCTCCCCGCGTGAAGAGGCGTGTCCTCCTCAGTCTCCACCATACGCGCATCGACATGACGACGCTGACCTTCACGTCGAGAAATCTCCGTCTGTTGAGCCTGAATCCCTCGAGACCGCGTCGTCTCATCATGGCGCTTCCGGTGCCCCACCCGACTCTCGCGAACGCTCTCCCAAGATGAACGGATCGACTTGTGAATCTGATTCAAAAAGTGCAGCATCACCAGAAAATAGGCGTGATCCGCCTCTCTACTCTCCGTATGAGGAGAATCCTGGAGAAATGCCTGTGAAATAACCTGTGGCGAAATACCTGGAACAGCCATGGTCTAATCTCCTTGTTGAAGATATATTATACCATTTTTTAATATTTAAATCACTATTTATTAAAGCTTTACACAATAACCAGCACTCATTAGCGTAGAGTGCTAAAAAAGCTTGATTCTCGAGAGGGTTATGGGTATAATAGCCGGCAAATGAAGAAACCATCAAAAAAAGAGAGTCGTGCGCATCAGGTTTTACTTGGCCTTGTGGAGCTCTATTTAGAGACGAACAAGCCAATTGGCTCCAACACGCTCAAAGAGCACGGATTTCAGGGCCTAAGCTCGGCAACGATTCGTAACTATTTCGTAGAGTTGGAGAAACAGGGCTTTCTTCAGCAACCCCACTCCTCAGGAGGGCGCATTCCGACCAATGAAGCGTTTCGTCTCTATGCGGCGCACGCGCTCTCTTCGCCTCAACCGGAACCCGGGATTGAGGAGAAGCTGGCAGATCTAGAGCTGGGCGAATCGCGCAATTTAGCGCGCTACCTCCAAAAGAGCGCAGAAAAACTCAGCGCTTTAACAGAATATGCCGTTTTTCTGACTTCCGTCCGCTTTGATCACGATTTTATCTTAGATATCAAGCTGGTGGGAATTGATCCGGACCGTCTTTTATGTGTGATGGTCACCGATTTTGGTCAAATCTTCACGGAAGTGCTCCCAATCGATCAAAAGCTGAGTGCGTTTTCGTTAAAAAGAATCGAATCGCACATTCAGTGGCGGATTAAAGGGGGCGAAAAGCCTGAAAACCTCACACCTGATGAGCAGACACTCGCTCAGTATTTCTACAATGAAATCATGGTGCGCTATTTAGTACGCTACTCCAATTTCAGTGATGAAGATGTCTACCGCACCGGATTTTCCACTCTTCTCTCCTATCCTGAATTTAATGATCCAGTTGCTCTGGCAACGGGCCTTTCTTTATTTGAAAATCCTGCGCATATGCGGCTGCTCCTGAATGATTGCGTGCGCGAGGGCTCTTTGAGATATTGGATCGGAAGCGATCTAGCTCCCTACGCCTCAGCTGCTCAAGGGTGCTCCGTGATTGCAGTCCCCTACCATGTGGGCCAAACAGCGGCAGGCGCCATTGGAATTCTAGGCCCCTGCCGGATGCACTATCGCTCTTTGTTTGCCACCTTGCAGTTTTTTGCAGACGGCTTAAGTAAATCCCTGACGAAAAGTCTCGTCAAGTTTAAACTCTCTTTCCGTCAGCCACGCAGCACAAGTCCATATACCCAAATCGATCAAGCTGCCCAACACCTACTAGAAATTAAGGAGTGATCATGTCCGAAGAAGAAGAAAATCCGACTGAAATCGATGAGGTCGAGCAGCTAAAAGAGAGTCTAAAAGAGGCTCAAGATAAATATCTGCGCGTGCTTGCCGAATCAGAAAATGCGCGTAAACGGATGCAAAAAGAGCGGCAGGACACGATGAAGTATGCCATCGAAGGAATTCTTGTCGAGTTTCTGCATCCCCTCGATAATCTTGAAAAGGCGCTGCATTTTGCTGAAAGCATGTCCGATGAGGTACGTACGTGGGCAGTTGGATTTGAGATGCTTCTAAACCAATTTAAACAGATCCTCAACAACCATGGTGTCGAAGAGTACCACTCGGTTGGAAAGGTTTTTGATCCCCACCTCCACGAAGCGGTGGAGATGGTGGAAACAACAGATTATGCACCAGGAGTGGTCGTTGAAGAGCTTGTGCGCGGCTATAAGATGGGAGAGCGTCCCATCCGTGTAGCACGCGTAAATGTCGCGAAAGCTCCTGGAGAAAACAATTCAGAAGAAAAACAAGAAGGATAGAGTTATGACGGAACAAAAAAAAGGTAAAATCATCGGTATTGACCTTGGAACCACCAACTCCTGCGTTGCGGTGATGGAAGGGGGCCAAGGAAAAGTAATCGCCTCTGCAGAGGGAGGGCGCACCACACCCTCTATTGTCGCTTACAAAGGAGATGAGCGGTTAGTCGGAATCCCTGCCAAGCGGCAGGCCGTCACCAATCCAGATCGTACACTTTGTTCAACCAAGCGCTTCATTGGACGAAAATATGATGAGGTTGAGTCAGAGATCAAAACGGTTCCTTTCACAGTAACTGCCAATGACAAAGGCGATGCAGTTTTTGAAGTAGATGGCAAAAAACTCACTCCTGAAGAGATTGGCGCGCAAGTTCTTGTCAAAATGAAAGAGACAGCTGAGGCCTATCTCGGTGAGCCTGTCACAGAAGCCGTCATCACGGTTCCTGCTTACTTCAACGACTCACAGCGTGCTTCCACACGTGATGCGGGCCGCATTGCCGGTCTCGATGTCAAACGGATTATTCCCGAGCCGACCGCAGCAGCATTAGCTTATGGTCTGGATAAGGGGGGCGATAAAAAAGTAGCTGTCTTCGACCTCGGTGGAGGAACCTTTGACATCTCCATTCTCGAGATTGGGGAGGGCGTTTTTGAAGTGCTCTCCACAAATGGAGATACCCACCTTGGTGGCGACGATTTTGACAATGCCATCATCCACTGGATGCTCGACCAGTTTCAAAAAGAGCAAGGCATTGATCTCAGTAAAGATAAGATGGCGCTGCAACGTCTACGTGATGCAGCAGAAAAAGCAAAAGTTGAACTTTCAGGCGTCCCTTCTACTGAGATCAACCAGCCGTTTATTACAATGGATGCCACTGGACCTAAACACTTGGCGCTGACGCTTACCCGTTCGCAGCTGGAATCTTTAACCCACGATCTCATCGAGCGCACACGTGAGCCTTGCCTCGCAGCTCTAAAAGATGCCGGACTGACACCTGACCAGCTCGATGATGTGCTGCTTGTGGGAGGAATGTCTCGGATGCCTGCTGTTCAAGCGATTGTGAAAGAGATCTTCAAACGCGATCCACACAAAGGAGTGAATCCAGATGAAGTGGTTGCTCTTGGTGCTTCCATTCAAGGAGGGGTGTTAGGAGGAGATGTAAAAGATATCTTGCTTCTCGATGTCATCCCTTTAACACTTGGAATTGAAACAATGGGCGGCGTGATGACTCCACTTGTTGAGCGCAACACCACCATTCCGACGCAGAAAAAACAAGTCTTTTCGACAGCTAGCGACAATCAGCCAGCTGTGACGATTGTGGTGCTTCAAGGAGAGCGTCCCATGGCGCGTGACAACAAGGAGATTGGCCGGTTTGATCTGACCGAGATCCCTCCAGCTCCACGCGGTATGCCCCAGATTGAGGTAAGTTTTGATGTGGATGCTAACGGAATTTTGCATGTTTCTGCTAAGGATCTCTCTTCCGGAAAAGAGCAAAAAATCCGTATTGAAGCCGCTTCGGGGCTGCGTGAAGAGGACATTGACCGCATGGTGAAAGATGCGGAGATGCACAAAGAAGAGGATCGCCAGCGCAAAGAGCAGGTTGAAATCCGCAACGAAGCGGATGGGCTTGCTTTTCAGGCAGAAAAGTCTTTGACAGAGTATAAAGATAAGATTCCGGCTGATGTTGCCAGTGACATTCAATCTAGGATTGATGCCGTGCGTGAAGCTCTGAAGGGCGAAGATCTAGACAAGATCAAAGCGGCTAAAGAGGAGCTCAATACGCACATGCAGAAGATTGGCGAAGCGATGAAGGCTGGAGCGGCTGCAGGTGGTGCCACACCACCTCCTCCAGGAGCCGGTCCTGCTCAAGCGGAGTCTAAGAACGAAGATGAGTCGATTGAAGAGGCTGATGTCGAAGTGATTGACGACGATGATACGCAATAAGTTTGAATACAAACCCCGCTCGAATGAGCGGGGTTTTTTTTCCTTGCTAACATTATCGAATTTCGATATAATGATATATTAGATGCTAGTTAACTTCCTTAATAGAGCGACTGGAGATATTTACGACGGCAAGAATTCGAAAAATGCACGTAAGTTGCTGCCTTCTTATCTGCATAAGGTAGCTAGGCGTAAGCTTGACATGATCCGTTCTGCAGCAGCACTGAAAGATTTGAAGGTGCCTCCCAGCAACCAGCTCGAAAAATTGCGCGGGGATAGAAAGCATCAACATAGCATCCGAATTAATGATCAGTACCGCATTGCTTTTACTTGGATTGACGGAAATGCTGAAGATATAGAAATAGTAGATTACCATTAGGAGAGGGTATGTTGTTACCAAAATATAGAAAGCCTACACATCCAGGCGAAATGCTTTGGGAAGAATTTCTTGTTCCCTTGGGCATTTCACAAGCCCAACTCGCTCGCCATCTAGGATGGACCTATGCGAAATTGAATGAGATCATTCATGAAAAGCGTGGGATTACGCCAGATACTGCTATTGACTTGTCGTTGGCTCTTGGAACGACACCCATGTTCTGGCTAAACTTACAGCTGCACTACGATCTATGGAAAGCCTCTCAGCACAAGAGGGATATAGAGCCGCTGCAGATGGCTATATAGTAACCTGAATTTTGGGTTTGAGTGAAAATCAGAGTCTAAGAACGAAGATGAGTCGATTGAAGAGGCTGATGTCGAAGTGATTGACGACGATGATACGCAATAAGTTTGAATACAAACCCCGCTCATTCGAGCGGGGTTTGTTGTGTCACTCTCTTAGTTGTCGAATAAAAACCTCAGATTGCCGAGTAAGACCGTGCCTATCTAAGATTAGATCTTTCATGAAAAACATGAAGTAAGGAAGAGAGGCTTCAGGAAGTTGCATTGAAGCCTTCATGTAGCAAAGCCAAGCCTCACCATTAAATCTCCCTTGCCGTCCATCTAAACAAATCGTGTGAACAGCTTCTCCCATTACTTTGATAGGGGGAATCATGCTCAAGATCTGTTCATTTTCAAGTGCAGATGGATTCTGGTTTAACGTAATTAAATACATCATCACTTTCAAAGAGGCAATAAACGGCGCCTCATTGTTCAGTCTAAGCAAAGCGGTGATGACCTCATCTCCCACACGAGGTTGCACCGATTGAGCAAATTTAACCAAAATACCCCTTGAACTTAACTTGTAAAAAGTATCAACGCCTTCCGCTCGCACATCTAGATGTCTAGTTGTACTGACTGTCACCTGCTCAGGTGTCACAATCTGCTTTAAAAGTAAGTGCATGAGAGCACTAGGTGTAGATAAAAGATATTTGTACATTGCTTGAGGAAGCAAATGCGCTATAAAAGTACCAGGATCTTTGCTAGCCGCTAGTTGTGCTACGTCGGGTAATGCATGCGCTCGAAAATATGTTTCAAGCGCCTCTTGCCTCAATTCACAGTGCTGTAGCTTGGCGGGGTGAAACGCTCCATAGTCTACAACGATCTGCTCATTAGCCCCAATGGGCACCAAAGCGATGAGCACCGGGCAAGCGGGAAGTCCTGCTCGATTTTCTAGTTCCACAATTTCTGCATTTGGAGTCGAGTCGTTAGCCATGGGTCCCAGGTTCCGAACCGATCGGCCATCCACTTTCTCCACCCACAAATATGGATTAACGCCACTTGAACGTTTATCTTTCCCGTCAATCACTCCTCCATAATAAGTGATCACCTCTCCAGCTCCGATAGCCTCACCAGCGTGAAGGCCATATCCTATAGAAGAAGAATGAGAGAGAAAAAGACGAGGAGGTGCAACTTGAAATCTCTCGAACGCTTTTTTATATGCACGTGCGAACAGAGGAACAAGCACACGACTCACAACTGTCTCTTTTTGCTGAATTGCGTCTGTCCACTCAGCAGCCATTCCCATGGGTGTAATCATAATGTGTGGAGAAAAACGCGCGCGCGTCATCTCATGAAATTGCGCAGCAGTGCCCGCTTTAACTGTGTGATCAGAATCTTTGTATGCAAAGACGGTTTGAGTACCCTCAGGACAAGGGATCAATGTTCTCGCCCGCACACCTAAAGGAGTGAGCCCTTCTGCATTTCTCATACACTCAAGAGCCACACATTGTGTGCGTAGCCAGCTCGCCATTACCTCATCATTTTGCAACTCTGCGTAGTGCAATAAAGTCCATTGACGACAATCTTGCGTTTTAAGAGAAGCTCCTGCCTCATGAAGGGCTTGGGCTTTAGGTAGATCTTTTGCCATGACAGCGACGGCTAAAGGCGTGAGCCCATACTTAGGATCGCGGGCATCCAGAAGATGTGGGTATTTAGCTTTGACCGTGCCCAGCCATTTATTAAAGCCACTCGGGCTACGATGGGCAACATAGTGGTGGAAAGCTGTCTGTTTGTTCCCAAATTGCTCTCTTGGGAAAAGGACCGTACTAAGTGGAAATAACGAAATAATATTTAATTGTTTTTTGAAAATCAGCTGGCATTATACATTGAAAAGATAAAATGGACAAGCAATCCTCGGAAACTCAAAAAGCACGACACAGCATCCGAATTAATGAGACTATCCCACTATTTTCCTACACCAATAGAAGCACTGCTCCACAAGAACTATTGCAGAATACGCGTCTATAAGTCTTTCCCATCTTGTAGCTATTCTTCGATAACATCCTTTTAGCCAGCTAATAGCTCTCTCTACTCTCTAGCGGATCCTTTTAATCCACCTGCTCCCTCTTTGGCCCTTTCCTCGACAGGGAATTAAAGGGTAGATTCCCATCATCAGTAGCTGCACTCGGAACTCTCGGCTATCACACCCTTTGTCAGCTTCAAGAAAGACAATCCGATGAGAAGGTAAAAGTGGCTCTATCTCTTGTATTAGAGTCTTTACCTGTTTGCGTTCATCACCTTTCGCTGAGGTGATTTTTAAACCTAAAGGGAGCCCTTGTTCGCTCGCAATCAAATGAATTGTGAACCCCTTGCCTTTGTACCCGTGCTCGACTTCTGCTTCCCCCAATCTCGCTGGGGGAAAAAGAACCATCCACAAGCAGACGATCAAAAGTTATAAGCTTCTTACTAACTGCTATATGAAGCAGTTTATTCAGTATAGACTGCCAAGTGCCATCTTAAAAGCCATCTATGCGCAGAGCTTTTACTGGCAAATGCCTTGCCTCTTGGCAGATCCAGTCACCTTGGGCCAGTGATTGCAATCCACAAAATGGAGTGCCCCCCATTTAGATAGGACCACCTGGCTCGCTTCTAAGATATAGGAGTATTACTAGGCGTATGACTAGCACTAATCGAGTTGAAGTGGTCACCTCAGCCCAACGGCGACGCCTTTGAACTGCCCATGAAAAATGTCAAATCGTTGAGGAAACTTACCAGCTCGGAATGATCGACGCCGCGCTGAATATGGCGCAAACTACGCGGTGATTGGATTTAAGGAAGCAAAGCTGCAGCATCTTGATTCTCTTGGGGAAGACGTGCAGAGAAATCCTTCTCTGACAAGGAGCCGATCGAAGTGATGATCATCTAGATGAAAACGCCCAAGGATAGGCCTCTATCTAATAAAGCTCATCGATTAACAAAGTCGTGTTTAAGCTACAGTTTTGTAAAAAAGTCAGCAAGGGATCATGTTAGAACCATGCTCTCTTGTACTTAACACTGCATAAGTAATCCCTGTTAGTAGAACTGGTGGGACAACAAGACAAACTGACATGGCTATGGTTTTGCTCCTTCCCCAGTATACGCGATAAGTGTAACCATGTGTATCATCTAAATGCACTTCATCTCGTGGACAGCTGACTGCAATGCCTATTGCGAAAATACAAGCTACATAGGTTGCAATAACAGGAATAAGAGAAAAAAATGTGTTATCTTGAGACACTAAACAAGGTGTATGACAATCATAATTAGGCCCTCCTACGCCACACCCAATCGTTTGATCCTGCTGATCCGTACACTGGCACGCATTTGCAACCCCAGCAGCCAGAGGAATCGCAGCGATGGCTGTGATATAGGCTAAAACAGCGCACCCTGTTAGGAGACAGGCACGAGGAGTTGTTTGGCTACGGACATCATGATAAGCAGGCGTTCCTTTTAATCTTGTGATGTCAGGACTCACAAGATTTCCCACGTGTCGACCCCCAGAATCAGTTACAGCAATAGACGACATAGTAAAACCTTCAATTGAGTTTAGAGAAGATTGAATGTAAATAGAAATGTCAATAGTTTCAAGCAGAATTCCGGGGTTGTTTGCAGGATTCTTCTGTTGATGTCATGGCTTCCTTTCAGCATAACTTCTTGAAGCACTATGAGTAAGCGGGAAATGAGCCCATCTTTTTTCTGATTTTACCGTGGGATATCTTGGTTCTTTTCTTTAACAAGGAGGAATCAATGGTCCAAAATTTTGCAGCCAAGAGAAAATTTTGGAAGTAGCAAATAGCTGAATGGGAAAAAAGCGGAGAAAGTGGCCGAAAAGGGTCTGCTCACCATGGGCACAATTACCAGACCTTTCTGTACTGGAAAAGGCGGTTTCATCTTTCGTTGAGACCAGAAGATTTTCTTGAGCTCCCAGAAAAGACGGCATCCAAGCTACTCAGTCAGTTTAGAGGTGTCCAAATCGAAATAGATGAGCATGTTCATGCCAAAACTCTTGCCCAAGTTTTGATCACAATCAAAGGAGCGCTATGCTGACGCTCTTAGGAAACGTGCGCATCTTCCTGTATCAAAACCTCACGGATATGCGTAAAAGCTTTGAGGGGTGAAGCTCAGCTATCCAAGAAGCCTTTCCCCATTCACTGATGTCCGGGAACTACTTTGTGTTTCTCAATAAAAGACGTGACTACATAAAGATACTCTATTGGGACTCTGACGGCCTTGCTATTTGGTGCAAACGGCTTGAAAAAAGGAGTTTCTCGAGGCAAGATTCTCAGGTTTTTGGATCAAAAACAGTTTTTGATCCTCTTGAAGGGAATCAATCCTAAAAAGATACAAAAACGGTATCGAATATGCCGCAACGGCTCGCAAATTCGCAGGTCGAGAAGATCGTTAACCTGAGCTTTGGGTTGCCTTCCTCTAGTTCAGAGAAGTTTGCGACGCAGGTCTTGAGATTTTTGGGTAAAGCAAATGGCCATAGGCCCTTTGCAAACTCAAAAAGAGAGATGCAAGTAAAGTCCCTGAAGGAGAGGGAGAAAAATCCGAAGCTCTGGTTGTTAAGTCTTTTCGAGGGTGGATGAGCCGTCACGAAAGCGCTCTTTGTAGGCGAACAGAGGCAACATCCACCACCCCACTCATCTTTAAAATACCCACTAACTCAAGAACTGTGATAATAGCGTCCTCACTAAGCAAATACGTGGTCTGATCAAAGACAACTTCTCTTACCTGCTCTATAGCGACACCAAAATGCGCTGCTATATATTCGGGTATCACGAGATGCAAATAGTATTTACCATCCTTCTTGCCGTTAACTTTAGCAACAAACCAATTAATCAAAGCCGCAGCAGTGTGATGTCGATCAAATTCACGAAGTAATTCCCCTTTATCAGCTTCCGTTAAATCTGCTTGCCTGTCTTGAATCGTGTAGCGAGCTCCTGGAATTTTACGCTCTCTACCTATTAGAGCGACAATACTATGAACCGTATGCGTCTCTCTTCTCCCCAAATAAGTCGCCATGAACTCCACCACTTCTCTACGAAAACAGGCAGAGAGTTGATGAACACCTTGATGAGCCCGCTCTTCAATTGTCCCTGACACATCTACTCGACCAGAAACAGCGAGTAAAGAGGTTCCTATCACAGAGTGATAGGTTAGTGGACACTCCCCTACAGCAACGACAAGCTGCCTAATAATACTTGGTCCTGATCTCGAGTCTTTCTGAACGGCATCAAACAAGTGGATAACGCCTCTTTTAAATTGATTGTAGGCCTCCAGTTGACGGCTTTTGTCTGAAAATACCTCAGCTTGTCTTTGGATAGACAGGGTACTTAAGTTATGAAGAAACTGTCGAAAAGTTTCTAGAAGATCAGACTCTAGCCCTTGACTTCTAGCTTGCTGCATCCACTCATCCGAAACAGAATCAAAGCGTTGAGCATCAACAGCTTCTAATGAATCAAATAGCGGATCCCGATCAGCATCCTCACCCAAATCTCCTATTCGATAAGCTGGAAAGCTTTTTCCATTTGCCCAAGGCGATTGAAATCTTGACGCTGCTTCTCGTGTATTAGGTGGACGAGCAGCAGAGCCTCGGACTTCTGAGGAAACTCTTAATCCTCTTCCAGAAAAACGATACGTTTGCGGACAAGCTTGTGATACTCCGCCTGCAGGCGGAATAGGAGGATAGTCTCTATTTTTCTTGATCAGATAGAGGGCTAAATCGATTAAACCCATCCCACAAGCCACACCCAACATTGTGTATGCACCGACAGGATAGAGACCGCTCATGGAAATCAGCATCTCGATAGGACCCAAGTAGGATATGATCGCAAGAATAGACAGAACAAGCAGAGTGATAGCGACCACGCTATCCATCGTTACGGCAATTTTATAGCGATTACCAACTGATGAAGGATGCTCTGCAGATTCAAACGCACTGGCTGAAGTTAAATCCACTAAAGGATAAAAAACCATAAATATTTATTACTTACAGAAAGTAAAACACAATCTTAATCTAATGTTTTATTTGTTTCAATTGAAAAACGCGTTAACCCTGCTCGTTTCTGCACACATTATTTACAAAAATTGACCTTGATGTTAGCCTGTGGATCGCTAAGATTTGGAGTAGAGCATATGACAAATGAATGTATGGCGGGTACTTATTTTGTGGGATGTCTAGCAGCTATCGCTATAGCAGCTATTGCAGTTCCTATTGTAGGGTTATCTGGGGGACTATCTTTGCAAGCAGCTAGTATTACTTCTCTTGTCTCAAGCTTTTTTAATCCCGTAGGCGGTGCCGCATGTCTAGTTGTTTCGATTCTAGGTTTGACGGGAAACACGACCGTAACCGTCGTATCAGGTGTTACACTTGGTTCTACTCTTTTAAGTCTAATGATCTGTTCCTCATCAGCTTCTCCAAGATAACTACGAGATCGCATACTCAACTGATTCTGCTATCAATTCAGCCTCCCTAAAAAAGGCGGGTGATGTCTTGGAAGGTGAGGAATACCAGTAAGCCGATGAGAAGAACAACAAACGGCACAATCAGCCGCTCCATAGTCTTGGATTTCAAGCGGCGACGGGTCACCATTTCCCACAGAGCAAGACAGATATAACCACCATCTAAAACCGGTATCGGCAGCAGGTTCAAAAAGCCTAGGTTCACGCTAATGGCTGCAATCCAAAAGAGGGCCTCTGATACGCCCAGCTGCCACCCATGATGAATCACTTGCACAATCCCCAACGGCCCGCTAATCCACTTGGGATGGAGATAGCCGAAGATGAGCGCTTTTAAGGTCTGCCATGTCTCTGTAAAGGTGTTTCCCAGCATAGAAAAGGGATTCGGATTGTATTGAACAGGACGGTCTTGTAGATAAATCCCTAGAAGCAGTTTTTGATGGCTCTGCTCTAAGTAGTCAAGCGCTTGAGAGCGCTTCTCTTGGTCGCGAATGGCCTCAATCTCTTCTTTTTGCTTTTGAAATTGGCTTTTTAGACGCTCTTGCACATCTTCAGAAAGCACAAATTGATCCAGTGGTTTGGGCTCCACGGGATTGAGCAAGGCCAAATTGTTGAGTTGGTTACCGGCATCACGCACTCCTACACGGGAGGCAAGTTGTTGAATTTCTCTGTAGGGAATCCCTTTCTGAAAAACTTGGTCTTCGCCTTCCCAACTGATGGAGGTGTGCGCAGAAACGTTCTTTTCAACCATCAACTGTACTTGATGGGTCTGCACTAATTTTAAGATATCATATCCTGTGGCAACCGGAGTGCCGTCAACAGCAATGATGCGATCGCCTGGCTCCAGCGGTTGCTGCAAAGAGGACGAATAGGGATGGAGTGGAAATGCCTCTACTTGACTCTCTTTTTCGATAAAGGCAAGTGGTGCCTCTACATATCCCTCTCCACTAATGACATAAGGAAGTACGCGAAGATTTTGCCCCACTCCTTGCAGCTCTGCTTCATATTGCCAATCGATTAACTCATTTTGTACATAGGGGGGAAGAATTAAATCGCTGGCAAGCGCACGTGGCTGCCTGCTTAAAAATGTCTCTTGCCCCCTTTTTACGGTGACCAGTGAGGATTCAGAGTTCAGAATAGAGCTGAGCTGATCGAGAGAAAACAGAACTTCTCCATCTGCCCACACCAGTCGATCTCCGTATTCCACTCCACTTACATCCATAGGAGAACCTTCGGTCAATGGATTGGGAGCGCCTCCTGGAAGGGTATCGTAGATTAAATAGCGCGCGCCGGCAGTGACACCTGTAGTCATGATACCATCTAGCGAAGCTGGGGAGGGATAACTCTCAATTGTGTAGGAATAAGGTGTTTTTTCCCCGGTTACATAATCAACATGCATCCCCTTGAAAGTCACTTCTTTCCCATTCAACATGGCTGCATACAGAAGATCTTTAGAGTTGGTAAACGGCTTGCCGTTGTACTCGGTAATCATATCTCCGGGACGGAGCCCAAGCGCATAGATCTCTGATTGGGGATCGACCCATCCCACGATTTGAGTAAACTCAGAGAAAGGTTTTTCACGGCCACCTAATGCCCAAATGGCAAGAAAAATCAAAAAGGCGAGAATGAAGTTGGCAAGAGGACCGGCAATCGCCACAACCATCCGTTTCCAGGGCGCTTTAGCAAAAAAACCGTCGGGAATTTCGTAGGGCTCTTTGTATTTCTCTTTTTCTTTTTTCCCAAACTCCATCCCTTTGATTTTGACAAAGCCACCAAAGGGGAGCCAACCAAGCTGCCAATCGACATGATTCCAACGCCACTTGAGAATGGGGCGGCCAAAGCCAATTCCAAAGGTCTCCACTGTCATTCCCACCATTTTAGCTGCAAAGTAATGCCCCAGTTCATGGATAAACACCAAGATTCCCAGGGCTAGTGCTGCCAAAACAAAATACAAAATCGTCATATATAAACCTATCTATGCTAATAGCGCCGCGCGCCTTGCCTCTTGATCGACCTCTAGTACCTCTTCCACAGTAAGGGGATTGACTATCTTATGTCGACCGATTAATTTTTCTAGTTTTTGCGCAATCCCCTGCCAGGAGATCTCCTTTTGTAAAAAACGTGCAACCAAAACCTCATTGGCTGCATTCAAGTAACAAGGAACGCTACCTCCAGTCCGAAGAGAGTCTTGAGCTAGAGTTAAGGCCGGAAATTTTTCGCTGCAGTAGGGATAAAATTCTAATGTGCTATTTTTCACAAAATCAAAAGGAGGGAACATGCCCGGGGCCCGACCGGGATAGGTCAAGGCGTACTGAATCGGATAGATCATGTCGGGCTCGCTCATCTGCGCCAAAATCGATCCATCAATAAATTCTACAAAGCTGTGAACAATACTCTGAGGATGAATCACCACCTCAATCTTTTCGGGAGGAATATCAAAAAGCCAACGCGCCTCAATCATCTCTAGCCCCTTATTCACCAAAGTGGAAGAGTCAATTGTCACTTTGGGGCCCATCTTCCACGTCGGATGCGCAAGTGCCTCTTCAACAGTCACTGCTGCGAGCTGCTCTGAGGAGTGAGAGCGAAAAGGGCCTCCTGAGGCTGTGAGAATCAGACGGCGTACATCAGAGAGTTGTCTCCCCTCCAAACATTGAAAAAGGGCGCTATGCTCGCTATCTATGGGCAGGAGAGGCACACCATATTTACGTGCCATCTTTCCAATCAGTTCTCCCGCAGATACAAGCACTTCCTTGCTGGCTAACCCAACAGGCTTTCCAGCCTGAATGGCAGAGAGTGTCGGTTGTAAGGCGCGCATCCCGACAATGGCCATCACAACGAAGTCAACAGAGGGGTGAGCAGCAGCCTCTTGCAAACCAGCCTCTCCACAGACGATTTTTTGAGAGGGAAAACGTGTTTTTAACTCTGCTGCTTTTTGCGTGTCATAAACAGCCACTAATTCGGGCTTAAATAGATTGATCTGGTCTGAAAGCAGATCGATATTCTGATGGGCAGCAAGCACGCTGACGGAAAACGAGTCGGGAAGGTGCTGCACAATACGCAATGTACTCGTGCCTATCGATCCGGTGCTCCCAAGAATGGCTAATTTTTTCATGAAAAAAAGAATTTACTAAAGGGCCAAGATCATACCTTGAATGACGACTGTTGTCAATTCATGTTAATCAATTTACGCCGGTGAGAAAAACGAACAATTTGCGTATAGACAACGACAGAAAGATAAATCAACCCAAGCATGGAGACGACAAGACCTCCTGTCGATAGCCCCACACCATAGTAGGTGAGAATATGTCGCGCTAATCCAACGCCAAAAAGAGCGGCCAATACACCGATTCCCATACTCACTCCAATCAAACTGGAAAGGCGATTAGTGAGCATCCGCGCGGTTAAGGTGGGAATGACAAAAAAAGCTAAAATCATCAAGACTCCTACGGCTCGAAACCCTCCAATTGCCGTGGCTGATGTCTGTACCATCAGCAAATAGTTGAAAAATAGAGGCGAAAACCCAAAGGCCCGGGCCAAGGAAGGATCAAATGAGGTGATCTTAAAGCCATGAAAAAAGAGAGTAAAAAGGGCAAGATTAATCCCAAGCAGTGCCACAACATCTCTCACATCTCCTATCTGCAAGGCGTCAGCATTGCCCATGACCAGCTCAACTCCCATGTGTAGGTTACGTGAAAAAAATGTCACTAAAACAATTCCCAATGCAAAAAGAACGGAAAAAACAAGGCCAATGCTCGCGTCTTCTTGCAATTTTACGATTTTGGAGAGAAATTCTGTCAAAAAAGTTGTGACAATGCCCGTAGCAAAAGCGGCCAAAAGAAGGACCGAAATGGAAAGAGGTTCTGAAGTATCAGCTGTGGAGGCAAAAAGGCGAAGCACTAGGTAAGCTGAGACAATACCCAGCAAAATGGTATGAGAAAGAGCGTTGGCCAACATCACCATCCGTCTGAGAACTAAAAATGTGCCGACAAGCGCTCCTGATGCAGCGACACACCCTAAAACAAGTAGCTGCACTTCATCTGTCGCTAAAGCCTCAAAAGAGAGTGCTCCAGTGACAAACTCCCATAACCGATGGAAGAAGACACCAAAAAAACCGATCAAACCTTGCCCAGAATAGGGATTATCCATGGCTCATTACCTCCTCTTGAGAGGGAATGGGTTGCTCATGAGGATCTTTTTTCGGGTCATCTAAAAGCTGCGTAAGCTGGCGTTCGAGCTCAGGTGTGAGAATGTGTTCCATCTCTTCGGCACTTTTATGAACCCGCTCAACTCCAAGCCCAAGCGCATTGACCAAGTAAACTTCCCAAAGGCGATGGAGACGCACAATACGCCCCCCTCTTTTGATTCCAGGTGTTGTGAGCTGATACTGAGCATCGACTTTTTTTAGCCATCCCGCCAAGCGCAGTTGGAAAAGAAGCAGCACAAGACGAATTTTGGAAAGACCGTGCCCTTGGGCAACTGTATGAAAGGAAAGCGACGTCTCTCCTTTGTTGCTGAGATGCCACATCAATTTGAGTAAATTTTCCCGCATGCGCAAAGAGCGGAAACGCGCGATTCTCCAATAGCGCATCAAAAGGCCACGCTCTGGAGCAAACAGGAGCGCGTAAAGAGCAATTGTGCCCGCTACAAGTACGATCACAGGCCCGGTCGGGATACCAGGGAAAAGGATGGATAGATACGTGCCTACACACCCACTGAAAAGGCCAAATAGAGCCGATAAAAGAAACATGCGAGAGAGACGGTTGGTAAACTGTCTAGCAGCCGTTGCAGGAGCGATCAACATCGCCGACATCAAAATCACACCCACGCTCCGAATTCCAATTACAACAGCGCCGACAATCAGGCAGGTAAAAAGAGCGCGTACAAGCTGCACGGCCATTCCTGAGGCTTGACAAAAGGGGCGATCAAAAGCGAGCGCTAAAATCTCTTTGTAGAACAGAAAAATCACACTGATAACAAGCAGCGTCAAAACTCCATAGATGAGAATATGAAGATCTGTCATTGTCGCCGCCTGCCCATACAGGTAGCCTTGAATTTGGCGGTAGAAGGGACTGTAGATGTTTTGGACGTAACTGGCTATGGTCACCCCAAAACCGAAAAAAAGCGCTAAAACCAAGCAAAGAGCAGCATCATCTGTGATTTTCAGCTTCCGTTCGAGAAAATCGATGCAAAAAAAGCCCACAAAAGCAAGCAGCGCGGCTCCTAACAAAATCAAAACTGGAAGGCTCTCATCCAACGAGAAAATCCCTGCAAAAAGAATCGCGCCTGTGACACCTGGATATGTAGCATGGGAGAGTGCCTCCCCCAGCAAAGAGCGTTTGCGCACAAACACAACAACTCCCACCAGTGCCGCTGCTAAGCACATCAACATCGACCCGATCATCGGGGCGCGCACAACCGGATCTGTAAAACATTCCCAGAAGTTCATGATGTGACAAAGCCTTTGCTTTTATGCTGAGAGAGTTTTGTTGCCTCGTCGAGTAGCAACGTCTCTTTTCCGTACGTTTTTTGAATCATCTCGGGGGTAAACACCGATTCTACACTTCCACATCCCACAAGACAGATATTGAGCAAAACAACCCAATCGAAAATTTGACCGACGGTGGTTAAGTCGTGGTGAACTACGAGCAAGGTCTTACCCTCATCACGCAGCCCCTGCAGAATTTCGATCATCGTCTGTGTGGAGGCGACATCGATTCCTATAAATGGCTCATCCATCAGGTAAAGGTCGGCCTCTTGAATCAGGGCACGCGCTAAAAAGGCGCGCTGCTGCTGACCGCCCGACAACTGACTGATTTGCCGATGTGCAAGCGCATCCAATCCCACTTTTTCCAAATAGCGCTGCACAGCAGCTCGATCTTTTTTAGAAGGGTGTTTGAAAAGGCCAAGCCCTCCATAACGCCCCATCAAAACAAGGTCAAATACAGTAATCGGAAAATCCCAATCAACCGATTCTCGCTGAGGCACATACGCAACCCTCTGCCCTGATTTTTTTAGGGACTGACCGAAAAAAGTGACCTGACCTGAGATTGGCTTGACCAAGCCAAGCGAGGTTTTCAAAAGGGTGCTTTTTCCAGCGCCGTTGGGACCCACAATAGACACCAATTTACCTTGAGGAATTTCAAAAGAAAGATCCCAAAGAACAGGGTTTTTTTCGTAGTTCACAGAAAGTTGCTGAACCGTAAAGGCGGGCTTTTTCATCGCGCTAATTCTCCTGCAATCACGTCTACATTATGCGAGAGCATATCTAAGTAAGAAGCAGCAGCTCCCATAGAATCTCCATACAACGGATCTGAGCAGAGACGAACAGACATTCCCTTCTCTGAGGCTGCCCGTAGAATCTTTTTCAGCGCATCTCGACTCATATTCGACTCGGGAAAAAGAACGGTGACTTGATAACGTTGTAAGTGGGCAAGAATCTCCAGAACATCTCCGACGCTCATCTGCGCCTCTGGAGCCAAGCCCTCAGGTGCCTCACAGCGGCTCATCCACTCCTCTTCACCCGGATCGGCAAGATAGCGACGTGCAAAATAATTGAAGGCATCATGGCTTGTGATCAAATAACGCTTTTCCGGAGCGATGGCTTGCAACCGTTCAAAAGCAGCCTCATCGGCGCTGCGCATTTTTGCCAGTAGAACATGAGCGCGCTCTCGGTATTCGACAGCATGTTCAGGATCATGTTCACAAAGCGTTGCAACAATCGGCTCCACAACCTCCATCCAAAGGGAGATATCCATCCAGATATGAGGATCGCAGGTGCCATCTACACGCAAAATGGCACTCGGGTTCCGCTCTAAGATAGAATCTGCAACGGCAACCGCTTTGGGATTCTTTTCTAAGTTTTTCCGCAAGCTCAGACCATGCTCTAACCCTAAACCGTTGTAAAAAATGAGATCGGCTCTGGCAAACTTCTCATCATCGCCTTTTACAAGCTCATAGGTGTGTGGATCGAGCTCTCCACAGATCAAAGAGATGGTATGCACATGCTCGCCTCCTACCTCTTGCACAAGATCGTTAATCATGGCCACTGTTGTTAGTACCTTTAACTTCTCACTCTTTTGAAACCAGGAGGCATCAGAAGATGGGGTTTGGGAACAACCGACCGCGAGAAGACAAATAAAAATCAAGATGCGCATGTCAACCTCTTCAATAGTGAAAAATCATAAATTCCATACGAGCAGCCGGAAGAGAAACGAAACCGGAGCCCATAACGTCCAACTCGATCATGGCTAAGGAATGCCACATCTGAAAGAGCAGATGCTCCCCCCTTGCAATGCGCGCAGGGACACTCCTTTTGGAGAGACTCTGCTCTTAATACGCTTGCCTCACCCTCCTTCCACTCAATTGTGAGAACTCCCTCTGTAAGCGAGATCTCTTTGATCGGATCTGAGCCTGTTTGAATCACTCTTTCCAGCAGTGGATCAGCAAACTCCAGATCTGCAAGTGTCCCCTTTTCAGCAGCTTTCCGAATAGCAGGGTCGAGTGGGATCGAGCCTAGGAAGGGTACACTAAATTCATATGAAAGCGCAAGTCCTCCCCCCTCTCCAAAAATCGCGCCCACCATATTTTCTACAATCCCTAAAACAGGAATGCGCATTTTTTGAAAAAAAACGAGACTCTTTCTCACATCCATAACCGCTATTTCTTGAGGCGTTGTTACCAAAATCACTCCCGCAAGGGGAGCTGCTTGGGCAACTGTCATCGGAATGTCTCCGGTTCCCGGGGGAAAATCGATCAATAACTGATCCACACTCTCCCAGGCTACATTGTTCAAAAACTGTCCCAATACTTGGTTAGCCATAGGGGCTCGCACAGCTGTCTCTTTCTGAAAATAAGCCATGGAAATCAACTGTATTTCTTGCGAAAGCGCAGGTTTCCACTTTCCCTCTTCGACCCTAGGAAGACGCTCTTCGGGCAAGAGGTGGCGAAGAGAGGGACCATAGAGATCGGCATCCAAAATGCCCACCCGCATCTGCCGTCGCTTAAACGCCCCTGCTAATAGGACTGTCAGAGTGGATTTACCCACTCCTCCTTTACCAGCAGCAACACCGATTGAACTTGATGATAGTATTTTTAAAGGCATGTTACTATGTGTAATAGTAAGCTACGCCACATATTCTGAAAAGTTTTATTCAAAAATAACAGAAATATTGCAGAAAATCATTTCATTCCATAAACTCCCGCAACATATCTTTTGGGAATGTTGAACAGAGATAGTTATTCATTTAATTAAGGAAGGTGAAAAAATGGCCTTGACAGAACAACAAATCAAGAGCAAAGAAGCTCTTGATAAAATCATTGACAAAGCAATTAAAAAAGTAAATGGAACCAAAGAGAACGATCTGTGTAAATATTTACCTGGTCCTGCTGGCGGCTACATTCATCACTTTACGCTGCGTAAACTAAAAAATTCAGACCCAGACCAACTCTTCACGCTTCTTCAAAAATTCATTATAGAGTCTGATGCCCCCCAGGCGCTTGATCCAAAGCCAAGAGCACCTCGTGGTTCTCGGAAAAGACGTGATTTTATCAACTTTACAAGGACTGATATTGAGCGTGTGCTAGAATTGGCCCGTCAAGTCGGAGATAACGACCTCGTTTCTCGCTTTAGCCCAAGGCGCTCTCTTCCCACCCTAAAGAAGGAGCTGATTCGTACAATTCGAGACAACAAGATCAACCAGGAGCTCTGGAATGCCTATTCAGAGACCATTGAGACGATCGAAGCGGCCGAGGCCTACGAAGACACAGTTTAGCCCCCTACCCGTCGAGGATGTTGACAAACATCTTGTCGGATTGTAATGGTTTTTTTGCTTGCGTTTTGCTCAAGATATGGTATAATTTCCCCTCTTGAGATGATTTAATTTAACTTTGAGGAAACTTTATGGCGAATGATAATAAAGAGTTTGGGAAGTTGCGTTCCTTTTTTTGGCCGATCCATGCGTTCGAGCTAAAAAAAGTTCTTCCCATGTTCTTGATGTTCTTTTGTATTTCTTTTAACTACACAATTTTACGCGATACAAAGGACACCCTTATCGTCACTGCCCCCGGCTCTGGAGCTGAAGCGATTCCATTCATTAAAGTATGGCTAGTTGTTCCGTGTGCAGTGCTCTTTATGCTTGTGTACGCAAAGCTCAGTAACATCTTAAGCAAAGAGAGACTGTTTTATGCGATAACCATCCCATTTCTCATCTTTTTTGCTCTATTTGCAGTTGTTCTTTATCCAAACAAAGAGCATTTACATCCAACTGATTTAGCTGACAGACTACAAGCTTTCTTACCGCAAGGTTTGATGGGCTTTGTTGCCATTTTCCGTAACTGGACATACGCTCTTTTCTACGTCCTTGCCGAGCTTTGGGGAAGCGTCATGCTCTCTCTTATGTTCTGGGGATTTGCTAATGATATCACGCGTGTCGGGGAAGCCAAGCGCTTTTATACCCTGTTTGGAATTGGAGCCAACGTCGCTCTTCTCTGCTCAGGACCTGCGATTGTTCTTGTCTCCAACATCCGCAAGCACGTTCCAGAAGGAGTCGATGCATGGGGCATCTCTCTCAATCTTCTCATGAGTATGGTTGTCATAGCTGGAATTACAATTATCGCAACCTATTGGTGGATCAATCGTAAAGTATTGACTGATCCTCGTTTTTATGATCCTGACGAACTTGTTGCCAGTAAGAAAAAGAGCAAGCCGAAGATGGGCATGAAGGAGAGTTTCCTTTACTTGGCAAAATCTCCCTATATCCTCTGCCTTGCGATCCTCGTGATCGGCTACGGAATTGCCATTAACATTGTTGAGGTGACCTGGAAGAGCCAGCTGAAGCTTCAATACCCAAATGCAAACGACTACAGTACGTTTATGGGTTACTTCTCTACCATGACAGGAGCAATCACCGTCTTGATGATGCTCTTTGTAGGTGGTAACGTCATCCGTCGCTTTGGCTGGACGAAAGCCGCTCTTGTTACACCTGTTGTTCTACTGGCCACAGGGGGAATTTTCTTCTCTCTTGTGATCTTCAGCGACAACTTAGGTGGAGTCATTGCGGCACTCGGTACAACACCGTTGATGCTTGCTGTTGTGATCGGGATGATTCAAAACATCATGAGTAAATCCTGTAAATACTCGCTCTTTGATCCAACCAAAGAGATGGCCTACATTCCGCTCGATCAAGAGCAGAAGATGAAAGGTAAAGCAGCGATTGATGTGGTGGGTGCGCGTCTTGGGAAGTCAGGAGGCTCTTTAATCCAACAAGGTTTGCTGGTTGGCTTTGGTACAATCGGAGCCATCACACCGATCTTGGCAGCTATCCTAGCTGTTGTGATTATTGCCTGGATGATTGCCTCACGTGCGCTAGGTAAGCAGTTCAACGCATTGACTGCAGCGCCTCCTAAGACACCAGAGAAAGAAGTTCCTGCAACCGAAGGCCAAACAGCCGAAGTTGCCTCTTCTTAAATTCCAGTAGGTCCAACTGCTAGGTAAAAAGGGAGCCTTTTTAGGCTTCCTTTTTTTTTCCTCAGAGGAGTATTCTAGTCATTCATGTACAAGCGTCAAAACATACGGAATTTCTCGATCATCGCCCACATTGACCACGGGAAATCGACGATCGCAGATCGCCTTTTAGAGCTCACCAAAACAATTGAGCAAAGAGACATGCAAGAGCAGCTCTTAGATGCAATGGACTTGGAAAGAGAAAGAGGCATTACCATCAAAGCGCATCCGGTGACGATGCACTACCCCGCTCCTGATGGGGAAATCTATCAGCTCAATTTAATTGATACCCCCGGCCATGTCGACTTTACATATGAAGTCTCAAGGTCGCTCTCCGCCTGTGAAGGAGCCCTTCTTGTGGTCGATGCCAGCCAGGGTGTACAAGCACAGAGCATGGCTAACGTTTATCTGGCCATTGATCGGAATCTTGAAATCATTCCTGTCCTCAACAAAATCGATCTTCCTGCCACCGATATAGACGAGACCAAAAGACAGATTGAAGAGTACATCGGCCTTGATGCCTCAGGAGCTGTCTGCTGCTCTGCAAAAGCAGGAATCGGTATTCAAGATATATTGGACAAAATCATCTCTGATGTCCCTCCCCCTAAAGAGCCAGAAGACGACATTCTTAGGGGCCTCATTTTTGACTCCCACTACGACCCCTATCGTGGCGTCATGGTCTATGTCCGCATCGTCAGTGGAGAGATTAGTCCTGGCACGCGCATTTACTTTATGGCCACAGGAAAGACCTTTGATGTGCTTGAAGTGGGCGTATTCCGCCCCAAGGCTACCAAAACTGACTCTCTTCAACCAGGAGAGGTCGGCTACCTTATTGCGAACATCAAAAACGTCAAAGATGTGAAGATCGGCGATACCCTTACCCTCCAGAAGAAAAAGGCTGGCGAAGCTCTTCCCGGTTTTAAAGAGATCAGACCTGTCGTCTTTGCAGGCATTTACCCCGTAGACACGACCGATTTTGAGGCTCTGCGTGACGCGCTTACCAAGCTGCAGCTCAACGATTCAGCTCTGTTTGTCGAACAAGAAAGCTCAACAGCCCTTGGGTTTGGATTTCGCTGTGGCTTTTTAGGATTGCTACACCTTGAAATCATTTTTGAAAGAATCATGCGTGAGTTTGATATCAGCGTGATTACAACAGCTCCCAGTGTTGTCTACCACGTGATTCTTCGTGATGGAACCGTTGTAACTGTCGACAATCCTGCCCATTACCCCGATCCGGCCATGATCGAAAAAGTTGACGAACCATGGGTCGTTGCGCACATCCTGATTCCTAGCGACTACCTAGGAGCTGTGATGAATTTGGGAATGGAGAAGAGAGGTGAGTGTCTAAAAACAGACACTCTCGATGCCAAACGGCTAGTTCTCTCCTACGCCCTTCCTCTTAATGAGATCATTACCGATTTCAACGACAAGCTCAAATCTGTCACCAAAGGATATGGTTCTTTTGACTACGAGTTTGATCACTATAAAAAGGGCGACATCATCAAGCTTGAAATCCGCGTCAATGAAGAGCCTGTTGACGCTTTTTCCTGTATGGTGCACCGCTCCAAAGCTGAGTCCAAAGGAAGAGCTATTTGTGAAAAATTGGTAAAAGTCATCCCTCAACAACTCTTTAAAGTCCCCATTCAGGCCGCTATCGGTGGCAAAATCGTGGCACGTGAAACCATCAGCGCCCTTTCTAAGAACGTCACCGCCAAATGCTATGGAGGAGATATTACGCGGAAACGCAAGCTCTGGGAGAAGCAAAAAAAAGGGAAAAAACGGATGAAAGAGATTGGAAAAGTCTCTATTCCACAGAGCGCTTTCATGGAAGTGCTTAAATCTGAATAGTCAATAATTAAAAAATTTGTTATAATTATGTGAATAAACGGGGGCGACCCATGGACATTCACAACGTAAATCCTTCAGAATCAGGTTTTTCATGGCAAAACTATTGGGACCAGCACCCAGATAGGAGCGCATCGGAAATACAAGCCATTAAAGAGGCTCTTCATGAGAGAGGAATTTCGGGGGATGTTCAAGAAGCCGATATTGAGGGTGCTGTTGTCCATTTAGACCACCACCTTACCGAGCTCACCGCTGAGACCCGTTCGCAATATATTCAAATCCAGCAAGCCTATTTAAATGGAGATGAGACAAGCACGGCATGTGCTGAGAAGCTTGATGCCCTAATGGACGCTCACAAACACCAAGTGGACACTTCCGTCCATGAGACCATTTCTAAGCTCACACCAGAAGCCTCAGGAATTGATGACCCTCTAGTTACGCATGTGAGAGAGGCGGTATGCGCACACTCTCCGAACGGAGCCTTTGTGAGTGAAGGTTATCAACATAGTGTGCACAAGGCAGATGCCCCATGGCCAGGCGAAAAAATCGAGCGGATGCTCATTGAGGCAATGGTAACAGGTGGAGTGGTTCCTTTCACGATCAATGTGCCTCCCGGCACGGATTTGAGCAAAGTCTATATTCGAGTGCAAGGTATTGATCCGCAAACAAATAAGCCTTGTTATGTGACGTGGGACAAAAGTGGAAATCCTGAATATCACGACTACGACCCTAAGCACCCCCCTGATCCTTCTAAATACTGTGTCCGCCTTTCTGATTTACCGCATGAGGGCAATCAGATAAAAATTCAGTTACCTGAGATGATTTCGGGCCGCATGTATTTTTCTGAAGGTGAGCCGCTTCACGGCGAAAATCCAGATCCACAAAATCCCAGCAGTCCAGATTACGAAACAAAATGGAGCATGATTGAGTTCACAAATGACGGAAAAACAATCTATGCTGATGTGTCGGCCGTGGATACGTTTGGTCCTCCTTCTGTTCAGATGCGTATGAAGACAAAACAAGGTGAAGGGCCCCAAATCGGCTATGGGGGAGATCCCGATCAATTTTTGAAAAACTTTCAAGATAAGTTAAACCAATATGACCACTCTCCTGACCATAAGTGGAGTGGTGGAGGTCTTTATCTTCATGGGAAAGATGGAAAAGTGTTGCGCGCTATGTCTCCTAAACACTTTCCAGGCAAGTTTAAACACTACTATGACAACTACCTAAAGAAAATCTTTCTCGCCTACTACCAGGAAGGTAAGGGAGGCCACTCTCTTTATGTACAAGCGACAGTCAACGGAAAGCAAGAGACACTCCGTGGACAGGTTTCTGCGGACGGCAAAACGTTTAACTTCTATGATAAAAGTGGTAAGCTGGTTTCCAGCCTACCTACAGATTCAGACAACTCAATGCCTTGGTTTACTGGGGCGAGTGGTGACTGGTGCCCGGGTAAAGAGACCACCTCCACCCAAAAAGATTTGATGCGCGATTTAGCCGCCATGCTCAATGCTGGGATTCGTCCTCAAGATGCCCACACGGGTTGGGACAACCCCATTAGCAAGCAGTTCTTTCAAGACAATAGAGATCTCTTTTATAAAGCGACTGATTCAGATGGCAGTCCAATGTACAACGTTTACGATCGAGCCATGCATGAAGCGGGTTATAAAGGCTATGCATTTGACTACGATGATATGCTGGGACAAGATGGGACCCAAGTGGCTCCTACCAGCGACGACCCCTCCTTCACCGTAAACCTAAATCTATAGATTTTGGCATTCATCTTGCTCTTATAAGCAGTATGAAGAGTTATGTCATTGCCTCTATTGCTGCTTTGGGTGGGTTTCTGTTCGGCTACAATGTAGCTGTTCTCTCAGGCGCCATTTTATTTATCAACCACCAGTTTCATCTCACTGATGGACAAACAGAGGTTGTGGTTGCCTCTTTTCTCTTCGGCGCCATTGTAGGAGCTCTGCTCGCAGGAAAAGGAGTGAGCCATTTCGGTCGGAAAAAAATCATCATCCTTACAGCTCTTCTCTTCGCTCTAGGCGCTTTGCTCACAGCCTTTGCCGCCACTATCCACATGATCATCTGGGGAAGAATTATCGTAGGACTCGGAATCGGCGGCGCCTCGATGGCAGTCCCTCTCTACATCGCAGAGATGTCTCCTCCAAACAAACGGGGCTTTTTTGTCTCGTTCAACCAGATGATGATCACAGCTGGAATCTGCATTGCCTATTTGGTCAATTTGAGCTTTGCCCATCACGAACTCTGGCGCTACATGCTCGGTATCGCTGTCATCCCCTCCGTTATGCTAGGAATCGGCATGCTATTTCTCCCCGAAACTCCAAGATGGCTCCTGCAAAAGGGAGAGGCAAAAAAAGCGGAAAATGTCCTGCTTTTTCTCCATCCAGAAGAGCTTGCCCGATTCGAATTCAACGAAATGCAGCAAACTCTCCATGTACAAGAGAAAAAAGCGCCGCTATTTGTCAAAAAACTCTCCATTCCCCTCTTGATTGGAATCGCACTGGCCCTCTTCCAACAGGTCACCGGCATCAACACGATTATCTACTACGCGCCGACCATTTTTAAGATGACGGGGCTTGAATCAAATGTCACAGCCATTTTAGCCACAGCCGGTATCGGCATTGTCAATTTTGTGATGACTCTTGTGGCCATTCAGCTAATCGATAGACTAGGGCGACGTCTTCTTTTATTGATTGGAGTTGCAGGAATGATTCTCTCTTTAGGAGTTTTAGGCCTAAGTTTTTATTTTGCCAGTCCTTCGGCCTTACTGGGCTGGACCACCACCCTCTGTCTTATCTTCTATGTCGCCTCCTTTGCCATTAGCTTAGGTCCTATTTTCTGGCTCCTAATTGCCGAAATCTATCCCCTTTCTGTTCGAGGAAAGGCCATGAGTGTGGCCACCTTTATCAACTGGAGCGCCAATCTTCTAGTTGCCATCACATTTCTGACACTGATCAAAACCCTTGGGCAGGCCAACACTTTCTGGCTCTATGGATTGATCTCAATCGGTTGCTGGCTTTTTATTTACTTTGTGGTTCCAGAGACAAAAGGAAAAACACTGGAAGAGATCGAACAATTTTGGAATCCAAAAAGCAGATGAAAACACATTATAAGGATACCTTTTTCGCCCTTGCCCTTGTCATCGGAGCGCTTATGGTGTGGGCCGCAATCGACGTTTTTTTACTTGCCTTTGCCACCATTTTGCTGGGTATTTTGTTTACGACGATTGGAAACTGGACCCAAAGGCTAACCCGCCTTCCCTACCTACTCTCGCTCATGGTAGCCCTAGTCAGCATTACAGGCATCTTTGTTCTCATTTTTTGGCTCTACTCCCCTTTAATTGCGGGACAATTTCAGCTGCTTATCAATGAACTCCCCAAGGCCGCACTCAATCTTCGTGACACCTTTGCCCCCTATCTGAGTGACAAATTGATTTCGGGAGAGTCGTTACGTAAAGAGTTTTCATTCAACAGTCAAGCTATTTTGAGCCAAGCCTACACCCTCTTTTCCTCAACTGTGGGCTCAATTGTCAGTTTCGTGATTTTTTTAATTGTCGGTTTTTACTTAGCCGTTCTTCCGCAGCGCTACTTAAGGGGAGCTCTTTACATCATTCCTGACAAAAACCATCAACGTGTTGAAGAGGTGCTGACAAAAATAGGGCAAGCGATCCGCTTTTGGCTTTTAGGAAAAGTACTTTCCATGATCGCAATCGGAACTTTGACCTTTGCAGGGCTCTGGTTTTTGAATATTCCCCTCGCATTCATCTTAGGCCTTTTAGCTGGATTACTCACGTTCATTCCCTACGTAGGGCCCATTCTTGCTTCCATTCCGGCTCTATTAATCGCCTTTGCGGAAAGCCCCTTTTCAGCCCTTTACGTGCTCATCCTTTACATCGGAGTGCATGTGGCTGAAGGGTACCTGATCACGCCATTCATCGAACAAAAAACCGTCTCCATCCCACCTGCACTCACCATTATGGGACAGATCTTGCTTTTTGTGTTGATTGGAGGGCTCGGTTTAGCCCTTGCCTCTCCGATCATTGTGGTCATCATGTCACTGATCGTCAGTCTAAAAGGTTCAACTAAAGTAGTTAATCAAGCCTAAAACACCGATGATCAAAAGATAGATGCCGACGATGTAGTTTAGAAGCCTGGGGAAGACTAAAATTAAAACCCCAAAGATCAACGACACGATCGAAAAGGCTAAGGGATGTAAAACAAGATTCATCTATATTTCCTTTGTTTTGATGCTGGTTTCTCATATCGAGTAGGAGGAAGCGCTCACTTTTCCACCGGTTCCGGTCCAATTCGTATGGAAGAACTCACCACGAGGCTTGTCAATGCGTTCATAGGTATGCGCACCGAAGTAATCACGGAGCGCCTGCAGCAAATTCGCTGGCAGCCGCTCAGAGCGGTAGCCATCGTAGAAGGAGAGCGCTGTACTAAAACAGGGGATCGGCACTCCTAACTGAGCTGCCTGCGCCACAACATTTCTCCATCCTGTTTGGCACTTTGTAATCTCTCCCAAGAAGAAATCATCGAGCAGCAAATTGTACAGATCATGATTCTTGTCATAAGCCTCTTTGATTTTACCCAAGAAAATGCTGCGAATGATGCATCCACCACGCCACATCAGCGCAATACCGCCAAAGTTTAAATGCCAGTCGTAATCATGCGACGCCTCACGCATGAGCATGTAGCCTTGCGCATAACTGATCATTTTAGATGCATACAGCGCATGGAAAATGTCATTCACAAAAGCTTTTTTATCTCCTGTAAATTGCGCTGTTGGCCCTTTTAGCTTTTTACTTGCAGCGACCCTTTCATCTTTCAAAGCCGAGAGACAACGTGCAAACACAGCCTCTCCAATAAGAGTTACAGGAAGCCCCATTTCAACGGAGTTAATTGCTGTCCATTTTCCGGTTCCTTTTTGACCTGCCACATCGAGAATCTTATCGAGAAGTAGCGTGCCATCTTCATCTTTTGTACGAAAAACCTGACTGGCAATTTCAATCAGGTAGCTGTCTAGTTCCCGTTTATTCCACTCATCAAAGATATCTGCGATCTCATCAGAAGAGAGTCCTAGCACATTCTTCATTAAGGAGTAAGCCTCACAAATCAGCTGAATATCCCCATACTCAATCCCATTGTGCACCATTTTTACATAATGACCGGCACCTCCATCTCCTACCCAGTCACAGCACGGTTCACCACTTTCCACTTTAGCTGCAATATCCTGGAATATTTTTTTCACATGCGGCCACGCCTCTGGATGTCCACCCGGCATGATAGAAGGGCCATGACGTGCCCCCTCCTCTCCACCAGAAATCCCGGTTCCAATGAAATAGATTCCTTTGCTCTTAAGCTCCTGACAGCGGCGGCTTGTGTCAGGGAAGTGGCTGTTGCCGCCATCGATGATGATATCTTCCTTTTCAAGAAGTGGCTCTAAATGTTGAATAAACTCATCTACAGGATCGCCAGCTTTGACCATCAGCATGACACGACGGGGACGCTTGAGCTTTTGAATAAACGCATTTAAGGTGTGACACCCGATCACCTGGGTTCCTTTTGCTGGTCCTGCTAAAAAGTCGTCTACTTTGGAAACGGTCCGGTTATAGACGGCAACTGTGTAGCCGTGATCATTCATGTTTAAAACAAGGTTTTGTCCCATTACGGCCAGGCCGATCAGGCCGATATCTGCTTGCGTCATGCGCTCCTCCTCCTCAATATGTTGATTAGCCGGAGTGTAGCATTTACCCGCGGAGAGAGTCTATAATTTCCTTAAAATTAAGTATGAGATGGTGTAGAGTGCTTCTTTGGTCCTCGTAGCTCAGTAGGATAGAGCGGTTGCCTCCTAAGCAACAGGTCGTGCGTTCGATTCGCGCCGGGGACATTCTTCCCATTATTCTTTGGTGGGTTTTTGTAGGCTTTTTGCCCTATTTGGAAGAGCGCTCGCTTGTCGTATCGTTTACACTGCCTTCGCTCGCGCTCTTCCAAATAGGGCAAAAATCCCCAAAAATTCTATGAAACTTCTATTGCCACGCCAGCTCTTCAGTAAGCGGGAAAAAAGGAACTTTTTTTTGCTCTAGTTGATAGATCTCGAGCGAAGGTAGTGTAAACGGGTTGTGTTGCATAACTTCAGAATAAAGTGAACTTCTTCAAACCCTCATGGAGAGAGCTAGATC
>JAJACP010000029.1 GCA_022601445.1 Chlamydiales bacterium | reverse complement strand
GTGATTAACAAGAAACACAGCTCTCTCCATGAGGGTTTGAAGAAGTTCACTTTATTCTGAAGTTATGCAACACAACCACTAAGAGAGAAGCACAGATTTGATCGCTCTAGCTCCAACCAAAAATGTTCCTGCACGATACATGACACCAACAGTCAATAGTGTGTCAGCGAGCGCGGAACCGGAGGGGAGGACATGAAGTGCTAGAATCCCTACAGCCAGAAGGGTGAGCGAAATCAGAGCATCAGCACCATACGCGGTTAGAGTGCGCCCTGGAAGTTAGGTATACGTAATTTGTTTTTCTCCTTTCCTGCTTTCCGTTGTAGCTGTTCGAGTAAAGTTTTTCTCAGAGACAATATTTGAAAGTAATGTGATAAAAGCCATCTCTATCTCCTTATTTTTTAATAAACAGCATCGGTTTTGCGGTACGCATGCCTGCAAGTAGTGTGGCTCCTGTGTAGAGCCCGCCTGCCGTTAGAAGTGAGTACGTCACTGCTGGGTTTCCTCCCGGGACGTGAAGGGCAATTATGCCTGCGGCTAAAAGTGTGATTCCAATCAGGAAGTCTACACAAAACGTGGCGCGGCTCCGCTTTGTATTGGACATATACGTGATCTGCGTCCGTTTTGATCCAGGTGCAGAAATCTCTTCACGCTCGTAATAATCTTCAGTAACAAGATTTGAAACAGTGGTAATTAAAGACATATAAATGTCTTCATCTTATTTTTATTTATAAACACTATAATAAAAATTATGTTTAATTTTTTGTTAAGAAGAGAGGGAGAGTTTTATAAGGATTTGGTTAAGAAAAAACGTGTCCTCTTTGGTAAGAGGACACGCCTGATGATAGGAGTCTTAATTTTTTGCACACTTCATTTGAACATGCTTAACTGCACCAGCAATCAGCAGGGCTGCGTTGATTCCGCCAGCGGTAATAAGTGAGTAGGCGACAGCTGGGCTTAGAGGCACGACACCCATAATCGCCAAAATTCCGACTACAAGCAGTGTAATAGCGGCTAAAGCATCTAGAGCTCCAGCCGCGCCCATAAGCACAGCACCCGTTTTAGTTGCGCTTGTTGGTTGGTGCATACGGGTTCCACCTTGCAATGTAACTTCATAACTCTGATGTTGTTTGGTACAAAAAATAGATGCAATCTCTGAAAAAGCCATAATGACCTCCTTTTGTTGACTTTGATTATCGATCATACATCACTAATCTAAAGTTTTGATTAAGAGGCAGCAATCTTTTGCCATCAATCCAGGCAAGCCTTATTCTCCTCCCTTTTAAACGGAGGTTTTTATGGTTAAAGCGTCAAATTTGTCATGGATTGTTGTCAAAGACATCAAGCAGGCGAAACAGTTCTTTATTGAGAAAGTGGGGCTCAAAGAGCTCTCTTCATCTGAGGAGTTCGGCTGGGTCGAGCTTGGAGGTCAAGAAGATACAGGAGCCATCATCGGCTTGGCTGAAGAAAATCCCGCTATGGATGATCTTAAAGCGGGCACAAATGCGGTGATCACACTTTCTGTCGATGACATCGATACATCTATTCAACACTTTCAAGATCAAGGAATTAAATTAATCGGCGACGTTGTAGAAGTGCCGGGACATGTTAAAATGCAGCTCTTTAGCGACTTGGATGGAAATCTTTTTCAATTGGTGCAAAGCTTGGATTAGATCTCGATTCTTTGCTACAATGGAACAATACGCAAATTTAAGGGGGAAGGTTTCATGCCAGCAAAGAAGGGTGATAAAGTTAAGGTCCATTTTACAGGAAAAACGCAAGAGGGCAGTGTCTTTGCCTCTTCGCATGAGCAGGAGCCTCTCGAATTTGAGTTAGGTGGCGGTGTGCTGTTGCCTGGTATCGAAGATGCTGTAGAAGGAATGGAGAAGGGAGATAAAAAAGACATCACACTTCCTCCTGATCAAAGTTTTGGAAACCGACATGAAGAGCTCGTCATTTATGTGGATAAGGGACAGTTTCCAGAAGACTTTGAGCCGACTGTGGGTCTTGAGTTCGAAATCCCCCAACCAGACGGTTCTCAAGCCTATTTTAAAGTTTTAGAGATTGCTGAGGATAAGGTGAAGCTAGATGGAAACCACCCACTAGCAGGCGAGACCCTAACGTTTGAGTTAGAGCTACTCGAGATCGGCGCTTAATTTCAAAAAATAAAAAGAACACCATATCATACACTCCTTAAAAATAAGGGTGTATGATAGAGTGTGCGGCGCTAAAGATTAGCGACGTCGCTTGTCAAATGAACGGTTGTCGCGGCTTTCGCGTGGACGTGCTTCGTTAACGATGACCGGACGGCCGCCGAAATCTTTTCCGTTCATCTCGTCGATTGCACTTTGGGCTTCAGCATCGTCGCTCATTTCGACGAATCCAAAACCTTTAGATCGACCAGTGTCTCTATCTGAGATCAGCTGCACACTTGTTACAGAGCCGTATTCAGCAAATAGATTCTTAAGTTCTTGCTCATCCACAGAGAAAGGCAAATTTCCTACATAAAGTTTCATTGTAATCTTCCTAGTTGAAGGTATTTCTGAAGAATTCTGACATAACCATTCACTTTATGCAAGAAAAACTCCGTATTTCTGTTTAAAAAAAAATTACCGACCCGATTTAAAGGGGTTAAATGCGTACATAAACATGCGTGTTCAACTGGTCGAGCAAGCGCTGAGAAGCGGATTTATGTAGCGGATGAAGAAGGATTGGGTACATAATATTTTTTTGGGTGGCATCCTGAAATCAAGTGCCCATTGTGCCGCATTGAGCCGGTGATCAAAGTTTTTTAATGGCTTGTGCAAATGAAGGGAGACAGGGGCGGTGGGCGCCTTCTTGTCCGCATATGTAGAGAGTGCGTCCGGCAGAGTTGGAGGTTGTCAAACGATTAGCGTAAAGCGCATCATCTCGATTGGTCAGCGTGGCATCGGGTTGTTGGAAGTGGAGGAGCACGGTTAGCTGTAGCGATTTTAAGCATTCTAAGGAGTCAATTGGCACCAGCTGATTGCGGACATACTGCTGGCTTAAAGTCCTAATGGAGGCTTTCTCTTCTCTAATTTCGATGATTTCTTCAATAGACTTGAGGGGACAATCGAGTAAAACGGTTCCTTGTTCCACGGCTGTCAAAATCGCTTTTCTTTGGGTGTCGGTTACTGAGGGGTGACGGCCCGTGTTAAGCACGGCCAGCGCATTGACAACAGCGCCTCCGCCGGCAGAAAACCCATACAAGTGGATCCGCTCACAGCCGTTTGTTGCACATGTTTGCATCAATTTAATGAGAGGTTGTAGCTCTTTTAGGGTTCCAAAACAGAGGGCTTCTGGTGTTTTTTCTGCAATTTTATCGCCATAATCAGGAAAATTAAATCCAATGACGTGGTAAGGCACCACTTTGGAAAGAGTATGAGCCAGCTTCCAATCGCCACCGTATCCATGGCAGCAAATGATGACATCTTCTTGATTTGAGGCACCTTGAATGAGATGTGCATCCCCTAAAGGGAAATTTTTAAGTTTTTCAAACTCAATAGCATTTAGGGGAACAAGGAGAATAATGAACAATAAAAAGAGTGGATGCATAAGATAGAGAAAAAGTTAAATTGGTGCCATTGTAAAAAATGTATGAAAAAAAAGCTACACTAGCCGGCGGCTGTTTTTGGTGTATTGAGTGGGCCTTTCGCGGCGAAACGGGTGTCGAGATGGTTCGGAGTGGGTATACAGGCGGCTCGATTCCAAACCCCACCTACGAGGAGGTTTGCCAGGGAACGACGGGTCACTATGAGGCGGTGGAGATCCGTTTTGATCCTGAGCAGATCACGTTTTTGCAGATTTTAGAGATCTTTTGGCGGCGCATTGACCCTCTTGATTCGGGAGGGCAGTTTGCAGACCGGGGAACGCAATACCAAACAGCTATTTTCTATCACGATGCGCTGCAAAAAGAGCAGGCAGAGTTCTCTAAGGCAGCGATTCAGGAGCTTTTTGCTGATCCGGTGGCCACTGCTATTTTACCAGCAGAGATTTTTTATCCAGCTGAGGTCTATCATCAAGGGTATTGTGAAAAGAGGCCAGACCATTTTCAGCAGTATAATCAGAGTCATGCGGGACATTTGCAGGAGATTTGGGCCGAGCGTAAACCGGTGTCTGGTGACTTAAAAGACCGCCTGACGCCAATCCAGTACCAGGTGACGCAAGAAGAGGGAACAGAGCCTCCCTTCCAAAATGTCTATTGGGAGACGCAAGAGCGGGGGATTTATGTTGATATTGTCTCGGGCACGCCGCTCTTTATTTCGGCGGACAAATTTGACTCGGGTTGTGGATGGCCGAGCTTTACCCGTCCTATTGATTCGGATGCCCTCATTGAACGGAGTGATCACAAGCTGGGTGTCGAGCGGACAGAGGTGCGGAGTCATGAGAGTGATGCGCATCTTGGGCATGTCTTTCCAGATGGACCGGGTCCTACAGGTTTACGCTACTGCATCAATTCTGCGGCTCTTCGCTTTATTCCTGAAAGTAGGATGGCAGAGGAGGGGTATGGTGACTATCTCTCACTTCTTTAAAACAGAGCGAAAAAAGGCGTGAATGACATGAGAGCGCTCGGGTTCAGGTAGTCCTAGAAATAGTCCAGCAAAATCAATTTCTGAAAAGTAGATCTCCTCGTCTGTGACGAGCCAATCGATACAGAGGTAGCCAGGAGTGAGCTGTTTGGCCAGCTGAACGGAAAACGCTTCCATTTTAGCGTTTACTTGCACCGCTTCACCACGTCCACTTTGAGAGATATTGGCCAGATATCCTCCCTCTGGAGGTATCCGTTTTTGGCAGGCGATGACCTCGTGATTTTCCAAATAGACTCGGCAATCAGCCGCTCCTTTTAGAAAGGGTTGGATCAGATAGGTCCGTGCTGATTGCGCACAGTGATCAAGAAGCGAGCAGAGCATTTCTCGACTCTCGACTTTCATCACGCCCAGTCCCGCGAGCATAGACGTGGGCTTCAAGATGTAGGGGTAGGGACCGATTTGCTTTTCCATAAACGCAAGATGCGCGCGTCCCATTGTTTTTTCTGGGACCAGCCAGCTCGGAATGGTTTTAGCACCCACAAGGGAGGCTAGGTGGTAGGCATGCTCTTTATTCCGGTCAAGATGAAGTGGCTGATTGATCAGTTTCCAGTTTTGGGCGCACGTGACGATGCGGGCCAGGGAGTGAAGAATTTGCTCGGTTTGTGGGTGGGGATTTGTGTAAGGGATGTAGGCATAGGCCTTGTGCTCTAAAAGGTCTTCACCTTCGAAATAGACATGAGGTTGATCCGTGTAGCCGAAAAACAGGTCCACGATATTGAGATAGGTCATGTTGAGTCCATACTCATGAGCAATGGGTGCAACATGCGCGTTAAATTTGTCAAACCAGCCTTTAAAAAGGGCGCGGTCGTAATCGTGGAAGCCGTCAATCCAGTAAAAAGGAGTCATCATGGATACTCTTTTCAGGTTCAAAAAGAAGGGCGGCTGAATTGAGGCAATACCGTTTATTAGTTGGGGGAGGACCGTCATCGAAAAGATGGCCTAAATGTCCATCACATCGATTGCAGAGTACTTCGACACGGTTTTGGAAGAAGGAGAAATCTTCCTTAGTCGAGACATTTTGTGCGCAGACCGGCTCCCAAAAACTCGGCCATCCTGTTCCCGAGTCATATTTGGCCTCTGAGCTGAACAAAGGAAGGTGGCAGCCGGCACAAACATAGAGTCCAGGTTCCTTGGAGTCATAGTATTGGTTGGCAAACGGCCGCTCAGTTTTGCCTTTGCGCAAAATCTTGTATTGCTCTTTGGTGAGCCGCTCTTTCCACTCTTTGTTGGTTAAGATAAACTTTTTTCCATTGAAACAGAGAGGCTCATCTGCTATGAGCGGTTGAAAAGCGAAGAGTGTGATGAAAAGAGGAACGATCCACATGCAACTAAGTTGTCGCGTTTCAGGATTTCTGACAAGCCTATTTCTTTTTTTTGCCTCATCGCTCATCGCTGCTGAGACCGCGATCTTTGCAGGTGGATGCTTTTGGTGCTTGGAGCATGATTTTCAGCAGGTACCGGGTGTGATTTCAGCTGTTTCAGGCTACTGTGGAGGCAGTGAGCCCAATCCCACCTATGCTCAGGTGTCGGGTGGAAAAACAGACTATGTGGAGTCGGTCCGTGTCTCTTACGATGAAGCAGTTGTGAGCTATTCTGAGCTTTTAGATTTTTACTGGAAGAATATCGATCCTACTCGAGATGATGGGCAGTTTTGTGATCAAGGCCCTCAATACCGCCCCGTGATTTTTTATCTGACTGAAAAGCAAAAAGAGCAAGCAGAGGTCTCCAAAGCAGAGATCTCCATTCATCCGAATAAAGTCGCAATTAAACCAGCAACCACGTTCTATCCAGCAGAGAAGTATCATCAAGACTATGCAGAGAAAAACCCCTTTCAGTACAACTTTTACCGGTATCGATGTGGAAGGGATGCGCGTCTTCAAGAGTTATGGCCATGATAGAAACACCGATTGAAGCTCCAGAAGAGGCGGCGCATTTTCTCGCTTCTCTTGATCTTTTTAAAAAGCTCGACTCCCCCACTTTGCACGATTTAGTCAGTTCCATGACCCAGGTCCGGTTGGGAGGGGGGATACCCCTCATCGAAGAAGGGGAAACAGAGCGCACGCTCTATATTTTGTGGCACGGTCGCCTAAGAGTTTATAAAAATGGAGAGAGTACAGCTGAAGTCTCTGTGGGTGAGGTTGTAGGTGAGATCGCGCTTCTTTCTGGTGAGCCACGTACAGCAACAGTGTTTGCAAGTCGTGATAGCATTTTGTTGAAACTCGACTATGAGCAGTTTCAGTATTTTGAGCAGATCCATCCTGATGGAGTAGCACGGATTGCCAAAACAGCGATCAATCGACTGGTGAGCAAGCACCACCCCATCCAGCCGGGAGAAAACACCGTCACTATCACCATCGCTCCTGCAGGCAACTCCAATCATCGCTCCTTTTTACACCGGTTTGCCGAAGAGCTGAGCACAGTTGAGTCGACATTTGTGGTGACACAAGAGGTTTGCAATCAACATTTTGGGCGTGAGGTGGCCCAAGTTTCCATCGACCATCCCGACAGCCTGGCCATCTACAACTGGCTCACCTCTTTAGAGAGTGCATACCGTTTTATTCTCTATGAAACAGATACGGAGCTAACAGATTGGACCCGCAGGTGTTTAAGGCAAGCCGACTCGGTTTTCTTTATCGCCGAAATCAAAATGCAAAGGCGCCGGAATCCGATTGAGGAAACGCTCTATTCCCAGCATCGGGCTCCTTCCACTCCCAATACGGTAGTCATTTTTGTGCATCCCGACGAAGAGCCGACGCTTCAAGGCGCCCACCAGTGGTTGGAAACACGCCCTGTTACACGCTATCATCACGTACATTTAGGCTCTGATCTAGATTTTGCGCGCGTCATCCGTTTTATTCGAGGCACAGCCTTTGGGCTTGTTCTCAATGGCGGCGGCATGCGTGGATTCACTCACATGGGTGTAATCAAAGCGCTGCACGAGTTAAATATTCCGATTGATTACGTCGGTGGATGTAGTATTGGCGCTGCGATTGGAGGCATTTATGCCTGTGTGGGGCTGGAAGAGTCGATCAAGGTGTGTCATTTGGAAGAGCTTCCCGGTACCAGTTCGGACTATACTTTTCCTGTTGTCTCTCTTTTAAAAGGGAAAAACGTCTGTGAATTCTACAAAAAAATTTACAACGGCAGCTTCATCGAAGATTTGAAGATCCCTTTCTTCTGTGTTTCTTCCGATTTAACCCATTCAGAGTTGCACGTGCACGAAAAAGGGATGCTATGGGAAGCTGTTCGGGCGAGTAGCTCCATTCCGGCTGTTTATCCGCCTATGTACGATAAGAAAGAGAGGAGTATGCTGGTTGATGGGGCGTTGATGAACAATATGCCCGTCGATGTCATGCGGCAATTTTTAGGTGGGGGAAGGATTTTAGCTGTCGATTGCAACATTGAGCCCTTAAGTGAGAATCGAGTGATCAAACATCCTTGGCTTTCAGGATGGAAGCTCGCCTTTCAAGCGCTTCTTCACAGACGTCTTCAGTTCGATAACATCTTTAAGATCGTGCGCACCTCATTTATGTTCAGTTCTGAAAAAAATCAAGAGCAGATGAAAAGTGATGCCGATTATCTCATTGAAATTGAGAGTCAGCAATTTGGTGTCTTAAAAATGCAGGAGGTTGACGCGCTCATTGATCTAGGCTATCGATGTGCCATGGAGCAGCTCCCTTCTCAACTGGAAAAAGCTTTATGAGTATGCGGTCGTGGTTAACCCACAAACTCGAATCTTATGTCTGCCGGCTGGAGAGAAAAGGACGTCCGTGGTACTCTTTTTCTCTGCATCTTTCTATTTTGGCTCTCTATCTTTTACGCAGCCGTTTGCGACGGAACAATTTAATCGATCCCCCCACCTCTAACAAGCAAGTGCCGCCTCATACGGCCCAGGAGACATGCACACGCTCCATTGATGGGAGCTACAACAGCCTTGAAAAACCAGAAATGGGGAGTGCCGGCACCTGTTTTGGACGGAATATGCACGCGGCTCCCGTCAACTGGGATGATCCCACCTTTATGCATCCCAATCCACGCGAGATCAGTAACAAGCTCATGGCGCGCAAAGAGTTTATTCCCGCTACCTCGCTCAATTTGTTGGCAGCAGCATGGATTCAATTTCAGGTGCACGGCTGGGTACGGCACACCCATGATCCTGAACACGTTCATCAGATTCCTGTTCCTGAGAAAGATGAGTGGCCCTTTCAGCGTCCCATGCCCGTTGAATCGAGCAAAAAGGCCGATCCTCCCACCACATCTGAAGGGGATCCTGTTTTTCTCAACGATCTGAGCCACTGGTGGGATGGGAGTCAGATTTACGGATATGATCCAGAAACGGTCAAGTCCCTCCGCTCTCATGTTGACGGCAAGCTGGCTTTGACAGAAGACAAGCTGCTTCCTGTCGATGAGCGGGATGGAATTGATCAAACTGGCATGCGCGATAACTGGTGGGTCGGGTTGAGCTTAATGCATACTCTCTTTGCCCGCGAGCACAACGCCATTTGCGAGCGTCTGAAGGTCGAGTATCCCGATTGGTCTGATGAAGAGCTCTATCAGACCGCTCGCCTCACCAATGCTGCTTTGATGGCGAAAATCCACACTGTTGAGTGGACTACTGCCATTCTCAATACACCCACACTGAAAGTGGCTATGAACCTCAACTGGAGCGGACTGAGAAAGCAAGGATATACCCTTCTGAGCAAAATCCTCCAAGAGCGCTCTTCTGTTGAAGGGATTATGGGCTCTGAGGTCAACTTTCACGGCGTTGACTACCATTTTACCGAAGAGTTTGTCTCTGTTTATCGCCTCCACCCCCTCATTCCCGATGACATTGCGTTTCATTCTGTCCAGGATGGTTCTGCTTTGGGCACGTTTCCCATGGAAGAGATGGTCGGACCGCGGGCACGTGCCAAGATCCAGAGTCGTTTTTCTATGACCGACCTTTTCTATAGTTTTGGAACAGCGCATCCGGGTGCGATTACGTTGCATAATTATCCCAACTTTTTGCGTGCTCTGTTCCCGCAACGTTTTCATCCTGACGATCCTTATTCGCCTCATATTGATCTTGCTGCTGTGGAGATTTTGCGTGATCGAGAGAGGGGAGTGCCTCGTTACAACGCCTTTCGCCAGAGCTTAGGGATGCCGCGCATCAAAACGTTTCAAGAGCTCACCGGCGGAGATGCTCAGACGGCACACGAAATTGCAGAGATCTATTCTCATGTAGATGAGGTCGATCTGATGGTCGGGCTTTTTGCAGAAAAGGCGCCTCCTGGATTTGGGTTTAGTGATACGGCGTTTCGGATTTTTGTGCTGATGGCCACACGTCGTTTGGAGTGCGATCGGTTTTTCACCGACGATTATACAGCGAAAGTTTACACCCAAATTGGGCTCGACTGGGTGGAAAATAACACCATGGTCTCGGTTTTGCTTCGTCATTATCCCCATTTGTTGCCCTCGCTCCGTACAGTAGAGAATGCTTTTGCTCCTTGGGCGCCTATTGCAAATTAAGAGAGCTGTCTTGCATTAAAGGACTGGTTTTTATAAAACAAAGGAAGATTTTTTGAATGGGGTTTTTATGAAAATAGTGTGTATGTTGTTGATGTTAGTTCCACTAACTTTGTTTGCACAAGTCAACCAACTTGGCTATCAACGTGAAGCGGTAAGAAATGATGGGAAGCGCGTGTATTTCTATGGTCAGCACCCCAGTCCGAGTGTATCAGGGCAAGTGAGGCAACTGGAAAACTTGTATTTGAGAGCTCCTACTCAGCAGCTCCGGGAGCAGTATCGTGAAGGGCTTGAAAAGTATTGGAACATCCAAGTTCATGAAAGTTCAGAGCCCGCTCAAGATACGCAGAGTGGCATGGATATATACGGCAAGAGAGTCGATTTCGAAGAAACGCGTCCGTTGAGACAAGATGAGCGAGAGCACATTCAACAGCTGAAAAAGGCCTATCTGAATGAGCGTTCAGAGGAAACAAAAGGGGTGATTCGTAACAAGCTAGAGAGAGAGTACGGTGTGCAAGTGATCGAACAAGCCCCCTCTTCTTTAATGCGTGTGCCTCGCCAACGTGGGCAGAGAAGAAGCTCGCAAACAAGAAATCAGTACGGAATTGGAATAGAAAGAGCGCCTTAAACTACGTCCTAAAAAGATGAGTTGACTGGCTCACGATTACAGTTAGGTGTGCTGGTCTCTGTCTTGATTCCGCTGATGGCGAACTTGAGAGATTTTGTCGTAAAGATGCTTGCGCGCCCGATTAATCCCTCCTAATGGACGATGCTCCGGAAGGGTGTGCCACGGACTAAATGCAAGCTCTTCATCTTGCTCATCTGATATCTCTTGAATGGGAAGCACTAAAGTGGCCACTTTGTAAAAAGGAGCGTTCCATTTCACCGTGGCATCCTCAAGGGGCATCCGCTTTGGATCTGTTCTTAGCTGAATCAAAAAATCAAAACGGGCCTCTTTTTGCTTTAGAAAGGCTTGGATCCCTTCATGTAAAAAGTTAGGGGAGGGAGAGATGTCCTGTTTCCCTTGATTGTCTGGAGAGGGAACCACCATAAACTTCATAGCCTGATCGGGACCAAACAGATAAGGAACCTCTCCATAGTAGGGAATAGTCAGCAGATTGGTGTGACGGCGGTTTTGGGTGGTGATTAGCCAGAGCTCTTTTAAGCGCCATCTGAGTGGATTTAAGGAGGGAAAGAAGAAGCGGATGGGTTTGTGCCGATTGCGCACGAGCTCGTAAAAATCGTGGATGGTGCGTACGTAAAAGGTGGGAGTGCTCCGCATCAAAAAGTCGATCTCGCTATCATGGGGAAGGGAGAGTTTGATGGAGAGGCTCCGATTGTCTTTTTTACGATCATCTTGGGCAAAGGTTTGTGAAAAACGGACGTGTCCTGTGTAGCTTTTGGCTTGCTTGAAGAAGCCGACACGTAAGAATTCTGGTAGATCGGGTGCGATGGTGAAGGTAGCATGTGTGAGAGCGACTGTTTTGGGATGGGTGCCGCGTTGAGCTGGGCATTGATTAGGAGGGTTGCTCTCGCCGTAGTAGATGAGAAATTCCTCCATTAACTTTTGGATGAGCGTTTCTTCATTCTCTTCAAGCTGTTCGTCCATACACCATACCTGCTCCCAATCAAACTATTTTTGAGACGTTTTTGCCATCTTGGATGACACGCAGTTGCATCTTTCAGATTAAAGATAATTTTAATTTGTGGGTAATGATTTTCGTTGTGTCTCTATCAAGTATTTGGGACTATTGAACAATTGTTCTTTGCATCAGCTTTTGGCTGATTTCGTTCTATTTTTCTGGCTTCCTCTCTGTCCCACCAACATTTTTCGAGCTGTCAGCATCATGCTGACATCGACATCTTTTTGGGACTTAATCGTTACAGGACGAATGTAGTCGACTCTCAGAGCTTGAGCTATCCCTCGAGCATCATTCCGATCATTTTTGTTGGGATTTGTCGAAAGCACGGCAGCCATATGCCGGGCATCTACACATACTACCGGAAGGCTCTCTTTCTCCAACTCTGTTACCAACCAATTGCTTAAACTTCCACTTTCCAAAGCCACTTTTTCAATCGAAGTGGCTTTTTCTTTAATTTTTACAGCCAAGAGCAAAGGATCAGTTTTTTCATCGCCTTCGTGAATAATTTTACCTGCCCTTTGCGCGCGATTACAGTATGTTGCGTAACCCCTCCTGCAGGGCGAGCCTTAGCGAAGCTTGGCGAGCCCCACCTGTTTGAGAGGACACGCGATAGCGTGGCTGAGCAAATCAGGCCGCTAGCTGGTCAATCATTTTGTTAATCATTACCGATTTTAGATGGACTTCAATCTCTCTGCGTTGATCACAAATGCTTTTTAGGCGATCTCCAAAAAGCCGTTTCCATCTTGACATCATGCTCTCTACCACACCCACTTTCTCATACTACCACACACTTTCCCATACTACTACACCCAGCTTGTCATACC
>JAJACP010000028.1 GCA_022601445.1 Chlamydiales bacterium | reverse complement strand
CCTAACTCCCGAAGAATTTCGATTGAGTCAAGCTGCATAAGAAATTTTTCTGTCCAAAAAATAGGGGAACACTACAGCTACCTCTGTACTCGCCTGAGGTCCTTGAGATTTTTCGCCGATATATGAATGAGTTTTTCAACACAGCCGTACTTACATTGTTTAGGTATTGCTTGATTGAAGTTCTAGTTAAGGATAACTTTTTGCTATATTTGCCAAATGCAGCGACCTCTCCCCCAACTCTACCTGTATTGGCTGCCCTAGACGCTTGTCCAAGCTTGGTAGTGCTGAGTCCAATCAAGGCCACATCAACAGCAGCTCTTCCCCAGTTTTCCGCGCTTCTTGGATTGCGCCAGGTTTCCATAATTCCTGGGAAAAACATCTCTCCTGTCGTAGAAAGCGGGTGATGATAAAACGCTGAACCTGTCGTTTTCCACCCTTCGTAGGATGCTTTAAATTTAGCTCAGAGGAGGCAAGGAAAGGTTTTTTCTAATTTTATATTTCGGATATAAGGCTTTTGAGATTTTTCACCGATATATCAATGAGTTTTTTGCCCTTTTCTACCTTTTCAATTCCACCTCGATCTAATGCTGCTGCATGCACTTGTTCGATGGTAAACCATTCTGAATAGAACCTATTTATCCAATCTTGATTCATATCATTTAAGCAATCTAAGAGAGCTCTTAGGTCGGCTATTAATTTTCCTATGCTGATTTCATTTTTTTCGAACATTCTAATTCGATCCATCATCATAGTTAACTGTCTTTTATTGTAACTATTCAATTTAACTCACTGTTTAATAATTCCAAAGTCTACGGTTATGACTCGACCTGATACACTGTCGGTAACAACCGTTAGCTTATTTACTTTATCATGATAAACAATTGTACCGGGCACCTTCCCTGGGATTCGCATTCCGGAATTAAGAGCATTTTCAACAACTGTGGGGTTGATACCCTGCGATTGCATTCGGTCAAATGCATGTCCAGAGTATTTCAGATTTCGCACTGCATTTGGTTGATGAGTTCCATCGAGTATGTTTAGGTGTTTGCCACTATGCCCTACTGGAGTACGTGGACTCACTAATCTTTTTGACGCTCTGTCTAGCCTGCCAAGTTTAGTAGTCTCTCCCCCAACTCTACCTGTATTGGCTGCTTTAGATGCTTGCCCAAGCTTGGTAGTGCTTAGTCCAATCAAGGCCACATCAACAGCAGCTCTTCCCCAGTTTTCCGCGCTTCTTGGATTGCGCCAGGTTTCCATAACTCCTGGAAAAAACATCTCTCCTGTCGTAGAAAGCGGGTGATGATAAAACGCTGAACCTGTCGTTTTCCACCCGTCGTAGGATGCTCTAGACTTCGCATGAAAGTAAGAGGGATCACCCCCTTCATAAAAACTGTCGGCTACCATCCATTCACCCATCCTTCCAACCGCACGACCTGTGCCTGAAATCATACCCCAAGTATGCTTCCCTGCACCCATGCCAAAATCTCTCACTCCGGTCCAGGCATTTCTCCAAGAATAAAGTCCATGCAGATCAAGCGTGGTAAATGGACTATTGTGCACATACGCATAAAGATTAGGTCCATCATCAAATCCTTGAGGATCGGCCGTAATCCAACGCCCTAAGCTGGGAGCGTAATAACGTCTCCCAAAGTAGATCAAATCTGTCTCCTCGTCGTAACGCTTACTTGCAAAACGCCAAGGAGAATACCGGTCGTCTGTGAGCTGCTCACCAAAAGCTGTATAACGGTAGCTCCCATACGGATACCCGCCTGTATACATCATCGTGACAAGCGACCCTTGGATGTCGTGGATCGGAAAGTAGGTATACCCTCCAAGCTCAAAAATGACAGAAGAGCCAATTTCTGCTCCCAAGCCTTCACCCAAAATGCGCAGTTCACGCACTTTGCCCCTCTTTACCATCCCAATCTCTTGCTTACCATCCCATATATAGAAGGCGTTATCTTTAGCTATTCTTCGGTTGAAGGCGTCGTATGTGTAAGTTGTTTGATTTCTCCCTTTTTTGACAGTAGTTAAACGATCTAGGAGATCATACTCATAAATGGTCACTCCGTCGGAAATTAGGTTTCCATTCTCATCATATGTGAACTCTTTTTCCCCATCACGGGTAACTTGACATAGTGAATTAAGCGAGTAAGTGTTTTCATTTTTGGTGGTTCGATTGAAGAGAGAGTCGTAACCATATGTCTGTTTATTCTCAGAAATCAGTTGGTTTAAGTCGTCATGCGCGTAAAAGTTTTTTTCGTCTCCTAAAGGGTCTGTGGAGGTATATTCAATGAGATTTCCTACCGAATCGTAGGTGCATTTTGCTGCATAGTAGGGAGAGTTCCACTCTTCACAACGCAGAAGAGGATCCCACTGGATGGAAAGGGTGCCAAAACCGTTGGGAAGAATAGCTTGCGTAGGCATTCCAGCAAGATTACGCTCCGAGTAAAGATGTATATATCCTTTTCTAGCAACTGAGTAGAGATAGGGGCCTCGATAGGTGTAGGTGACTTCAGATTGGTCGGGCAAGTAAAGCGCTATTCTTTTTCCATACGGATCATAGCGGCTCTGAATGGTTAACCCCGAAGCGAGAGTTTCTTCGATTAGATTGTCATAACTATCATACACTCTATTTGTTGTAGATTGAAGAATGTGATCTTCCACTTTTAACAGGCGCCCTTTTCGATCATAGGTATAGGAATAGTCAATCCCGTCTCCGTAAAAGCGGCTGACCCTTCCAAAAGCATCGTATTCGTGGTGGATTTGATTGCCCTTGGGTTTGATGATGGTTTTTAGCCGGCCCGCTTTGTCATAGAGATAACCAGTCTCTTTTTTGCCCGCTTCAACCACCTTTTCGATCCGCCCAGCTGGCCCGTAAGCCCATTCATGGACGATTGTATCAAGGTGATGTGTTCCTTCATAAACATGTTCAATAGAGTGGGTTTGGTTGCCTGCCAAGTCATATTTTTTCTCTCTTCTTTGAATGGTTGCATTCGAAGCATCTCTGACCTGTAGGTCGGCTAGACGTCCGCGCGCATCGTGAATTTCGATCGTTTGAATTTGTTTGGGATTGGTTGTAGTTTTAACAAAACAATCGCTGTAGTCGTAAGAAAACAGTGTTGTATGACCCAATGGATCGGTTTTTTGAATGACTTGTCCACATGCGTTGTAGGTTGTTTTAGACGTGCCCATACAAGTTGTCAGGGAGATTTGATTGCCATCCTCATCATACGTGTAGTCTTCTTTGAAATAGTCTGTACCGTCGCAATCTACAATTTTCTTTTCAAGCAGCTCTCCTTTCTCATTGTAGAGATGAGTCGTGCTAACAGGACCTTCTAAAGTTTGGGACATGTTACCAAGAGCATCGTAAGAGTAGATTGTCAGACGTTCTCCTATTTTTTTAGAAATGAGCCTTCCTGCAAAGTCGTAGCTGTAGTGAGTTGTATTCCCTTCTGGATCTGTTTCTGAGAGCTTACAAAACGGAGAATAGCATGCGGTAGAAACGGCTAATAGAGTGCCTTCTGGAGAAAAAACTTCAGTTTTGATCGGATTGTCGAAAAGATCATAAGTATAAGCGGTTTTGGTTGCATTAGCGTCAACATGTGAGGCCAAAGTGCCGCCATTTTCATTGTATTTAAAGTACTCTGCTGTCCCATCAGGATGATAAATAGCCGTTGGTTGACCACGAAAATTATATTCTTTACACGAAATATAGCCGTTTGGATCGGTCTCTTTGATCATATGACCAAGAGCATCATATTCCTTTTGGTCCACAGCCCCATCGGGATAGATCACTTTTGTTAGCTGACCAACCCCATTATGGATGTAGCGCGTCTCGTGTCCACACGCATCTGTTTGTGCAATCAACCGGCTGCATCTGTCGTATTGTTTTGTAGTCGTTAGAATGGAACCATCAGCCTGCCGCTCTTTTTCCTCTATAGGTCGATTGATGCGATCATATGTCCATTGCTTGTGTTTATCTGGGCGGGGTCCATCTTGTGTAATCAAGTTGAAGTTCAGATCATACTCAAAAGTTATGCGGTGACCCAAGGCGTCTGTTTTGGCGGCTACTCTCTCTTTTTCATCGTATTCGTTGATTAATGAGTAGCGATGCCTGTTTGTAGCATCGTAGTGATCTTCTCGCTCAACTTTTCCAGAAGGATGGTAGGTGTAGTGGACTTTTTTAAGTAAAACTTCATTACCACAGGTATCCAGCGTTTTTTCCACTATTTTGGCAGTTAAGCCCACACAGGGAAGATCCCTTTTAGGAGAAAACTCTAGGATTTTTCGATATGTGACGCCTTCAAGATCATCAGGATTTTCCGACTTTCCATCATCAACAAGCGTCTTTATCCGCACCGAAGAAATCTCATGATCATAGAAATGAAATGTTCGCTTGGCAATTTTATTTTGGTGATAGACGATCTCTGATGCGAGAAGGTTTGTGCCTGGGACATATGCATAGCAAATGCACTTACCTGGTCGATCAGATTCTGTCAGAATTAGATTGAAGCCATCATTCGAGAAAGTGCGATGGATGGAATCAAACTCCTTTCCGTCTCCAATTCTTTGACAAATGACATTATGATTTTTATCATACTCATGCTCTTGAATGCGAAGAGTATGGCCACTATCATCTTCAATTGTTTTTCGGATCAAGTTTCCATTTACAGGATTCCATTTACTTCTTTCCACAGAAACAAGATGATCTTCATCGTATTTTTCAACGGCTATAATGCGCTTATCATCGTTGAAACGATAAATGGTTTTCTGATTTTCTCCATCCCGAACAAGCGTATGACGATCGTGATATTCATACTGTGCGATTGGGCACATTTCTCCATTTGGACCAATAGGAGCGTTTTGCCTGATCGCTTTTTTTGTACTTAAATCGTAGTCTGTTTGTAAAATGCGCCCTTCAGGCTGTCCCATGTGGAACATGTAAAGATGGTCAAAATAATGTTTAAAGTCCTCCCATCTGTAGTTGTAGTTTTGGTCCGGTTTTGATGCTGATTGGACGTGGTCTAAAACGGCATCGTACTCTCGGCTGCCCTTTTTCTCCTTGATAACTCGAAACTTATGGAAAAGAAAAGCCTTTCTCCCATCACTTCCAGAAATGTGGATTTGTTCCACGGGTCTAGTGTTTATTTTATTTTTACGGACGTAATGAATGTTGAGAGCGCCTAAAACTTTGGTGCGGCTTGAGTTGTAAACGGTAATGGATTTTAACATATACCGGTGAATGTCGCAGACGTATCCATTGTAGTCGGTGTAGTCGTACTGAATAATGTTGCCATTCGGTCTTCTTTCCTCTTTGATCATGGCAAAGTAGGGCGGAAAGGGAGTGGGGTCATTCATGCTTCTATTTTCTAGCAGTGTGACCTTGTCAGAGGTAAAATGGGATTCATTACCGTTACCACTTTTCAACACGCCGGAGTAAGTGTAGCGCTTTTCTTTTCCCTTTATTCTTGAGTAGGTTGTCTTACTATTGAGTGGATGCGACTGACCGGATAGATTGGAATGGGTAAAGGATTTGTGCTTAGAAGAGTCAAAATAAAAGTGATTATTTTCATTTCTCTCATAGAGAAAAAAGTTTCCGTTGTCTTCGCCTTTACCAAAGCGGGTTTTGATGGTGTTTTTCTTTCGCCCATATTTGGTGGAGTCAAAATTGAAGATGCTTTGCGTTTCTGTGTTAATGTGCCAGTGTCCGTAAACAAAATCATCACCAGACAGGTGAGCATAAAAGCGTCGGTAAGAAATCGGCTCAATGCCAGCAACAACTAGATCACAATCTGTTTCACAGTATTCACCTGTGATCACGTTGATTTTAGGAAGGTAGGGGTTAAACGTAGAAAGTGCGTTAAACGTATAAGTGGGAATATGCTGAGAGAGTGGCTTTTCTTTTTCTGGGACTCCCAGGCTCAGAAATGGATCGATCGTACCTTCGTTTGCATGGAGGAGATTTGCTGCTATACAAATAAGATTGAACAGAATCTGTATCCTAGGATTTTTCACAATCAAACCAATTGAAAAAACGTACCCAATTCTAAAAGTTTAAAGAATACGTTAAGGTTCAGCTGAATAATCTTCAACAACAGAAGTTGTGGTATTAGTCAGTTTGCCCTGATGGATGAGTAAGAAGCTCAGCAAGCTCTTCTACGCCTGCTTGCTCCATATAGGCTTGCAATATTTCCAGGCACAGACTTTTAGATTCCTGACAAGAAAGAGAATCGTAATATGCTTTGGATTTAGACAGATAATCCCTATCACCTAAAAATGTAGAGCCTCCTTCTTGAAATCTAAAGAATCCTAGCATTTTTACAATCTGATTGGTGTCGTCAATGGCCTTGCCAAGATCGAGCTTATTGTTCAATAGATGGCGTAGCATACTGATAGCTGTCGCCATAGATGGGGTGCCTAAAGAGTGGTTCCAGCTTTGAAGGATATCTTTAAAAGTGACTTTGTCAGCGTCAGGCAAGAGAGAATCTATATCTAAAATAAGCTTAATAATCTGGATCCGTCTTTCGTTTGCCTCCGTTCCAGCAAAAAAGCCTAATGCATTAAGAATAACATTAATTAGATCTATAAAATCATTCTCGTAAAGCGTGATCCAAGCAGTTGGGTTGACCAAAATATATTGAATCCGTGTATTTCCGTGACAAAAGCTGATAAAATCTTGTGGATGGGAAAAACTGCTTATTTTGTCGGCTAGTTCGGTTTCTAAAACATAGTGGATAAGAGCTTGAGGGTTGAGTTCGAACATAGGAAAGGTGTTATCAAGACCATACTCGCCCCCATAGTTCCACAGTAGCTGATCGCCCGGCTTGATAGGAACTAGCGTTTGGAAGGCAACTTGAGGGATTCCTTTGCGTGCTACTGTGACAAATTGGAGATTAGGAAACCCCGCGTTCATTTTTGCCAGCTCGCTCTGCTTCGATTCAGCAGAAACAGTCTTCAGATCATAAACTCGGTCAGGCGCTCCGTTCTGCGGTTTGCCCTCTTCATGTTTGAATTCTCCTCCATAAAAGACGTTTAAAAACACACCCTGGGCTATATCTGCTGTTGCAACGAGGCTGTGGCCAACAGACTCCGTTTCGGCTATGCAGTAAGCATCAGTCGTTGGAGTCAGCGGCCCATTGTAAATAGAAACCCACGTGTTGTATGTTTTGCTTGTCCAATGCGCATACAAACCCCGTGGTGTCACCACCGCAGCAGGGACATAGTCTCTGCCCTCGCTTATTTCTTTGAATTGGCGAGCGGTACACTCTTTGACCTCTCCTCCAGCCCTCCTGATTTTACATACAGGAGTCTCATCAGGCAGAGTTGAATCAGATTTGAGTAGTGCTTCAAAATCTCGATAAGATCCTCCGAACCGATTCCGGATTCCGCCAGCAGCTTCTTCTCCTCCCATCCACTCCACAACAAATTTTACGATGGCATTATCCGTGTCACCATTGGCAATGACAATGGCGTGATGCGCAAGCGTCCAGCCTAAATAGTCTACTTTTTTTGGACCAGCTCCCAGTTTTTTCAGATCGCGCAAGACATCGATTCTTTGGGCAAGTACAGCCACATGAGCCATTGTAAGGCCGTACTTCTCCTCACTTGTTCGGTTTAGGATTTCCCCACGCGTTTCATCTAGAATGAGTACTTTGGTAGCATTATCTAGATCTCTGTTCTCCGTTTTCCCACCTGCTACTTTTGTGATTCTCTTAGATAAGAATTCTTTTATGCTCTCTGAGGACTGCCCTAATGCAATCAGGTAGTGAGCAGGAAGACCCGCAGTTTGTTTGGCCTGATAATCAGCGCGAGGAAAAAGTTTCTGAATGAACTGGGCGTGATTGAAATCATTGCTTATTCCAGCTGCTGCTGCGGCCATTTTGCCTCCTTGTATACTAGCGGTTTAGGAGAGGATCTGTTATACTTTTGCCTCTTCAAAAAGTCAATGTGCAGAGTTTACCGTAGATTGAGGAAATGCTCATGAAATACACCATCGATACAGAGGCTCGGACACTCACCACTGATGAGCAAGAGCTTCCACTCTATTCACCCCAGGCTTTTGAAATTCTATCTACAACCTGGTTAAAAGTGGGTTGGAACGCGCATTATCACTATACATTTACTTGGATGGGACGTCCTGCTCTGCAGCTTCCCGAGGACCTGATTCGCCTTCAAGAGGTCATCTGGGAGCTAAAGCCGGATGTAATCATAGAAACAGGTGTTGCTATGGGAGGGTCCCTACTTTTTTATGCTACTCTTTGTCATGCTCAAAATAAGGGGCGCGTCATCGGAATCGATATTGACCTACGCCCACACAACCGAGCGCAGCTAGAGGCGCATCCATTGGCTCCCTACCTTACGCTCATCGATGGGAGTTCTGCCGATCCAGAGTTAGTCTCTAAGCTCAACTTCAGTTCCTCAGATACAGTTTTGGTTATTTTAGATTCGAATCACAGCAGAGAGCATGTTCTAAAAGAGTTAGAGCTCTTTTCTCCTCTTGTTTCCGTCGATTCCTACCTGGTAGTTGCGGATGGTTTCAAGCGTTTTCTTACCGATGTTCCCCGTGGAAAAGAGTTTTGGTCATGGGACAATCCGAGCTGTGCGGTTGAGGAGTTTCTCTCTTTGCATCCTGAGTTTATTTTAGAAGAGCCTGAGCGTCGTTATAATCGTAGCTCAGTGCGTTTTCCTGTCACGCACTTCCACAACGCTTGGCTTAGGAAACAGGCAGTTTAAATGGGTTCTAGTTTTCCCGTGTAGTCTGTGGGGTGTTAGATTGAGAGGCACTATGTATGATATTTAGAATGAATCCAATTCCTGCTCCTAAAAAGGCCCCTACTCTTCCTGGATCTAGTATTCTACCCAAGACAGCACCTATGCATACACTTGCAAAAACTCTTTTAATAAAAGAGAGAGTAGCAAAATCGTCATCAGCTTGTCTTCTTACGGTGCGAAAACAGGTGTACTTTCTTCCATTTTTTAGATAAACAGACACTTCCATAACTTCATCTGGTTCATTATAAAGAGTTAAAGGTGCAGGATGGTAAGTTCTTGAAACAAGCTGTCCGGGTGTTGACGCAGAAGCCATTTCTAAATCCTTTTTTTAAATTATTGAAAACAAGAAGTTTAAGTGTTTTTGGCTTTTTTATCAACTAGGGTCCTTCGATTAATAGGTCGGCTTTTTTGTGGATGTTCAGAGAGGGGATCCCAGTGTGATATAAATAACAAGGTGGCTCGCAATCTACCGGTCTTTTTACACACTAGTTTAATGCTCTTTGAATATGGTTTGCTATGGACTCTTGTCTGTAGGAGTTGTCCTCATTATGAGCCACGTCTCCTGCCCATATTCTAATATGATCGAGGTAGCCTTTGAGTCCCTCATGATCCAATTCTTCTTCAAGATACGCTCGTCTTTTCTCCCCACAAACTAAGCTAAAAACCAGCGCTACAGAAGCTATAGTCAGTAAGCTAAGCCCCGAGTAACCAAGTGCTGGATTGATACCAAGCGTCAGGAAGGTATAATAATGATAGGTAATACCACAGCATATTAAAGCTAAACCCAAAGGCCCCAAAATGGTAGTAGCCAAGCTCAATATAGACGCTCTGTTATAGGCGCCGAGTCTTGGTTCTCCGGATCCGCTGCATGGGAATAGAGGGCTTGTGTAGTTGTCTTGCATCGGATAAATAGCTCGTCCTCGGTGGTCGGTAACAGCAAACGAGCCGTAGCAGCTTCGAAAAAATCGGCCGATTGGCTTAGAGATTTTTTTTGTTCTCCGAGATCATTGTAATTAACTGACAATCAATTTTTTAACACTTTACAAATTCTTGGTGCTCTTTATAAGTGTGAGGTCTATCCGACATGCAAGTGGATTTTGAGGTGAAGATCAGAGCGGTAGTATTGGTAGCATTATTGATTTTGTTTCTCATGGAACAGAGGATTTGAAACTTCGGTTAGATCGAAAAATGGGTATGAATACGAACTACCGCCGTTTTACCATTAGTAATAAATAGTTTTAATTTTATTAAATAGGTTTTATTATTGTTTATAAAAAAGTATTAATTTACAATTTATCATATGAATATTATAAATAACAGAATTTCTTTTAATAAGGATCGTTTTACATGCAACGAAACAGCTAAAACCATAGCGGTAGTTACGGCTGTGGCTCTTAGCGCAATAGTCGTTTGGGTTGCTGTCCCTTCAAGCTGGGCTCTGATAGAAGCTCGAGCTGCGTGGACTGCGCTTTCATGTTTACCTATTATCTATCGAGCTCAGCAGTATGTAAAGATAGAATCAATCACAAGAATCTATTTGAAGCAGTTTAATCCCTATTGTTTAGAGGTACAAGGAACTGGTGGGGCTGCAAGGAATGAAATTGATGTCGATTTGATTCAGGATTTAATCATCCGTCTAGGTTTGTCTAACTATGAACGTGTATTGATCACAAAGCATGAAGTTGTTGCGGGTGGATACGTGCTTGAACCCTCGGACGCTCGCCTGGTTCGCTACTGCTTTGTGCACGGCCTACTTCCCTCTAACCTTATCAACGTCTATATCGAGCAACCTATTCCTCCTGGTCGTGTTAAGCTTGAATATATCGATCAATCGCACCTTGGATTAATTGACAGTACGGTCGAAAATGTGGATGCACTGATTACATTAATTGTTCAGCTGGGTTTGTCTCAACAGGAGTACATTACTCTTACTAGCGATGGCTTAGAAGTAGAAGGATATGAGTTAAACCAACAGGGGTTAGCACTTGTTCAAGAATATGACCGAAATCACGGTCTTCCTTCTGAGCCTATTCATATTCAGATTGTAGAATTTCAATCTATAAGCCGAGTCCCGAATGAAATTTGGGCACAGACTCTTTCCTATATTGATAATCAAACTGATAGAGATGAGCTGCGCGCTGTTTCTCGCTATTTTTTAGAGCTTGATCGGTTGGAACCCATAACATTTTGTCCCATTGGAGATATTTCGCCTCTTGAATTACACCGTCTTCTTTGTCTACGTGGGAAGTCAATCCAAACTCTGGACTTGAACGGAAAACTTGAAAACTGGAGTTATCAAGAGAGAGAAGAACTTTTTGACATGCTTTCTCTCTATTGTCCCAACCTTCGCAGGTTATTTCTAGCGTCAAATAGTATCATTCCAAGAGAGCTTGCAGGCCTCTTTAGAAACAGAGGTTTAGGAAGCTTGACTCATTTAGACCTAAGAAACAATCCTATGATGTGTCTGCCGATGTTTGCACATGAACTTGCAGCATGCACTAGTTTAGTTTATCTCAATCTGGAGAGGAACTACCTCAATAGTTATGGAATAGATAGCCTTGCACCGGCTCTCCAACGCATGCCCAATCTCACCTATCTAAATTTAGCGCATAATCTCTATGATATTAGCTCTTCTCCAGCCCTGGCTCAGGTACTTGCTCGTTATACAAATCTTGAGTATCTAGATCTCACCACTTCGCATATTCTAAATCACGATCCTCAGGGTGTGGTTGCTATTATAGAGGCGATTGGAAATATTCCTACCCTAACCCATCTAAATCTTACTGGAATTCCGCTTTCGACAGAGGCCGTTCAAGCAATGACAGGAGTTGTTGAAAGAGTCTCGTCTCTCAAGCATTTGAGTCTGCATTTATGTACGGCTGATGAGAGCGCCCTAATAGGCTTATCGACAGCTATCCAGAGGCAGACCTCTCTTACGCATCTCAAAGTGCGCTCACATCCTCGTATTAACCATGCCATTTTTTGCGCTCTTTCTCAGCTTCGCAATCTCGCTTCGCTTGATCTAACAGGAATTCAACTAAGTGGAAGTATGGGTGAGTTGCCTGATGCTTTATTCAATCATCCCAATCTCTCTGATTTAAGTCTTTGCTACGATTCTAGCTTGATCGATGCGGGTAAACTTGTCCAAATGGTACGTTCTATGCCACATTTAGAGCATTTACTCCTTATAGGGACTGGGATCAATCAACATGCTGAAGGAGAATTTGGGCATATCATTGCTCCCGCTTTTTCTTCTCTCAAAGCGCTTGAGCTCGTAGATCATGATCTTGGTGATGCAGATGCTCAAGCAATTGCTGAAAGGCTTTCTCCTCACCTTCAAAGCCTACATTTACGTCTTAGTAGTGTTGGCCAACAAGGAGCACAAGCATTGATTGGAGCTCTTGCTCGTTTGCCACAGCTACAACAGGTGTCATTAAAATTCAACCCTTCCGTCAACGCTGATTTTTTTACAGAGGATCTTGTTGCGATACGCGAAAACGCACCTGCTTAGGAAAGCCAAGTTTAATGAGAAGAAGACAAGCTTGAACGCTTGCTTTTTCTGAGGTTTATGAAAGCATTAATGGTTGAGCTCTGTAGCAATGACTCGATTAAGTCGAGATATTAGAGATGCTTGGTAAGAGGTAGCTATAAGTAACCCTGAGACGCCCAAAACGAACCCGAGCAACTGCACTGATCCCCATGTACTTTCTATGCTGAGGGGAGGAAGTCCATGTACCGCTCAAGCTATAGATGCAATTATGGCCAGGGTAAACCCTATCGGAATTAATATCTTTGATAATCCATTATTTTCAAAAAAGCGCTTAACCTTTGCCTGGATTGTGAAAGGCTCTTGATCGGGTGCAATGTAATTTTGATGGTATTCTTGTAAGCTTGAAAAACGTATACCCATAATAAACAATTGGTTAATTCTGTTTTTGTGCTTGATAGGGTATAGGCCCTATCAAGGCTTGACTTGCCGGGGATAATCCGTTCTACTTTTACCTGTTCCGAAAACTTGGTACGCTCAGCGCCCTAGCAATTTGGCATTAATTCGTTAAAGTGCAGGCGTTAAAAAGGTCGTGTCTTAGATCTTTAAGTTGATAGCGAGCCTCGGCAGGTTCCTGTGTAATGTTACACTTTTGCATCAAATCCTCTCTAGCTATATCTACCCACGATTTTGCAAACCCCAAAAGCAATGGGATAGAAAAAGCTGATACTAAGGCAGCGACACTGCCTGTGGTAATGATTGTGATGAAGTGAAGGACACCTGTGACGATTATCACTCCTGTTATAATTTTTTTTATTAGATCTTGTTGTTTTAGTGTCTGATGGCGGGTGTGTTGCGTAACCTCGTCAGAGAGGCGAGCCGTTGCGTAGCTTCGGCCAGCCCCCCTGGTCGTGAGGACACGTGTTAGCGTGGCCAAGCGATCAGGAGCTTCCTTCTTAATAGTAAGTATTTTATTGAGAAAAAGAAAAGCACGGGTTTATC
>JAJACP010000027.1 GCA_022601445.1 Chlamydiales bacterium | reverse complement strand
TTTCACTCTGGATGACTCTGAAAAAGCAAGGAAGAGAGGTCCTACCTTTCTTTCAACAAGCCTACCAAGCTACTTTTCATCCTAAAGCCACAATCCCCGTTATCTAGCTATCCATCTGAACGGATACGTTTATGATTTGTCTATATATCTTGTGTTACTCTAAAGGACTTTTAGAGATATAGGTGTTCATAACTACATGCTTGCAGATTATTATTTTCTAGGTAAAATCAGATGGTTAATTTGGAAGTAGATTCTTGAAAAAAGCGCGCTCAATAGGAATTCACGATGGGACATTTCATGCTGATGAGGTGACAGCTTGTGCTTTGCTCGCTCTTTTTGACTTAGCTGACATAGACAAAGTTGTGCGCACACGCGATCCAGCTAAACTGGTTGAGTGCGAGTACGTGTGCGATGTGGGAGGTATCTATGACTCTAGCCAGAAGTTGTTTGACCATCATCAAGCTTCTTATGAGGGTGAATTAAGTAGCGCAGGGATGATTTTAGACTATCTGCGGACAGAAAAAGTCATTCCTGAGGAGGAGTTTCGCCACTTAAATCGTTCGCTAGTCTTGGGGGTTGATGCACACGACAACGGCCGCTCAACACAGGAGTTGGGGGTTTGTACCTTTTCTCATGTCATTGCCAACTTCAATCCAGTCCACTACGACGCCTCTTCTGAAGATCTTGATCGCGCTTTTTTAGCTGCGCTCGATTTTGCTGTTGGGCACATTGAGCGAATGTCGAGCCGTTTTCGTTATAATTTATCGTGTCGAGAAGTTGTTTTAAAAGCGATGGAGAAGGATAAGGTCTGTCTCTTTTTTGATCGCTCACTTCCTTGGTTGGAAAATTTCTTTGCTCTTGGAGGGGCGCGTCATTCAGCCCTTTTTGTGGTGATGCCAGCGGCAGAACAGTGGAAACTGAGAGGAATTCCTCCTGACTATGAAAGGCGTATGCAGGTGCGCCTTCCTCTTCCTGAAGCCTGGGCGGGATTGCTGGGTGAGGAGCTCAAGGCAGTCTCTGGGATAGAGGGCGCCGTCTTTTGCCACAAGGGACGGTTTACCTCTGTTTGGGAAACACGCGAGGATGCGATTTGTGCACTCAAGCACGTTTTACAATTGAATCAGGCGATTTATGAAGACACTTTTTGAGAAAATTATTGACGGAGAGCTTCCGGCTGAAAAGGTGTATGAAGATGAGCAGATTGTGGCGATCAAAGATAAATTTCCTAAAGCCCCTGTTCACCTGCTTATCATCACCCGAAAGGCCATTGCGAATCTCAACTCTCTTGTCGAAGAGGATTTTGCTCTAATGGGCGCCGTTTTTCGTGTGGCGCAGAAGCTGGCCATCGAATTTGGTGTCGATAAGAGTGGCTATCGGGTGACGGTAAATAACGGTCCAAATTCAGGACAAGAGGTCTTCCACTTGCATTTTCATTTGCTAGGCGGACATCCCCTAGGAGCCATGGGATAGACAATGTTGATTGAAAAAGAAAAAGCAGGCTTATGGGTAATGGATGTGCAGGAGGTGCTTTTTCCGCATATCGACCGTTCAGGTCAAATTCTAGAGCAGATCTGTTTCGCCCTTGAAGGAGCGCGGTTGCTGAACCTTCCACTATTTGTCACAGAGCAGGCTCCAAGCAAGCTCGGAGAGACAATAGCGCCGATCAAAGAGCGCCTTCCAGAAGATCAGCAAATCCATGCAAAAACAGCATTTTCTGGCTTTTACGAACAGCATTTGCGGCAAGCTGTTGAAAAAATAGGCGTTGAGACGTGGATCTTGGTTGGCATTGAGGCGCACATTTGTATTCTTCAGACAGCAAAGGATCTGGTTGGTGCGGGTAAAGAGGTTGTGGTGCTCAATGACGCTGTCAGTAGCCGCTCGCTTTACGACTTTTCAACCGCAATGGGAGAGCTGCGGGATTGTGGTGTTCGGATTAGCAGCACAGAAACGGTTCTCTATGAATGCATTCGGGATGCTGATTCAGGAGTCTTTAAACAGCTCTTCCCTTTGTTAAAAGCGCATGCATAAGTTTTTACTCATCTTCATTTTACCTTTTTCGGTCTGGGCTTCGTCAGAATCAACATGTCGGCGTATTGAAGCGCACCTGTTGATAGGGGATACGGGGCAAGCTGTAGCTGAGGCAGATGCGGCAGTCACTCTCTATCCAGATGAGCCACGTGTTTTTCAATGGGCACTCAAGAGCTTAGCAGCGGCAGGTAAAGAAGGAGAGATGGTGCAGCTTTGGGAGAAGTTTCATGAGCATTTTCCTGAAAAAGCCACGGAGCAAGAGACGCTGGAGCAGGTCTGTTGGGGCATGTTGCGCAAGGGGCTTCACGCTCCAGGCGTTGCTTCACAGCTGATTAGCATGATCGGTTCGGCACTGACCCAAGATATGCATGCTGTCTCTTTTCTGCTGGAGGGATTGCGCCACTCGAATGCGCATATCCGTTCTGTTGCAGTGCAGCTGGCTTCCTTTTATGGTGACCACCCCTTACGCGATGAGATGGTGCGGCTATTTCATCATGAAAAAGAGATGGAAGTACGCCTGGAGGTCATGAAGGCGATCTCCAAACTCCGTATGGAGGACTTGATGCCGGCTCTGATGGAGCGCGTGTGTGACCCTAAAGTAGCTGCAAAAGAGAAAAAAATTGCCATTCAAGCTCTCGTTCATTTCCGAGAAACCGTATCTCACGAGGAGCTAGAAGCGTTGGTCAATAGTCGGCGCGCTGCGTTGCGGGAGCTGGCATGTGAGGTGGTTGCGCATTGTGAGCTCCTTGAAGAGATTCCTTTTTTGCACCGACTTGTGCATGATACGCACCCAGATGTTCAAGCGGCGGCTCTAAAAGGACTTGGTTTACTGAGAGTGAAGCCAACACAGTGGGTGAAGCACATGGCTCAGCACACCCGCGACCCCACTGTGGGCATCACAGCCAGTTGGGTATGGATTTTAGCCGAGCCGCAGCAAGGTGAGAAGGCTTTTAGTCGTTGGTTGAATCATAAGAATGATGATGTAAGGGCGTTAGCTGCTTCGGCGTTGGGAGCCGCTGGTCCTTACGGAACAGAATTGGCACGCACCTATCTGAATCGATACGACGATGCTTATATGCAAGTGAACTTGGCGCTTGCGTTAATCGGACAGCGTGAGGCGTGTATGGAGGCGTGTGCCGTTTTAGATCAGTTTTTACACACGCATCAAGAAAAGTGGATGCGCACGGAGGAGGGGCTTTTTCACACTTTGCAAAAAAGTACGCTGGCGCATAAGCCCGCTATCCCCAACTATCCTGAAGTGGTGAACCAGACAGTGCGTCTGGAGCTTTTGAACATTCTAGCGATTTTAGAGTATCCAGGAGCTGAGGAGGCCATCAAAACGTTTCTCAAGCAGCGGCGCTGGGGAGTCACGGGACTTGCTGCAGAGACTTTGCTTGGAGAGGGAGATGAGACGGCCATTGAGCACGTGCGTGTGCTCTTGGATGATCCCGATCCACAGATTCGGGCTGAGGCGGCTCTTGTGTTGGCCACTTGGGGGCGTGATCCCACAGCACTTCCTACTTTGCTAGCGGTTTACCCTCAAGCAGATCGCTCTTTACAGATTAAGATTTTAGAGGCACTTGGTCGCGTGCGCAATCGGGAGGCGATTCCCTTTTTGATCGAGCGGCTGAAAGACCCTTCCCTAATGCTACGCATGATTGCCGCCTCAATCTTGCTTCAGACACTTAATTCCTAGAAAAAAGTATGAAGATTTGCCATAGTGAGCTTTATGGATTTCCACAACAAGATTGAGCAGATTCAAGCGCGTCTTCAAGAGCAAGAGGTCGATGGATGGCTGATTTACGACAATCATGGTTCCAACCGCTTTGCGCGGGAATTGCTGGGTATTCCTCCTCACCAGGTGATCACCCGTCGTTTTTTCTATTGGATTCCCAAAGAGGGGAAACCACAGAAGATTCTTCACCGCATTGAGTCGGAGAGTTTGAAGATGCTTCCTGGAGAAGTTCATTTGTATCTCTCTTGGACTGAGCTAGAAGAAGTGCTGCAAGTAGTATTAGGAGAAGCTAAGCAGATCGTAATGGAGTACTCTCCACGCAATTCTAATCCCAACATCTCGGTGGTCGATGCGGGCACAGTTGAGGTTGTGCGTGGCTTTCAGATCGATGTGCTCAGTTCAGCTGATCTGCTTCAATACTTTACAAGTGTATTGAGTGAACGGCAAATTGAAACGCATCTAGAGGCAGCAGCCGTTTTGCAAACTACAGCTGTGCGTGTGTGGGATCTCATTGCCGACCAGCTGCGTGTAGGTAATCGGATCACCGAATACGATGTGCAAAAATTTATTCTCAGCGAATTTACTGCTCAAAACTGTATCACCGAAGATGGCCCGATTTGCGCGGTCAATGGACACTCGGCTCTTCCTCACTATATGGCAACCAAGCAGAGTGCAGCCGAGATCCAGCGAGGTGATTTTATTTTGATCGATCTTTGGTGTAAAAAGAATGTGACGCACGGCATTTATGCTGATATCACACGTGTTGCGGTGGCGGCTCCTGAGCCAACACCGAGGCAGCAGGAGATTTTTGATATCGTCCGTGCCGCGCAGAAAAAAGCTGAGCATTGTATCCGTACACGGATGCATAAAGGAGAAAAAGTGCATGGTGCTGAGGTAGATGACGTCTGCCGAGGGCACATCATTGAAGCGGGATATGGAGCGTATTTTACACACAGAACAGGACATAATATTGATACGAGTGTCCATGGAGCCGGAGCTAATCTGGACAATTTAGAGACTTCCGATTATAGAAAGATGTTGCCGGGAATGTGCTTTTCAATCGAGCCAGGCATTTATTTACCGGAGGAATTTGGAGTGCGTCTTGAATGCGACCTCTTGATTCATCCAAACCGCTCTGTTGAAATCACCGGTGGAACAGAAGAGACCATTTTATGCTTACTATGAAAAAAATATTACTGATTCTTCTATTGTTTCCGGAACTTGCCTTTGCTGCTCTTCCCAATTACTGCAGTCGCTTTCAGCTACCAGGTTGGTGGGGGAGTGGTGAGTACCTTCTTGTATGGAGACGCGAGCAGTGGAATTTGCAACACGATGCTGAGGTGGGTAACAATCCCAAATCAGGGGGGCGGATTGATGGAGGGCTTTGGCTCACCCCCTCCATTGGATGTGGGGGAACGGGTTTTGTCTTTGGAGAGCAGAAAACGACTTACTTTCACCCTGCGGATAATATGGTGAACGACCCTGCAGGACATGTGGAGACAAGCAACTGGGTTTGGGGGGGCGATGCATACGTGCGGTATCGGATGCTCGGCTCTTGTTGTGCTAAGTTCGATCTGCTCGGAGGGTTTCGCTTTATTCAACTGGAAGACCAGTTGAGACGGCCAATGGAAATGGATGAAACGCATCAATATAAGGCGACCAATAACTATTATTCGGGCCTAATTGGATTTGTGGGTGAGCTACGCAGTCAGTGTTGGGCGGCTTTTGTGACAGGGAAGGTGGGACTTGGAAATATGGTCGAACATGTCACCATTGATGGGCCGATGGCTGTTGTCAATCGAGGAAAGTATGGGCACACAAATTTTGAGGTATTGCCCGAAATCAATGCCCAGCTCCAACTCCGCCTGTGGCCTAATTTTTGGGTGACAGCCGGCTATCAATATATCTTTTGGCCTCGTATTCTCCTTGCCCGCAATCAGGTGAGCATAGATGTGGATTCTACTCCCCACGAAACGAGCTTTTGGACCCAAGCGTTCACCACCGGGATTTACTTTTTGTATTGAAGTCCTTAATATAAGTTCCTTTTTCTTTGAAGGAGCTTTTTCGCGTGTCAAAAGGAAATATTCTAGGGGCTATGTTACTCGTAGCGGGAACGTGCATTGGCGGCGGGATGCTGGCTCTGCCTGTTGCTACCGGGATATCGGGCTTTTTTCCCTCCGTCTTTCTCATGCTTGTGGGTTGGGCCTTTATGACCACAACTGCCCTTCTACTTGCAGAGGCTAACTTGTGGATGGAAGAGGGGGCGCACGTGATCACGTTGGCCTCACGCTTGCTTGGCCCATTGGGTAAAGCCGTTGCTTGGCTTCTTTATCTTTTTATTGGCTACGCCTCGTTGGTCGCCTACGCGGCTGGTGGAGGAGAGCTTTTTGCTGCCGGAATGGATAAGTTTTTGGGTATCTATGTCCCTGAAGTTTGGGCGATTATCCTCTTTGTTGTCATATTCGGTCTCATTATTTACCTGGGCAATGTCATTGTAGGGCGGGTCAATACGTTTTTGATGCTCGGCTTGATCGTTGCCTATGTTCTTTTAATCGGCTCCGGTGCCTCCCATGTCCGTTGGGAATTACTACTTAGAAGTAATTGGGGTAACACACTCATAGCTGTTCCTCTTCTTCTCACCGTTTTTAGTTTCCAAACGATTGTGCCGAGCTTGACCCTCTATTTGAAGCAAGATGGAAAGGCGCTCCGCCTTTCGATTATTTTGGGAACAACCCTGGCTTTGGTCGTCTACGTCATTTGGCAATGGCTTGTATTGGGCACGGTGCTCCATGATGGGGATCAAGGGTTGGCCGCCGCTCTGGCGCAAGGCAAACCGGCCACTGAATTTCTCGGTGTCTCAGTCGGCAGCAAGTGGCTGGGAGGTCTGGCTGACTTTTTTGCTTTTTTTGCTCTTGTGACCTCCTTTTTGGGAATTGCGCTTGGCCTTTTTGACTTTTTAGCTGATGGGTTGAAAATCAAAGAGGAGAGGTGGGGTAAAGTCGCTCTTGGGCTTCTGGTAGCCGTGCCGACGCTGATCTTTGCGCTGAGCATGGAGCATGTTTTTCTGCGGGCCCTCGATACATCAGGGGGGATTGGGGACGCCATTTTAAATGGCCTTTTCCCTGCTTTGATGGTGTGGATGGGACGTTACCGCATGCAGATGATCTCTGAATACCGCCTGCCTGGCGGTAAGCCGCTTCTTCTTTTTGTAATGACCTATGCGCTTTTTGTCTTTGTCGTTGAGTTGCTCGGCCAGTTCGGTTTTATCATGTCATTAGGAGGATAGTTTCATGCATTTAATCAGAGCGTGCAAAGCTTTTTTTTATGCCCTCAAAAATGAAGCAGCACAAGAGAGTGAGCCAAGTAAAGAAGAGCCCTCTCATCTACGTCTACTTGCTCTGTTGCAGAAAGAGGGGCGGTTAATTGATTTTTTAAAAGAGGACATTTCCTCCTATTCCGATGCTCAAGTGGGTGCGGCTGTCAGAACCATTCACGCTAAGTGTGGGGATGTGTTGGAAGAAGTTGTCACACTCCGCCCTCTGCTTCCAGATTCAGAGGGAAGCACGCTCTCGGTTCCCGTTGGGTATGATGTGGCAGCCATTCAGGTAACAGGACGCGTCAAAGGTGAGCCCCCTTACCAAGGGGTTTTACGGCATAAAGGGTGGAAAGCACATAAAATCTCTTTGCCTAAGCAACTGGTTTTGGCTGAACGTTCGGTGATTTGTCCGGCTGAAGTAGAAGTCTTATAGAATCCTGGGCTGCATCTGACTTAGAGCAATTGCAGCGCACTCGCTCGCTGTATCGCTTACACTAGCTTCGCTCGCTTGCTGCAATTTCTCGTTGCCATATGCAGCCATCGCTGCCGATTTACTGCGCAATCGGCATGTGCGCATTGGAAATTGGGATAGGTTTATAGAAGGAAGCTGAGCGCTTCTTGCTTCATTTTAAGAAAAAGACTGGCTAAACCGTTGGCCCGCCCTGGAGTTAAGCTAGCCGGAATGCCGAGCTCATCGAGGAAGGTAGGAGGTGTTTTCAGAATGGCTTCAGGTTCAAGTCCACTATAAGCTTCGATCATGATGGCGGCTAGACCGGCTGAGATGAGGGCATCGGAAGCGGCGGCAAAGTAGATTTTTCCCTCTTTAAATGCTGCATGCAGATACATCACACTTTGACAACCGGGGACGAGGTTTTTTTCTACCTTCCATTCTGCTTGGAAGGAGGGAAGCTGCTTCCCCCATTCCATAATCTTTTGGTAGATCTCTTCATTCGAAGAGCATGAAGAGAAGCTCTCTTTAAGCATTGGAGGATTCTCCAAGGGCTTTGATTTGGTTGTCTACTTTAACAATGTTCTTCCCTAATTCTACCTGTTCTTGAAGTTGTTGCTGAATTTGAGCGAGTTGCCCAATGCGTGCGCTCAACTCTCGTGTTTGGTCGTTCTCTCCTCCACGCCGAACTTGGTTGGCCAATCGAGAGCGCAGGTTGTCAATTCCAGATTTCAGGGTACGGAGATGCCTTTCCTCATCAGACAGCTCTTGCCCTAAGTTGCGCCCTTGACCCACTTTTGTTGCCACCTGATTCCCCACAAGAATGCCAAAGACAGCTCCCAAAGCATAGGGAAAAATTACACAGGCGGCCAGAAGAACAGTGACAGAAATGGCCAGAACAATTTGTCTGGTACCATGGGGATCCAGTTTTTCCACACCTGAATTGATCAAGTCCCACCCTGTGTTGTACCCACGCCACTTGTTGCGTGGGTCAATGGCAGTGGTCATTAAGATGCCGATGATGCCGCCCACTCCCAAGCCGCATCCAAATCCAATTGTTAAAGGAAGCGCAACAGCTTCAAAACCGTAAAGGGTTCCACTACAGGCAACAATCACCCCCCAAGCAAGAATATAGGCAAATATCTGCACGTAGTTTTCACGTACGAACCGGACCGTTTTTGCTGTGGCAGAAGATGCATATGAGTGAGATTTGTTGATCACCAACCCCACCCCATTTTCGATCGCGTTATTTACGCCCAGAATGCAGGATTCAGTTGCCTTTGCTGCAGTTATTGCTGGAGTTAAATAGGAAACCATGGCATAAAGCATAAGATAATAAAGTCTTATTGTAAATTGAGAATTTTTCGATGCAAATGATGGGTTGACCTTAATGTCAACTTTGTCGTTTAATTTTCGGTTTTCTCATCTAGTAACATTTAGAGGATAATGCCTAAGGAAGATATGATTAGAGTGGAGGGAGCCGTAGAAGAGCTTCTCCCCAACATGCATTTTCGCGTGACGTTAGAAAATGGCATGACTGTGATTGCCCATCTTTGCGGAAAGATGCGGATGCGTAATATTCGTGTATTAACAGGCGATCGGGTGACGGTCGAAATGTCGCCCTACGACCTTTCTAAGGCACGTATTGTTTATCGACACAGATAAATAACACATTACTGTTGATTTTTTTTGGATTTATCACGTAGACTCTGCTGCTTTCAAGACTATCCGTGTGCCCAGATAGCTCAGGGGTAGAGCACTTGCATGGTAAGCAAGCGGTCGTAGGTTCAATTCCTATTCTGGGCATAGGCAAATAAAAGATTAACTTAACCTATTTTAAAGAGGATTCAACAATGGCTAAGGAAACATTTCAAAGGAATAAGCCGCACGTCAACATCGGGACGATTGGCCACGTCGACCACGGTAAGACCACTCTAACAGCTGCAATTACGAAAGTACTCGCTGAAGCTGGTGGAGCTTCTTTCCGTGATTACAACTCTATTGATAACACACCTGAAGAGAAACAGCGTGGGATCACGATCAACTCGAGCCACGTTGAGTACGAAACAGACAACCGTCACTACGCACACGTCGACTGTCCAGGGCACGCCGACTACGTTAAAAACATGATTACAGGTGCCGCCCAAATGGATGGCGCGATTCTTGTTGTAGCTGCCACTGATGGGGCAATGCCGCAGACAAAAGAGCACATTCTCCTTGCCAGACAGGTAGGGGTTCCTTCCATCGTCGTCTTCTTGAACAAGTGCGACATGATTGGTGAGAGTGATGCAGAGCTGATCGATCTTGTGGAGATGGAGCTTTCTGAGCTACTAGAAAAAGAGGGGTACAAAGACACACCTATCATTAAAGGGTCGGCTCTTAAGGCGCTTGAAGGGGACTCCAAGTACGTCGATGCGATTCAAGAGTTGATGAGCACAGTCGATGTGAGCATTCCTACACCAGAGCGTGAAGTAGACAAACCTTTCTTGATGCCTGTTGAGGATGTCTTTTCGATCTCAGGCCGGGGAACGGTGGCAACAGGGCGTGTCGAGCGTGGAGTTGTTAAAATTAACGACAAACTTCAAATGGTCGGTTTGGGTGAGACAAGAGATACTGTGGCAACAGGTCTTGAGATGTTCAACAAGCTGCTCGATGAGGCCCGCGCTGGGGAGAATGTTGGAATTCTACTCCGTGGTGTTGAAAAAAATGATATCGAACGCGGTATGGTGCTCTGCGCTCCTAACTCTGTGACTCCTCACAAGAAGTTTAAAGGTGCTGTTTATGTCCTTACAAAAGATGAAGGAGGACGTCATAAGCCCTTCTTTACCGGTTACCGTCCTCAGTTCTACTTTAGAACAACGGATGTAACAGGTACAGTCACTCTTCCTGAAGGAACGGAGATGGTCATGCCAGGAGATAACGTTGAAATTACAGCTGAATTGATTGTTCCAGTTGCGATGGAAGTGGGAATGCGCTTTGCGATCCGTGAAGGCGGCCGTACCATTGGTGCCGGAACGATCTCTGAGATCATTGAGTAACGTTTTAGCTAGAGGACTAGCCTCTTATTTTTGAGTCCATGTGGCTCATGGGTGTGTAGCTCAGTTGGTAGAGCAGCGGTCTCCAAAGCCGCCGGTCGGGGGTTCGAATCCCTCCGCACTCGGACTATACCTGGGTTTAGGCTTGGGTATACGGAGAGCCTTCTTAAATCAGAACAGGTGAGGGCAGAATAGTGCAGCGAGCGAATAGTAAGGCGATTCAAAAAATGGATGCTAAAAAAAGCCGATCGACTTCCTCTTCAAAGAAACTACGCGGCCGCAAGGTCGTGGATTTTGTTGGAGATGTGAAACAAGAGCTCAACAAAGTTGAGTGGACTAATAAAGAAGAGCTCAAAAGTTATACGAAAATCGTCCTAGTTAGCATGTTTGTCTTTGGCATGTTTGTCTATTTTATAGACCTATTTATCCAAAGCTTTCTGGGAGGAATCAATCTACTCGTTAAATTTTTTACAGGATAAACTGTTTCATGCAAAAGTGGTATGTTGTCCAGGTTTTTACCTCTCAGGAGAAGAAAGTTAAAAAGGCTCTTGAAGAGTTCCGTGAGGCTTCAGGGGTAAATGATCTGATTGAAGAGATTTTACTTCCCACAGAGAATGTGATGGAGGTAAAAAAAGGAGAGCAAAAAGTCTCCGAAAAACGGATTTGGCCCGGTTATGTCCTGATCAAAATGCTTTTGACCGATGAGTCTTGGCAATATGTTAAGTCTACAACGGGTGTGATTGATTTTCTTGGTGGAGAGAAGCCGACTTCATTAACCGATCATGAGGTTAATGAAATTTTGAATGATCTTGAATCCAAGAAAACAGGTGTCACCCAGAAGCATAAATTTGAGATTGGCGATCGAGTTAAGATCAACGATGGTGTCTTTATCAACTTCATCGGAACCATTATAGAGGTATTTCAAGATAAAGGGCGTCTGAGTGTTATGGTCTCCATTTTTGGCCGTGATACCCGCGTAGATGACCTCGAATTTTGGCAGGTTGAAGAAGTTGGGCCTGAAATAGAAGGGTAATGTTAGAAATGACTATCTTCAAAAACCCTCTCTACTTATAATAATCCGCCATTAGAAAAGGGTGAAATCATGGCTAAAAAAGTCGTAAAAATAATCAAGTTACAAATTCCAGCCGGTAAGGCGAATCCAGCGCCACCGATTGGTCCTGCTTTGGGTGCTGCTGGGGTAAACATCATGGGCTTTTGCAAAGAATTTAATGCAAAAACTCAAGACAAGGGTGGAGACATTCTCCCCGTTGAAATCACTGTTTACCAGGACAAAAGTTTCACTTTTGTGACCAAGCAGCCGCCTACCGCTGAAATGATCAAAAAAGCAACGGGTAAGGATAAAGGATCGAGTACTCCTAACCGAGATAAAGTGGCTAAGCTTTCTATGGCTCAAGTCGAAGAGATTGCGAAAAAGAAATATCCAGATATGGGCGTACGTACAATGGAATCTGCCATGCAGATGGTCATGGGCACGGCTCATAGTATGGGAATTGATGTTGAAACAAAAGAAGGATAATAATGGCACGCAAAAGCAAGCGCATTCGGGAGATAGATCAGCTTGTGAATCCAGATAAACTGTATTCACTAGACGAAGCTGTCGACATTTTGCAGAAGTGCCCTTCCGTTAAGTTTGATCAAACGGTTGACATCGCCATTAAATTAGGTGTCGATCCGAAAAAATCTGATCAACAAGTGCGAGGAACTGTCTCCTTACCGAATGGAACAGGTAAATCGCTCTCAGTTTTAGTCTTTGCTGCTGGTGATAAGGTGCAAGAGGCTCTGGATGCCGGAGCTGAGCATGCAGGTAGCGATGAACTATTTGAGAAGGTCAAGGGTGGCTGGACAGACTTTGATGTTGTCATCGCCACTCCTGACATGATGCGGGAGGTCGGAAAATTAGGTAAGGTATTAGGTCCACGTGGTCTGATGCCCACCCCAAAGGCGGGAACTGTTACAACTGATGTTGTCACAGCTATATCTGAAATTAAGAAGGGTAAGATCGAGTTTAAGCTCGATCGTCATGGAGTCTGTTGTAACGGTGTTGGAAAGCTCTCTTTTACAAAAGAGGCGCTCGTAGAAAACATCCGTTCGCTACTCATGGCCATCGGCCGAGCAAAGCCTGCTTCTGCGAAGGGGCAGTATTTCGCTTCGTTTGCGATCTCTTCTACGATGGGTCCAGGTCTCAAGATCGATCCGCGTGAAATTCCAACTGTATAACTTAAGAGGAAAAGATGAGAGCAGAAAAACAACTTCTCCTCGATGAGATTAAGGAAAAGATCAACGGCTCAAAAGGCTTTGTCGTGGCACGCTATTCTGACTTTACAGCAACGCGTGCACGAGCGTTCCGCGATCACATCGCTGAAATCGGTGGTGAGTTTGAGGTGGTGCGTAAACGTGTTTTTATCAAAGCAGCTAAAGACTCAGGTTGTGAGTTTGATGTGGCGACGCTTGATGGACATGTTGGAGTGATTTTTGCCCAAGATGATGCGACCCAGATAGCAAAAGGTACCGTCAAGTATGGTGAGGACAATGATCAGTCTATCTCCGTCTTAGGGGGGCATATTGAAGGAGAGTTTTGCTCAGCTGAAGATGTTCAAGCAATAGCAAAACTACCAAGCCTTCCAGAGCTGCGTGCACAAATTCTTGGTCTTTTCGAAGCGCCAATGTCGCAAACTGTGGGAGCCGTGCAGGCTGTCTTAACATGTGTTCTCTACTGCCTAGAAGAGAAGAGCAAGAAGAATTAGAGTTATTTTAAATTTTTTTAATGAGAGGTAAAACAAGTGGCTACAGAAAGCTTAGAGGAAATTGTCAAAACACTTAGCAATCTTAAGGTGACAGATCTCGCTAACTTGAAGAAGATGTTGGAAGAGGAGTGGGATGTGACAGCAGCTGCTCCTGCTGCTGTTGCCGTAGCTGCAGCTCCAGCTGGCGGGGAAGCCGCTGCTGCAGAAGAGGCTACTGACTTCCAAGTCACTTTGACTGAGGTTCCTGCAGACAAAAAGATCGGCGTTATTAAGGTCGTTCGTGAGATCACAGGACTTGGCTTAAAAGAAGCGAAAGATATCGCTGAGAGCGCTCCTAAGGTGATCAAAGAGAGTGCCCCTAAAGCCGAAGCTGAAGAAATCGTGAAAAAAGTGGAAGCAACAGGTGCTAAGGCAACAATGAAAGGTCTTTAAGTCAATTAGAGACTATATGTTTCCGTACAAGCCTTCAGATTATGATGGGCTTGTACGGCCTGTTATTTTGTGAATTCATATTTTTTGAGTCCTGATCATTCAGACATATTAGGGTACATGAAGAGGAAACATAGTTTCCAACATTCTATTGATAAGTAGCCTAATTACTACGTGTATAAAGTGAGTCAATAAGCTAGGGAGCAAGCGCATGCTAAAGAGACGACCAGATCGGGTCAGCTTTGTTAAGAAGGAAGAAATTAT
>JAJACP010000026.1 GCA_022601445.1 Chlamydiales bacterium | reverse complement strand
TGATCTCTGTGGTTATTTTTTAGGTCCAATTCATCAACAAGATGGTTTACCAATGACAAAGGTTATGCAACACACTCCTTACAAATTCCAAACACCCCCTAACTTACTAAAAACAAGAATGAAAAGTATATATTAAACTTTTTTATAGAAAACTATTTTTAATAAATAATAAAATATCTAATAACAGATATGTTTTAATTACGGCTTCACTATGATGGCAGCACTATTTTTGCTAATGACGACCTCGCTTGGCCTTGTCTTCTGCGGCAAACGTCGTTCGAGCATGATCTTTTTCTTCATCACCCTCGTTGGCTGCGCTTTATTATTGGGACTTGTAGCCACAACTAAGCTTCAAATTAACTGGTAAAGCTCTTATGACGGAAAGAAATTTAAACGCGCTCATGGCCCTTATCCTTTCCTGTGTTCTTTGGGGCGGATTCGCCTTCCAATTCATTGAAGGAGAACACCCTTGTGTCTTATGCCTTCTCCAGCGTTTAGGGATGCTTGGAGTGGCTTTTGGCGCTCTGCTGAATGTAAAGTTTGGCAGCCGAAAGGCCCACTACAGCCTATCTCTTTTCTCAGCCCTCTTCGGTGGATTTGTGGCTTTGAGACACATAGCACTGCACGCCTGCCCTGGCACTCCGATTTTTGGGGAACCTTTTTGGGGGCTGAGCCTCTATACGTGGTCTTTTATCGTTTTTGTCAGCTCTGTTGCCTACATAGCCCTTCTTATGCTAATTTTTGATCACCAAAAAGAGGAGTTCAAATTCTCACGAATTAATTGGTGGGGACGATTGGCATTTTTCTCCGTATTCTTAGTCGCTTTAACCAATATCGTCACGACACTTCTTCAGTGCGGGCTGGGTGATTGTAACGTATAACCGCCAAGTTGTAGTGAAAAAAAAGAGTTTTTTTCAACTGAGCTTAACGCATCAGAAGAGATTGGCTCTAACAGTCAGCCCATTTATACCGACCAAAAAGTCTAATGTATGCTTGGAAAAGTTCTTTTTTAGTCCCGTATTGATATCCGATGTTAGAGCAGTCTGTACAGCATCTACACGATATGAAACCTTATAACGAGACCAAAGGGCTGCCCATTGAAAATCACCAAATAAGGAAGGGTTACGATAAAAATTCTACTCAGAGCCTATCCCAAAGGGGGCACCCAGACTGACTGTCCCCCAACTATTATGATACTGACAGGCTAGCTAAGCATAAGCTGCGGCCATTTGCTCATAGTGATCGGGTGGAACAATAGGCACTTTGATGATTTCATACGCAGGAGGCTGTTCGCTGCACGTCCCGTAAATACAAAAAACACATGAAAACACGAGAGTCAGATAAACCTTTGGTGTACCCATCATATAATTAGCCATTTCCTATTACAACTACTTCAGATGCGGAAAGTAAAAAATCACCTGTTTTACCTCAGGAGATTTTGTAAGGAAAGATTTGCTTTTAAGCCTCAATCATCCTTAAAATGGATGGCTATGTCTCAGCCTAACTCGCCCACTCTCCGTCTCTTATCGTATCTCCGTGCCACCCTCTACTCCATTCTCAATAAGCTATTTGACATCCTCGATGGCAATGATCAACCACTTGGAACTGTAGAACAGAGGCTTTTACATTTCCTTCCCACTTTTGAAAACTTTTCGCCCAGCTCTCAAAAACTGGCCAAAGCCAAACTAAACTTTTGGGGCACGACCTACACGGTAACCTACCCCATTGACGATCATGTAATTGCCACAGAAGATTACCGCTTGATCAGTGCGCGCGAGCCTGAAGAGGCGTTAAGGCGACTAGAAAATGATCAATGCACCGACCACCAAAAGGCAGCTCTGCTGCGGCTGGTGGAGTTGTGAAAAAGTGCCTCATCTACGCCAACTGCCAAGGCGATGCCATGGCCTACTGGCTCAAGAATCACTCTCCCTTTCACTCTGTTTATGCCGTCAAGCAGGTCAGCAACTTTGAACACATCTTTCATCAGATCGACTTGCCAGATGCTCTTTTTGAAGAGACTGACTTGTTTATCTATCAACCGATCGCGGATCGCCACGGCACTTACGCGACAAATGCAATCTTGAAGAAGCTCCCATCGGGATGCCAAACAATCAGCTTCCCCTACATCTTCAACGACGGGCTGTGGCCACTGTTTAAAAATGGTGACAAGATGGTGAACCAGGAGCCTATTGTCGCTCTATTTCAAGAGAAAATTTCTCTTCCTGAAGTGATGAGGCGGTTTGTACGGCAGCAAATCGACTTTAAAATCGAGCAGCGATTTGAGGCGAGCTTAAACATTTTGCGAGAAAAAGAGAGGGAGACAGATCTGAAGGGCGCCGCCTACATTAGTGATCAGATACGACACAAACGTCTTTTTCTTACCCACAATCACCCCTCGACCCACTTGATTGTCTTTTATACCAATCAAGTTTTACACCGTTTAGGATTGCCTTTGATCGAGCACCCCGAACAATACCCGATTAATGCTGCAGGACTGCCTGGATGTTACCCTCTCTCTCCTTATGAGCGCAAAAAACTCAATCTTAGCTACCATAAAGACTCATATTGCTACCCCAAAAAGAAACTTAAGCGCTGGAAGTACATTCAACTAGGCCATATTTTGGAAATCTATACCCAAGTGACGGGTCAGTACGTAGGAAAATACCCAAAACTCGTACGCTCGATTTCTAAATATCAGCTATGACAGATTGCAGATAGCTCGTATAATCCAAAAGCTTTCCTGGAAAACCCAGCTCTTGCTTAGCTTGATCTAGGGCGCGCATTTTACGTTCTAGCGTGTGAGGGTCACTTGCCTCCCAAACAACTTGAATAATCTCGTACGAACCTCGTTTATCTTGAGTAATAAAATCAATCTCATATCCATCAGATGTCTGGTAATAAAAAATCTTTTTTCCGTGACGGCGCAGATCTAAATAAACCTGATTTTCCAGCAGCTTACCTAAACTCTCGGACAGATTAAACGTATTGGCAACAACGAGTCCATTATCAATGGCATAGATTTTTTTGGGTGTTGTCTGTGTACGACGCAAGGATTCAGTAAAAATAGGCACCGTAAAAATAAGATAAGCATCCTCAAGATGGGCCAAATAAGCGTATAAAGTGTCTTTAGCAACCTTGTATCCCTGGCTTTTGATATCCTTATAAAATTTGTTAATTGAAAATGGCGCTGATACATTTTTCAACAAAAAACTTATAAAATATTTCAATAGCGCTACATTGCTAATTTGGTGGCGCTCAATCACATCTCTAAAGACAACCGTTTCGACATAGTTCTGTAGTGTTTCCAGTTGTTCGTTGGGTGACATCGACTGGACAGCAGGAAAACCTCCCATCCGAAAGTAGTCTAACAAGTAGCTGCGATGATGATCGAGCATTTTTTGTCCAAATGGTTTTGAAGGCAAGCCGATATGATGGGCTGACAGATACTCCAAATAGTTGTAGGGTAATATCTCAATCGACAAAGAACGACCTCTGAGCGAGGTGGCGATTTCTTTACTCAGCAACTTTGCGGATGACCCGGTTACGTAGGTTTGAATATTCTTTGTATCCATGATCCTTCTTAGCACAAGTGGCCACCCTTCCACATTTTGAACCTCATCAAGAAAGAGATAACAACACTGATTATGATGGTCAGGATACAGAGTATACCAAGTGTCAATCATCTGCCCCATCGCTTTATGATCCAGAGGCAAAATCCTGTCGTCCTCAAAATTCAGATACAAAATACGCTCTAACGGAAAACCCTCTGTAAGGAGCTGGCGTATCGTTTGAAACAAAAAATAGGTTTTTCCCGAACGCCTCATGCCCACAGCGACCTTAATCACGTTTTTAGCCTCAGGGAACTTGTATGATCGAAGCGTGCTTTTTTCTGTCAGCTCAAGAGCTGAGCAAAATTCTTCTTGTAAAGTTTGTACAATTTCCTGCATTTGCTATCCTTCTGTATAAGGACAATCATGCCACATCTTATCCTTCTTGAAAAGGACACCTTATAAAAATTTGCTTTTAAGGCCCAATCATTCTAGGATTGGGGCCATGTCGAAACCTAAACCACCCATTTTCCGTCTCTTATCTTATCTCCGTCCCTTCAAAGGCCAATATCTCCGCGCCACTCTCTACTCCATTCTCAATAAACTATTCGATATCGCCCCTGAGATTCTGATCGGGGTGGCCATCGATGTGGTGGTCCAACAAAAAAATTCGTGGCTCGCGCAACTGGGTATCCAAGGAATGGAAATGCAGCTCATTCTCTTGGGAGTGCTTGCTTTTTTAATTTGGGGTCTTGAGTCCCTCTTTGAATATCTCTATTCACTGAATTGGAGAAATTTAGCGCAAAAGATTCAGCACGTACTCCGCATGGAAACAATAGGACATGTACAAAAAATGGACCAGGCCACGTTTGATCAACTACGGACGGGCAACCTCATTTCTATTCTCAACGATGACGTTAATCAGCTAGAGCGCTTCCTCGAAAATGGGGTTAACCAGATCATCCAAATTCTCTTTTCAACTGTTACAATCGGCTTGATCTTTTTTCTTCTTGCCCCTCAGATTGCTGTTTGGGCTATTCTTCCTATTCCTGTGATCGTAGCCGGAGCTTTCTTTTTTCAAAGCAAACTGGCGCCCAAATTTTTGGACGTAAGACTTAAAGCAGGAGTCATTGCTAGCCGCCTCACTAATACATTAACGGGGATGCTTACAATTAAAAGTCTAGCGGCAGAAGCATTTGAGCATGAGGAGATCGAGCGTGTAAGTGCTGAGTATTGCCAAGCTAACCAGGAAACGATCAAGCTAAGCGCACTTGTGACACCTGTGATTCGCATCGCGATCTTATTCGGATTTCTGGCGACCCTCATTTATGGAGGTCTTTTGACGATCAAAGGCACTTTAAGCGTCGGAATTTACGGAATGCTTGTCTTTCTTACCCAACGCCTACTATGGCCATTGACCATGCTGGCTGAGGTGACGGTTAACTTTCAAAGAACAATGGCCTCCACCACACGGATTCTTGACCTGCTAAAAATTCCCATTTCGATTGTCCACAAAGGAAAACCATTGCCAAGAGCAGATGTGAAAGGTGAGATCCAGTTCAAAAATATCACTTTTGCCTATGACAAAGAGCATTCGGTATTTGAAAATTTTTCAACTCATATCCCCAGTGGCCATACCGTCGCATTTGTGGGGACAACAGGATCGGGTAAATCGACCCTTTTGAAACTGTTGTTTCGCTTTTATGAGCCCAGCAGTGGATCAATTGAACTGGACGGAGCTCCATTAGATGTCTATGACATCCACGAGTTAAGACGCTCGATTGGACTCGTTAGTCAAGATGTCTTTCTTTTTCACGGCACTGTAGCAGAGAATATTGCCTATCCAGAACGAGCGATACCTCGAGAACAAATCATCGAAGCAGCTAAGCTAGCTGAAGCTCACGACTTTATCACTAGCCTCCCTCAAGGATACGATACTGTGATTGGCGAGAGAGGGCAAAGGCTCTCAGGAGGGCAAAGGCAGAGACTTACGATCGCACGCGAGATTATCAAAAATCCTCCGATTCTTATTCTCGACGAAGCCACATCTGCTGTAGACAATGAAACCGAGCTGGCAATCCAAAAATCCCTTGACCACATCATCATAGGCCGTACCGTGATTATGATTGCGCACCGTTTATCCACAGTGAGAAATGCCGATGTCATTCATGTCCTGCAGCAGGGAAAAATCGTAGAGAGTGGCACGCATGATGCCCTTCTCAAACGGGAAGAAGTCTACGCTAAGTTGTGGAAACTACAGACAGGACAGCATAGTGAAACAAAGATGTTTTGGAAGTGAGCCCGGCAAAGCCTTTTACGCAGAGTACCATGATAACGAGTGGGGGATTCCTTTGCATGACGAGCGTGCTCTTTTTGAAATGCTCATATTAGAGGGAGCGCAAGCAGGTTTAAGCTGGGAAACGATCCTGAAAAGACGAGAGGCATATCGACAGGCATTCTACAATTTTGATCCCGCTAAAGTCGCAGCTATGACAGACAAAGAGCTCGACAAGTTGACTCAAAATCCCGCCATCATCCGCAATCGACTTAAAATCTTCAGCGCCCGTAAAAATGCTCTTGCTTTTCTTGCTATTCAGCAAGAGTTTGGCTCTTTTGATTGCTATATCTGGCAGTTTGTCAACAATCAACCCATTATCAATCAGTGGAAAACAATCAAAGATGTCCCTGCCGAAACGGAAATCAGCCAAGCACTCTCCAAAGATTTAAAAAAAAGAGGGATGTCTTTTGTCGGACCGACCATCATGTACGCGTTCATGCAAGCAGTGGGCATGGTCGACGATCACTTAGCCGATTGCTGGAAGCGTTCACCTTAAAGAGCTATTGACTCATATCCCCTTTTCCTTACCATTTCTCTTATGCAAAAGGATTTGATAGAACTCGTTTACGGAAAACAAGGGCGACAGTGTTGTGATAAAATTCACCGCATACACACACGCTTCCCTCACCTTTATCCTGAAGCAGAGGCCCAAACCACCCTCCGCATGCTCGCCCACGTCCCCGAATCTTTTCTCAGTAAACGCTCAGATTCTCTTATTCTCCGCATGCTAAGTGCTCACTGTAGACATGCCAAGCAGATGAAGGCGCATCCAAGCGCTCAGTTACAACTCTTCACTCGCATCTTGTCGACTCACAAATCGACCTGTGGCATCGTGATTTCAACATCATATCTAAATAAATATGAATGGCTTACAGAAGACCGCATTATCGATAGCATTCAGCACTTGGTCTCAGGAGTCAGAACAGTCGAAGAGTCTATTTTAAATTTTTCAGAGCTGCAAACCGAGTTTTTTTATATTGAGATTAAAAAAATGCGAGGCGGCTATTTCTCCCCAGCTGAAATCAACAAATTGGCTGTTTCAATCGAAACTGTCTTGCAAAAAAAAATTGAGCAAACCCTCCAACCCATCGCACTTCCTGAGATTGAAGAGAGCTCTTTTAAGTATATTACCCTATTGAGCAAAGAGCTGACTCAAGTAAACGATATCCCACAGATCATCATCTCTTTTTCTGAGTACTTTGAACATAAAGTGGCCTTTGTTGTCATTCTTGTGAGAGTCATGAAAGAACGTTCCGAGTCGATTGCTACCCTGATTTCGCGTGCTCCCTCTTCCATTGAAATTGTGCTCGAAAAATCCCTGATTGTCGATGTGCTGCACAAACACTACCCCAAAGAAGCCTCTATCCTAAGATTTCAGCTCAACTCTTCTCTTTGTGAACGAGAAAATAAGATCAATCTAAGGGATGCACGGCAAAGTATCAAAAAAGTTGTGGAAAACACATTTGGACAAGTACGTGATTACAACGGTGGCCTGATTGTAAAAGAGGACGAGCAACTGACGCAGATCACCAACGCGTGCTCTCAAGCTAGTTTAGAGTATTTTTTTCTGGAGGATTTATTCTACAACATTAAGCCTAACTACATGCGTGCCATTGTCTCGACTCATACCTATCTCGATCTTCTCCAACTTGTAGAAAAATGCAGAACAAAAGAGATTGAACAGGCCTCTAAATACTACATTGACTCCTTTTCCTCTGAGCAAGCGGAAATTGTCGTGGTAAAAACCAGTCAACCTTCCTGGCTGACACAACTTCCTCCTGCAATCTTATCTGCAAGCTCTTCTCTTTGCTCCACCCACCTCCGCGAGGGAAAATACGACTACCTCTGTTTTTTTGGACAAGGGTTAGAGGCGCATTTTTCCCTGCAAAAATGCGTAGAAAACTCTATCGAAGAGGTGAACAACAAACACAATACGCACACAAAAAGCATTTTGCGACTCAACCTGCAAGGAGGAGATCCCTCCTCACTCAATCCCCGCTTAGCCTCTGACATCCACTGTCATACGTTATGCAATTTGCTTTTTGAAGGCTTAACGCGTGTGAATGAGAAAGGAGAGCCTGAACCGGCTTTAGCCAAGAAGATTGAAGTCGATTCTTCAGGTTTACAGTACACCTTCCACCTACGCGAATCGGCTTGGTCAAATGGAAAAGAAGTATCAGCCTATGACTTTGAACGGTCATGGAAAAAAGCTCTTATGGATAGCGTTCCCTCCTTTCTTTGCCCCAAGCTGTTTTTCCACATCAAAAATGCCGAACAGGCTAGAGAAGGCCTTCTTCCCAAAGAGGCCGTAATGGTCCGTGCACAAGACCACAAAACCCTCTATGTCCACCTAGAAGCCCCCTGTCACTACTTTCTTCATCTTGTGGCCACGCCCTTGTTTTTCCCCTTGTTTGGAGACTCAGAAGAGCCTAAATACTTTAATGGTCCCTATGACTTGGGAAAATGGGAACACAACTCCTCGATTTCACTCTCCCGTAACCCCTTTTACTGGGATAGCAAAAGCCTAAAAATCAATGGCATGATTTTCGACATGGAAAGTGATATTGAAAAAACCTATGAAAAATTTGCTAACCATGAACTCGATATCATTGGAGACCCCTTAAGTCCTTTAAGCTTCTCTCAACTCGAGGCAACTGCTTTGAAACATACACTTGTCTCTAAGCAGATATCACGTATTTTCTGGATACACTGTAATATCCACTCATTTCCTTTGCAGAATAAGCGGATTAGACAAGCTCTCAATATTTCCTTAAATCGAAAAAAAATTGCGACCGAAACTTTTTACAAACAACTGCCTCACTCCTCCCCCCTCCCGGTAGAACATGCACACACGCAATTGAATCTCGAAGGCGATCCCGAGCAGGCAAGAGCCTTATTCACAAAAGCTCTTCAAGAGCTCAACATGGACAGAGAGTCTTTTCCCCCACTTGAGCTCATCCATTCGAATTTAGCTTTTGAGAAAAATTTAGCCGCTGAGCTCAAGAAACAGTGGAAAGAAGTGCTGGGCATCACACTCATAACCAAAGAGCTGCCCTGGAACGAATTCTCCTCCTCCCTTGAAAAAGGGCTCTTTCAACTAGGAGGCCTTTTTCGGCGTGATTTGTTTAACCATCCTCAATACTACTTAAACTTTTTTAGGTCCTCATCCCGAAATCCGCACAGTTTAAACCATGAAGAATTTGAAAACCTTTTTAATCAAATTGACAAAAATCAAAATGATTTAGATCCTATTAAGGAAATTGAAAAGCTATTGCTCGATGAGGCGCCTGTCTTCCCTCTTTTGTGTCAAATTTCATACGGACTGGCACATGAACATATCAAAGGCGTGGACTGGCACCTAAATGGATGTTTAAAATTAGATGAGGTTTTCTTTGATCAAGAAATTCCCCCACTGGATCGTTCCGCTGGTGCTCGTGACTCTGCTGATCGGAGGCTGCTCTCCGAGTGAACAAGAGTCTAAAACCTCTCTCTCCCTCAACCTCCAAGAAGGGGATCCACCCTCATTAAACCCCTATGTTGGGGTAGATTTACGTTCGCGCTGTCTCTACCTCTCGCTTTATGAGCCTCTCATGCGCAAAGACGCGACAGGAAATCTTCAACCAGCCGCAGCCCAAAGTGTTGAAATCGATTCAACGCAAACTGTTTACACCTTTCACATCCGTCCACACCTCTGGTCCAATGGTGAGCCTGTGACTTCTTACCACTTTGAAAAAGCGTGGAAATTTGCTTTGGACCCAGCTTCCCCATGCGTCAGGAGTGACCTGTTCTACCCGATCAAGAATGCCGAGCGCGTAAAAAGTGGTCTACTGCCTTGTGATGCGGTCCACATTAGCTGTCCCGATGCAAAAACTTTAGTTATTGAGCTAGAGCAACCCACCCCTTATTTTCTAGATCTGACAGCAACCTCTTTTTTCTTACCCCTTTATACACCCTCTATCCAAGAACCGACTTGTTACAATGGGCCCTACATCTTAGGCCAACACTCCCCTGATGAATCTCTTGTTTTTGATAAAAACCCTTTGTACTGGGATGCCCCTTCTGTTCAGGTTGATCGGGTGAACTTTCTCATGATCCGGGATCCCATGACAGCTTTGGGATTGTTCGAAAAAGGAGATTTGGATGTTGTGGGAGACCCCTTTAGCACCCTCCCCTTCGATGTCATCCCAACATTGGCCGAGGGAAAACAACTCGAATCGACCGTTGTTTCCCGGATTTTTTATCTACTTGTCAATACAACACAATCTCCCCTTAGTAATAAGTTTCTTCGCCAAGCACTCAGCGCAAGCATAGACCGCGATCTATTCACCCAACACCTTTTCTTTGGTCAGCACGGGGCCCTCTCTTTGCTGCCAGAGCCTCTCTCTTTAATTCCACAGGCAGAACTAGAGAAACAGAAACAAGATTGTCATCTTCTTTTTGATCAAGCGCTAGACGATCTGGGTCTAACACGTGCCACATTCCCCACAATTACACTTTCGTACGCCGAGCTTTCAGGTCAAAAAAAGATGGCCGAGTTTGTCCAACAAAGCTGGAAGGAGAACCTGGGAATTGATGTGCACTTAAAGTGTTCAGAGTGGAATGTGCATTCAGCAGATCTAAAGAGTAAAAATTACGAGATCGGCGCTTTGCATCTTACCACCCTTTATCAAGATCCTATGTTTTATTTTGATCTTTTTCGAGATAAGGAGAGCCTCTCTAACTACTGCGGTTGGGAGAGTCCTCAATTTCAAGATTATCTTCACCAATCCGACTTTGCCACCCATCCCATCTGCCGCAATGCTCTTTTAAAAGCCGCCGAGTGGTGTTTAGTGGATGAAATGCCCGCCATTCCCCTTTTCACGCATAACTTTCAGTATCTCCAACGAGCAGATGTGAACATTGCCCTCACTGAGCTTGGGATTTACGACCTTAAACATGCCAAAAAAAGGTATAAAGCTCTATAATTACCCTAATTATGCAGTACCTTTCTCAAGACCAGGCCCCTTTTGATTCATCTAAAATGCTTAAAGCTTTGGTGACTCCCCGCCCCATTGCCTTTGTCACCTCTTTAGGAGAAGATGGGACAGTCAATGCGGCTCCCTACTCCTACTTCAATATTGTCTGCACCTCGCCTTGTATCGTTTCCGTTAGTGTGGGTCGACATAAGGAAGGAGAGAGGAAGGATACGGCTCATAACATCAATCTAACTAAAGAGTTTGTTGTCAATATTTGCCCTACGCATTTTGACGAGGCTCTCAATTTGACCAGCCGACGCTACCCTTCGCATGTGAGTGAAATTGATGAAGCTCAGCTTCAGCTACTTCCTTCAAGCAAGATCGAGGTTCCGCGTGTCCAGGGAACACTTGCACAGTTTGAGTGTGTTTTGGATCGGATGATTGAGGTGGGCGATCCTAGTGTGGATCTTGTTTTGGGTCGGGTTGTGAATATCCATGTGGATCACTCTGTGATCGATCAAGAAGGGAATGTTGATCGTTCTCTGTTTACACCCATTGCGCGATCCATCGGCAACCACTATTCTCACCAGTAGATCAAGCCTGTATGTCGATAAAATGTAGACATACTGGAGGAAAAGATGAGGGATATCCGTGAGAGGGCTAAAACAGAAGAAGTAGACTACCTTTTTCTGATCAGCTGCCTGTCGAGCTACAAACACCCCAGAGATAAAGTAACAGCTTTGCTCAAGGCAAACGAAATCATTCGTGTTAAAAAAGGTATCTACATCTTTGGAGAAAAATGGCGCCAACGCCCCTACAGCCTAGAGGCGCTTGCCAATCTCATTTATGGTCCCTCCTATATTTCCTTCGAATATGCTCTGGCTTACTACAATTTAATTCCAGAAGGTGTGACACGCGTGACGAGCGCCTCTAATAAGAGAGCTAAGCTCTTTTCAACTCCTGTGGGAGAATTTGTGTACCACTTCGTTCCCCTTCAAAAATATCCGTGCGGTATTACTTGGGAATCGGTTGATGCCTACACACACTTCCTTATCGCGACAAGAGAAAAGGCACTGGCTGATTATATTGGACGGCTTAAACCATTTAACAGCAAAGAAGATCTATTCGAATATTTGGTTGAGGGAGTGAGGATAGATCCCAATGATCTATTCAAATTGAGACGAAGACAGCTAGCTGAAATAGCCAAAGCCTATCAAAATAAAAATGTGACCTTATTATGCGAAATACTCAAAAAATAAAAACTCCTGAAGCTTTGATGCGCATGCTACAGCGCTACGACCTAAGCAGCCTTCAAGATCAAAAAAATGCGATCAAAGAAATCGTACAGGAGATTGCACTGCTAGGTTTGTGGAGGGCTAAATTCTTCGAAAAAGCGGCTTTTTACGGGGGAACAGCGCTTAGAATTCTCTACCAGCTTGACCGTTTTTCGGAAGACCTAGATTTTTCACTGCTTGAACCCAACTCTCATTTCGATCTAGCGCGTTATGAAAAGGCCATTGTGGATGAATTACATAGCCTGGGATTTATGGCTCGTATCCAGAAAAAAAAGAAAACAACGCAAAGTGTGGTTGATTCGGCATTTATCAAAATCAATACAACTCAACATCTGCTCTTGATTGGTATTCCGGAGGGAATGAACAAAAATATTCATTCCGAACAGAGCATAAAAATTCGGATCGAGGTCGATACGGATCCGCCCGCTGATGGAGCTATTACAGAAAGTAAGCTGCTATTGCAGCCGTTTCCGTTTTCTCTCAAAACACTGCGCATAGAAGATTTATTTGCAGGTAAAGTACATACCACGCTTTGCCGTGAGTGGAAAGGGCGAGTGAAAGGACGCGATTGGTATGATTTAGTCTGGTTTATTTCTAGGGATGTCCCTTTAAATCTCTTCTATCTCGAACAGAGAATGCGCCAAACCAGCGCCTGGACTAAAAAACAAAAAATGACTCCTGCAGACCTCAAAGATAGGTTTGAACAAAAAATAGAGAGCTTGGATATCCAATCTGCAAAAGCAGATATCATCAATTTTATTCGAGATTCTTCACAAATTGAGCTATGGTCCCAAGATTTTTTCCGACAGATCATCCAAAAAATAAACTTCCTGGACGTTTTATGATTTTTTCTTCTCCAAAGGGATACATGAGTGAGGTTTGCTCTCAAAACTTAACGCAGACCCGCTGGTATATTTTTCATGAGAACAGTTTGTTGGTGTCAGCCGACAACACGCTTCCTGACAGGCAAAACCTTCCCCTAAAAAGAGATCTTTATTTCGGTTCATACGGCCATCTAGGACTTTTTGCTGGAGAAGCTGAATCTAGCGACATCTCTGGCGATTGGACCTGGATCCCCTTGCGTTCTCTTTTTGGAAGACTCAATGAAGCTGATTTTTCGCTTGCCGGTCGTGCCCTTCAACTTCTTCACTGGGACCGATCACACACCTATTGTGGAGTATGTGGCTCTAAAACACTTACCAGTGAAAAAGAGCGGTGCCGCCGCTGTCCTGATTGCGAGCACCTAGCTTACCCCAAGCTCTCTCCTGTAATAATGGCGCTAGTGAAAAAAAAGGATCAAATCCTTTTAGCAAGAGGCTCTCACTTTCCAGAAAATTTCTACAGTGTGCTTGCCGGTTACGTCGAGCCTGGCGAAACACTAGAACAATGTGTAGCAAGAGAAATTGAAGAAGAAGTGGACATACACGTCCAAAACATTCGTTATTTTGGAAGCCAGCCGTGGCCTTTTTCCAACTCCTTGATGATGGCCTTCACCTGTGAGTGGAAAGAGGGTGAGATCGTGATCAACAAAGAGGAGCTAATCGATGCAGGCTGGTTTTATCACAACAATCTCCCTCCTCTACCTTCTTCAGCAAGTATTTCGCGTCACTTGATCGAAAGCGCCCTTTAATACATCTCAGAGCGACTCTGCGGCCTTTGTAGCTGTGGTGTTGAAGGCATATTCTGCAAGCTAGGCGTTTGCGGCCTGTAGGAAGGCCTTATTTGCCGAGACGGTGCAGAAGGCATATAGCTCGGAGGGCGCGTTTGAGGAATTTCGGACGAAGAGGGAGGTTTGCTAGGTCGACTGGGCTGTGGGTAGAAGCTTGGAGGGCGCGTTTGAGGAATTTCAGATGAAGAAGGGGGGCTGCTAGGCCGGCTCGGCTGCGGATAGTAGCTCGGTGGCTGACTAGGGCGCTGCGGAGGCCTAAAACTCGGCGGCTGAATCGGACGCGAAGGAGGTCTGTAGCTCGGAGGCTGGCTAGGACGCTGCGGAGGGTATGAGCTCGGAGGTTGAACCGGACGCTGTGGAGGCCGGTAGCTTGGAGGTTGAACTGGCCGTGACGGCGGCGTATAGCTTGGCGGTCTTGAAGGTGGCGTATAGCTAGGTGGCCGCGTATCAGGCTCTACTTCAGGCTTAGGAGGTGTCTCCACAGTACCAGGAGTAGATGGAACCGAAGGCTGCTCACCTGGTTTTGCCCCCACAGGAGGCCTTGGCGTCGTCTGAGGCGCATTAGGAGCATTCTCACCTAAATCTTCCCGAGGTGTCTCTGGCCCTCTTGGACGATCGATGCTACCCTCTTCATCTCTTCCTGCTTCCTCCTGATTATCACGAGGATCCTCAGGGAAAACAGGCTTGTCATCCTCAGTGGTGTCAATCAAGTCACCCGGCGGAATCGCACCATTGGGGCCGATGATTAACGGAGGAGGCAGATTTTTCATGACGTTGATCAACGCTTGAGGCGGACCAAATATCAGATCTAGCAGAGCCTGATCAAGCCAGAAAGGAATCGGGAAACCAGGATGGCTCCACCACCACCACAAACCCCACTGATCCCACCAAGGGAGCCACCACCAGCTATCCCAACCCCACCAGGGCGGACACCAATCGCAGCCAAACCACCAATCGATGTGAAAATGGTGGTAGTAGTAGTAAAAGTAGCAGTAGTCTGGGTAATAAAGGAGACAAGCGTCGAGAAGCACCGATGGCTCCATAATGTACTCTGGAAGATACTGAATCTCCGTCTGTCCCTCAGGAATAAGCAGGCAAGCATAAGCTGTTCCTCTTTGATCTAGAGGCCAATCCCAAAACGCAGGAACAAAAACATAACCAGAAGGACGCCAGACATACTTTGGTGGGACATAAATCCAGTTTTCATCGAGTTGTTCCCACTTTCCTGAAAACCATTTATAGTCCTTATCGAATTTCCAGTACCCTGACATCCAGAAATAGTCCTTATCCGGACGATTGGTCGGATGCTCATCATAAGGATCGGGAGGTGTTTGAGAAATATACGTTAGCTTATCTTCCGGAACCGTACTCCAAAAACCTCTTAAGCGCACCCATCCCTCATCTAGCTTTTGCCACGAACCGGTAATCCACTGATGATTCGGAGGAGGACGTCTCCAAGATCCTGAACACCACACAAAATCGTTATGCAGCGCAGACCAGTTCCAATAGCCCGGCACCCAAACAGATTTTGGGTCCTTTTGAGGCGGAATCTCCTCTTTTAAAGGCGCAGGCGGCTGTTCAGGAATTGCCACTAAGAGCGTCACTGTCTCTTCCACGTTCATAAAGGCTTCGTGCACGTGCCCATGCTCCATAGGCTCTACATCTTGACTATATGCCTGCCCATTCCAAATTAGACTAATAACGAAGAGCAGCGTAGCTATTCTCATTTTGATCCCTCAT
>JAJACP010000025.1 GCA_022601445.1 Chlamydiales bacterium | reverse complement strand
AGCGAATTTCCATGTTTTTGTACTTACGCATGAGATCGCGATATTTGGCGGCATCCTCGAAGCGAAACTCTTTCGCAGCCAGACGCATCAGCCGCTCATATTCCTGGATCTTCTTCTCAAGATCCTTGGGCGTCAAATACTCATGCCGCTTCTCGTGGAGGGTCATCACCGGCTCCTCCTCTTTCTGCTCGAGCACATCTTTGGGCAGCCCCATTTCGACCCCTAAATCCCGCTTAATGGTTTTAGGGGTAATCCCATACTCCTGATTATAGGCAATCTGGCGCTTCCGCCTCTTTTCTGTAATGGCGAGTGTATTGCGGATCGCTGAGGTCTCATTATCGGCATACATGATGACGCGCCCCTCACTATTACGTGCGGCCCTACCACAGGTCTGAACAAGCGCCGTCTCACTGCGTAAAAACCCTTGCTTATCAGCATCCAAAATGGCAACAAGCGAAACTTCAGGAAGGTCGAGTCCTTCACGCAGTAGGTTAATCCCCACCAACACATCGAAGATTCCCAAGCGGAGGTCGCGCAAAATCTGGACGCGCTCAAGTGTGTCGATATCGGAGTGAAGATACTTCGCTTTCACATTGAGATCGAGAAGGTATTTAGTGAGATCCTCAGAGAGACGTTTAGTGAGGGTCGTGACCAAAACGCGTCCTCCTTTTTCTGTATGGACCCGAATCTCTTCGAGCACATCATCGACCTGACCGGTTGCGGGGCGCACTTCAATTTGAGGATCTAAAAGGCCAGTTGGACGAATGATCTGCTCCACAAATTCCCCATCTGTCTCCTCTAGCTCCCACTTTCCAGGAGTGGCCGAAACGTAGACAACTTGATGGATCCGCGCGTAGGTCTCTTCAAAGCGTAAAGGGCGGTTATCATAGGCAGAAGGGAGGCGGAAACCAAAATCGACCAGCGATTGTTTGCGCGCCCGGTCTCCGTTATACATGGCGTGCAGCTGAGGGATGGTCTGGTGCGACTCATCGATGAAAAGAAGGTAGTCATCAGGAAAGTAATTGAGCAAACAGGAGGGAGAGTCACCCGGATTACGCCCCGAAAAGTGGCGAGAGTAGTTCTCAATTCCTTTGCAAAAGCCGATCTCTTTGATCATCTCCAAGTCATAGGTGGTCCGTTGCTGAATCCGCTGCCGCTCAATGGGTTTATCTTCGGTTTCAAAGTAGTGGATTCGGTCAGCCAGCTCGGCTTTGATGGTCTCCATGGCCTGAAGACGGACGGCGTGAGGGGTGACGTGGTGAGAACCGGGATAAATGGTGATTTTCTCTAGCCGCTCGCGCACGCGGCCGGTGAGAGGATCGATCTCGCTAATCCGTTCGATCTCTTCATCGAAAAACTCGATCCGATAGGCTAGATCCTCTTCGTAGGCGGGATAAACCTCTAAAACATCGCCCCGGACGCGAAAAATGCCGCGGAAAAAGTCGACGTCGTTCCGCTTATAATGCATCTCAACCAGATGGAGCAAAATCTCATCACGCCGCCGCTGGTCTGCCACCCGAAAGGTGAGGTTCATCTGAGCATAGTGCTCAGGCATCCCCAAACCGTAAATACACGAGACAGAAGAGACAATCAAAACATCGTCTCGCTCAAGTAAAGAGCGGGTAGCCGAAAGACGCATCTTGTCGATCTCGTCGTTGATGGCAAGATCCTTCTCAATATAGGTATCGGTACGCGGCAGATAAGCCTCAGGCTGGTAGTAGTCGTAGTAAGAGACGAAATACTCGACGGCGTTATCAGGAAAAAAACTCTTAAACTCCTGGTAGAGCTGAGCGGCTAAGGTTTTGTTGTGTGCCAAAACAAGGGTCGGCTTTTGCACCTTCTGGACGATGTTGGCCATGGTGAAGGTTTTCCCCGACCCGGTGATCCCCAGCAGCACCTGACTCTTTTTTCCCTCTAACACACCTGCTGACAGCGTTTCAATAGCAGCAGGCTGGTCTCCACAAGGCTGAAAATCGGTTTGAAGTTTAAACATTTTTGCGCGCAATGCGTGAAATTTTATTCCAACTTCCCACTAACCCCATCGCTCCCCGCATCTCTTTAACCGTCTCTTGGGCGCTCTCACGCATTTTAAGAGTTCCCTCGTAGATGATTTTCTCCACAGCTCCCTTATCACTCTCAAAGGCCTTCCGGCGCTCCCGTAGCGGATCAAGAAACTGATTGAGGACTTCAACAAGGCGCCCTTTCACCTCAACATCACCCACAGTTCCTTCCCGATACCGCTTTTTAAAGGCCTCGACCTCCTCTTGGTCGGGGTTGAATTCCTCGTGGAACATGAAAAGAGGGTTTCCTTCCACTTTTCCAGGAACGTTTGCGTGGATCCGGTTGGGGTCGGTGAACATCCCGCGCACTTTCTTTTCAACTGTTTTGGCATCATCACTTAGATAGATCGCATTACCAGCCGATTTACTCATTTTTCCCTTCCCGTCGACTCCGATTAGCGTAGGTGTTTCACTTAAAAGCACTTCAGGCTGAGGGAAGACTTCTCCATAGAGATAGTTGAAGCGGCGGGCGATATCACGTGCAAGTTCGATGTGCGCCTCATTGTCTTTTCCGACAGGAACCACATGCGCTCTGGGCATCAGGATATCAGCTGTTTGTAAAACCGGATAGCCGATCAGTCCAAGCGGAATGCTCTCTTCAGACATATGGGCATTGCGCGCCATCTCTTTAAGGCTGGGAAGGCCAGTTAACCTATTAATGGAGACGAGCATCTCAAAAATCAGATTCATCTCGTAGACCTCCGGCACGGCTGACTGCAGATAGATCGTCGATTTTTCAGGATCAATCCCACAAGCGAGCCAATCCAGCACCACATCGTGAATATGGGAGCGCATCTCCAGGATCGCCTCTTTTTCTGGCTTGGTTGTCAATGTATGAAGGTCGGCAATCAAAAAATAGCAGGCGTACTCATCTTGCAGAGCGACTCGGTTTTGAATCGAGCCGACCCAGTGTCCCAAGTGGAGTTTTCCGGTAGGACGATCTCCTGTTAAAATCCGTTTTTTCATAAGACAGCTACCTCAACTCCTAACAATATAATAGAAACAACAGCTGTGAAAACCACTAAAGTTTTTCCTCCCGGTACCCGAAAGTCTGATTTGATAAAAGAGCGTTCTGTTTCAGGACCATAACGTTCAAACCACGCCATTAAACTGGGAAGTAAAGCGAGTAGAATCACGACAAAGAGTCCGGCATATTTAAGTGCTGTAATGAATCCCTCATGATAGAAAAGGGCAAATAAAAGAGGGGGGACAAAAGTGAAAAGAATCAAAACAACCTTCCCCTTGTGCCCTTTTTTAATGTTCAGTCCGTCTGCTAAGAAGTCCGAAAGGCTTAGTGTCACCCCCAACAAAGAGGTGACAATGGCAAAAAAGGCAAAGCTCCGTATAGCTAAGATTATCCAAGGAGACCCAAAGACCGTTTTTAAGAAAAAGGTCACTTGCAGCCCTTTTTGCGACGCTTCTGATAAACTTTGAGGACCATCTACCGGGACTACTCCCATCACAAGAAGTTGCCAGAGAACATAGATGACAAAGGGGATCAAACTTCCAATAAAAATCGCCCGCTTTAGTAAGCGACTGTCATGTTCCAGATAGGTTGTCAGCGTGGGAATAATGATATGGTATCCAAAGGTGGTGAGCACAACAGAGATTGAAGGGAGCAAAAAATTCCAGTCGAAGTGAGCAAGCATGGTGGGATTGACCTGAGGCCCGCCCATCCCAAGCACAAATAGATAGCCCACTACAAGCCCTATCATCAGCGCGCGATTGAGAAAATCGACTACTTGGGTACCAAAATAGACCACAACGGCAAAGAGACAAAAGATCAGTACGGGCCAAGTCCATTCGGGAAGATCAAAAGGGAGAAAACCACTGAGCACATCCTCCAAGATGTGACTGCAACCGACCATATAGGCAGCAGCGAGGGAGTACAAAAGCAGTAAGTAGGTAATCCATGACACGATCTCTCCCGGCCTACCAAGAGTTTTGTGCATCATGGAAATGAGGTTGCTCTCCCCCTTCATACGCAGGTTGACCTCAAGCAAATAGAAGGCTGTGAGCATCATGAAAAGCCAGATTGCTGTCATGATCACGAGCGAAGGAATAAAACCTGCCAAACCTGTAGTGACAGGAAGGGCAAGCATCCCGGCACCAATCGTGGTTCCGGAGACAAGTAGCACAGCGCCAACGAGTCGATTGCTTTTGGCGATCATGGAATTGCCTCAACCTGTTCCGGAATGAGAGAGAAGCCCAGCTCCTGAGCCGTTTCCAGGAGAAAAATTCCCACAGCCACCAGCATAACCAGAACTAAAAAGGCTCTTCCCAAGGGGAGCATACGAGTGGTTGAGAGTTTCCGCTTATACCGTGTGACCCAAATCATGAGAACAGGCATGACGCCAAACAAAAGAACAGCCGCAAATCCCCCAGCAAAATTCAACGCACTAATAAAAATACCCGGATAAACAAACGCAATCGTGAACGGAGGAACAAGGGCCATTAAGACGAGCGTGGCTCTTCCCAATCCCACCTTAGGCAGTTTTAATCCATCGGCTAAAAAATCGACCAAGCTCAAAGATTGAGCCAAAAAAGAGGTAATAATAGCAAAAAGGGCGAACGCTTGAGCCACCGTATTGATCCACGAGCGCCCCACGACAGCGCGCAACGCCTCCGTGGCGGCCTCTCCTTGGTCAAGCGCATGTAAAAGTCCTGTCCTTCCTTCAATAGGAATGATTCCCAGCATGACCACTTCCCAAACTAAGTAGATCAATAAAGGGATCAAGCTTCCAATCAAGATGGTGATTCTCAGCCGTCTAGTATCTCCTTTCATGTACATGGCCAGAGAGGGAATCATATTATGAAAACCAAAAGATGTGACCAAAACAGGGAGCGCAGCGAAGGCATACCTCCACTGTTTAACAGCTAGATACTCCCGATGGATGTACTGGCTACCAAGCAAGACCAGAACAAAATAGGTGATCACAAGACCTAGCATCAAAGCGCGATTCACATAATCGACATGCCGTGTCCCAATAAACAAGACGCACGCAAAAACAAGGGTGAAAAAAAGGCTCCCGCCCCAGACAGGAAACTCAAATCCAAAAAGATCGGCATTTATGGATTGTAAAATCGAGCCGCTTGCAGAAATGTAGGCGATACTCAGTGAGTAGAAAAGAAACAAGAACAACACCCAACAACTGAGCTTTCCCCACTTACCAAGGGTACGCTCGGCAATCGAAATGAGGCTTAAGTGATGACCGAGCGCCAAGTTTGTTTCTAAAAGAAGGAGACCTGTTGAGGTCATGAACAACCATATAATCAAAAACATCACAACAGAGGGACCAAACCCTCCCATCCCCGTGATAACAGGAAGTGCTAACATGCCCGCTCCGATGCAGCTGCCGGCGATGAGAAGCACTCCGCCGAAAAGACTTCCCTCTTTAAATTGTGCCATCCGTTTTCTCATTTAAGAATCTTAAAACAACTAAGAGAGACTTCCACCTGTTGATACGTTGTGACAACAGAATCGATGTGTGCGGGACCCGAGTTTGTTTGAAGCGCTTCTAAAAAAGACGTCAATCTCTCTTTATCCCCGTAAGCATACACCTCAACAGAGCCATTTGAAAGGTTTTTTACTGTTCCGGTTAGTTGAAATTTCTCTGCACAGTCCACAACGGTCCAACGAAACCCAACCCCTTGTACCCGTCCTTTAAAAAGAGCATGTAATTCCATTAAAATGTCCGAATCAATTGATACACCTCATCTAAAGTGGTGGCATGACTCGCTTTTTTGCGTAAATCACGCACACCGGGTGCATCTTTTAAATACCAGCAGCACACTTTACGCATATCAATCAGTGCGCCCCGCTCTGACTTAAATTGAGTCGAGAGCGTAAAATGGTCGAGAAGAGCTTGTCGACACTCTTCGAAAGTACGCTCTAAAGGAGACTTTCCATCCAGTGCACGTCGAATGTCTTCGGCAATCCACGGCTGGCCCATGGTACCTCTTGAGACTAATACCGCATCGCATCCGGTCTCTTCAAACATACGCAAGGCGGCCTCGGCGCTAAATACATCCCCGTTGCCCACAACTTTAATCGTATCAGCTGCCTCCACACACGCCTTAATGTGCGCCCAAATGGCAGGCCCCTTGTAAGCTTGTTGACGCGTGCGGCCATGCACAAAAATCGCCTTGGCACCTGCCTTTTCGGCAATTTTCGTGATGGTGGCCGCGTTAATGCTATGCTCATCCCACCCGGCGCGCACTTTTACGGTAACCGGTATCTCAACAGCTGCGACTATATTGGCAATCATCTCACCCACTTTATCAGGATCTTTGAGCATCCCTGAGCCGCTTCCATCTTTAGTGATTTTATCGACCGGGCATCCACAGTTGAGATCCACAACATCAAAGCCCAAATCTTCGATGATTTTAGCCGCAGGAGCTGCCAGCTTGAGATCACTTCCACAAATCTGCCCTCCAATTGGGCGCATGTCTTCAGAGTACTCCAACATTCTATACGTTCCTGGAATGTTGCGGAGAAGCGCCTCCATTTTGACCATCTCACAATACATGAGACCAGGATGATAGCGAGCCGACATCTTGCGAAAAGGATAATCTGAACAACCCGCTAGAGGGGCATAAACAATCTTAGGAAATTTTTTCATCGGATTATTGAGAAGAGGATCCACTGTATCATTTGCAAAGAGAAAAAAGCTACCATGGGGCTGATATCCATCATGCCGAGGGGAGGAATGACTTTTCGAAAAATGTTTAGGTAGGGGTCGGTGTAAAAAGCAATAAAGCGCATCACGTGGCTCTGAGCAAACCTAGGAAACCAAGATCCCAGCACCCTAGCCAGGAGCATGAAGGTGTAAACCGTGAACAAAATATTTAAAATATAGAGAATCATGACTTGCCTAAAGGAATTTCTCGACTATTATACAGCCCCCCTCATTGATTTCCAGTTGAAAAAACATATTTGTTAGTTTATAATCTCCACTCAAACAGCAGATTTTATTTAATTTAGTAATTTATGTCTCTTTTTCCTACACCACCCATCTATGCAGGCATTGATGCCAGCGAGAACGCCACTCACATCGCCCGTTTACGCAAGTCACGTAAAGGGTGGGAAGTGCTGCACCTCAAAACCTTCTCCTCAGCAGAGCCTGTCAAACCGCTTGACACAGGCGTCGTTGTCGCGGCTTTCCCCTCAAGAGAGACGCTCGTGCGCACTTTTGAACTGCAGGTAAAAAAAGAGAAAGACCTACGCGCTGCTCTAGATTTTCAAATTGAGCCACTCCTTCCCTACACCGCTGACAAGGCGATTATTCAAGCGCAGACAATTGAGAAAAAAGGGGGCAGCACCCTTTTAACCGCTTTTGCCATTCGTCTCGACCATATTCAAGCTTTTATTGACCAGCTGGGAAATCGAGGGATGGAGCCTGAAAGAATCACCTCTGTTCCCTATGCTTTAGCTGCTCTCACAACGCTTTTTCCTCAAACTACATCTGCGCAGTTTCTTGTTCATGAAGGGGATAAGGAGACAACTTGTATTTTGGTTGAAAAAGGAAAGCTACTTGCAGCGCGCGCCTTTGACAGCAGCCGCGACCTGGGAAAAGAGATCCAAAAAACCATTCTCAGCTTCTGTTCAAGCCACAAAACCAAAGCTTTTGAGACGATTTTGCTTCTCGGCACGCACAACGAGGAGATTCAAGCAGCGACTGAAAAAACCGTTTTACTCCCCTCCACCGCCACACTTCCTGTTTCGCAAGAAGAATTGACGCGTTATGGACTGGCAATTGGAACCGCTTTGGCTGCCGAGGGCATTGATTTTCGCCAAAAAAAGTTTGCTTACCCACACAAATGGCGCCGGTTGAAAAAGCCTTTGATCGGCTGCATGGCTCTGCTCACCCTATTAATCGGTTCGCTGGCCACTTTTGGACACCTTGTGCTCAAAAATCAAAAGCAAGAGCTTGAAAACGCCTACCTTTCTTTACTTAAAGCAGAGGGGAAATCCGCTTCCACGCTCCCTTTACGCCCTGAAGCTTACCTCTCCTCTCTTGCGGAGATAGAAAAAGAGGTGCGGGCCCGCCCGGATACACATCCTCTCCACCCTGATGTACCCAAAGTACGTGAATTTCTTGCTTGGCTCTCATCGCAAAAAGGAATCCAAATCGAATCACTGAATTACACACTAGCCTCTCGCCCTGATTTTGGACACAAAAAAGAGCGCTACAAAGTGAAGGTGGACCTCGAATTTTCTGCAAAAGAGACCGGCTCTGCAAACGCCTTTCACGACCTGCTTTTAGCTCCCAATGCCTTTCTCGACAGCAAACAAAATGTCCAGTGGACAACAGGGAAAGGCAAGTACCAAACTAGTTTTTACTTAAAGGATAAAACCCGCTACCAGCAATGAAAAAAATGATTTCATCCATTCCCTTTTCACGCCTTGTGATCTACTTAGTTGTCCTGGGACTTCTCCCTCTTTTTTTTGTGGGTTATACCTACACAAAGCAGAAAAATGAGTGGGATTTTGTAGCCAGGCGCATCATGAGCGTTCGCTCTCTATCCGAGCAAAAAGCACGTAAACAGTCTCTAAATACAATCGTGCGCAACAAATTTAGTAACACCGATCCTTTTTATCTCGACAACCAAGTTGCCTCGCTCAGCTTCTTAAAAAAAGAGCGTGAGGCGCTTGACAATCTCATTCAAAACCCCTCTTTTACAGGGAATGAAGCGGCAGAAAAAAGACATGCTTTTCTTTCCGGTGAGGCCAACCAGGTCCAATTTACAGAAGGAGCAGTTCAGTCAGGAGAAGGTGTGCAGGAAAGGATGGTTTCTCTTGCTCACCCAGTAGAGGTAGACACGCACGATCTCAAAGAAATTTTGACCCGTATTGAGGGGAACCGTCCAGGAAAGCCTCAGCTTCTTGTTTCCGATTTCAAGCTGAACAAAAAGGCACACCCGAACGGAAATGAGGTCTACGAGCTCAGCCTAAAACTTTTAAAACGTGAGTTTAAACAATGAAGATCAAACTCCTTGTTCCCACACTCATCTGCTTAACCCTCTTTACTTCGGGTTGTGGATTCACTGCAGACCAGATAGATCCTGGTAAAATCACCAGTATTAACATTATCGACCGCAACGGTCTTTCAGAGACCATCAGCTCAAAAGAGCGGCTAACCGCCTTCGACAAAACTGACTTTTTGGCGCCTCAGCCGTATCAAAAGGTGCTGCGGGTTTACGGTCGCGAGAAAAATGGTGATGTGCACTCCTGCATAACGAGTTATCACCCCAATGGTCAGCTCAAACAGTGCCTTGAAGCGGTCAATAACCGGGCTTTTGGATCGTATAAAGAGTGGTATCCAAATGGGCAGGTCAAAATCAGCGCGACAGTCATTGGAGGAAGCGCTGATCTTAACACCAGCGCCGAGCAGAGTTGGCTTTTTGATGGCCTCAACCAAGCGTGGAATGAAGAGGGAGGCTTAATTGCCAAAATTCCGTATCAAAAAGGAGAGCTACAAGGTGAAGCAACCTATTTCCACCCCAACGGGAAAACGTGGAAAAGCATTCCTTATGACAAGGGAGTGGTCCATGGGTGTCAAAAAATCTACCTCGACGACGGTTCACTGTTTCAAACCAGCACTTATAGCGCAGGGGAAAAAGAGGGAGAGTCTACACGTCACTGGAGCGCCTCACAAATCGCCTACCGAGAGCTTTATAAGGGGGGACTTTTAAAAGAAGCAGCCTACTACGACAGGCTGGGAAGCTGCGTGGCGCGCATTGAAAATGGAAAAGGAGAGCGCGCCATCTTTGGAAAAACCCAGCTAGAAGAGCTGCAGCAATTTGATCGAGGCGTTCAAGACGGAAAGGTGCGTGTTTTCGACGAATCCGACCACCTTATCAGGCTTTACAGCATAAAAAATGGGATGAAGCATGGAGAGGAGATCGACTATTTTCCCAATACGACACAACCCAAGTTGCTCTTAACCTGGAATCACGGCGTTTTACAAGGGAGTGTCAAAACATGGTACGAAAATGGAACGCTTGAGAGTCAGCGTGAGATGAGCGCCAACAAGAAAAACGGCCTGCTCACCGCCTGGTTCCGCAATGGCGCGCTTATGCTTGTGGAAGATTACGAGGGTGACAAGCTTCTAAAGGGTGAGTATTATCGTGAGGGAGAAAAGGTTGCTGTTTCTAAAATCGAAAAAGGTAAAGGAGTGGCCACCCTTTTCACACCCGAGGGAAACTTTTCAAGGAAGGTGTACTATCAAGAAGGAAAGCCTATCGACTAAGGAGTCGATCCGCCTCCAGTTTAAAAGTAGACGTGCCGCACTGTCTGCGAAGCGAAAAAAAGAGGCTGCGGAGGCGCTTTTTGGCGCCCTTACCACTACTTTAGCGCCATTTACACACGTTCTTTCTTTTATGAGCTTGCCAGATGAGATTGACACCTCATTATTCAACCGCTACTTAGCCACTACCCACCGCCTTTTACTTCCTAAAGTGGTAGGCAGTGCGCTTAAAATTTACCACGTCACCGACCTCAACAAAGAGCTAGAGCGGCAAGCTTTTGGTTTATTGGAGCCGATTCCTGCACTTTGCCGTGAAGCATCTGCCGAAGAAATCGAGGTTGTTTTGGTTCCGGCCTTGGGGTTTGACCAGAAAAAGCACCGAATAGGCTATGGGAAGGGGTATTACGATCGTTTTTTGTCGACTCTTCCAGCTTGTCCCACCATTGGGGTAGGCTTTCACGAGCAGCTGATCGAGCGGCTTCCCACCGAAGCGACCGACCACAGTTTGACTCACCTCTCTTTGTTCTAGCAGCAGGGAACAAAGAACTTTTGGGGATTTTGCTTCTAGTTTTTCGATCTTGAGCGCAGGCTGTACAGGCAGTACGCCGAGCGAAAGATCGGAAAAATAGGACGAAATCAGCCAAAAGCATGATCAAAGACCGACCTTTTCAATGATCCCAGTGGTGTACCAAATACCTGCATCTGCTATGATCGCCCACAAAACATGATCGGGCTTCAAATCGTGCCCGACCGCATCACTTAATGGAGCTCACCTATGGAATCCTCAGATCGTAAAAAGGCTCTCGAAGCCGCAGTCGCACACATCGAAAAACAATTCGGAGAAGGCTCGATCATGAGCCTAGGCAAACACTCAGCAACACGCGAAATCTCCGTCATCCGAACCGGCGCTCTCACTCTAGATATCGCCCTGGGAGTGGGCGGTGTTCCACGTGGAAGAGTCGTTGAAATCTATGGGCCAGAATCATCTGGTAAATCTACGCTGGCGACTCATATCGTAGCCAACGCTCAAAAAGCAGGTGGGCTGTGCGCCTACATTGACGCTGAGCACGCTCTTGACCCAACCTACGCTAGCCGCATTGGCGTCAACATCAACGAGCTGATGCTCTCTCAGCCCGACTGCGGAGAAGATGCGCTCAATATCGCCGAGCTACTGGCTAGATCGGGCGCTGTAGACCTCATCGTAGTGGACTCTGTAGCGGCACTGGTTCCCAAAAGCGAGCTAGAGGGGGAAATGGGCGATACACATGTCGGCCTTCAGGCGCGCATGATGTCTCAGGCTTTGCGGAAGCTCACAGCTACCCTTTCTAAATCCAATACATGCGCCATCTTTATCAATCAGATCCGTGAAAAAATTGGCGTCATGTTTGGCAACCCTGAGACCACAACAGGGGGACGTGCACTTAAGTTCTACTCTTCTATCCGCTTAGATATTCGCCGTATCGGAGGAATCAAGGGGAATGAATCGGCCGATGCCGGCAACCGCGTCAAAGTGAAGGTTGCTAAAAACAAGCTGGCCCCTCCTTTCCGCATTGCCGAGTTCGACATCATGTTTAACCAAGGCATTTCCTACGAAGGAACCGTTTTGGATCTAGCCACCGAAAAGAACATCGTAGAGAAGAAAGGATCGTGGTTTAGCTATGAGGGCAACCGTTTGGGTCAGGGACGCGAAGTGGCGCGTGATGAGCTCAAGAAAAACCCCAAGCTCTGCGCAGAGATTGAACGAAAAGTGCTGGCTTGTTACGAGATGCTCCCACCCCAAGAGGCCGCAAAAGCTGCTGCTGAGAAAATGGCTGCTCAGCAGAAAGAGCTCGTGGGTGCCTGAGCCACTCTTTTTTCGATCACTTCAACAAGTGTTAAAAGCTCCGGTGAATCAAGCCGGAGCTTTTTTAATGCCTCTTTGGTTGCCTTTAGCTCTTCGGACAAAAAAAGTGCCGCTTTTTCACAGCCAACAACACCTGGAAAGTTGGCTTTACCTGTATCTTGCTCGAGATCAAGAAAGTCATCGCTGATTTGAAAAGCTCTTCCAAAGTGACATGCCCCCTTTTTGACCAGATCCAGCATAGAGGGATCGCCCCCACCAAAGAGCCATCCCAACACAAACGAGATTTCAAAAAGCGTTCCTGTCTTTTTATCGATCACATCCAAAACCGTTGCTTCATTCAGCTCTTCAGGAAACAAATCGCCATACTGGCCGCCTGTCGCACCAAAGATTCCCGTGTTATAGGTTGCATTTTCAATCGCAAGGGGGATTAGATGGGCGCTATTGAGCTTTTGTCCATTCAACCTAATGCGATCATAGCCGGCGGCAATCAGAGCGTAGGTGGCCAGAATAGCGGTTGACTCCCCGTACACCTTATGCGTCGACGGATGATCACGGCGCATGTCATCATCGTCCATGCAAGGAAGGTCGTCCGCAATTAGAGAGGCTGTATGAAAATATTCGACCGCCAAAGCGGCATCGGTTACATCCCACTCTTTTCCCAGGGCACTTGCCACCATGTAGACAATCGCTGGGCGAAACCGTTTCCCTCCGTTTTTCAGAGAGTACTCAACCGCCTCTCGGAGCCCCGTCTTGGGACCGAACGAGGAGAAGCTCTCCAAAAGGGCCTCGTTGATTGGTTTTTGATAGCGCACAAGAACATCTTTAAAGGAACTCATTGATTTGAAACCATTTAAATTTAATGAGCTATCATACCATTTTCTGCCGCTTTCAGAACATATTTTTTTGGAACCTGCCCAAAGTTAATTATCCCTTAATATTTACTTGGTATAATTTTAGAAAACAAATTAAACAATCTAACCTAGGCAATCAATGAGCAGTTCAACTAATGCCACAAAAGGAAGTGCTTATAAATCAGCTCCCCCAACTGAATCAACAAACGCTCTTGATAGAGCTTTGCCCCCTGAGGTGCTCGCTTACATCTTTTCCAACTTAAGCAATAGCGGCCTTCAACAGGCCGCATGGGTAAGTAGAAGCTGTTGTGGCGCCTCAATCGTAACAGCCAGAAGACGAGAAGCCGCTTCGGTGGAAGCATTCACAGAATTTTTAGCAGGCCAACTAAGCGGAGAGCGCCACCTTGGTAGAAGAGAAAAGCTACGCGAAATTGGACGCGACAAAAGAATTTTTAAAACGACTAGTTTACTCGGAATCAAGTCTGCACAAAGGGCTATTGGAAAAGAGATTGCCTTAACATTAATGGGCTTAAGTGCCTCCGAAAGAAAGGCTTTGGAGGCCGCCAGTAAAGACAAATCAGAGCTCACTAAAGGCTTATTTGACCTAGCAAAAGCCTGCAATGCAATCAAAAAGCAGCCCAATACCAAAGCAAGGGCGGAAGCTTACACACAACTCTTCGCAAAACACATTGAAGCCGAAAATAGCACTCAGATCCTGGTCGAGATCGTCGCCACTACCCAAAGAGGAGAGGACGAGCTTCTGGAGGCATTAGCTAACCTATGTATTGAAAAAGGCCTTCTTGATGAGGCCTTTAGGGTTGCTGAGGGAGTCTCCAACACCGAAATAAAAGATAAAGTGTTGGGGACGATTTCCAGAGAGTTCAGTGCAAGCGAACAAGTAGAGAGAGCAGTAGATGCCGCCTGCGCCATGTCAGAAGGAAGCTCACAGCGGAGGGCTATTATTGAGAACATTTCTCACTTATTTGTGGATCAAGACAAGCTTGCTCTCGTACTGTGGGTTGCTGCCAAAACTAGAGGTTACCCGAGCCAAGAATCATGGAAGAACTACGCTTATGATGAGATCATAGGCAAGAAGAAGCCTGTAGCAGACTGCTTAGCATTAGCACAAGAGGTTCCCGATCCGAATCTAAGAGGAGCTGTTCTTGGAAGAGTAGCAAGTATGCTGACAGAAAAACGCCCGGGGGACGCTCAAGCCATACTACTTCATGTGCCTGATGAGTGGAAGGAGAAAAGCTTTACCCAACAACAAATTTCTACCGCCCTGTTGATAGGAGGACAGGTTGATGAAGCTCTAGCCCTTGCTCTTACCATAACTGATGATACACGCAGATCTTTTGCATTAAAAGGCATTCCAAGTAAGTTAGCCCAAAGAGGAGACTTTGACCACGCTTTAGAGATCGCTGCGATGCTGCCGGAGAGGGAATTCAACCATAGAAAAAATGCTTTCTTAAGTATTGCAAGAGAATTGATTAAAGCAAAAGAACCTATTCGCGCGCTAGAAATCGCTCTCACAATTCCTGAGTGTGATCAATACTATCTTTTCAGAACTGATCTTTCTATAGCCTTAAAAGAGCAGAGCTGTATAGATGCGGCTCTTCAGATGGCGCATACGATGTCCATTGGCCGCCAAAAAGACTTTGTTCTTGGGGTTGTTGCCCAGGCTTATTTAAGGGAAATGAAAGTGGATGAAGCTATTAGAACCATCTCGATGATATCCGGTGAAAATCGCAAAGTGAGTGCTCTCCATATGGTTGTTAACGATTTGGTTGATAACAATGTCTTAGACCAAGCTTATGAGGTTGCAATAACAATCACAATTGACTCCGAAAAAAACAACGCTCTTCGGGATGTAGCATATGCATACCGCGAAGTAGGAAATCTCGATCGAGCCCAGGAAATTGAAGCCTCATTATCTCCACAAGAAGGTTGTATGGTGCAATGAGTCACCTTCATTAGCAACAGGCTTCTACCCCGTCAGCCAGGAGAGCTAACCCCTCTCCCATTCACACAAGGGCCTAGCACACTCTGTTTTCCCACCAATGTGCCGGGATTGGTGACAGCATTACACCCGGTTTGGGAGTCATCACCGAAAATAGCTCCTAACTTACGCAGCCCGCTATCCACCCTCTTCTCCCCATCACGGATGGAGACAGCAGCCCCATCAAAACGGAGGTTAGCGCACTTGGTTCCGGCACCGAGATTAACGCGATTGCCTAAAATCGAGTCGCCTATGTAGGCAAAATGACCAGCTTTGGCCCCATCTAAGAAAATCGCATTTTTCACCTCTGTCGCATGGCCAATCACACAGTCATTTCCAGCGATCAGGGCTCCTCGAATATAGGCTCCATGCCTAATCTGACAATTCTCCCCAATGATACAAGGCCCTTTAATGTAGGCCCCAGGCTCCACCACCGTTCCTTTTCCTATTGAGATCATTTCAGGGTTCACTAGAAAAGCTCCCTGCTCTACATGGCCCTCAATTTCTCCCAAAGGTTGAGAGAGAAGAAATTCTTTGATTCTGCCTAAGGCCATCCAAACAGGTTCTGAGCCGGCAAAAAGAGCAGCATGTTTAAATGTGGAGAGGTTGAAAAATTCTGAGGCGAGGTAGTGGCTCATGCCCCTAATGTATACAAGGGTCCCACAATTGGGGAAAAGGAATATATATTCTTATAGTATTCTCTTCTTCAAAGAAGGGTGTGGGAATGTTAACAGCCTCTCGAAACACTTAGTGTCGATAAAATGTCGATAGAGTGAAGACAACGACCAGGTTGTCAACACGGATAAATTATCAACAAGGTTATCGACACTTTGTGAACCCCCTTATCAACACGTTTTCCCCACAGGTCAATAAAAGCTTGAGGTTTTGCGGCAAAACACCTAATAATCTTTTGTTTATTTGAAAAAAGGTAACCTGTGAGCAGTGTAAATAGGGGAGCTTACCCCCCAGTTTCTCCAGAAAGGTGTGAAGCAACCCTTGGCAGAGCTCTGCCTGTTGGTGCGCTTCGCCTCATCTTTTCATGCTTAGACAACTCAAGCCTACAGCGCGTCGCGTGGGTAAGTAGGGGGTGTTGTTGTGCTTCAAAAGCCTTGTTTGCAAAAAGGCTCTCTGTTTTTTTGGCTCACCGCCTGGACAGCAGGAGCCATTCACATATAAAAAACAAGCTTTTAGCAATAAGGGATGCCTCAGGGTTTCCTTACACAGAGAGTTCATTGGAGGTGCGGTCAGCTTCTCATGCAATTCACAATGAGATTGCTTGGATATTAATGAGCTTGACCTCTAGAGAAGTCACTTCTCTCGAGGCTGTTTGTAGGGTCAGGGTCGAACCGAAGCTCTTGGATAGGTTGCTTCGCCTAGCGAAAGTTCACCAAGGGTCCAGCGTTCAAGAGAGAGCTAGGGCTTACACAAAACTCTTTGAGGAGTTTTTAGAAGTTGGAAGAGATCCCGAAGCTCTTGCTGAGATCGTTGTTAACACCCAAGAGAAAGGGGATCTGCTGCTTGAGGGGTTAACTGTGGCATGTATTCAGAAAGGTCTTCTTGGTGGCGCTTTAGCTGAAACTAGGCAAGTTTCTGACGAAAAAAAGAGAGATGGCCTGCTAATCACGATTTCCAAAGCATTTGAAGAAAGTGTAGTGTTCCCCTATTTTTTGGACAGAAAAATTTCTTATGCAGCTTGACTCAATCGAAATTCTTCGGGAGTTAGGT
>JAJACP010000024.1 GCA_022601445.1 Chlamydiales bacterium | reverse complement strand
GTTAAGCTCTTCTAACTTTCCAAGTGAGCCTATTGAACTCGGTAGAGATTTTAGCTGATTTGCACTTAAACCAAGTTTCTTTAACTGTGTGAGGTGGCTAATTTTAGAGGATAAATGCGCTGCGATTCCATTGGCGTTTAAATAAAGCTCCTGCAGTGAGTGTAGCTCCCATACTTGATCTGGTATGGAGTGCATATCCATACGAGCCAGATTTAAAATGGTTATACTCTGTAGCAGCTGATCTGTTTTAAATTTTTCCCAGACTCGCCTGTAATAGACACGATCTGCTTCCTCTTTGAATTTAGGAAGCTCTAACTCAAGATTGATTCCAATAAGGGAAGCGACCTTCCCTACCAATATTCCCAGATCAGGATCTTTTTGAGCTCTCATTAGATCAACCTATTGAAAATCAAAATTTTCGAAGCAAAACAACGTTCTCTACGTGGGGAGTATGGGGAAACTGATCGACTGGCTGAATCCGCTCAATTTGATACCCCTCTAAATCGGCGCAGTTCTGCGCTTGGGTCACTGGATTACACGATATATAGAGTATTTTCTTAGGTGAAAGGTCTGCTAAGTAATTCAGTGCTTCAGCGCTCAAACCAGCCCTAGGGGGATCCACAATCACTGTGGATGGAGACTCGGAAAGAAGCCTCTCCCCTACATCGCCAGCCACCACAGACATGTTGGCTATCTCATTCAGTTTGATATTTTCCTGCGCATCCAAAACGGCCTCAGGGACAAGTTCAATTCCATATACTTGAGCCACTTGAGTGGAGGCAAAAATCCCCAAGGTTCCGGTTCCACAATAGAGATCAAATACGGTCTCATCCGAGCTCAGCTCAGCACTTTCTAAAGCAAGCGCATAGAGCGCTTCGGCTTGAAGGGTGTTAGGCTGAAAAAAAGAGGCGGCCCGAATTCTAAAAGTAAATGGGCGCCCTCTGGGATTGTGCATGATCTCATGAATCACCTCTTTCCCGGCAAGAAGGCGCTCCTCAAAACGGGTGGGGGTCTTTTTGGCAATAATCTGCGTACGCAAAATGAGTGAATCAACCTCTCCAACGGCATCCATAAAGTCTTCTATGACCGCCTCATCGAGGGAAAAGTCGGGATTGCCTGAAACAGTCAGCACAACCATTTTTTCGTCTGTTTGCACACCATGTCGTATAGTAAGCGTTCTCAAAGACCCCTCATTGGAGGGAGGGTGATAAGCCGCAAGTGCGCTCTCTTCCCACCAGAGGCGCACGCGCTCTAGTACCTCAATGAACCAAGGAGCTGTTAAAAAACACTCTGAAAGATTCTCAACGCGCCCTCTTTTGCGCATCAAGCCGAGAAACTTCTGTCCTTTTCTATCCTGAGAAAAAGAAAACTCCATTTTGTTGCGATAATGCCATGGTGGATCGCAGGAAAGAATAGGAGAGGTCTCGCGCTGAAAAAGCGTGTGAACGAAATGCTCTTTTTGAAGGAGCTGCTCATCATAGGGTATGTGCTGATAGCTGCAGCCTCCACACTTTCCAAAGTGAGAACAGAGGGGATCAATGGGCATTTCAGAGGAGATGTGTAATTTCATAGGCACGAGAATACCTATGAAGCATAAAAAAACGAAAGGCTTTCAGATACAGGCCTGAAAGCCTCTCGTAAACTTGAAATGGAATTACTTTTTACGCTTTTTAGGTAGCTTAGCAGTAGCACGCTTCTTAGGAGCCGCTTTTTTAGCAGGAGCCTTTTTAACCACGCGCTTTTTAGCAGGGGCTTTTTTAACCGCAGGCTTCTTCTTAGGAGCCACTTTTTTCTTAGCCGCAGGCTTCTTTTTAGGAGCTGCCTTTTTTGCTACTGGCTTCTTTTTAGGAGCCGCTTTTTTTGCCACAGGCTTTTTCTTAGCTACAGGCTTCTTTTTAGGAGCCACTTTTTTCTTAGCCGCAGGCTTCTTTTTAGCCGCTTTCTTTTTTCCGCCACCCGATTTTTCAGACTTAACGGACTCCTTGCGGTAACTCTTTGCGACTTTCTCAAGCCGAATTGTACAGGTGCGCACACGTTGCGATGCTGCTTTGTTTCCTTCTTCTGCTTTATCTAAATCACCAAGGATGCAATCCAAGAGCGATTTCATTTCCTTACATGTATCTTTGAGCGACATACCAGATCAACCTCCACTTATATGAAAAAATGCTTTTACTAGATTAATAAGTCTCCGGTTTGAAATTGTGCAACACTTTTCTGAAAAATTCTGTTAAACTGGTGGTGATATGAAAAAAAAACTCTTTTTTCTCACTTTTTGTTGGCTTGCCCTCTCTTCTTTTTTCTGGAGTGACGATGAAGAGAAGCAATTGCGCTCACTTCTACAAACAGCGGAAACTTCCATCAAAAAAGAAGCGTTTGCTGATGCAAAGGAGTCCTATAGCGAATTGATTAGCCGTGTGGGAGTCAACACCGCGCAGAAATATAGCGTAGATTGGCCCACCTACGTCGATATCGTGATGCGCTACGCCGAGGCGTGTGAAGCGCTGGGAGATCTAGATGAGGGTGAAGAGGCTCTGTCGAGACTTTTAAAACGGTGCCCTCCACAAGAGCAACTCCCCAGAATTAAACTCATGAGAGCGCGCTTCACAACGAATCGGCAATCGCCTGGAGCTGCCTACATTGAAATGCGTTCGGTCGAAAGGCACTACCCCAAAGAGGAGTGGAAAAAACAAGATCTCTCTTTTTATCGCGCTCTGGAATACTCTCTTAACAGTTACTATGATCAGCTCACCCAGAAAGCTAAGCGCTATTTGGTCACTGGACACTACTCCGAAGCCTTAGCCCTCTACAGTGAAATCCTAGAAGCGATCGAAGCTAAACACTACCCCAAGGCGTCTACTCCCGATTCACTCGTCGAGAAGAAAATTCGCTTTCGTTTAGCTGAGAGCCACTATAGCCAAGCAAATTATGAGCAAAGCTTAGCTCTTTGTTACAACGGCAGTGTTGTGGAAGACCGGATCGACAGGGAAATGCTTTATCTATCGGCTCTTTGCTATCGAGAAAAACAAGAGTATGAAAAAGCACTTCAGCTTCTCCAAAACTACACACAATCAGGGAAACAGCAGGATTTAGATCACTATGATCACGCTCTGTTTGAAATTGGCATTTTTCACTATGCGGCCGGCAACCTCCATCAAGCCTACAGCTACTTCGAGCAGCTTCAACAGATGGAAGGAAAACCGCAACGCGTTGCTGCTCTTTATCTGGCTCGCATCTACTTACAGCAAAAAAAGTTTGACAAAGTGGAAACGTTGTTAACTCCACTGATTGAAACATTAACAAACGATGACTCTCTTCGCTACGAGTGCCACTACCTATTGGGAGAGGCAGCATATGCGCGTGCTGATTATGCGAGCGCAAAGGAGTCGTTTGAAAAATCTCTTCCCAGCCGCAAAGCTCCTGTTGCGTGGCGCGAGCAGGCTCTCATCCATCTCGGATGGTGTTTAATCCAAATCGGAGAAGAGAAACAAGATGCGCTCACCCTCCAGCAAGCAGAAGAGGTGTTTAAAAAGCTTCTCAAATCTAAAGAACAAGAGGCTGCAGCACTAGCTCTGAGCCGGGTTTACTTACTCCAGGGCCACTATTTTAACGACAGAGAGGCAGTCAAGCGAGTTGGCCCTCTTCTTCGCCCTTTTCACTCGCTGGATGCCCTATTGTTGCGCGCGGAGGCAGCTGAGCAGTACGAAGAGAGAGAGGCTCTTCTTAAAGAGGCGACCTGTGACACCTTCCAAACGCACGAGCGCTATGCCGATGCGTGGTATGAACGAGGCCTAAATGCCTTTCAGGAGGGGTTGAAGAATCCCAAAAAAGGACACGCTTATTTTGAAATGGCGGCTACAGCTCTTGGCAACTCATTTCGTTATATCGAGCTGCGCGATCCGGTAAAAGCGGCGCATATTCTCAAGCTAGAGGCCAAAGCAGACGCCTATCTGGACTCCCCCATCTCATCTCTTGCTCTTCTTGAAAAACTGCTCACCGAATTTAATGAAACAGAAGAAGAGTATGAAGAGACCCTCTACTTAAAAGGTTTGATCGCCTCCCGCCTCCCCAGCCCCGCCTACTTTTCGTTAGCAGAGACATCTCTTACGCAAGTTGCTCAGAAAAAGGGAAAGTACCAACAAGAAGCGCTCTATGTCTTAGGCACCCTCTATTTTGGACAAGAACTCTACGAAAAAGCCAAAAAGACCTTTATCTCTCTTGCTGAGCGCCATCCCACCTCTCCCCACGCTAGTGATGCTTGGTTTTGGGCTGCTGAGGCAGCAGAAAAGATAGGTTTACCTGAGCATTTCATCTTACACGCACGTGTCTATCAAGACTATCCCCACTCACCCAAAGCATCGGAGGCCTACTTTCGCCAATACGCCTATGACATCTACCTGGCAGGAAATAGTGAAGCTCTGAAACATCTCAGAGCCTTTCCCAACCGCTTTCCCCACTCTCCGCTTCTTGTTGTGGCGCACTATTTAATTGGGATGAATGAAGAACAGACAGAGTGCGCAAAAGATTGCTTTGAGGAAGCGATCAAAACCTTTCCTCTCTGCTTGGAAGAGGGAGAAATACCCGATGCTGCTTTTGTCTATTTCCGCTATAGAGCCATGCTTGAACTCGCCCAACTCCACCTAGAAAAAAATGCCTCAAACGAGGCTTTGCATCTTCTAAATACAATCGTCTCTGATTTTTCCACTGCCGATCACCCTTTTACCTCCCTGCTGACAACAAAAACACCCTACCCTTCTCTTTATGAAGAGGCAGAATATCTCCTTGTTCAAGCTTACTTGCAAAGCGGAAAAAAAATGCGCGCTCAAGAGCGATTGGCAAAAATGTTGGCGCACTTCGAAGAAGCAGGAATTCAAGAGGGGTATTATCTTTCGCAAGTTTGGCGCGAGCAGGGAGAACTGGCTCACCAATGCCACGATTATGACACCGCTCTTAAGTGCTTCGAAATCGCCGATGAGTGTGGAATGCACTACTTGACAGATGAGCATAGACTCTCGCTTTTGCTACTACAGAGTCATGCCTATCGTGGCAAAAAAGAGTATGATAGTGCCATGCGCCTCCTTTCGAAGGTGATCAACACTGAAATCGATTCTCCTCTGCGCCTGAAAGCGATGTTTTTCCGAGCAGAGGTGTATGAGCTGCAAGGGCGACCAGAGCTCGCTTTCCGTCAACTAGAAGCGATGGCAAAGAAAGGAGGAGATTGGGCTTTGCAAGCACAAGAAAAATTAACAAAAGAGTATGGATCTAACCATGGATTATAAATTGGGTATGTTTTTCACAGATACTGTCCTCCGTTACTTCACAGAAGGAAACACGATCTTATTTATCATTGCTGGCTGTTCTTTAATCGCCATGACCATCTTTTTCGAGCGTCTATTCTACTTAAGAAAATCAGAGGTGGACACCAATACATTCGTGATTAGCCTACGGAAGGCCGTAGAGGAGCAGAACATCATCGACGGTGTGCGTATCTGCGAGGAAACAGGAGGAGCTGTTGCGGCCATTGTTAAAGCGGGATTGATGAAAAACGAGCGTCCTCGCTCCGTTATTGAAGCGAGCATGGAAATCGCAGGTCTCAGTGAAATTGCCAGACTCGAAAAAAACGCCAAAATCTTATCTATTATTGCCCATATCACCCCCCTCATCGGACTTCTTGGAACTGTTTTAGGCTTTATTCAGGCTTTTTCAGAAATGCGTGTTTCCGGGTTGATGGATATTTCCACAACACGAGTGGGAGAGGCAATGGAGTATGCACTTGTGACAACTGCAGCTGGCTTAGTGGTCGCCATTCCCACTGTTGTTGCCTACAATTATCTAGTCAGCCGCATCAAAGGACTTGTTTTAGAAATCCAAACCACCTCTTCTGAAGTTGTGGATTTGCTTACACACAATCAATATGAAGTTTAAATCGAATTTAAAACCCACCAATGCCCTGATCGACCTCACGCCTCTTGTCGATGTGGTTTTCTTAATGTTGATTTTCTTTATCATCACTTCTGACATCCTCCCCTTAAAATCGCTCAATATTGAGAATCCCACCTTGGATAAACCCGCGCCTCCTCGCACCACACAAATCTTGGTTGTTGTCGATGCTCAGAATGTCATCTATGTGGGAAGCAAAAAGGAGATTGTGGATCTCGAGTCCTTTGGAGAGAGTCTACAAAGAGAAATACATAAAGCGCTCTCCACCTATCCTGGAGCTGATACAACCGTCGTTTTGAGCCTCGATAAACGGGTTGAGTATGGCGATTTTTTAAGGCTCTTTTCTTTGGCACAGGAGACAGGAGCTAAATTACGCTTAGTATACCACGACACCTCATGTTACGAATAAGTGCTAAACAAAATCTTTTCCTTTCAAAACGTGAAGGTCCCTTTTCAGGCGACCTTTTCAAGGGACTTGCGATTGCGTTTTCGTTGCATTTGTTGCTGCTTTTTGGATTGCATATTGCCTCTCCAACCAGTTTAGATCTACTCACTCCTCTGCCTCCCGTTGCTGTCGAAATCGATCTCGGAACACCGGAAGTGCGTGTTTTAGCCCCTGTTCAAGTGACGCTTTCTATCATGGAACAAGCTGCCCCTCCAAAGTGGCTGGAAGTGCCAGCTCCCGCGCTCTCTTTGGTAACCCAGAACTTTTCTCAAACCACCACCCATGAGGCTGATTTTTCTGAAATTGAGAAAATTAAGTATGAATTTTTAGACGATCTGGAAGAAGACAATGATTGAAGTGGATGCCTCAACAGCTCTTTTACTCTACCTGGGGCTTTTTTTATTCATCTGTTTAGGCATTTGGTTTTGTTCCCACCTCAAGCAACGGAATAAACAGCCCCTTCCTCCCCTCTACCTGCTCAAGAAATGTGAATACTGCCACTATCAATACTTGGGGAAAAATGGAGAGAAAATCACAGAATGCCCACAGTGTCAGTCTCTTAACAAAAATGGGTGAGAAGCGTTTTCGCCCGATGGTCCCAAGTGTGATGTGCCAACACATGAGACTGGAGCTGATCAGCTTTTTGCTCCCAATCTTTAAACGTTTGATTCTCCCACTCCCCATAGCAATACGTATACCCAATCTCAGAGGCACTTAAAACCGCAGCTCCACACATGGCGCCGTAAAGAATCCGTTCGTGCAGCCCCCGTTTAAACCGAGGAGAACTATTCACGACTATCTTAGCTGCTTGCATCACCTCAAAGGTTTTCTCGAAAGGGATTGCAGGATGGACGGTTGCATGCGGGACATACTTTTCCCACGCCCCCTCTCCCCAAATATGCACACGGTGGCTTTTGAGAGACTTTAAAAGTGAAACACGATCCAAAAACCGCGTGTAGAGATCGACTTGCATGTGATAACCGGGCAGCTTTTCATCTGCAATTTCCAGTTCAACAAGACTTTGTAGAATCGAGAGATTTTCTGATGAAAGAACTCTTTGAGAAGCAGCTAAAACAATCTCATCCGGCGCCTCGGGTTCTATACAGGAACCAAAAAACACCACATCATAGGGACGTTTTTTGGCAGGAGACGTTTTCAGCGTGCTCTCCACACCATGTGGAAGATAAAAAGCTCGCTCACAATCTAAAGAGCGTAAAAATTCCACATCTCCCTCATCGACGCACGACACCCACGCTTGCTCTCCTTGCAGTTGATGGAGAAAGTAGATCGCCGGATCAACCAGCAGAGAGAGATGCGGCCAAAATAGCCCCAAAGGGGGCTTGATATCTGAAAATGAGCACGTGAGATCGGGAGGATCTGATTGAATGGTATGCAGGGCATCAGAGAAACGCCCTTCTGCAATCCAGTGGAGGCGTGTGTAGACGCCTTGCCTTTCAAAAGCCGCTGCCAACATCTTTGAAAAATGCGCTGCAGAGCCGTAGCGGTTATCACCTATGAGAAAATCAACCTTCATAAAAAGGGGAAAGGTAGGTAAAAAAATCGGCAAAGCGCTCTTCGACCAAAAAACGAGGAATCCGGTACTGAGGATAGTCTGAAGAGGTATTCATTTCATGAATCAAATGAATGGCTTCCCCATTTTGATCATGATGCGCACACATGGGAAAACCGGCCTCCTCTACAGTGCGAAAAAAGGTAAGATCTTCTTTCAAGTCAAGATCAGAGTAGGCGCACTGCCTGATGACTTCCCTACGGTAAGCATAAGAAAAACCGTAGCCTGCTTGCCGTGTATTGACATAACTCTTTTCATCAAAGTCTACCTCGCGGATACAGGAGCCAGAAAGCGCGTTCACTACATACCGGGTCTGCTGCTCCTCTTCCATGGCTCGATAAAACATCTGCTTGGTTTTTAGATCGTAGGTAAACCACGATTGAAGATGAACAAATGAGGCTTTTTGTAGGTGACGAATCACAGTTTCTAAATACGTAGGTGCGTAGTAGTCATCATCGTCACATTGAACAATGGCATCCCCTGTTAACTCTTTAAATAAGTGATTTCTCTTTTCTCCAATCGACACAAGCGCATTTGAGTGATGGTAGTAGACCTGCGGATCAGAAAAAGCGTGGGGACGGGCACTTGTATCGTAGATCAGCCACTCCCAATCGGTGTGGGTTTGTCGCTTAAGCAAGGTATATAACCCTTCTAAATACGCCCCTCGATCGGCTGTGGGCGTGATCACACTGATTTTCATTTTGCTACCTCAATGAGTTTTTCGGTCTGCCTCTCCCAGCTGTAGAGCTCAAGCGTTTGGGGAACTACTCCCTGCAGTGTGCAGCCAAATGCTTGAGCTGGCGCTGCCCAATGCGGCTCTAATGGATCCAAAATAACGGCTCGGCTCTGTTTTAAAACCTCGAGATGTTCTGTGTAGGGCAATTTGTAGTGAAGATGCACCTTGCTTGCATTGGGCAGACGTTTCAACCAATTATTCCCCATATGCTCTCCAAAGACATCAAGACGCTCCCCTTCAAATGAGGTAATCGCGTGATGTGCAAACACCGCTTTTTTGTAGCTGCAGACACCTTGAAAAAGGAGCGTGAGCTCGGCAGGATGATCGACAACCGCACTTGCCGCCTCGTAAGGAGGAAGATCACTGGCAATCGCCCGTTTCAGCTTCTCCAGCACTTCTTTGGGATAAAAATCTTCCCACATCCTTTTCAAATCGTCTAAATCAATCAACGGCGAGAAAAAAACCGTGTCAAAAACAGGTTCAAGAGGAGGATCTGAGGTCACTCCATGAGGAAGATAGACCGTATTAGGGAGAGTGGAGGGCTCTGGAAGACCGATTTTTCCAAAATCTGAGTGCACAAAATGGGCCGCCTCCGCAAGTGAGTGTTGCACCCAAAACAATTGAGGGACGCGCACAATGTCACAAAAAGGGCGCTCCAAGGCAAAGTGATCCGAAAAGCAGACCATCGAAGTGGGAGGATCTTCTTCAACGTAGCGAATGTACTCATTTAAAATGCCATCACTTAAATAAATGCACTTGTAGGTGATTTTCTTTTTTTCCAAAGCCGCCGCCAGTTGGCGCGCTGTATACCCCTCATACGAATAGGACTGCCGGTTGGAGAGAACTAGGTCAAAACGCATTGCTGAATCTCCTTTTTGAGCTGCTCGAGTGGTTTCGGCTCTCCAAATGCGTGAGCGTACACCTCTTTTCTCTTCGGGTTAGGCCCTAAGTTATTGCGAATTGTCTCATAAACTCCCTCTTGGATGCGCACTCCACAACTCTGCAGGGGCGTCTCCACATGAGTGTTTAAGAAAAATAGAGGGCGGTCAAAATAGAGAAAGTCATAACCTAATGACGAATAATCCCCTAAATAGACATCTATCTGCTTCAGCAAGGGATAGATCACCGGATAATCATCAAGAAAAAGGATGTGTGGATACTCCTCTTTAATTTGATAGATTTGATCCGATAAATGGGCATACAAAAAAGAGTGGAGCTTACAAACCAGTTGAAAATCATCAGGAATATTTTCAAAAACGTCCCTGTGCGAGTCGAGAAACCCAGTATAATACTTTCGGTAAGCAAGTGATTGGTTAGGCGAAGCCCAGGTTGGAGCGTAGAGAATCGTGGTTTTTTCCTTTTGGAATGGAAGCGTGCGATCAAAAAAGGCTTCATGCTTTTTATAGTACTCGAGTCGATAGTTACCGCAGATAATCGGTTTTTTATCGATTCCCTTGCTTTTGATTAACTCAACCAGTTGAGGACCATAAGCCAGCAATACATCTTCCGCAGCCAGATTTTCAATCCAGTAAATGTCGTGGAATTTATCAGGATTCCCGTGAAGAGACATAACCGAACGGACTTTTTTGCTGCAAAAGTACTCGTTAAAAAGAAACGTTTGGTTGCCTGTGCGAGAAAAATGCACATAAAAAAAGAGATCATATCTTTCGAGCGCTTCATCGAGAACGCACTCTTCTGATTCAGCCAAAATCACCTCGACAGGGGGATAATAGAGCTCAATTTGTTCTTTAACAATGGGATGTGTAACGAGCACCGGGATTTCCATCAGTTCACACAAGGGAATCAGATGATCCACAAAGGTTAAGCGCTGACCGGGCAAAATGCCAATTCCGTTCATAATGGGTGCTCTTTTCTCCAAATGCATACTCATACGCCTCCTTGCGAGCGAATGCAAGCCTATCGGGCTGCTCAAGCTCCTGAAAAAGCCGCTTGTGCTCTTCAATGCGCGTGCCCCAAGGGTGCTGTTTTCCTCCCAAAAAAAAGAGAGGGCGATTGAAGGCAAGGAAATCGTAAACAACTGAAGAATAATCTCCTAAATAAATATCACACTGACTCAGCAGAGGATAAACAAGGGGGATCTCATCGATAAAACGGACTTGCTCGGCGGCTCGCTCTTTCAGCTGGACGATTTTTTCAGGATAGAGGCGATAAAGATAGGGGTGCGGTTTGATCAACAGCTGATATGCCTCAGGAATGGCACGCGTGACCTCCTCATAAAGCGCGAAAAAAGGAGAACTGTCGGGATGACCGGCATAACTCCAGGTGGGCGCCCACAAGACTGTTTTTTCTCTTTTATTTGCAAAGAGATGAGGCTCCACTACGCGGTCGAAAAAAGCGCGGTGTTGTTGATAGAAAGCGTAGCGTAGATTGCCCACTTGAACCGTTTTCTTGAGCCGCTCCCAAACCCCCTTCTCTTTGAAGTAATCGATCATTTGAGGACCGTAGAGCAAAACAACATCATCATCGGCATACCGCTCAATCCAAAAAGCAGTGCGAAACTTATCGGGATTACCATGGAAGCCGGCAACCGTCTTGTAACGTCCCGACAGAAATTTCTCTCCAAACTGGAGATAGTCGGCGTGTAATTTGCACGGCTCTGCCGTGTAGAAGGTATCATAGTGGGACAGAGCGCCTGTGACAATCTCTGTTTCAGGATAAAAATGCGCCGCGCATGTTTCTACCCAGTCATCTGAGCAGTGGAGTGGCATCTCCAGAAGATGGCAGAGCGGAATGAGGTGATCTAAAAAAGAGGTGCGGGGCCCTGGGAGAACGGCGATTCTAGACTCCATACAGCAGACAATCCTTTTGATAGAGCGTCTTTATTTTCTCCGGATCGGGCTCAAATAAGAGTGGGATTCTCTCTCGGGCCACGTCAGGATGAAACCGCTCGGCCACTCGTGCTGGGTCGGGCGGAGGCAGCTCCTGCTCCAATTTTTCCACTAGATCATCTAAGTCAGGAGTATAAAACGGGAGTTGAGCCGGACGCATTTCACCTGTTGTCCGCACAAATGTCGCTAACCCTTTAAATAAAAAGGGATTGGTGCTACACCCCAGTACCACACACGGAATCCCCAGCCCCAGGCACTCGACCACAACGTGACTTCCCCCCTCTGCGCCTGATGGATGGAGCAAAAGATCAAACTCGGTATACTCCTCAATCACCTCTGGAAAGGGTGTTGCCTCTCTCTCCCAGATCAACCACGGCTCATATTGATAAGCCTCAAGCATTTCAGTGAGAAGGGTTTTATATTCAGGATAGAGACTCTCTCCGGGAAAATCCCCTTTTAAAACCAGGACTACTTCATGCCCTTTTTCAGCCAAACGACGGACCGCTTCAATCGCAAACTCACAGTTTTTTCCATACTCCAGGCGTGAAACCGTGCCGATCACGCGCCTCTTCTCTTTGCTCACCTTTCGTTTACTTGGAACATAGGTGTGCGGTAAATAGAGCATTTTCTCGGGAGCAATCCCATAAGCTGCTCCCCGTTCATTTGCCAGAAGAGATTCTGTGATTAGAAGATCAGCTGGTTTGTAGAGCTCAGGGAGAATCCGTTCATGGGTGTGGTGAGCATAGAGTTTGGCCACGGTCAAGCGCGACTGGTGCACATCGGTGGCAAAAACGGCCGCTACACTAAAGCACCAGCTTAAAATCAAAAGAAGGTCGCTAGAGGGGAGCTCCAAACAGCGGATCCCCTCTAATAAGGCGTGTCCTCCATCTGCCAAGTCATAATTGAGCGAGGCCAGCTTCTCATACTGATCCCCTAGATGTTCAATGACATCAATAACAGGCGCCACCTTGACCCCTGACTCTACCAGCAATTTAGTGATTTTTTTAGCCAGCGCGCGCTCTCCCATTCCGGAGGAAGTATGTCCTAAAATGGCACACGTCTTGCTAATAGTAGAGTGAATTGACATGAGGTTAGTGTATGGAATCACAGAATATCAATCCATGGGCACACATTTGGGCTCATCCTAAACAAACAATCCGCTCCATCTTGGATCGAGATCCTAAGCGGATCATTATTTGGCTCGCCTTGATCCAAGGAATCGTCTCCGCTTTTGCGTGGGCAGGTCAAGCAGGGACAGCTCATCCTGATCGGCAGGATTTTCACAACTTTTGGGCTCTTCTGGCGCTTTTCGTTAGTGGGGGTATTTTTGGGATCATCCATCTCTATTTCGGAGGGTGGCTCTATAAGCTGACCGGCTCTTGGCTCGGTGGTAAAGGAACCTTTACAGACGTCAAGTGCGCTGTAGGCTGGAGTAATTATCCCTTTATTTTGGCCAATATAGGGAGCCTGATTAGCCTCGTGGTCGTTCCCAATCCATGGCTTCAGGGACTTTTTGGACTCATCACCCTTCTTTTTGCCGTATGGGGAGTGGTGATCTTTTTGAATGTCGTGGGCGAGGCACACCGTTTTTCGGCCTGGCGCGCTCTGCTTGCTGTGATCATTGCTGTCATTTTGATTTTCGTTGCGGTGATGCTTGTGGCTCTTTTAGTGCCTTTGCTCGCCCCGCTTTTTTATTAATCTCTTAATAAAGAATTTAAAATAATTTGTTATAATATTGGTCATGACAACACCTCTAGATCAATATGTAACCTATTACGACTCGTATACCCGCTTTGTGCGCACCCATCAGGCTGCTGGAGCAGCAGCGGTGGTGCTCGGAGTGGCTCTTGGGGCTATCGCCTATTATGTACTGAGCCAGGGAGTGATTCCTGGGTTGGTAGGACCTAGTTTAGCCGGCACCGTGACCGCCTCCACCCTGAGTGGAAGTGCGCTCTTATCAGCAGGTTTAGTGACTGTTTTAGCCAGCTATCTCCTCCGAGTAGGCAAAAAACGGGATCGAATCTCCCATGAGGCGCTGCTTTGCGCCCTATCAAATAAAAAGACTCAGAATACACAGAAATTTGCACGGGTCCTACGCCGTTGGAGCGCTGCCGAGTGCCAAGCATTTAGGGATTATATCCAGCTGCACTGCGGAAGTGAGCCTTTTAAATCTCAAAAAACGGGAATTGAATCCGTATTTAAAGCAGGCATTGGATGGGAAAGGGCTAACGCACTTAAAACAGGCACCAGTCGAGGTATCTCCATGAGGGCATACTTAAAGAATTACCAAGCTGAGTACCGTCATCGCAGGTGGCTTGCTTACGCCTTTATGCCACTACCAGCCTTTCCTTTTATTGCTTATATTACCCTACTGCTTCTCAATAGCTCTATGCTGCTTCATCCGAGTTTTTGGGCAATCACCACCTTGATTGCCTCCGCCAACCTCACACTGACAGGCACACTGGCTCTCATGTTGATTTATCTCTCTATAGAAAAAAAAGATCGTGAGCGGTGTAACTTTGATCAATTTTTAGTGGCTCTTACGCATCAAGATGCACAAAAAGAGCTGTATTCTTTGAATTTCAGAGAACACCCTCTGAGTTACAACAAGCAAGCCATTTTAGACTATATCCAGCAAAAGTACCCAGATAACGAAAACATGCGCGCTATTGTAGAAAGTTATACGAGTATGGTACCTTAGCCTGCATGCATGTCAACCTAAGACACAGTCTCCCCGTTCATGGACATACACCTCAAGCTAGTGACGAAACTATTTTGATTGCACTAGAGATCATTCTTGGCACACTATTTGTCGGAGGGTGTGTTGTTCTTGCGCTTGCAAGTGGCGTGAATGTAGTGAGCAGTCTTGCCGGTGTAGGTGGAAGTGGGGCTGCACTTTTAGCAGTAGCGGTTACAGCCACTTATTACTGCACCCGAAAACAAAATGGCCCCCAAAGAGCTAGGGCCATACAGCCTGAGCCTGTAGCTCTAAATAGTTCTAGAAGAGTTCTGCAGCCCAACGGGGAAGCTACGCTGCACATTATGCCCACCATAACAACATTGATTGGAGATGATCGGGAATTTAATTTCCGTGGGCGTCTTAAAGATCAAACAAAGGCGCCCATTCAAATTAAACCATCAGACTTCGCTGTTGCTTTAGACGGAAAGGTGACTTCCGGCAACATTGACCGCTTACACCGTAATGCATGTAATGAGTACTGCATCATACGTTTACCAAGTGTTCTTTTTCAGAATGTGGGTGAAGGTGAACTCATCCTTTTTTACTGCGATGACCAACTATTCAAAATCCGTTGTTGCCAACGAAACAGCCCTTACAATCAATATGACTTTCCACAAGCCTTATCTAAGGCGGCGAGGGCTCCTTCCACTTAAAAGAAATCAAACTAGAGAGCGATTACCAGCGCAGTAATATTGTCACAGCTACTAACTAGAGCACGTCCTACAAGAGAACAGGCTATTTCACAAGGTGAGACACCCATTGCTTGCATTTCATTGACTACAGCGTAAATGGATTCATTTGATGCCACAATGCCATCAGAGCAAAGAATTAGATAGCTCCCTTTGGGGGCATAAACGGCCATATCAGCAAGATTATCCGGCTGGTCAGCGCGCTTTAGGCATGTGATTTTAGGACGTGGAGAAAGAAATGAGCCTAAGTCACGCGCTAGCGAAAATCCTCTACTACTACCCTCTTGCTCATAAATATAGTAAAATCCAGAAGTTTGCTTTAAAATATGCCCTTCTTTTTTATAGGACTTAAACCGTTCTGCGCTATTCTTATTTCCGACTACTGCATCTTCAGTCACTTTGTAAACGGCGCCTGGCTTGCAGAGTAGCCCAAACGAGTCTCCCACATTGATCATATAAACTCGATCCGGAAGAATAAGCGCTGCTGTACATGTCGTGCCTGCAATATGAAGATCATGCTCCACTTTAAGATGCTCATGAATCTCACTGTCTAAATCTAGCATACACTCTGTCAACACACGTGTGACCCTATCATCGCTTAAATCAGTAAGACGTTGCTGTAGCATATTAGGAAGATGATTCTCGACATATTTTCCGGCGTGGAGCGAATCACAATGACCATCACAAACGACCAAAAGGGTGGCTTGCATGGAAGGATTTGTAGGTAAAGTCAGCTCAACAGAAAAGTGGAGATCCTCCATGTACCTTCGAGGGCCTTGGCTTTGAGCCCCTCCCACACTAGGCGTATTGATCGTCTGCGTTACTCCTTCATACGAATAGGAAGAAGAGAGGGTATTGGGATTGTCAACCAACCCTTGTCTTAGAGCTGCATCAAGTTGCACCTGCATTTTTTGAGTAGGAGGCCTGCCATGCACTGAATAGGCGCGCGTCGAATACCTTGTCACACGCGAGGGATCACGATCCTGAATAGAATGACGCGCTTTAAATGTTTGGGAGGTCAGTTGATCCTGGAGTGCCCGCTGAGATAAAGGTCTTTCCCATTCAGCACGTAAAGCGTCAGATGAGGCAGAAACTGCTCCTGCTAAAGGAATTAAATTTGACGCCATTCAATATTCCTGGCAAATAAAATAAAAAAAGGCCTATCCAATTAAGGATAGGCCATGAGAAAAAACTTGGCAGCGACCTACTCTCCCACACTCTTGTGTGCAGTACCATCGGCGATGAAGGGCTTAACTTCTGAGTTCGGAATGGGATCAGGTGTACCCCCTTCTCCATAGCCACCAAGAAAAAAGTTTAGTGATTCAATTTCACTTACATTAAATGACGCTCAAAGAACATCCTCTATAGGTGTAGCAGCCGTTGTATAAAACAACTTAGACTCTAATCAAAACTTGCACCACATTCACGGCCTTCTCGGCCGAGAACTATGAAAAAGTGGTCAAGCCGATGGACTTATTAGTATTGGTCAGCTCAACACATTGCTGTGCTTACACTCCCAACCTATCAACCATGTAGTCTTCATGGAGTCTCTAAGGGATACCTTATCTTGAGGGAGGCTTGGCGTTTAGATGCTTTCAACGCTTATCCGTTCCAAACGTAGCTACCCGGCTATGCTCTTGGCAGAACAACCGGAACACCATTGGTTTGTCCACTTCGGTCCTCTCGTACTAGAAGCAGCTCCTCTCAAGTATCCTGCGCCCACAAAGGATAGGGACCAAACTGTCTCACGACGTTTTGAACCCAGCTCGCGTACCGCTTTAATTGGCGAACAGCCAAACCCTTGGGACCCTCTACAGCCCCAGGATGCGATGA
>JAJACP010000023.1 GCA_022601445.1 Chlamydiales bacterium | reverse complement strand
CTGAATTGAATCTACTAAAAGGGGGGAATCCTTATGTTGAAGAAAGTAGGATTTATTGGTGCTTTTTTACTAGGCGTTTTCGCAATTCCAAGCGTTTTCGCTCAATCGTGCCCACCGGCTTGTCCTAGTGATGAGCCTGCCGGCGAATGTTATTGCAAATATGTAAAATATGAGCCTCAATGCACGTATACTAAGCGCTGTGTGGAAGAGCAAATTCCATATACACGCAAATGTTGTAGATACGTACCTGAATATTACGATGTACAAAAATGTCGTTATGTTCCTCAGTACTACACAGTTCAAGTTCAGAAATGTCGTTACGTTCCTGAAAACTACTGTGAGAAAAAATGTCGTTATGTACCTCAGTACTATGATGTACAAGAGTACAAGACATGTAAAAAGGTGATTTGCGAGCCTAACTACACTTGTGTTCCACGTTACTACTGGAAACACGAGACTAGAGGCTGTGAGCAACCTTGCGCGCCGATGCCAGCTAACCTTAAGCGTGGAGCGGGTGGATGTGCTAGCGGCAAGTGTGGCAGATAGACATCTTTTTTAGTTCGATTTTTGTGGGTCAAGCCTTCGGGTTTGGCCCACTTTCTTTTATTCCTTGATTTCGCTTATTATCGAGTTAATGGAGTTAACTCATCTCTTAGAAAAAAAGATTCGTCCTCGAGCAGAGCGAATGGATGCAGAGCGGCGCCTTCTTTGTAAAGGGTTTAAGATTTTAGGGAGGCAGAAACTGCTTGCGCAAAGGGCTTCAAAAGAGTTTGGGGGAGCCGCTTTACCAAGCGAGGCGTACTTTACCTTTACGGAGCTTTTGCAATCCTATTCTGGAGCTTTGGGTTTTTTACAGAGGCAGCATCAAGCTGCTGCGCGCTTCATTTCAAACTCTGATCAGACTGCGCTTAAAGAGCAGTGGCTTGTGCCTATGGCCAAAGGCAAACGTCGAGTGGGTGTGAGCGTTTCTCATTTACGCACGCCTGCAGCTCCTTGTGTGGAGGCGAGACCAACTGACGGAAGATGGCTCCTCAAGGGACACGTTCCTTGGGTCAGCGGCTACCGAGTGTTAGACTGGCTTGTAGTCGGCTTTTTTTGCCCTCAGGAGGGATTGGAAGGGATGGGGCTCATTCGATTCAAAAAAGGGCGCACGCTTCGCGTGTCTAGGCCTTTAAATACCATTGCGCTTTCTTCGATCCAAACAGTTTCTATCGAGCTAAAAGATCTCCAGCTGTCTGAGGAGAGTGTTCTCTCTTTGTCGCCTATAGGGACATATACAGACGCCTCGCACCCTCTAGATGTGCAGTTTGTCAATCTTTCAGCCTTAGCTCTTGGGTTTTTGCGCGAGCTTCAAGCGCCTCGTCTGTTCGAGGACTATCAAGCATGCAGAAAGACTTTTTTGGAATCAGGGGCAACGGCCCCTTTGTACGCGGAGATGAATCGGATTGCAACCCACCTTTCACATCTCGCCCGTTTTTCAATGGGAACAAGAGGGGTGATTTGTCCCAACTCAGTCGAGAGACGATGTCGAGAGTTGATGCTGTTTAGCGTGATTCTTCCCTCCAAAGAGATTTCCCGTACCTGTTTAGAGCTTCTTCTTTCGTAAATAATTCGCTTTAGGTGTACTATTACTGACATAAACTTTTCAAGTTGAAAAAGTAGGAGCGTTTTATGAGAAAATATTTTTTAGCACTTATGATTTGCTGTGCCCCTCTTGTGGCCAGTCCACTCTATTTCCAGAACTCTGAGCCGCAGGGTCGATGGGCGCGGGAAGCGCTTAGCGATTACCCCATTGAGAGAGATGCGTCTATTTTAGACTTTGGTTCCAAGGATGGAAAGATTACGGCTGCTCTTGCCGCGCGTGTTCCCGATGGGGGCGTCACAGGTGTGGATACTTCTGGGGAGATGGTCCACTTTGCCTCAAAAATGTTTCCCTTTTATAACCTCCACTTTGTGCATGTGGAAGATCCAGAGTTTTCTGACTTTGTTTCGATTCAAAACTACGATCTTGTAACCGCTTTTTCTGTACTGCACTTGCATCCAAACCCTTCTATTGTGGTGGAAGCGCTTCGCGCGCATATGGCTCCCGGTGCCTCTTTTATTTTGAGCATTCCTTTGGAAGGAGAGCCTGCTTTTTTCTGTGCAGCAAAAGAAGAGATGGAAAAACGGGGCTGGGAGTTTGATCCTCCCACAACGCAAGTGGTTAAGATGCGCTCAGAGGAAGAAGTGAAGCACATTTTAAAGCACGCTGGTTTTAAAATAGTGAGTTTAGAAATTCATGAAGGACCCAATGTATTTAGCTCAAAAAAAGCGTTTGTGGACTGGTGCGAGGCTGCCTGCTCTTTAAACTGGGATTATCCTGAAGAGGGGAGAAGGGAGTTTTTTGAGGCGGTGGTGGAACGCTACCTAACGCTGTCTCCAGAAAGCATCGATGAGGAGGGGTTTGTGACCTTGATGACAAAGCATCTCAATGTGCGCGCCCAGCCTGAATAGGCACTCTATTTTCACCTTGCGATCTCAAAGATCGCAAGGTTAAGTTGCAATCATTTCTTGTTCTTTGTACACAGAAGGGATGAAAACATCCTTTATTACGAAGCAAAAACTGCCTCTTGTGATCGAACCTGAGCGAGACATGAGTTTCGACGGTTTTTTGGATTTCATTCGCGAAAATCGCGACGATTTCAGCAAAGAGATTCTCAAGTATGGCGGTGTTCTATTCCGCGGCTTTCCTGTTGAGGGAGCCGACCATTTTAATCAGGTGATTGATGCGCTTGGTTTAGGCAAGCCGGTCAGCTACATAGGAGGCGATACACCTCGGGATAAAGTAAAAGGGAAGGTATACACCTCCACCGAAGCACCTCCTTCGATTAAAATTCCTCTTCACAATGAGATGAGCTATGTCAAAAATTATCCAAGGCACATCTATTTTCATTGCCAAACCCCTCCCGAGACAGGTGGAGAGACGATCATTGCGGATGCGCGGGCTATTTACCAAGCATTGAACCCAGAAGTGCGTGCGCAGTTCGAAAAGCGGAATCTTCGCTACATTTCTAATTTTTATGGAAAAAGCCGCCTTCTTGATTTGATCAACCGGTATCAGCGCGCGCATAAAACGTGGATGGATGCCTTTGAAACAGAGGACAAAAAAGAGGTCGAGCGTCTCTGCGCAGCCAGTCAGTTTGAGTATAAGTGGAACAAAAACGAGTGGCTTCAGGTCATCTATAAACGCCCGGCTGTGCTTAACCATCCTGAAACAGGTGAAGCGACTTGGTTTAATCAGGCGCATCTCTATGACTACAATCCACGGCTGATTGGACGGATGAATTGGATTGGGACCAAGTTTCTTTATTTCAAAAAAGATACAGTCATGCATGAAATCTTTTTTGGAGATGGCAAACCTGTGCCGCTAAAAAATCTCTATCATGTGATGGATGTTTTGGATCAACAAACAATCCGTTTTCCCTGGGAGAAGGGGGATGTGATGGTTTTAGATAATATTTTAGCCATGCATGGTAGAGCTCCTTTTCAGGGAAAAAGGCGTATTTTGGCTGCTCTCACGCGCTAAGAGCTAAATGGCTCTTGCTCATTTCACTCTGTTCCTCTAAAATTTTGGCATGCATGTTGTTATTTTTCGAGGAATGGGCAATGCCAGCTCCTGTTGATTTGACCGGTTCTGTGTTTAAAACGCCTCTTACAGGAGGGGAGATGGGTAGGCAAGGGGGATCCGCCGCCTATGCATTCTCATCTCATGCTTACACTCAGCACCCATCACGCAATATTTGCTTAAAGGCTTTTGTAGTGTTTGTGGTGGTAATTGGGGCCATCGCTCTGGTCACGGGAGTGTTGTCTCTACTGGCTTCCAATGGCGTGCTACCACACAGCATGAATAGCATCACTGTTCTAGCTCAGATTGGGATGGTGAACAGCTCTCTAATGGCAGGAGGTGGTTTGGCTCTCTTTTTATTCGGGATAGTGGCGTGGGCGTGTCAGCACCGCAATATGGATTCTGAGCCTGCTCGTCGTAACCTGAACATGCGTTTTGCGATGGCCAGCTTTTTATATTAGCTGGCTTTAACGCAGTCGAAACACCAATAGCATAAGACAGAGAAGAAGGCCAAGGCAGGGGATCACTTTCGGTAGCCGCTCTTTTTTCATCACAATTAAGCTGAGATTAACCAAGCCAAAAACAATCAGAATCACAAAACTTGTCATTTGAGCAAGCGTCACAATCGGAAACCAAAGCGCTAGGATCAGAATCACCAAAGCAGCCAGGGCTGTAGAAAAAAGAGGCGTTTGTGTTTTGGGAAAGACGTATGAAAAAAAGTGTGGCGCCGCTCGCTGTTTGCCCATTCCATACAAAACGCGTGCAGACATGATGATTTGCACCAAAATTCCATTGAGAATTGCGACAAGGCTGATTGCGGTAATGAGAAGTGGAGAGAGTCCCCGTTTTTCAAATAATAGAGTAAAGGGGGCTTCTGTCTCGACAAGTTCGTTTAAGGGAATCACTAAAACAACGGATAGAGCGGTCAGAACATAGAGGAGGGTGGCAATAGCTAAAGCCAGAAAAAGAGCTAGAGGGAGGTTCTTTTTTGGTCTGCGCACCTCTTCGGCCATGTTAACCATGTCCTCAAAGCCAATAAAGGCATAAAAAGCCAAAAAGGCGCCCAAACAAACCCCTAGCCACTCTTTGTCTTCAGGTACGCCCAGATAGGGAGATAGATAAGGGAATTCACTGAGTTGAGAGAGCGAGACAGAAATCATAAAAATGAGTCCTGCAACTTCAATTAAAGCGATGATGGTCGCAATCACAACAGATTGACCAATTCCCCAGAAGGCGAGCAGTCCTAGTAAAAGAATCAAAACAGTGATAATCAAAAAGGGGGATGCAGATACAAAGACTTGAAAGTAGCCCACAAAACCGCGTGTTAAAGCGGCCGCTGAAACCACTCCTGTGATCACCACGAGCCAACCTGTAGTGGCTGTGAGCCATTTTTTTCCAAAGGCCTTCTGAATATAGACCGCTTCCCCAGCGGCTTTAGGATAACGTCTACAGAGCTCCGCATAGGAAAGAGCCGTAAAAGCGGCTACGATAGAGGCAAGAATAAAAGAGAGTGGGGCAAATAAGCCGGCATAACCTGCGACCTTGCCAACCAGAACGTAGGCTCCAGCTCCCAGTATTGTTCCTAGACCGTAGGCTGTGATTAGCCAAAGAGAAAGGGTCCTTTTTAAAGGAGGGGAGTTCATTCTAATGAGTGGAAGCGCCGATGTTAACCCGATCGTGCGTGCTTGTATCAATCAGTGTCACGGTAAAGTTCTCCTTGTATTCACGTATGGGAACAAAAAGAATCATATTGGCTTGTGATCTGGGACCAATTGTGCAATCGCGGGCAGCTTTGACTAAAAAATCGAGGTCGATTTGGTCATTAGCTTCACAAGAGCGATAGCCATCAACGACCGCGGGTACCGCAAAGAGGGGAGAGGCAAGCAGGGTCGCGGCGCCATATCCAGCAATCCGTCCCGCCGTGGAGGTATGGGCTGTACGCGAGACCTCAGTAGTGGGAGCAACAGGGAGAGTCACGCGGCTTGTTGAAAAGAAATAAGGAGAGTCTGTTGGGTTGTCGATGCAGATCTGAATCGGCTGATAGCCGCTCTGCAAGACGTTTGTATTGAGGTAGCGCCTACAGTCCATTTTGGTATACGCCTTGGCTGCAATTGTCACCGTTTCACTGGGCGCTAGTTGCAAATCGCAGAGCTCGCCTGTTCCATAGCGGACGCAGCTGGTTGCGGCAAGAAGGATGACAAAGAGCAAGGATTTCATCATCAGTTGATAGTCCCACACATAAAACGATAAACAAAACAGCGGTCTTCTTTTTCCAGCTCCTCTTCCAGCTGATGATCGCGCTGAAAATGCTCAGCTAAATCTGCAGGGATCTGTTGGTTAGATAAAAACTGGCGGATACAGAAGCGAGCTCCAGGGGCCGCTGTCCGATGAATTTGGCGTATCATTTTTTCAAAACTCGGCGCGTCGATATAGGAGGCAATATCGGAGCAAGAAAAACAGTTGATGGACTGGTCCGGGGCTCCTTCTAAGTAGGAGAGCATATCCTTTGTATCGAATTGGACACGGTCGAGCTGACTGCGAATCTGGGTGGCTCCCTCTTCGGTCAAATAGGGGGGGAATTGGCTTTTCTCTACCTTTCCCTTAAAAATAAGGGAGAGCAAAACACTCTCTTTGGCTAAAAAGCGATTCAAAGAACCGTGTAGCTTTTCATAAAGGTGATCGCCAATGTGGAGTTTTTTGTCTACATAGGCATACAGTCCAGGATCACTGATAAAATAGCGGGTGATCCAAGGGTGGAGGGAGATTTGAAAGGTTTTTTGCCATAAATAGGTGTGCCACGACTCTTTGAGGTAGGTGCGTTGATTTTCGATATCATCAAATGAGAAAAGCGTATCGATTTTTTGTCCTCTAAGAGGGCGGAGCATTAAGGCCATCCGTTGCAGCCATTTCTCCACAGCCCCCTCATACAAAACACCGCGTGCAATTTTTCCCATTTGTCGATCCCACAGTTTGATCGAGTCAGGTGCGAGGTCATTTTCGAATTGAGAGTAAGTTGCATAGCGGTTGGCTTGGGGAGTCGCACCTAGAAAAGAGAGATAGTCAGGAAAATCTAGGTGGCGAAGAGCAGTCTGCTTTAGATCAAACAGAGCCGTTTGCATCGGATTGGCATCGATGGTGACCAGTTCACCGAGCTGAGTGGTGAGAAGGTTTAAAGGGCGATCGCCACTGGCTGTTACAGAGACCACGCGATCTGTTGGCTCAATCCGAAGTGCTTTTTGTTCTGTTTTCCAATCTTCGTTTCCAAAACTGTAGCTGAGCCGTGAGTAAAAATTCCCCATCGATGTCCTTTAGTAGCGATAAACAAGTGATAAGCGCATTCCAAGTAAATGAAACTTAGTATCTCTAAAATTAAAGGGATACCCTTCACGTCCGCCAAAATGACGGAATTCATAAAATGGAGCCACTTGGCCTCCAAGCCCTAAAAATGCATGACAGGGAGTGTAGGTAAACGGGATTTCAAGTCGGTACGCTGTTTCATCTTCAATCTGCAAAGTGACATCGTCGAATAGAGGATCTTCTGTTACTTTAGACTGCGCGTCCTGCATAAATCTCACTTTGAAATTAATGCCCATACTTAACAGAGGCGTTAAATTCACTCCAGATAAAAAACCAACCGCTATAAAATTAAATGTGTCAGTGAACTTACAGGTCAGATTTGATGGAGGGTAAAAGCGATTGGTCTCTTTGAAACAGCCCCAACCAATAAAAGGAGTAATGAAGGGGCGGTCACAAGTGTCTTTTTGCAGGGTGTAGCCGAACCGCGCCTCAAAAATTTCATCGGTCAGCTCAGAGTTTAAGGAGCTGCCTCGACCTGTTTTTCCAGTTAATGGTCCTGCTGCATATAGATAATCAGCTCCCAAGTACCATCCATAGCGTTTCAATCGGTCGAATCCAACACGTACCCCATCGATTCGGCCCTCTTGTTTTGTGCCTCCGTCGCGCGCACGCCAAAAATAGTAGCTCTCCTCTCCAACATAGATTTGGAGTGGGCAACTCGCTTGGACTACACAAGATAAAGCAAGGGTCAGTGTCAGAAAGAGCGCTTTCATATTCCTTTCACCTTATCTCATTGAAATAATTCTTGAGATTTTTTTTTTGTAATTTTATGGTTTGTCTTAGCAATTTTTTAACATTTCGCACGAGGTGAAAAAATGCATCCAGTCAAGTGCTTGATGATAGTCTCTTTACTCTTTAGCACGGCGCATGCCAATGAAGTTTTGATTAACACACAAGATGGAAAAACGCTAGTTTTTGATGTCGATCCAGACGAGAGTTTGGGCATGCTACAAGAGCGGGTTGCGCACTTTACAGATGATTCAGCCTACATTGTTGCTCTGCCTCCTAATCAAAATAAGGAAGAGTGGGATTTACATGTTTCTCACCAGGGAGGCTATATCGGTCATCCTCGAGACTATACAGCCCCTGTCATGCCTCATGAGAAGGTAGATATTCGTTTTATTGTCTCCTCGCTAGCGGATAAATCACTGATTACAATAGCTCTGATTAAAGGAGATCTGGAAGCTGCTGGTGATCGAATTGATCATGTGCACCCTCTGCGCTTTTTAATGACAGTTTTTACCGACGAAGAGATGAAGGTGGGAGTGCGCAATATTCGTGGTCGCGGATGGATTTGGAATCACTTTGTTGGGGGCTTAAAAGAGAGTTTAGTCACCGAAATGCATCTTGGTAACTTAACAGAGGATTATATCCATCACTTTGCTCAATCTGTTGAGTTGGATGTTCAGCGCATCTATCCTTATGTTCAGACGCATAATTGGGATGGGTTTATCGATGTTTTGATTAATGAGATTCCCCGAAAAGGAAACCATGATCGTTATAATCATTGAGAGAGAAAAGTTTTTTTTCGTTAGAGTCTGTTGTTGAGGCCTCTCTCTTTTTTTGAGAGAGGTCTTTTTTTATATGACGTGGGCATTTATACTCAAATAATGTTTTGTCACTACCAAATTGTTGTTGTGGGGGCCGGTGCAGGCGGACTTGTGATTGCTAACGGAGCCGTTAAAGCTGGAAAATCTGTCTTACTCATTGAAAAAGGAACCTACGGCGGTGATTGCACAAACTTTGGATGTATTCCTAGCAAATCACTAATTGCTTCTGCAGAAGCTGCTTATATGATGAAGGAAGGAGAGCAGTTAGGGGTTAAAGGAAGCTTTTCAAATGGAGATCAGGCTCTTGAAAGAGTACGCAAGATAGTCGAGAAAGTCCGTTCTCATGAGGGACCTGCTGCTTTGCGTGAGATGGGTGTTCAGACGGTGACTGGAACCGCCTCTTTTATCGATGCGCACACCATCAAGGTGGGTGACGAAGCCTTTACAGCTGATCAATTTGTTTTGGCTACTGGATCTTCCCCTTTAATTCCTAACATTCAAGGGTTAGACCAGACGCCCTATTTAACCAACGAGACCGTGTTTGACTTAAAACAGATCCCCAAGCGGCTCTGTGTCATCGGCGGAGGGCCAATAGGCTGCGAGTTGGCTCAAGCCTTTGGACGTCTCGGTTCAGAAGTCTTTCTCGTACACAGGAGCACCTATCTGCTTAAAAAAGAAGAGCCAGAAGCACAAAGTGTCATTGCTCAGCAATTTCAAAAAGAGGGGATTCAGCTGTATTTGGGCTATCACCCCGAGTCAGTTCTTTACCGGGATAGCGCGTTTACCCTCTTTATTCAATCCGAGAAAACAAAAAAAGAAATAGAGTCGGAAGCTTTACTCATAGCAGTTGGGCGTGTTGCCCATGTCTCTTCACTCAATCTTGAAGCCGCAGGAGTCCAGTATACCAAGCGGGGGATTGAAATCGATCGCTTTGGAAGAACCTCAACGAAACACATTTGGGCTGTTGGCGATGTGACAGGGGGTCCACAATTCACACATGCTGCTGAAAATCAAGCCCGCACTGTTTTAGCTTCTCTTCTTTTGCCATTTAAAAAGAAGGTTAGCCAGCAAGCGGTTCCCAGGGCGACCTATACCGATCCTGAAGTGGCAAGTTTTGGGCTTTTAGAAAGTGAGGCAAAAGAGCGTTATGGAAAGGATCGCGTTGCGATCTACACTGTCCCGATGAAAGAAAATGATCGAGCAGTCACCGCGGGGCGAACCGAGGGATTTGTGAAAGTAGTGACCAAGAAAATGAGCAGTCGTATTTTAGGTGCGACAGTCGTGGGGCCGCGTGCAGGAGAGATGCTGCCTGAGCTCTCGCTGGCAGCTAAAGAGAAAATCGCGCTGCGTAAATTAGCCGGCTTAATTCATCCCTATCCCACTTATAGCTTCGCGGTTCGGCGTGCAGGGGATTTCTGGTTAACTCAAACCCTTCTCCCTTGGTTACGCCATCCTTTAAAAGGGTTTCCGTGGAAGCGGTTTTTGCCTCTTCTGGTCATCGTGGCCCTAATGGTGGTCGCCTACGCTTCAGGAGTGCATAAATACATCACTTTTGAAATGTTGCAAAAACATCATCAGGCAATCAAAGAATTTGTAGGTGCCCATCCTGCGATCACGCCCATTATTTTCACTATTCTCTATGCTCTGGCCACCTCGCTCTCGCTTCCCGGAGGCGCTATTTTTAGTTTGGTTGGAGGCTTTCTCTTTCCTGTGCCGTGGAGTACTCTTTATGTATTAATTGGTGCAACCATAGGAGCCTCAGCGATCTTTATGGCGGCAAAAAGTGCGTTCGGACAAGTTTTACGCCGCAAAGCGGGCCCCTTTGTCCAGAAAATGGAGAAAGGGTTTCAGCAAAACGCGTGGAGTTACCTACTCTTTTTACGTTTTGTGCCACTTTTTCCCTTTTGGCTCGTCAATATCGCTCCTGCTCTTTTCAACGTTCGCTTCTTCACTTACGTGTGGACCACATTTGTGGGTATTATTCCCGGCGCTTATGTCTTCACGCAGGCAGGGGCCGGGCTAGGAGCTATTTTTGAGCAGGGGGGAGAGTTTTCTTTAGAGACACTTTTCAACTGGCAACTTAGAATTGCTTTAATCGCCCTTGCACTCTTTGCCCTCATTCCTATCTTGATCAAGAAATGGGCCCTTCGCCGCAAAAAAAAATAGATTCTGCCACTTATAATGGATTTATACTTGGCAGAATAATGAAAAAAGGGTGTGCAATCTCATTGAAAATTTTAATTTGAATTGAGATAATAGCTAGCATCTTGTAAAATGTATAAGATTATAAGGAGGTCATTTTCAAGGATTTATTTGTAAAACTCAACGAGTTTATGACCATCTATTTGGTTTTTCCTTCCATTCTTCTCATCGGGATTTATCTCACTTTCCGTTTAAAGTGTATCCAGCTGTCAAAACTAAAAATGGGCTTCTTTCATCTCTTTAAGAAGGAAGAGAAAGGAGAAAAAGGGGACATTTCCCATTATCAGGCGATTGCCTCTGTTTTGGCGGGCAATTTTGGGACGGGGAATATCTCCGGCATGGCAGTCGCCTTATCCATGGGGGGGCCAGGCGCTCTTGTGTGGATGTGGGTCATGACCTTTTTAGGCTCCATTGTGCAGTATGCCAACTGTCTTTTGGGGGTCAAATATAGACGTCAAAATACAGAAGGTGAATATGTGGGCGGACCGATGTATTACCTCAAAAAGGGATTAGGCTTCCGCTCTCTCGCGGTTGCTTTTGCCCTTTTTGTGATTCTGGCTGCCTTTACAGTGGGCAACTTCGCTCAAATTAATTCAATGACGCTTCCTTTGGAAAAATTAGGTGTTTCTCCCTTAGTCGTTGGGGGTGTAATGGCCTTCTTTATCGGCCTAGTGATTCTCGGTGGAGTGAAAAAAGTCGCGGGAGTCTCTTCAGCAATTGTCCCCATCATGGCCATTTTTTATTTAGTGACAGCGCTATTCATCTTAGGCGTGCATTACGAGAAGGTGCTTCCTGCTTTTGGGTTGTTGTTTCAATCGGCCTTTGGTGTAAACTCTGTAGTGGGCGGTACGCTCGGTTTCACTGTAATGAAAGCGCTTACAACGGGCTTTGATCGAGCCATTTTTGCTACGGACGCCGGCACAGGATCCGTGCCCATTTTGCAGGCAGGAGCCAAAACCAAGCATCCAGTTATCGATGGAGTGGTGGCCTTGACGGCCCCTTTTTTAGTGATGATTGTCTGCACAACCACAGCACTTGTCTTAATTGTGACAGGAGCCTTTGAAACAGCTGGCCTGCAGAGCACCAATATGGTGACCTACGCCTTTCAACAAGGGGTGGGGCAAACAGCCGGCTCTTTTGTGATCATCAGCTCGCTTGTGCTCTTTGGCTATACAACAGCTCTTGCCTGGGCCAGTTGTTTGGAGCGCGCTGTTGGGTTTCTTTTTGGCAGAAGATGTGTGCGTCTATTTCAAATTCTCTATATAGTCTTGATTCCTGTCGGCGCGCTTTTACATGTCGAGTTTGTGTGGGCCTTAGCTGATATCTCCCTTTCGTGTATGCTTGTTATTAACATGGTAGGAGTGGCGGGGCTTTCAGGCGAGGTGATTGGAGAGAGCCGAGAGTATTTCCATCTAAACGGAGTGTCTGATGCAACTTACAAGTCCAGTATTTAGCCAAGGGGAGTCCATTCCTCGTAAATACACCTGTCAAGGGGTAGACATTAGCCCACCCTTAGCGCTTTTAGATGTTCCTGAAAGTGCAAAAACGCTTGCTTTGATCATGGACGATCCAGATGTACCACATCAGCTCCGTCCAGATGGAATGTGGGTGCATTGGGTGGCTTTCAATATAGATCCACACACAACTGAGATCCTTGAAGGAGTACCCACTTTAGGCATTTTTGGGAAAAACACGGGTGGACAAAATCGTTATATGGGTCCATGCCCTCCTGATCGGGAGCATCGTTATTTTATTAAAGTGTATGCGGTAGATCAAGAACTGGACCTTGCTGAAGGAGCGACTAAAGATGAGTTACTAGCTGCTATGGAAGGCCATATTGTTGCTGAAGCGCATCTTATGGGTCTCTATGAGCAGGAATAAGGTCTTCAAACTTCTCGTTATTTCTTAGTTTTTTTCGACGGAGCCAATAGAGGCCTCCATAGTCGTAGGTGAGCTCTTCGCCAGCTTCAATTCTTCGAATCGTACGAAAAAGAATGTGAAACGTTCCGTTATGGTAAACAGAAACAGACTCGCAGTTTGGGTAGTCACTGTGGTTGATAAACCGGGTGTAGTTTCCGTGTTTGATGCTATCAATCGTGTACGATCTGGGTGAGAGCCACTGCCTTGGGTACATAAAGCAGTAGTCATTGATCTGAGGAAACAAGAGGCTTCGGCGGCGCAAAAGACCCGTATACTCTCCGATAAACCGCCATTTAGGGAAAGGCTGAGTGGCAAAAAGACCATAACCGATCTTCTCATGCATCCAACGGACAGCGACAGGAGGAATCGTTCCATCAGAGAGCTCTCTGTCGTGATAGGCGCCTAGCCAAAGTGCAAGCTTTCCGATCTTTCCCCGTTTATGGGCACGCACGCACGCTCTTTTCACCCACTGTTCGGTTTCCCAATCCGCAAAGGTAAGCTCTTTGAGATATGTGATACCAAACAGCTCTTCAAATCTTGAAATAGAGTAGGCTTTTGGTTCTTCATGAGCGGTAAGGGCAACAGGTATTTTCAAAATAGCACCCGTTCGGCAATTTCATTTTGAGGAGCGATTGTAACCGGTACCCGCTTTCCAACCTGCTCCTGCACGCGATTGAGTGCTGTGACCGGAGAGTTACACTCCTGGGAGAGGTGAGCGAGATGAATCTGCTTGAGATTGGGGTGCATCACCTCTGCCAATAGAGATCCGCATGCCTCGTTGGAGAGGTGGCCGCTTCTTCCCAAGACCCGCTGTTTATACACCATGGGGCGGGCGCATGCATGGACCATTGAAGGCTCATGATTCGCCTCGACAACCATGTAGTCACACTCTTTTAAATGGGATTTTACAAGCGTTGTTGGGTAGCCCAAATCGGTACAAACACCCAGCTTGACTCCATCAAACTTGAACGTGAAAGCTACAGGGTCAACGGTGTCATGCTGGATGCTAAATGGGTGGATTTCGATATCTCCAAAGATAAATGACTCACCGGTTGTGAAGATTTTAAACTGAGGGCAGTCACCGAGTGCACCGTAGATCCCTTTAGCTGTTTCAGAGTTAGCTAAAACAGGAATTCCATAACGGAAAGCGAGAGTTTTCAGTCCTTGGATGTGATCGGAGTGGTCGTGAGAAATGAGAATTGCCTGGATTTCATCCAATTCGACCTCCAGCTCTTCGAGTTTCCGTTTCGTTGCACGGCCGCTGATGCCCGCATCGACCAGGATTTTCGTTTTTTGAGTGCCGAGATACAGAGCATTTCCTTTGGAGCCAGAGGCAAGCGGGCAGTAGCCTTCCATGTGTCAGTCTTCTTGTTGGGGGTAGAATATTTGGCGCGGTTTGGCTCCTACAGAGGGGCCGATGATCCCGTTGGCTTCCATTTGATCCATTAAACTAGCCGCTCTTGCGTAACCCACCTTCATTTTCCTTTGGAGAAACGTTGTGGAGGCGTTACCCGTTTCAAATACAAGAGCTTTGGCATCTTCATACAGCGGGTCAAGAGGGGCAGAGTCTCCGCCGAGTCCATCATCTGAAGCAAGACGGTAGTTGTCAAAGGAAGGGATCAAATAGTTTGTTGGGGATTGTGAGCAGACGTAGTGAATAATGTCATTGATATCGTCATCGCGAATAAAAGCGCCCTGGGCCCGGAGAAGAGATGAGGTGCCAGGAGGTAGAAAGAGCATATCTCCGTTACCCAAAAGAGTTTCGGCTCCATTTTCATCGATAATGATTTGACTATTGATGCGACTTGAGACCTTAAAGGCGATGCGGCAGGGAAAGTTCGCCTTAATCAGTCCCGTAATCACCTCTCTTGACGGACGTTGCGTTGCCAAAATCATATGGATTCCGACCGCGCGCGCCATTTGTGCGATACGTGCAATAGGCGTTTCAATATCGCTGGAAGATACCATCATCAGATCGGCCAGCTCATCAATGATCACCACGATGTAAGGGAGCTTTTCGGGGATCTCCAGATCAAGAGAAGTCTCCAGTTCTTGATTGATCTTACGGCTATTAAACCCAAGAATATTGCGGATACCGAGTTGACGAAAAATTTCATAGCGGCGCTCCATCTCTTGAACGAGCCACCCTAGGGCTGAGCAGGCACCGCCTGGCTCAGTAATCACTGGAGCGAGCATATGAGGAAGGTGCGTGTAGGCAGTCAACTCCACCTTTTTTGGGTCGACCATTAAAATCTTGATCTCATCGGGACGGACGTTCATGACGAGCGACATCACGATCGTGTTGATACAGACCGATTTTCCCGATCCTGTGGCTCCGGCAATAATGAGGTGCGGCATTTTGGTCAAATCGCTCCAGACATTCTCACCATTGACCATTTTTCCTAGTAAGAGAGGAATGTGCCCTTTTTTGCTCCCTGCTTGGTAACTTTCCAGAAGATCACGGAAGCTCACTTCTTGCGGATGGGGGTTGGGAACCTCGATTCCGACAGCCGCTTTTCCAGGAATGGGGGCGATAATCCGGATCGATTTAGCCTGCATATTGAGGGCGATGTCATTTTCGAGAGCTTTAATTTTTTGTACCTTAACTCCGACGGCCGGGTGCACTTCAAATGAGGTAACAGTGGGGCCGCAGTGGATGTTTCCGACCTTTGCTTCAATTCCAAAGCTAAGGAGTGTCTCTTCGAGCACTTCAGCTTGTCTTTTCAGATCATTTTTCAGGCTCGATTGATCAACAGGGGCCACCTCTGTCAATAGGGATGCCGGTGGAAGCGTGTAGTCATCAAGAGATTCCACCCGTTTTGGCGTTGAAGGGAGAGATTTAGTCAGTTTGGGCTGATCGGGAATATTGATACGCGTCTCTTGAGTGAGCGGATTTTCCCTGGCCAAGTAGGGTTCAGCAGTTTTAGGAGCAGGGACTGCGACTGGAAGTGGCTTCCGTTTCCGTGGACGGGTTAGCCAGCTGTAGAACAGCTTACATTTGCCGAGAAAGTAGGAAAGAGGAATTTCAGTGAGAAGCATTCCTGATACAAAGAAGAGGGAGAGGGCGACAAGGAAAGTGCCCACACCACCTAAAACACTTCTCAGATTGAGAGCCGTATCTATATATAGGTGGTGGAAGGGGACGCCTCCTATATAGTGGCGGAGATTGTCCGGATGATAAGAGGCGCCTTTGGGATAAAAATCAGAGTAGACCCACCGGTCAAACAGAGTGAAAGCAGCGGGGAGGCTGTGCGCAACCTGGGCAAGAAGAGTGGCCGATGAGCTCATTATGAGAAGGAAGTAGCAGATTTTAAGGCGTGGGCGGTGGATTTCCTTTTTGGTGATCAGTTGCCAGCCGAGCCAACCTAGAAACACCGGTATTAGGAGGCTAGCCAGCCCGAATAGGTAATGAACACTCCATCCCATGACATGTCCGACTAGGCCTAACCAGTTCTGTGTTGCATCTCCTTCGCAGTAAGTTAGTAGGCTTAGTGTAAGGAAGAGTGCGCAGCCGATTAGAGCGCTTCCTTTGATCAATGAATTAACGGAGAGGCTTTTCTTTTTCTTAGGTTTTTTTTTGCGTTTGCTCATAACCAAGCGTTATAGCAAGAACGGTGAAAAGATGAAATAGCTTATTGATAGCTCTAGTAGGCGTTTGCGCCTGTGTCGTTCTTATAAGGAGGGGGGGCACGGATTGTGAGGCAGAAGATGGGGGGAGGGGGGGAGGAGAATAAGATGGGCGAACGACGGGTCTCGAACCCGCGACCTTCGGAATCACAATCCGACGCTCTAACCTACTGAGCTACGATCGCCATGAAGCCAGACATTTTGCGCAATCACTCCTATTATGTCAATCTGGTTCAAATAGGTTCGAGATCGCTGAGAAAAAGCTTTTGTAAGTCACCTAATTCAAGTAGCTTGTGTGGAAATAAATTTTTTTAGCAAAAAAAAGAAAAAAGCCGCTTGTGTAAAAATCCACCGTTTGAGTATTGTTTTGGCTTCTTGTTGAGCGCAACCCTCTGAAACAGGGAATCAGCAAGAACAACGCCGCCACCGAGCGGTGAGTGCCAATCTAATTAGGCACACAACTTGACAGCGATAAAGAGACAAAATGCAGGTCTAATCATGATGATTAGAAACTTGGGGGATCAAACGAAAGTTTGAATCCCGTTAATTCAGAAAAAATTTTTTATATGAGAATTTGATCTTGGTTCAGATTGAACGCTGACGGCGTGGATGAGGCATGCAAGTCGCACGAAGGAGAAACTTCGGTTTCTACTTAGTGGCGGAAGGGTTAGTAATACATAGGTAATCTACCTTCAACTTCGGAATAACGGCTGGAAACGGTCGCTAATACCGATTGTGGTGGCTCCAGGCATCTGGAGTTTATTAAAGCGGGGGATCTTCGGACCTCGTGGTTGATGAGGAGCCTATGAGATATCAGCTTGTTGGTGAGGTAAAAGCTCACCAAGGCTATGACGTCTAGGCGGATTGAGAGGTCGACCGCCAACACTGGGACTGAGACACTGCCCAGACTCCTACGGGAGGCTGCAG
>JAJACP010000022.1 GCA_022601445.1 Chlamydiales bacterium | reverse complement strand
TGGGTGGTTCCATTGTATGCTCCTTGTTTGAACTGTTTCAGTATACCCTGTCCAGTCCAATTGGGGAACTACATCATTCGCGACAACAATGGCGATGTCCTAACTTTTGCTGAAGCAGCACAAGAGAAACAATATGAATGCTAAAGAAGCGCAAAAAATAGTTGCAGCGGTGCAGAAGATCGTTACAGAGATTGCACCCAACGCGAAAAATAAAACCATGTACGGCGGACTGGTGTATGAGTTGGATTATACAAATCCAAGACGGCTCTTTTGTGGTATTTTTGTGCGCAAAGAGTATGTGACTATCGAATTTGATCGTGGCACAGAACTCAAGGACGACAAAAAACTCCTTAAGGGTTGTGGAAAACACAGACGACATCTTACCTTGCATAGCTTTGCCGAGGTAAAGACCAAGCAAACAGAGAATTTTATCAAACAATCTTTCCAACTGTCTGCGTAGTTCAGGCAGTAGTGTTTTCGCAAGGTGACTTGTTTGTGCGTTTAGCACAATCCACTTTTCCATCCCGTCGCCGTCGACTTTTGTCGCTACCCGCTAGCATTTTTTGTCTTTCCTCGCGCTTTGGCGCGGGCCACTTTCCTCCTCTCAGAATCAGAAGTTTTATTTGACGTAAGAGGCGGGGTGACTCGTCTCGCTAGCGCTCGCGAGTTTCAACCTTTCGAACCCCTCCACGCGAAAGCTCGCCCGCTTCCGCTTCTCCTCCGACAAAAAAAGCCGCCCTGTGGGACGGCTTTTGTATCGGAGGAGGTGGGATTCGAACCCACGGTACGGGGTTAGCGCACACACACTTTCCAAGCGTGCTCCTTCGGCCACTCGGACACTCCTCCAGAGGGTCAAAAGATTAAAGAGACAACTCTTAGATTTCAAGAAAAAGCTCAATGGACACACGACGGGGCTCGCTAACTTCTTTAGACACTCATCCAAAGTGCCGATAGCCTAAAATCAAGATTGTTAGATCTAGCTTCTTCTCAAGATCCATTAGTAGAGAGTATATTTTGTTGATGCAATTTAAAATAATCCGGTATATTTAAAGAGAGGTTTAAAAAAGCTGGAATTTTGCATGGACTTTATCCACAGAATGATTGAAAAGCGCTTTCAAAAGGCATTGGATCGAAAAAAAAGTATTCTACTTTTGGGTCCACGCCAGACAGGAAAAACAACTCTTGTCAAAAGTCTTGATGCTCATCTCTACATCAACCTGGCCAAGCCAGCAATAAGGCAAAAATATGAGCAAGATCCAGGGCGGCTGACTCGCGAGGTCGAAGCAATGAGACCTAAATTCCCGCTAATTGTTATCGATGAGATTCAGAAGGTTACACTACTGCTAGATGCTGTCCAAGACCTAATTGACTCGCAAGTTGCGCGGTTTATTTTGACAGGATCATCTGCACGCAAACTGCGGCGCGAAGGTGAGGCTAATTTACTGCCTGGACGTGTCGTCATTCTACGCATGGATCCATTGCTCGTTAGCGAAACATCTACCCTCTCACCATCGATTGAAGATTTACTCCTTTACGGGTCATTACCACAAATTATATTGGAGGAATCGATAGAGAATCGGGAAGAGGATCTATTTTCTTATGTTACAACCTATTTAGAAGAAGAGATTCGCTCAGAGGCTCTTGTCCGGAACATGGGTGCTTTTAGCAACTTTCTAAAACTTGCCGCTCTTGAATCAGGATCTATCAGCAATTTTCATAAGTTGTCACAAGACATTGGTGTTTCCAGCCCCACCATTAGCGACTATTATCAAATTCTTGTAGATTGCCTCGTAGCTGAGCGAGTCGAGGCTTTATCGCAGTCACACACACGAAAAAAATTGATCAAGTCACCAAAATTTTTAATTTATGATTTGGGGGTTCGGAGAATCGCCGCTGGAGAGGGACGCAACATTCCTGATAAATATATGGGTGATCTATTTGAACAGTGGGTGGGTCTTGAACTGCTACGCTTAATGAGAACAGTACCGCAAAAGAGCTCCCTACTCTTCTGGCGCGATCAGGGTGGGGCAGAGGTAGACTGGATTATCGAGAGGGAAAATCGATTTACGCCGGTCGAGGTAAAATGGACAGAAAATCCGAGCACCCGTGATGCGCGCCATGTCCACGCTTTTATTGAGGAGTATCCAAATAGTGCGCATGGATTTGTCATTTGTCGCACATCTCGAGCACAAAAATTAACGGATACAGTGACAGCTCTTCCTTGGAAAGAGCTCTCCAGGGTCCTCAAAGAATAAGAAGCGCACGAGGAATACGGAGACAAGCTAATTTTAGAGTCCAAGAAAAGGCTCGCTGGAAATGGGTAAGAGAGGTATCATCTTTGGGTGATGTTGCGTATACTTTTACTTTTAATCGTTGGCTGCTCTCCTCTTTGGGCAAAGACGCATGTCTTGGTCAGCGTCGCTCCTCAAAAATTTTTAGTAGAGGCAATTGGTGGCCCCCAGGTGGAAGTTGAGGTGATTGTCCCCGCAGGAGCCAGCCCCCATACGTATGAACCCAGCCCTAAGCAAGCTGTTGGCGTCTCTAAAGGGGAAATCTGGTTCCGACTAGGCGAGGGATTCGAGGAGCACTTAATGCCTCTTTTGAAAGATGCCTGGATTGTCGATCAAAGAGACAACCTGGACTTGATCAGAAGCTGCTGTGGATGTGGCGGCCACGACCCGCATATTTGGCTCAGCCCCCTTTTATTAAAGCAACAAGCCACACAGATTGAAGGAGTTCTTTCTCAATATGACCCTGAGCACGCTGAATTATATAAGCTAAATTTGAGCGCGCTCGAACAGATCCTAGATGAGCTAGATGAGGAGCTCGCTACGCTGCTTGCAAGGGCCCCTCAGACAATTCTGGTCTCACACCCTGCCTTCGGCTATCTCTGCCGTGATTACGGGCTGGAACAGCTCCCTATTGAAATGGAGGGGCGTGAGCCCACTCCACGCTACGTAACAGATCTGATCCTAAAAGCGAAACAGCTGAATATTCAAACTGTTTTTTTACAAAAACAGTATTCCGTCCGTGGAGGAAAGCGCATCGCTCGGGAGCTAGGCGCTGAGTGTGTCTATCTCGACCCTTATGCGGAAAATGTGATCGATAACCTAAGGGTACTGGCAAAGGCTTTTCAACAATGAATGCTGTAGAGGTTGAAGAGCTGTTCTTTGCTTATGAAGCCACTTCGGTTTTGGAAGATGTCTCTTTTTCTGTAAAAGAGAAGGAATTTGTGGCCATTTTTGGTCCAAATGGAGGCGGTAAAACCACTCTTTTACAACTACTGATGGGCTTTTTAAATCCTCAACGAGGAAAACTAAAGCTTTTTGGCAAGACTCCCAAAAATGCTCGAGAGTACATGGGCTGGGTCCCTCAAAATTTTCATTTTGACCGCTCTTTTCCTATCTCTGTTGAAGAGGTGGTTCTAGGTGGTCGTCTGAGAAACGCCTCCTGGAGGTTTCAAGCACGCGATCGTCAATCTGTCAAGGAATGTCTGGACAGGGTGGGCATGAAAAAATCTTTGTACGCCCCTTTCGCTGCGCTATCGGGCGGACAACAACAACGGGTCTTAATCGCACGCGCGCTGGCCTCAAATCCAACTTTGCTTCTTTTGGATGAACCAACAGCAAGCGTAGATCATGAAGCAGAACAAGAGATCTACACTCTATTGGAATCCTTACGCAAAGAAATGACTATTTTGATGGTGACGCACGATCTCAATCGAGCTGTAAAGTCAGTAGATCGCCTGCTATGTGTCCAAAAGACCGTAACCCCAATGCCTCAAGAAAAGGTATGCGAACATTTTGCACTCGGCTTATACCATCCTAGGGGGGATGCATGACGTTTTTTGAGGCTTTTCTTCAAACTCCTGTTCTTCAAATGGCTGTGTTGGCTGCGATTGGGGCCTCGTTTGCAAGTGGGGTGATCGGTTCGTATGTGGTCGTCAAAAGGATTGTCGCTATCAGCGGCAGTATTGCCCACTCTGTTTTAAGTGGGATCGGATGTGCCCTTTGGCTCCAGAGAAGCTACGGACTTGAGTGGCTGCTGCCTCTCTATGGCGCACTCGCGGCAGCTATATTATCGGCTCTGATCATTGGCTATGTTCACCTCTACTACCGCGAAAGAGAAGATGCGATTATCGCTATGATTTGGTCGGTTGGAATGGCTGTGGGGGTGATTTTTGTCTCGCAAATTCCTGGTTTTAATGTGGAGCTGATGAATTTTTTGCTAGGGAATGTGCTCTGGGTAAGTGCAGCGGACTTATATATCTTAGGTGCACTGGATGTGGTGATTTTGGTAACAGTTGTGATCTTTCACAAACGCTTTTTGGCTCTCTGCTTTGATGAGAAGCAGGCAGAGCTTCAAGGGATCCACGTAGGTGCTCTCTACCTTCTGCTACTGGTTTTAATCGCGCTTTCAGTGGTTTTATTGATCCATGTGGTAGGAATTATTCTGGTGCTCAGTATGCTCGCTCTGCCGGCTTCAATTGCCGGCAGCTTTACATTCCGTCTCTCGCGCATGATGATCATCGCTGTAGTGCTCAATATCGCCTTTTCTTTAGGGGGATTGGCCATCTCTTATCGCCTGGATTGGCCGGCAGGAGCCACCATTGCTCTGTTTTCCGCCGTCATTTACACACTGAGCTTACGCTTTAAAAAGCCGATGATCTCTTTGACTCCCTGACCAGTTAACGCGGACATCTCAAATAGAGGAAGGTCGGGGTAGGTCTCTTTGAATTTTTCTCCTACAAATCCAGCATCGATTTTATTCAGCGCCACGGCAAAAGGCTTTTCGGCAAGTTCAGGATTGTAGGCTGTGACTTCATGGCGTAGGGTCTCAAAGTCTGCAATGGGGTCACGCCCTTCAAACCCAGAGGCATCGATGACAAAAAGTAGAACACGGGTGCGCTCGATATGCCGCAAAAATTCGAATCCAAGTCCTTTGTTTTGATGGGCCCCAGCAATAATTCCGGGAATATCGGCAATTAAAACGCGGTCACCTGGGATTTCTCCCATGACATAGCCAAGGTTAGGGCGAAGAGTCGTAAACGGATAAGGGGCAATTTTAACCGGAACATCGGTGACTTGAGAGATGAAGGTTGATTTGCCAGCGTTGGGAAAGCCAACCAGACCCACGTCAGCAATGAGCTTGAGCTCAAGCTCTACCTTGCGCGTCCCCCCTTCTGTCCCAGGCGAGGCGTAGTTAGGAGCGCGGTTAGTAGAACTTTTAAAGTGGGTGTTCCCTTTCCCGCCACGTCCTCCTCCACAGAGCTTCCATTTCTCTTTAGTTTGGGTAAAATCGTAGAGAACTTCGCCTGATTCGGCGTCTTTGACAAGGGTGCCCTGGGGAACTTTTAATACGAGATCGCGCCCTCTTCTTCCCCTTCGATTATTAGCGCCCCCTTGCTGACCGTTTTCAGCTTTAAGCAAACGACGATTGCGGTAGGCTTCCAGTGAGGGGGTGTGCGTGTCGACCTCTAGGATCACACAACCACCACATCCACCATCCCCTCCGTAGGGGCCGCCTTTAGGGATATACTTTTCTCGCCGCCATGCAACAACTCCATTGCCTCCCTTCCCGGCATGTAGATCTAATGTGACGCGATCTGTAAACATAAAAAACCCCAATAATAAAAAATAAACACCTTGATTATTGGGATTTCAGTTAGACGGGCTGAACAGAGACGTATGTCTGTTTTGATTTGCGAAAGTGAACCGTACCATCGACTAAAGAAAAAAGCGTGTCATCAGAGCCCCTTCCTACATTTTTAGCCGGATGCCATTTGGTTCCGCGCTGGCGAATCAAAATACTGCCAGCCTTCACAAATTGTCCTTCCCCTGTTTTTACTCCCAATCTCTTTGACTCAGAGTCTCTTCCGTTTCGCGTCGACCCCTGACCTTTCTTATGAGCCATTACCTACTCCTAAACAGCAAATTCTGTAATTTTAACACGTGTATAATTTTGACGATGTCCAATCTTGCGGCGGTAATTCTTTCGCTTTTTGTACTTGTAAGCAATCACTTTAGGACCGCGCACCTGATCCAATACTTCGCCATGCACAACGGCTTTTGGAACCGTCGGAGCGCCCACTTTTGCCTCTTTTCCATCATGGAAAAGAAGCACTTCATTAAACTCAATCTTTCCACTTTTTTCGGCATCTAGCAGTTCGACGTCGATCACATCTCCGGACTTAACCCTGTACTGCTTGCTTCCTGTTTTAATAATTGCGTATTCAGCCATTTCTTTAGACCTAATTTGTCATTGAGGGGCCCCACTATATCCCAACAGCCCCCTAAAGTCAATACCCTTGTCTCTCCAGGCTTGATTCAATAGCGCCATTCTGGTTTATTATGACCAGATGCCCTCTATATTATTTCAAGAAACTCTTCCTTTTGACGAACTGGCGACCCTTAGCCAAGAGTTTCCTCACTATGACATGATTACCGAGTGCGAAGAGCCCGACATATGGAGTCGAGTAGAAATCCTTTACGGTAGCCGATTAACTGAGCAGCAACTGGAGGCGGCTCCTCGTCTCAGATGGATCCACTCCCCAAGTGCCGACACAAAAAATCTCTGTATCAAGGAAATAAAACGAAAAGAAAACATTTTAATCACCTTGAGTAAGGGACAAAATGTCCCTCAGATTGCCGAATTTGTGATCGGAGCGATGATGGCGTTTGCCAAGCAGTTTTTTCTCTGGCCCCAAGTTCCCCACGAGCCAACAGAGTTTTGGGATTGGCCGTTGAAAGAGACGATGTGGACGCTGAAAAAAAAGACTTTACTCCAAGTCGGGCTAGGAGAAGTGGGAACCGCTATTGTAAAGATGGCCAACGGATTGGGAATGAAAACATGGGGAGTCCGAAAACAGGAGTCATTCCACCCTTACTGTAAAAAAACATTTCCCAGCACCAACCTCCATTCTCTTCTTCCTGCTGCTGATGTCGTTTGTGTGGCCCTCCCGAAAATGGGGCGATCCGAAACACTATTTGGTTTGGAAGAATTCACTCTCATGAAGCGCGACTCCATTTTTATTGTTGTAGGCTCGGGAGATTCAGTCGACGAGGAAGCTTTGGCCAAAGTGGCGCAATCGGGAAAATTCAGAGGAATCTTAGTTGACGCGTATCGCGCTCCTCCCAAAAAAAATTTCCCCCTTTGGAAAATCCCTAATGCGATTCTCACACCCTCAGTCTCAAGCTTCCCTGCTTCAGAGGAGCATAGAGCTTTCCGCTTGTTTCGGCAGAACCTGCGCGTTTTTGCTCATGGTAAAATTAATGAAATGAAAAATAGAATGGAATAATGCGTATACGAATCATTGGATGCGGTGCAATGGGTAGTGCACTGGCACATATTTTGGCCATCAGTGGTAAAGAGGTCACTGTTCACGATCAACATGAAGAGCGCGCCCAAGCGCTTGCCACAACCCTGCCAGTACGTGTTGCAACCACGCCTTTACAAGACCAGACGTCTGACGAGCTCCTTTTATTGGCGATTAAACCACAAGATTTCCACACCATACTTCCTGCGCTTGCCCCGTTCCATGGACAACTAGTCGTCAGCATCTTAACCGGCATTTCGACCACTCAGCTCAAACAAGCCTTTCCGCATCACTCTGTCTTACGCATGATGCCTAACCTGGCTATCCGCTATGGAGATGGGATCACTGCCTTAGCCGAAGACCCTACTCTTGAACCTTTAAAAAAACTCATCGACGAAACCTTCGCTCCCCTGGGCATGATCCGTTGGATTCCGGAAGATCAATTTGATGCCGTAACGGCGTTGACTGGTTCGGGTCCAGCGTTTGTATTTGCCCTAGTAGAGGCGATGATCAAAGCGGCAACTGAACTTGGATTTACGCCTGAAGAGGGAGATGAACTCGTGAAGCAGATGGTGGGAGGCTCCCTTACCCTGCTCTATGAATCTAATGTGCAGCCCGGAGAGCTCGTCAAGCGCATCTGCTCTCCAGGAGGCACCACCATTGCGGGAATACAAGTTCTTGAGCAGAAAGGGGTACAAAAGACACTTGTTGACACTTTCATGGCTGCCTATCACCGTTCGCAAGAGATGGGAAAATCTCCTTAAAGCGTGTCTTGTTTACAAAACCCTGCTTTTTTTTGTTTTTTTAGAGCAACAGTCAACTGAGTGCTGACTGCTTTAACCAGCTTTTGTAGGAAGCGCATCTTGAGCAGCTGCAGATACGCGTCTATCTGCCTGCTCTTGTTTCGGTGTTTTTTGTTTACTAGCAATCACAGTCTTTGCTAACTGTGCGCATTGAATTTTCAGTTTGTCATATTTTTTTTGGAGCTCAGCCCGCGCTTCTTTTTCATCTCTCAACTGGATGGCGAGTTTTTCACATACTATCTTTTGGCCATCGTACTTGCCTTGGAGGATACCTAGCTTTCTATTTGATTCAATTAACTGACGAGCAAGAGTTTCTAACTGCCTTTCTAGCTCCGCAATCCTCTCAGCAGCTTCTTGTGCAGCACCAGCGACCGCTTCTGCGGCTTCATCATTAGCAGCAGCTTGTTGAAGGTTTCGATTGTCAACTCTAGGTTGGTCAGGTGGTGGAAAAACGTAGCTGAGCCCCAAGCAAAACAAACTAACACCCGCAGCACTCACAGCCACTGGCATACAAACAGTTGCGCCTGTCAACCAACCACCTACCCCTACAATCCCACTTGCAGCCGCACCGCAGCTACCTACTCTCTCTAAAGACAAATTACTCATACATAGATCCTTTGGACATAACAATTAATAGACAAAGGGCTCTCATTACGATTCAACTGTGCAGATTTAATCTGTTGCTTCACGAATCAAATCGTTTAAATCAGCCGTTACCGGTGGGGAAGAAGGGGTAGTGGCTGATCCACCGTTGTTTGTATGGTCTGTATCCGAAACGGATCCAGATTTCCCATCTGTCGCTAAAGCTTGCTCACAAAGACCTGCTAGATGGACACTTGTAGGCGGTGCATCATCACCTGCTTCGTTGCCATTTACATTCATGGGCTCAGAGGTAGAAGCGATTTGCTGATCACTTGCCGAAGCCAAGGCATCTGCAGTGAGGGCTGTTAAATATCCGCTTCTGGGTACAGCCCTAGGTGCAGCTGCGTCTCCATGCTCTTCACTAGAAGCTAAAGCTTGAGCAACAAGAGCACCCAGCGCTTCTCTATCGCGCCCATTTGCATCCTCTAAATTAGCTCTAGCCTGAGCCATATGCTGAGCTTGTTGAGACTGATGAGCACTAAGCCGGCGATTTGTTTCTAGCTCTTGCTGGAGTTTAGTGCTTAAAGTACGGATAAACCTAAGCTGCGTCACACCTCCATAAGAGCACAGACAACCCAAGCCTAAACAAGCAAGAAACGTGGATTCTTTAGATACTGTAATCGTCCGCTCTGACAGCAAGTAGACATAAGCGCTACCTAAAAGGAGTCCAAGACCTGCTAAAATCAAAAGAGCGCAGCTGGCTTTTGAGGCATAGTCGTCTACCTTTCTGATGATCTTCCTCACACCCATGCCTAAACGTAAAAGAGACGAGGCTTCTCCCATTAAGGGGCTGACTTCACTAATCATTATTTTCGTCCTCGTCTGCTCGAACTGTTACTTTTCTGCCTTCCATAGGTATACTATTATAAATGAACATAAGCGCACCAAACACAAATATAATTGCAAGCGCGGTTCCATAAATGTTTCGATTTGAGCACCCTCCGTTTGTTTGAACTAGATAACTGTAATAGCTCGGATCGTAAGCACCTAAAGGCAAGTGAATGGGATCAACCGACATAAAAAACCGTCCTGTCATTTCAAATTTAAGAGAAGTAATCTTAACAATTTCGCAACATTGTCAACAAATGAAAATTTTACCTAGTTGCTATAGTAGGTGCCAAGACGGTTGACCCAACCAGGAAACCACGATTCCTCAACTTCTTGAGTGGGTGAGTTGGCAATCCGCTGCATCAAAAGCCGTTTGGCCGCCTCAGCAAACTCCTGTTCAGGCTGCAGCTGTGTCTCATGCTCTTGCATTTCCCTCAACACCTGCAAAAGCCCCCATCCTTGCCCATTATAGGTCTCTTGAGGATCGGTTCCCTCATGTTTAAAGTTAAGATAATCAACAAGAACATAGGGCCCTTTGTCGGTCCTTCCTACAGAAAAAAGCCGATTAGTCAAAGACTGTCTCTCTTCAGGCGAAGCGGCCAATATGATGTCATAAAAAGCGGTATTCAGCCGCTCCACCATATACCTAGCCTGCAGAGGAGTCGTCTTAATCAAAAGGTCTCTTAGCTCATGCATCCGAGCGGTATCATAGGCAGCACAAAACTCTTCTCGCGTCTGCCAGGGAGCACTCTTAGCTCGCATCCAACTAGGAACCTCTACTCCTTGCTCGACCAAATAACCAACGAGATGGTGAAATCTTCCTCCCGAAAAAATTCCCTCATACCCCTCTGGTGGCCAGATAAAGTGCCCAATTCCAAAAGAAGGAAAGGGCTCCAGCCTGTGCCAGAAGGTGAGCTGATCGGTGCGATTCCGGCACTCATTATACCAGATTTTTTTCCCAATCTCCCAAATCTCCTCATCCTCTATAGGAAAGGGCTGAGGACATCCCTGCAACCACTCAGCTACCGCCTGAAAGGCACACGTTGTGGGGCTATAGGTGGCTATTTTAACCAAAGAGTGCTCTTCAATATTCAACTCGTAAGGATCTCGCGAGGCTACGCAAATTGTCGGCTTACAACGTGAGAGCGCATTTAAGACATGGAGTTGCTCAGGAAACCTCCATGCGTTGTAGGAGCAAAAAACCACGACATCCACATCCTCTACTGCATCTATGATCGCCTTTTGCTCTTCTTTTGAGGGGTTTAGCATGTCAAAAAAGAAGAGAGCTGTTGAGGAGCCTAAGGTCTTTAAGTCTGACTGGCTCAGTTTGCGCTCTAGCATTTTAGGTGCAATCACAGCGACCGTTTTATCCGAGATACCATGTTTTAAGTCCCACTGTTTGATGCATAGAGAACGATACGCAACTTCTCGAGCGAGTTTGAGATGGTCTGCACAACGGAGTGTTTGATCCAAAACACCTTGAGTTGGGTCCGGAATCCATGCCATTTTTTCTTTTAATTGAAGTACTCGTCTCACTGAAGCATCAACCCTCTCTTCACTGATCTCACCCGCTTTGACTGCACTGACAAGATAGCGAAATAGCTGGATCATAGCATCCACATGCGTTTCTCCTTCTACTCGCGCCTGGAGGTCACGTCCACCTATTAAAAGGATGTCATTGCCTGCTTCTAAAGCTTGAAGCGCCACCCCTTCGAGTGTCTCATACCCCTCTTGCACCCCTTCCATCGTCAAAGAGTCGGTAATCAAGACACCTTCAAACTGGATGCGGTCACGGAGTATGTCCTGTAAAATACGCGACGAGAGGGTGGCACAGTTTTCAGGGTCAATCTGGGGAAATAAAACATGCCCTGTCATGATAGCAGGAACCTGTCTAGCTAGTTTCTCGTAAGGATAGAGTTCGCACGCGAGCAGCTCTTCTAAAGATTTGGTCACAACAGGAAGACCACGATGTGGATCAATAACGGCATCCCCGAGACCTGGAAAGTGCTTTAAACAACAGAGCAGGCCTGCATTTTGATACCCCCCAATGGAAGCTTTTCCAAACTGTGTGACACTTTCAGGATCCTCCCCGAAAGAGCGAAGACCAATGACAGGATTGTTATGAATATCGACAACAGGAGCCAAATTGAAGTTGACACCCACACATTTCAACTCTTTGCCTATGCATTGAGCCACTTCACAAGCAAGCTCTGGCTGCCTTGTGCGCCCCAATGCTGTATTGCCCGGAAATTCGGTAAATCCGTTTTCAAACCGAGTGACAACTCCCCCTTCTTGGTCAGCTGCAATTAAAAGCGGGATGCCCACATGCTGAGCTGCTAGTTCTTGTAGATCTGCACACAACTGGCGCACTTGATAGGGATTTGTAAGTCCATTGGCCCAGTTGTAGAGAATGATGCCTCCGATTTTTGTTTCGGAAAGCAACCTCTGGGCGCTTTCATTGGCCTCGTGACCATCAAAATAAGCCATAAACATCTGGCCGACCTTTTCTTCTACTGTCATCTGACTGAGATCAAAAGCCTCTGCTCTCACAAATAAAAGTAGCAATAAGAGTATTCTCTTCATGGGAGATCATGTTAAGAACTTCTTAAGAAATAGACAACTGTTTTAAGCTTTTAACCAGAATCCTCATCTCTTACCCTCCAACTAAAATCACGCTCCATGATATAGACGGAGTGATCTTCTGGGTCCAAGCAGCAGAGGGTGACCCACCCATTACCAAAGAGTTTTTGGAGTTGGATCTGCCCCGACACAATCTGCTCTAATCGTACACGCGGAGCATATACAACTGTCATCAAACGTGAAGGTTGGTGGTAGGCCTCACGATCATTACGATAGACCGATTGAAGCGGCAGTCCGTGCATCAAATCACTCCCGTTCCCTTGCATGACTCCAATGCCACCTGTGATATTCTTGGTCACTTTACTGCCCCCACCATAGGCCACATTATCAAGAGTGGAAAAGAGGTACTGACTATTGATCCATTGACCAACTACCATCGGAGCGGTTAAAATGGTTGTCAAAGAGGCTCCATCCGTATCTTGCTGCCAATTGTAGGAGTGTAAAAAACACCGACCTTCAAGATCCATCTCTTGAGTCAACGCGCGCGGGGCTACAATAAACGCCGCATTCCGTGCTAGTCCCCACTCAGGACGCACCTGGGCCCAGTCAAAGCTACGTTTGTCAGTGTGTTTTACACAGCTCTTTTCATCGCCTATAAAGCCCATTTCGCCGGCACGCCATTGACTATTCTGCTTTTGGGCCTGTTGCAGATCAGCTTTTAGACGCGCAATCCCTGACAGCTCTTCATCCCCCTTGTTCAGATAAAGAGTCACGGCATCTGTTGTCGTAATGTGCTGGGCCCCCATGAATCGTGTTGAAGCAGGAATCGAAATGCCTCTTTTAGCTAGATAGGCACGCACCTTCTGGTGATTGAGTATTTCAGCTAAAACGCGCGCATTACTAGATCCATGCCGTCCTCCACACGCTCCACAATCTAACGCTGTGGCAAAAGCATTATTTTGTGTCGCGCTTCCATGCCCGCAGAAAACAACTAAAGGAGCAAAATTTTTAGTCAGTCCCATTGCACGTAGAGCGCCTTCGGCACATTGGCATTGATCTACAAAGGCAATCGCCTCAACGCTAGAGTGGATGGCCACTTCAGGACAGATTGTCTCAGAGACCGTTCTTTTGAGTCGCTTGGCCCAACCTGGAACCAGTGTCCGCATTCCCATCCAAATTCCGCTGACAAGACCCAACGTCTCCACAAGAGCAAAAGGGGCACTAAAGGTGTGCTTAAGGGAGGTGTAAAAATGCTTTAGCAACTTAAGCTTGGCATATCCTGCATAGTGTTTTTTACCGCAGTGATCAGAAGCAAATGGGGCCTCGTTGACCGTGTATTTGGGCTTGATCAGTACAGGGCAAGAGGCGTGAGAGCATCCTGAAACGGAATTTTTAACCTGGATAGGGAGACCAAAAAAACCCGCAAATCCAAAGGTCTCGTAGTCCCCTGTTGCCTCCAGAGCGCGACGAAAAGGCTCCGAACGGACGTCGATACAAAAGACAAGCTGAGCAGCAGGAGTAGAGACTTTTTTCTTAAAGCTAGCCTGAGCGGCCAGCTGATTTAAAAGAGGGAGGTGATAGGTTTTTTCTGCTTCTGCAATGGCTTGCATGGAATGGAGACAAGGCTCTGTTTTTTCTCTTACTTTTTGATGCCAATCGAGTAACTTTACACCCTCTGGCCACAGAAGACAAACAATGACCAGACGCATCGCTAAGTAGTCGGTTTGTGTAATCGGATGGTCTTGCTCCTCTTGATTCCAATCCGTTAAGCACTTAATATACGCCGCCCAACCCGGAAGCGTTGTCAGTAATAAAGTCAGAAAGTCCGTCTGGTCTAGAACAGGAATGCTCAGCTTTTTTAGACACTCTGCCACTACATCTTCTGCTCTTTGGGTTAGCGTCTCTAGCCACTGTTTTTTTTGAGGATCTCTCTGGTGCAAATGGCGATCGAATACACAAAGCTGACGCCAGGCAGCATACAATCCAGCTTGTCGCATCGGCATGGGAATGTAGGCGCACTTTTGATCCAAAAAAGCTTGGCACCACTTGATGGTTTCACGGTTAATCGCTTCCATCTCCTGAGGAATCTCTTTCTGCTGAAAGTAGCTCTCTCCTACCTTTACAGCCTCTTCAAATGGAAGGTCTTCAAATCCTTGCAAGGGATTGACGGCAATGAGATTCTCTAAGGACCAAAAGGGCGCTATTTTTTCCCATGCAGCTTCGATCGCACTTGACTGTGTAGCGTCAAAACCCTCTTTATGAGGCTTAGAGGCTAAACAAGGCTTTTTTTCTTCTACAGGCAACAACGTATTCATGACTCCCTCTTAAATGTATTCATATTGATTACGATGGGACGTGATGGTGGTGGGATGGGGCTGGCTTCCGTTAAGCGCTTTTACGTAAAAGCGGAGCATCCACTTAGGTCGGTTGCCCTCCCCCATCAATTGACGGCCAAAAAGAGTCCCTAACCATCCCAGAGTCATTAAAATCATGCCACAGTAGTGAAAAATCGTGAGGGGCTGAGGGCGCGAAATATGGAGAGGAGCGACCAGCCATTCGATGAGATGCACATTCCATCCATACAGACTCCCCAAAGTCGCGGTCAAAAAGAGAGCTAAACCAATCCGTTTCAATGATAAATGACGCAAAACTGAAAGAGCAAATTGACTCCCTGCGATAAAGGCAACTACAATCAGAACTAAGTTTGTATCTTTGGCTAGTAGATCTTTAAAGCTTGCAAACGCAAAACCCACCGCTCCTACCCCTCCACACAATAGAGCAAATGCGAAAGAAAAAAGAGAAACAGACTCCTTTTTCTTTCTCTCTGGAGCTGCAGCTACGGTACCTGATCCCAAAAATAGATACGCTTTAAACAGTCCATGCCAACAAAGATGGGCAAGGGCGGCAGGAAATAAACCCAGACCACATTGGGCTATCATAAAACCCATTTGTCCCATTGTCGAGCAGGCCAAAACCCGTTTGACACTATGCTGCATCAGCTTCCAAAGGGTACCGATGAGAGCGGTTATCAAGCCCACAACAAAGAGTCCTGTTAAAAGCTTGGGAAAGGCAAAAAACAGAGGGGCAAACCTGGCTAAAAGAAACCCTCCACCGTTCACCAATCCCGCATGCATGAGAGCCGAAACAGGTGTGGGTGAATTTAAGGAACTGGTCAGCCAACGATGGAACGGCCAAATCGCCGATTGCGTCATCGCTCCCATGATCAAAAGAATTAATGCCGGCACCATCAAAAAGGCCTCTGAAGAGGTGCGGATCAGCTGGTGAATGGACGTATGACCTGTTGAGAGATAAAGCAATGCAAACGCGCTTCCCGTAAAAATAAAGCCTAAAGCAAAGTTTTTATAGGCTAGCCATCCAGAAGCACGCGCAGCTTTCCACACCTGCTTATGAATCATCAGCCTGACCAGCAATAGATTGCTCAACTGCCACGTGATAAACAAGACAACTAGATGATCTGCGCACCCCATTAACAAGGTAGAGCTCACAAGAAGCAAAAGAAGTACGAAAAAGCGGCCATAGTGCGTGTTTCCACGTAAGTAACGGGCAGCAAAGCACCCCACTACAACCGAAACAAATCCCACAAGCCCCATCATGAGAGCTCCTAGGTGATCTAGAAGAAAAAGGCCATTAAACAATCGAATCTCCATAACACAGTCTAAATTTGAAACTTAATGATTGATCCGAATATAGCATAGGGTGTAGTATAAGAAAAATTAATAATTCTTATTTATAAAATTAGAAGAGCTAATAATGAGCTTTGAATCCATCACCCTCCAGTGTTTTTTGGCCGTTGCCGAGACAGGTAGTTTTACCCAAGCGGCAACACGTGTCGGGCGCACCCAGTCGGCGATAAGCCAACAGATCGCAAAGCTTGAAACTCAACTCAACAAACCCCTTTTAACTCGGGGTAAAACCATTTCTTTAACCTCTGACGGTGAAATTTTTTTACGCTACGCACGCCAAATCTTTGCTTTACAAAGAGAGGCTCTAGACCGCTTTATGGAACCTGAGCTTGCAGGCGAGGTTCGCTTTGGTCTCCCAGAAGATTTTGCTAGTGTTTTTTTGGCAGAGGTGCTCGCCGATTTCATCCGCATTCACCCGCGGATTTTGCTCAACATTGAGTGTGACTTAACCCTGAATCTTTTTCACCGCTTTCAGAAAAAGGAGTTTGATCTTGTTTTAGTAAAAATGAATCAGCCTGAAGATTTTCCAAATGGTTTAGATGTCTGGTCAGAGCCTCTTGAATGGGTCGGCTCCTCTAGCAGCCTTGACCCCTCTAAACCGCTACCGCTAGTCTTATCCCCTCACCCTTGCGTCTACCGGGCTAGCGCCTTTCGCGCTTTAGAGGAGGCAGGAAGGAAGTGGCGCCTAGTTTTTTCTAGCCCCAGTTATACAGGGACACTGGCCGCTGTTCAAGCAGGCATGGGCATCACCGTTTTACCGCGTAATATGATTCCTAAAAAGCTACAAGCTATAAAATTAGACTCTCTGCCTGCGCTCGAAAATATTCACGTCTCCTTGCTAAAGCACTCTGTTGAGAATGCCGCGATTCACTCTTTGGAAGAGTTTGTTTTAAGAAAACTGAAGCCTAATCTTTAAATGCACTTGCTTCTTCTGTTCTCCCCGCTCCGCTCAAAGCTGAACGCATAATCTCTGTATAAACACTGGCATTGGTTTGCCCCTCAAACAGAGTTTGAGCAAAGTCCACTTTGCCATTGAGAGCATAAACCTTGACTGCAATCTTGAGAATTTCCGCATCGGACTGACTGAGCCGCTTACCGAACTGGACCAGATCAGCATGCTCCACGCCCTCCCTTATCATTTTGTACACCGCTGCTTCGAAAAGCTCGCTTTTTAATCCCTTGGAAAAAGTAAGAGCAAGTGAATAGACCTTATGATAAAACCCTAAAGAAACAATCAATTTCGCTAAGCCTAAACGCGCCTTTTCACCCATTGTATCGGCATTTTGTATTTGGATTTCCAGAGCCTCAGGAAGTTTTTGCTCAGATGGAGCCCGTTTGCAAATCATGTAGGTGTGGATACCCCCTTTTTGATCATCTATCTGTAACTCTACATTTAGATAGTCTTGTGTAGCACCACCTCGACTTTGCTTTATTGTGTGAACTATATAGTCATCCCCAATATAGAGTTGAGCCGTTCCAGGTTGCGCTCTTACAACACTCATAACGACCCGATCGATCTCAACCCTACTCATGGGCTTTGTAGAAGCCAAGCAGACTGCTTTATGCTTTGGATGATGGTGTCTCTGGCACTCTTCTCCACAGTAGCGAGCCACAAAACACTTGCCGCACGCATCAAGCTTTTCAGTTGTTGTTAAAGCTGTCCCATCCTGTTTGGTCCACTTGCCCTTTGCTTCAATTTTACCGCAAGAGGCACAATAGG
>JAJACP010000021.1 GCA_022601445.1 Chlamydiales bacterium | reverse complement strand
ACCTAACTCCCGAAGAATTTCGATTGAGTCAAGCTGCATAAGAAATTTTTCTGTCCAAAAAATAGGGGAACACTACAAAGCTTCAATTATTCCTCTTTCACAAAAAGGCATAGAATTACAAAAGCTCATTTCTGCTCCGGTTCAACTACGTGAACATGTAAGTTACAAAAGAGAGTTCATCAATTCCTATGAACCCAATAAGACATTTTATTTGACAAAGCCGATCCTGGAAAAGTTGATGGCGATAGGAGCTTCAGAAAATAACAAAGAACGCCCGGCAGGTACTTATGCAAGAAAAATTTACCAGAGGCTGCTCATTGACCTCTCGTGGAATTCAAGCCGTTTGGAAGGAAATACCTACTCTCTTTTAGAAACGGAAAAATTGTTGGCCACAGGAGAAGAAGCCAAAGGCAAAAATCACATGGATGCTCAAATGATTCTAAATCATAAGAGTGCAATCGAATTCATTGTAGAGATGGCCGAAGAGGTTGATGTTAATCGTTACACAATTTTAAACATTCATGGCCTTCTTTCAAATAATCTCCTTTTAGATCCAAGAGCATGTGGCAGACTGCGAACCATTCCAGTCAAAATAGGACAGTCGGTTTATCATCCTACGGAAGTTGCTCAACTGATTGAAGAGTGTTTTCAACTGATTATTCAAAAAGCTGTCGCTATAAAAAATCCATTTGAACAATCATTTTTCTTAATGGTTCATTTGCCTTATTTACAACCTTTTTTAGATGTTAATAAGAGGGTGTCAAGGTTAGCGGGCAATATTCCTTTTATTCGCGAAAATTTGAGTCCGCTATCGTTTGTCGATGTGCCAGAAGCTGACTATATACAAGGTCTACTTGCAGTCCATGAGCTTAATCGAATAGAACTTTTTCGCGATGTTTTTGTTTGGGCTTATGAACGATCGGCATCTCTTTATTTGGCTACTTTGGAGGCTATGGGACAGTCAGATCCCTTTCGAGTCAGTTATCGTGATCTAATCCTTCAAGCTGTTTATAAGGTTGTCCAACATAAAATGAACAAACATGAAGCTGCTCAATATATTGCTAAATTTGCTTGCAGTAGGGTTTCTGATAAAGATCGTATTCGCTTTGTGGAAGTTGTAGAAGTTGAAGTAAGTAGCCTTCATGAGGGAAATTTTGCAAGATTCAAAATTAGGCCATCTGATTTTTTTGAGTGGCAGAAAAAATGGAATTGAGGTCCTTTCAACGGTAGTGGGTCTGGCCCCTGGAAAGAGCTGAAGCTATAGATTATCGAGAAGGGCTAGCTGTTGAGCACTGAGCTTTAGCTGCCTCATCTGAAAGAAAGTGGGTCAATGTGGAGTGGGTAAATTGGTAATGAGCCACCTCTGGAGAAAAAAGCTTCTTTGGCTGGTCTGAATAGGCATAACGTAATCCAACAAACTCGACTCCTCGCGCATCAGCAACTCCCTTTACATCGTTTATGTGAGACGCCTTGTCATTCACAAAGATGATATGCTTGGGCTCTATCTTGAGGTGATCGAGCAGGTAGAAAAGGGCTTGCCCTTTGGCCCTGCCAGAGGTAAACAAAATTCCGTGACGATAGAGAATTCCATGGTCAGCAAGCGTGAAGTAGTAGTCTTGGCGCGAGGGTGCTGTCGTCATCAGGTCAATATCCAGATCCAGCAGCTGTTGACGGGTGCGTGTTGCCAGAGCCAGACCTTGCGTAGTCAATCCCATTACGGTTGTTCCATTTTCTTGGAGCTTATGGACAATCGTATGCGTTGTAGGCTCACAGAGGCGCATATCTGTAAGGTGACGCACAGCCTCCCACTCTGCCAAACTTCTCTCTAATGCCTCTCCTCCTGGTTTCCCTTGGGATAAGTGGTGACGCATCCGCTCTTGAAACCACTCGTCGCAACCTAACATCTGTGTGGGAACCATGAGGGTGTCATCAATGTCGAGTATGAGAAGGGTGTCGGCTTTGATGTGCGTAGGAACTTCTGAAAAATGTTGAATTTCAAGGACAGAAGCAGTAAGTGAGCTGCATAAAAAAAAGAAAAGAATGAATCTCATTTTGGCACCTCTAGGTCTTCAAAAGGAAGAGTGTAAAAATCAATGGGGTTAATGGAAAGAAAATCCTCAAGATTGCTATGTTGAGTGGTGAACCTATCCCAAAAGTAGGCGTGTAATGGACCATATTAGATTGTCGGTGAGCCTCGTAAAGCGTAAGCGTGACCGCGAGGAAGGTAATATTGAAAATAATATGACCGACGAGCGGTCTTACGAGAATCACGACAAGATGATGCGGGACATCTGCGGATACTTTTGGGGTAGGTTCTAACGATGAAACGTTATCCCAAGCAGTCTGAAGAAGAACAAGAGTTTAAAGGTGAGGATTTTTCCAATACAGCCTTTTTAGGGTGTACGTTTGCCCGTTGTATTTTCATCAGCTGTCGCTTTTCTGGATGCCAGTTTCGTAACGCCTGCTTTTCTGAGTGCACGTTCAAAAACTGTAGTTTGGATGCGACCAATGTAGAGGGAGCCCGCCTTCAAGATGTGCTCTTTGAGGAAAGCAAAATTGTGGGGATCGCATTTCATCAGTGCGATAAAACTTTTTTCTCTATGCGTTTTGAAAAAAGCATTCTCATAGCTTGCAACTTTTCTGAATTGAAGATGAGAAAAACATGTTTTGGCGGCAGCAGAGTGAAGGAGTGCTACTTTAACGACACGCTGCTAGTGGAGTCTGATTTTACGCACACTGACCTGGAAGGAACTCTTTTTCACCATTGCGATCTTTCTAAAGCCGATTTTAGGGGTGCGCTCAACTACTCCCTCAATCCACAGTCTAATACCATAAAGAAAGCGATTTTCTCTGCACCTGAGGTGCTTACATTATTGGATTTTTTCGATATTAAAGTGGAATAAGGACAGAAGCAGGAAGAGTGTAAAAATGAATGGGGTTGTCTGAATACGATTTAGTTAGAGGGTATTTCTAACTGCATAATTGGGAGCACACGTTTGCTGCCGTCTAAGATGTATGTTTTCTCACCAATTTTCTTGGCGCCCATATGAAGATAAAATGCATAGGCGTTTGGGTCTGATTCCCACTCTACTTTTTGAGCAGACAAAGATTGAGCGCTTGTAATCATATGTTCAAAAAGCATTTTGCCAATCCCTTTTCCCATTTCTTCAGGCTTTACCCAAAAGCCTTCTAAGATTAATTTAGGGGAGTTGTTTTTTAATCCATAAAATCCAATTAGGTTGTTTTTTTCGTCTACGGATTTATAAATTCTTTTGTTTGTGATCATTTCAGGTTGTACAATTATCTGTTCGTGCCAAGTTTCCAGATACTGTTTTGGATAGCCCCAAGACGATTTTGCAGTAAACGCTAAGGCATTTAATTCATCGAGATCCTGCGGGGTAGCAAGTAAGATTTTAATCATTATTTTGTCATCAGAATTTCTTTGATCATCGCGACACTCTCTTCAAGAGTGTGGGCGTGACTGTCCACTTCAAGATCATAAGCTACGTTTTCATGCACGCTATAGTATTGAGCACGCGCAGAACCCGCAAAGCGATCTCCTCGTGCACGCTCTCGCTTTTCAAGAATGTTAAGAGGCGTGACAACGCCGACATACAGCACGTCGTAATCTTTTAAAATCTGTTTCCACTCTTCTACTTCAACTGTGCCAAAGGCAACATCGTCAATGATTAAGTTGTAGTTTTGAGAGGCAAAAAGAAGCGCCACATCTTTGAGTGTGTCTACAATGCGCTTGGCAAAAGGTCCGGCTCTCACGTGGGAAATGCGGTGTCCTTCGGGGTCGGTATCGGTTTCCCAAGAAAAGCCTAGTGGGGCAGGGCCTCCTTCCCAGTCGTTGATTTTAGCTGGCATCAATCCAATGATTTTGTCGATGCCCAGATGTAGGAATGGTTCTTCAAGCGCTTCTTGCAAAGCTTTAGCTAAGGTTGTTTTGCCTGCACTTGTCGGGCCATTTAGGTAGATGATTTTTGCCATGAGTAACAGGCTATATCATAGTATGCAGCACGTCAAAGATAAAGAGATCGTTCTTAATCCAGGAGAATTTTTTGTTGTGCCAAAGGGGGTGGAGCACATGCCCTATGCGCCTAATGAAGCTCATGTGCTTCTATTTGAGCCAAAAGGTGTCGTTAATACAGATGACGCCTCCTCTGACAAAAGAGTAGATGATCTAGAGTGGCTTTGAGGGCTACTTTTTTCTTCTGAGGCGCTGCGCCACGTGAATCCCTATCAGTTGAGCGATGAGTACAGAGGTGAAAAACTGACCGATAATCGCCTCTGTTTGGCAGAGCGCTGCTGCACGCAGTGTTTGAGGAACGATATCTCCGTACCCAAGCGTGGTCAGTGTTGTAAAGCTGAAATAGATGTAACTATGCAATTTCATTTCAGGAAGATGAGTTGTCTCAATCAGCAGGCCGTGAAAAGACCCTGGAATGATGGAATCAATCAACGCGTAAATGGCTCCCCATAAAATGCCAATCAGCAAGTACAAGCAAAGAGCTGCAAAAATCATCTCTGTGGTCACTTTTTTTGCGGAAAAAAAGCGGTAAAGAAGCGAGCCGACCAGAAAGAGTAAGTAGACCGATAATAGACTGTAGCTAAGGTTCAAAGGAAGGTGGATTACCCTTGATAAATTGAGCCATAAAGAGACTAAAATCCCAAACAACAAAATAGCCGAAATAACCTGCAAAATCTTGTTTTTGTGTAATGTAAAAAGCGCTGACAAGAGGACAGCTGAGAGTAAAAAATCAATTGCAATATAGGCAAAGGGAAAGTGGATTAAGAAAGGGGCCAGCAGTAGATAGAGAAAAAGTCCCACTAGAAGTAGGTGAAAAGGGATATTTTTTACCCTAAGTTGCATCTTTATTTCCTTGTGTACTCTTCCTCTGAGAAATAACGATTATCAAAATAGATTAAAAGGTATCTTTGGCTGTATGGATCTCGCTTCACTAGCGCACTTCTTCTCACATTACGGCTTACTTATTCTCTATTTGTGGCTTCTGGTTGGCATTTTCATCGTTGTGGTCCCCGAAGAGGTGGTTATGCTCACAATAGGCATTCTGATCAGTCGCGGAGATTTTTCACTCTGGGCTTATCTCGTGGCGTGTTTAGGAAGTTTAAGTGGTGTGACTTTTAGCTACTGTTTGGGCCGTTTTTTAGGACGGCCTCTTGTTACGAAATATGGAAAATGGGTCGGTGTCTCCGAAAAACGGTTGACTCAAGGGGAGACACTGTTTGATCGTTACGGAAAATGGAGTCTGTCGGTAGGCTATTTTGTTCCAGGCACAAGACATCTGGTCGCTGTGATTGCGGGGATGACGCATTTTGATTGGAAGCTGTTTGCGCTGTTTACCTACTCTGCAGGTGTTGTGTGGGTTGTGCTGTTGGTCACACTTGGAGTATGGGCGGGTGTATATTGGGTAGAAATTTTCCATCTTGTTGCCTCTTATTTCTACTACTTTGTTGTGCTACTCATTGGCGCGGCTGTTGTGAGCTTTTTGTTCTACTGGTTCAAATACCGCAAAAAAAATAAAAATTAATATGAGAGCATTCAATTATACTTTGTTTAGACAGCTGGCAGCAAAGGCAGCTGAGGGCCAGTCACTATCGGTGATCGTCCCTTATGGCTTTGAGTTGTTAGATTCTTCTTACCCAAGATGGCCTAAAAGACACTATCCTCTGATCGGCTACCCCTCCCATCTTTCACGCTATGCAGCTCTCAAGAGCGGAGAACAGTTTTTGGTCGATCTAATCGAGCGCATTCGAAGCCAATATCCTTTTTTGTATGAGCGCTTAAGGTACTGTGAGATCCATCGGGGTAAACTTGTGCACTTCGAAGCTTTAGGTATCCATTCGTTGCACGTGGAGCTTTTTCCCTTGGATGCCTTAAATAAGACGATAGTCGATCATTACGCACGCTATGTGATCGCACTTTTAGGTGCAATTCAGGAAAATAATCACGCTTTGCCCCAGATTCGAGAGTTTCAGCAGTTCAAAATACGGCGGAACCGACTTTTCCAAGAATACGTGATGAGCGAATCTGTGATCAAACAACTCCATGCGCATTTTCCTAACCGATCCAAAAACGAGGAAGCACTATTTGAGGAGCTTTTTAAACAGCTAAGAGTAGAGTATCCTGCTGAGGTGATGCGTGGAATCCCATTTGAACGTTTGGCCCCCACCGAAATTGAATGGACGATTTACCACGACTTGATTTTTAACAGAATGCGGAGAATACGCGCCTGTTTGGTAGAGCAGGCAAAGCAGAAGGGGAATGAGCCGATCTGGGTCACATCCCCCACTTACTATGATGATGGAAGCCATGCTATAGGCACTTTTATCGGAAGAGCAGATGCACAAAAGGCGCGTGCGTTTATACGTAGCCCCTTTAAGCTCAACAAATCAAAAAATAAGAGACTTTTGCCAAATCGGCTTGTATAGTGCAGTCTATGAAAGTGCATACCCTCTTGTTTCTCGTCGTTGTATTAGCGGCCTGTTTAACGCAATTTGGCGCCGATATTTATGCGCCCTCTCTTCCAGCTATTTCTGAACAAATGCAGGTTAACATTGGCCTTGTGCAGTGGAGCATGAGTATTTACATGCTCGGTATTGCCCTCTCTCAATTGGTTTTTGGTCCCCTCTCTGAGGGGATTGGGCGAAAAATGCCTCTGCTTTTGGGTATGCTCATCATGCTGGGTGGCTCTTTACTGTGTCTCTTTTCTACAAACGTGCACATGCTCATTACAGGAAGGCTAATTCAGGGACTGGGAGCAGGCGCTGCAGCAGCGCTGTGGCGCACTATTTTTCGTGATCTTTATCAAGGAGATGAGCTGGCTAAATATACTTCCTATCTGGTCATCTTGATTATGTTTATTGTGCCCGCCGCTCCTGCGCTCGGAGGCTATCTTCAACACTACCTCAACTGGCAGGCGAGTTTTGGTTTTATGGTTGTCTATGGAGTCGTTGTCATCTGCGCCATCCAATGGGGGTATAAAGAGACGAGTCAACACCACCATTTAGAGCGTTTGAAACCCTCTTTTATTGTGAGAACCTATCTACAGATGCTCACAAGCCCTGTTTTTATGGGCATCACCATGTGTACCTTTTTGTCGTATGGCGCCTTTTTTTCCTGGCTAGTGGTAGGTCCTGTCTTATTGATTAAAGTGGTGGGGCTCTCTCCTGTAGTCTACGGATGGATTACCCTTTTAGGGGGCGGGATTGCCTATGGGCTGGCTGGCACAATTAATGGGAAGGTTGTGACCCGCTTTGGGGCGAGCAACATGATTCGATTTGGGTGGTCTGTGATGATCTTCTCTTCGATTCTTTTCTTTTTAGGACAGATCTTCATCGGCACAACAGCTCTCACATTGGTGATTCCGATGCTTTTTCTCTACTTTGGAGGAACGTTTATTTGGCCCAATGTGTACGCCATGGCTTTCACTCCCTTTGGGAAGGTGGCGGGATATGCGGGCGCTCTTTATGGAGCCATGCAGCTGGGCGGGGGAGCTGCGCTTGGTGGTGTGATCTCCTACCTTCCCGATCACAATCCGATTCCGCTTGCTTGGATTATCCTGATTGCCTCTAGCGCTTCATGGCTGATTTATGAACGTGTTGTGCCGAAGCATTAAGAGGTTCTTCGCGCGAGTCGGTAGAAGAGAGGCGTCAGTATTAAGCTGAAACAGCCTTTATATAAAAAGGAAAAAAGCATCACCGGAGCCACCAGCCCCCAATCCCACGCTAGACCCCAATAAAGGAAGATCAGATCAATTAGAAAGGTGTCAACCAGCTGTGCGATCCACATCGAGCCATTCAGGCGAAGCCAAAAATGACTAAGACCTGTCCAGCGTCGAATCTGCGTGAAAACCGCAATCGCAACGAGTTGTGAACAAACATAGGCGATCAGTGAGGCTGCAATCCGCAATCCGCTTAATTTCAAAGCCTCGTATAAGGCTGTCGCCACTGAAAGGAGAAGCATGCCTTGAATCACAACGAATATCAAGCCGTTCAGCGCTAAAGTGAGATAAATCATCCTGACCGCTTGGCGCGCCCCATGTAGCTCTGTCATCAGGTTGTTCAACACAAAAGCGAAAGGGTACACCCATAACCCTGCAGGTATGTCTAGCCCAAAAGGGAGAGACACCATTTTAGCCGAAAGAAGATTGGAGATGAGAACCACGCCTGCAAACGTGGTTCCGATCAGCAGCCGGTTCATTCTGCCTCCCTAAACACGTTGATCTCAGCCTCACTTACTTCCGGCTCCCCTGGAGCGACAGATTCGAGCTTGCCCGCATGCAACCACTCTTCCAGAAGGTGTACCTGCTCGTAGAGATGCTCAAACGAGTCGATAATAAAGAGAAGTGGCTGAAATCGGTCGATCGCAAAAGATTGATTGATGACCCACTCCAGTTGAAAGGGGACGCGTTGCACTTTCGGCGATTCTATCGCATGCTTGATCTCATCCGCTGAGCTCAACAGCCCACTTCCATAGACACAGAGGGCCCCGTTTTGTCGCATTAACCCAAACTCAATAGTGAACCAAAAAAAGCGGGCCAAAGCTTGAACGTTGCTCGCCATTATTTCCGGTCTTTGCTGCGCTGTCAAACGGGCCAATGAGCCAAATTTGACCAATACCTTCGCGAACATAGGGTCGGTATGCATCGGCACATGCCCTGCAATATCGTGGAAAATATCGGGCTCCGGAAGGTAGTGAAGCTTTTCGCCATCACGGATGGTAATGGTTGTCGGGAATTTGCGCTCCCTTAAGCTATCGAAAAAAGTGTAGGTTGGAACGTAGCCACTCACTGCTTTTGCCTCAAAGCCTGTCAAAGGCTGGAGAAACTGGTTGATCTCCTCCAGCCGTGGTATCCGGTCCGGCCGTAAGCAGAGCGAGTCAATTCCTTCCATAAACTTAGCATTGGCGTACTTTTCCCATTTCGGACGCATCAAGGCATAGAGCTGGCTCCACACTTGTTGATTTTCGGCTGAGTAGAGTGTGTAGGGTTGGTGAATAAATATTTCACCATTTTGACGTGCTTGCTCAATAAAAGGGGCTTGCGTTGTCGTTAGCCCCCCATTTTCTTCATGGGATTCCATAAACAACCTCAAAATAAAATAAATGCTTTAAAAAGAAATAAAAGGGGATCTAAAAAAAGATCTAATAATAGAAATAATAAGAGGAGAGAGAAGATGCAGAAAAGAATGATGTCGTCATATTCATAGCGAACCTCCTCGTTAGAAACGCTCCCTTCATTTTACATGAGAGTGTATTTTTTACTCAATCTTAATCATTGGTTTGGGTTATGATATGACTTAGTTTAGGTGGTCGTGATGGCAAGTTCTTCAACACGTATTTTCCCTTTTGCGCAGGTAGGCAGCTGTTTGGCTGCTTCTTCTGATAAAGCAAGAGCAGCCAAGTATGTGGCGGCTCTGGCTGCTGTAACTGCGCTTGGTGGAGTGCTCTGCCTATTTATTGCCTCTATGGGGGCTATTCCTCCTTGGACAGCCCAATCCCTTGGTTATGCAGGGAGTCTAGTTGGAGTTGTGGCCATGACGGTTGCTTTAGTCTCCTCAGCAGTTTTTGTTTACATAAAGAGATTTTCAGCTCCCTGTTCTGTTTCAGGTTCTCCTCCTCAAGCTCCCGTTGCTTTTTCGCCAAGGTACCGCTTGTGCAGATCAACCATTTACATCGATGTTGTTAAACAGGATGTGGGGAGGCGTCCGCGCTGGCACCTAAATCAGCTTGTGCCTCTGATAGAACGCAGCCTAGCAGCTAGTTGTTCTTTTTCAGTTAAGTTTTATACTGCAGAGGGAGTGCGCGGTGTGGGAGTCGATGGGGGAGCTCTGAGCCGAGAATATATAGGGCATTTATTTACAGGGCTTAGGGAGCACTCAGAGGTTAAATGGGAGTGGAAGAAAGGCTCCAAACTATATGTTCCGCGGGCTAATCAAAGTGAGGTTGATCTCTTCTGTAAAATGGGACAAGTGATGCTTTATTGCTTGGGGCATGTGCCTTTAGGATCACACTTCGATCTCTCCGTATTTGAAGTTGTGTTTGGTTTAAGCGGAGAAGAGATACGCACCCCTTTTTCTCAGCTACCTCAGCCGACCAAGCTTAGGATGTGCCTCTCTTTGTGTAAAGGAATCGACCAAAAAAAGCGCGTTGTGGAGCTATTACTTCAAAGGTCTTTGAATACGGATCAATTAGCAGAGATGAAACAGCTTGCTAAAATTTTAGAGTTGTCTGTAGAGGAAGGCGATGAAGCGTTGATTAAAACCGAGTTGCTGGATTGTCTGAGTGAAGACTATGACAACCAGCTGCGGGCTCTACACGCCCTTGCAGTGGGACTGCGTTTTGATCGATTACGGAACACTCTTGGTATTAGAGACGCAGCGGATCTATGTCTAGCCATACAAGGGAGTGTCAATGCAGACTGCGTTGCTTCGAGTCTGATTTATTTGGGGAATAATGCTGAAATTATAAAAAAAGTGGGTTGGTTACAAGAGTGGTGTCTTGATTCCTCTAGAACGACCAGTGAACTTCAAGAGTTTTTGTTGGACTTAACAGGAGCAACGGCTCTTGCAAGTGGATTTGTGATCCAGGTCGAAGAGCAAAGAGCTCCCTTTTATCCCTGCCCAAAGGTGCGTGCGTGTGGAAATCCCCATAGGCGCAGCCAGGGCTCTATAGAGCTTTCTCCTGTCCCTTGTTCTTATGGTGACTCTAACGATCATACTAAAGAGAATTTTATCGCATCTCTGATCCTGGTTAGGACAACTAGAGAGAGCGAAACAGGGTATTCAGACGCTTAATTAAAATTAGTTTATAGTTTATTTAATCTTCACATTTAACTATACTTCCCCCATTCGTATTAGAGGGTAAAATGTCATCAGAAGCCATTCCTGCGGCCAGCTCTGGTTATCGTGTACCAAGCTGTCGGACAGCGCTTAGAAGTGAAAAGCTTTGGCTCGCCGTCGGGGTGATTTTCGCGATTGGAGGACTCCTTGGACTTGTCTACGGTAATCTCGGCACGTTTTCTCCCATGGCGTCAAATGGACTGATCACTGGGGGGAGTCTACTGACTTTGAGTACGAGCCTGATCTTTTTCCGTGCGCTTATGCGTAGTTCTTTTGGTCATCGTCTTGGCTCTATTTATTCTCCTTCTGGGTATGTGTTGGTGGTCAAAAGTAATGTCGAACCAGATGCTTCATTTCATCTGAATAAGTTTTTGAGACTGTCGAGATGGACCTGGCATTTGTCTGTCCACTTTATGGATGACGACTTTGGCTGTATGCCTGGTATTGATGCAGGAGGACTTAGGCGGGACTATTTAAATAGTTTATTTGCTGGGCTGGCACAAAAACATTGCCAAACGGTCGAGGCATCGAGTCTCTCTGTTCCCGTTGCGCCTGCCAATAAACACGGCGCTCTTAAACACTTTAGAAAAGTGGGCCAGGCCATGATGATCTGTAGGAAAAAGAACGAGCGAATTGGTTGCCACTTTGATCCTTCTGTTTTTTGGGTTGCGTTGGCTTTAACGCCAGCTGAGATTGCCACTGCGTTCGATCAATTAGATGCCACAACCAAAGCTAAGCTTTATTTAGCGCTGCTTGGTGAGGATGCGGATAGTCCTAGAGGCAGGCTGCTCAATCTATCAGGTAGTGCAATAATGGAAAATCAAGATTTAGCAGCATTAAAAAAGATCGCATCTCATGCAGGTATTTACGTTTCAAGTGATGACTCTATCGATGAAGTTCGCGATGCCATAGTGGGCACAATAAGCGACAGTTTTGAGCAATTAAACAGAGATCATGACAACAAGCTAAGAGGAATCCATGCTCTAGCACAGGGAATGAAAAAAGAGTGTTCTGATAACGCGTGGAGGGAATTTCAAAGGGCAACTCGTGAAAAGGAAGCACAGAATAGATGCAACGTAGACTATGTTCATTTTAGTGAAGTGCTTTTCAGTGATGAATTACAAGGGTTTATTCGAAGAGAGGCAGTCGCAGCAGCATTGCGAGGTTATGGCGACAAGGAAGGGTGGATTCGAGAGTGGATTTTGGATGAGGCGACCCCCATTGCTCATGTAAAACAGTTTTTAGTTTATGCAACCGGCAGCTCAGGATGTCCTACTAGCGGCATTGGTATGTCTACAGGGACCTCAGACGCTTGTGTTTCTGCATCTACTTGCAGTAACCACATAACCTTAAGTAGCAGTTCTATGTCTAAAGAGGACTTTCTTGCGTTATTTAAAGCAACGGTTTTGGGTGCTAGTGCAGGATTTCACTGCAGTTAATATGAGGGTATAAAATGGTTTGTGCAGTTTCTTCATCTTCTTGTCTGTGCTGCTGTGGATCAGTGGCCAGAAGTGAAAAATTATGGGTGGCCATTGGATTGATTCTAGCCATTGGAGGGATCTTGGGGACTGTTTACGGTAGCCTGGGCATGTACTCCGCAACTCTATCCAATGGGCTCATTACCGGAGGGAGTCTAGCCACACTTGTCTCTCTGTTTGTTTTCTTAAGATCTGGAATCAACATGCTTCGGAGAGTGAGAGATTGGGTGGAGCGGGCTCGTCCCGCTCCTTGTGTGTATTCTGAGAGGTCTATACGTATAAGGCAAAGTGACCTGAGTGCGAGACCCGACCACCACCTAGATCAAGTTCTAAGAGTGAGCAGTGGACTTGGAGATGTGAGTATACGCTTTTACCAGGAAGACAGTGTGGAGCTAATGGCGGGTTTTGGAAGTGGACCTACCCGCCAATACTTCTCGCTCCTCGTTCAGGGAATTGTTCAAAAGTATCCCTCTCGATTTGAGACAGTAAGCAAGTCTGCACTCGTGATTCCGAAAGCGGGAAAAGAGGACAATGTGGACCTTTTTGAAAAGTTGGGAAAGTTGATGATGCACTGTCGAAACGCGAGAATGAAAATCGGCTGTCACTTTGACCCCTCTCTTTTCGCAGTTGCACTTGCTCTATCAACTAGTGAGGTCGAGGGTTCTTTTATGTCCTTGGACAAGATGAGGTATTATCGCACTCTTTTACAGGCGCAGAACAATCAAGACATGGATAGTGTTTTCCGCTTACTAGATAACCAAGATTGGGATACGAGTGTGAGAACTGAGGCCAAAAATCTTGTAGATGACGAAGACTACCATGACTCAGATGATGCATTGCGCATCTATTTGCTAGATTGGCTCTCCGATTTGTATGATCCTCAGCTGAGAGCAATCCACGCGATTGCGCGTGGGATGAAAAGAGTCCGGACTGCCTGGCCGCCATCGCTGGCTTACCTTGAATTTCACGGAGAGGTACAGGGAAGTATCGAAAGAGCCGCTGTGTTAGACCAGCTTCCACTATTCAGTGAGGGCTTTGAAGCCAACAGAAAGTTGCAGTGGATTCGACAGTGGATTCAGGATCCTCGTACCTCTGTTCAAGATATCCAGCAGTTTTTGATGTATGTGACAGGCAGCTCTGGAGTAACTGAGCCGATTGGGGTGTATGAGACAGATATTCAACCTAACATGATGAGAGTTGCGGTGTGTTCATATCGTCTTGAGTTGGATAGTAGTCGAGTTGGTCTGGAAAGCCCTCTGCCTTTGAGTGAGGAGGATCAAAAGGCTCTTTTTCTTGAGTTTTTTGTGGCTGAGATATACACCAAAAACTACAACAGAGCATAGATCACCATGATTGACTTTTACGCCTCTCTCTGTTAGAATCCGAGTCCCATGAAGAATAAACCCCTAGTCATTGGCAATACCGTGATCCAGCCAGGAGAAAGGCTCACTCTGGGTCTCCCTACGCCTGAGCTCTCGACTTATACCTCCATGCACATCCCCATCCATGTGATGCACGGCAAAAAAGAGGGCCCTTGCCTTTTGGTCTGCTCGGCGATTCATGGCGATGAGATGAATGGGATTTCCATTATTCACAAGCTTCTTAGTAAAAGTGTTTTAAAAACATTGCGCGGAACGTTGATTGCGGTCCCTGCACTCAATGTATACGGATTGATGACCTTGACCCGTAACCTTCCTGACCGCCGTGATTTAGATGGAAGCTTTCCCGGACTGGAAAGTGGCTCTTTTGCCGCTCGTCTGGCCCACTATTTCACCGAGGAGATCTTGAGCAAAGCGACCCATTGCATTGACATACATACGGCCGAGCCCTATCAATGTGCGCTGCCACAGATTCAAACGAATCTGGATGTTCCGGGAACAGAGGCAATTGCCAAGGCCTTCCAGCCTTACGTGGTTGTCCATACCCGCTCAGAAAGGGGCCTTTTGTGGCAAAATAGCCGCAACATTCCGACGTTGATTTATGAAGCGGGAGAGCCACTGCGATTGGATGAGAAGAGCATTCGGATTGGCTTTCGGGGGATTTTGCGGGTGATGCACGCTCTTGAAATGATCAAGCTCAAGAGTAAGTCAGAATTTGAGCCTGTGTTGATCCGCTCGCGCGATTGGCTCCGCTCTCCAGGATCGGGTTTGTGTCAGCTGTTTAAAAAGCTGGGAGCACCTGTAAAAAAAGGGGAGGTTTTAGCTGATATTTTCGATCCCTTTGGCACCTCCCAAACCTTTCAAATTCAGGCGCCTGCTTCGGGTATTATCATGACTCAGAATACCCTTCCTCTTGTCAATGAAGGGGATCCTATTGTGCAGATCGCGCAAACAGAAGAAGAAGTTTCTCAAGAACTGTGGGACCAGAATCTTGAGCTCTGACGATAAAAAAATCTCTTTTTTTGGAACGTTTGTCTGGTCGCTGGCCATTCTCTTTTTCTTTTACGAATTTTTTCTCCGGATCTTTTTGGGTACAATGGCCAATGAGATCCGTGAAGACCTCATGCTGACACTCAAACAGTTTTCGCTGGTAGCCGCTGCCTATTATGTCACGTACGGGGTGATGCAAATTCCTGTGGGGATTTTAACTGAGAAGTTTGGCACGCGTCTTATTTTGACCTCTGCTTGCCTGATTTGTACCGTGGGTGTGTTTTGGTTGGTCTTTGCAGATGGCTTTTACCCTGCTCTGATCAGTCGTCTTTTAATTGGGTTTGGCTCTGCATTTGCCTTTGTAGCCCTTTTGATTTTGGCCCTCAATTGGTTTCCTAAGAAATATTTTGGCTTGCTGTGCGGGATCTCTCTTTTTTTGGGAGCTGTTGGCCCGCTTTTGGCAGGAGCTCCTCTCGCCTATCTCAGTGAGCACTTAGAGGGAAACTGGAGATTGATTTTAGTCTGGATCGGCCTGTTGGGGAGCGTGCTGACGCTATTGATTGCCCTGTTTATGCGTAGCACGCCGAAGCTGGAGAGACCAGAGGTGATCTTCATCACTCCCCATGAACCATTGAGAAGCAAGCTTGCCGAGCTCTTAAAAAACAGGCAGGCTTGGTATGTCTTGTTGTGCGCGGGCTTTGTCTACTGCCCTTTACCCATTTTTGCAGCTTATTTTGGTACCTCTTATCTGCAGACACGGGGCTTTGACAAGACAACCGCTGCTTTAATTGTCTCAATGGTTTGGGTGGGGTACGCTATCGGCAATCCAGTCATCGGGAGACTTTCGGACCAAATCAAGCGCCGTACACCTTTTCTGTACTTGTTAAGCTTTTTAGGGTGCTTGGTTTCTGTTTTAATTCTCTACTTTCCCTCTAATCACCAGCTGCTTTTGATTTTTCTGTTCTTTTTGTTGGGGCTCGCCTCTTCTGTTCAGGGACTGGCCTATGCGTTGATTGTCGAGCACACCCCCCAAAAGCTTCACTCAGCGGCTTTGGGTCTAAATAACACAGGGTGTATGCTTTTTGGAGCTATTTTCCCTCCCATTGCAGGATGGATGATTCAGTATACCCTGCGACACTCAGGGCGCATCACCTTAACTGCGCGCGAGTATGTCGGAGGGCTTTCCATGATTCCTCTTCTTTATGCAGTTGCTGGCATGATCGCGCTTGTGTTGATTAAAGAGACCTATTGCCGGCAGCAACACGAGATTCACCACCTCCAGCCTCTTCACAAAGCTTCAGACCTTCTATAGAGTTTTATATGCCTAAGCTGTTTTTCAACATTCTCTTCTCACTCTATCTTGTCACACATACGCTTTTAGCTGGAGCGCTGGATGATCTCGACTCGATAGTAGAGTCCGCTCTGGAAACATTTGCTGTACCGGGGACCTCTGTTGGAGTGGTTGTAGATAACAAAATTGTGCTTGCCAAGGGATATGGCACCTGCTGTGTGCATACAGAACAGGCAGTAACACCTCACACTCTTTTTGCTATTGGATCTTGTACCAAGGCTTTCACAGCTTTTATATTAGCGCAGTTGGTGGAAGAGGGACTTGTCAGGTGGGATGAAAAAGTTGTGACCTACCTTCCCGCGTTTAGTCTCATGGACTCTCACGCGACCACACATCTGACGGTGCGTGATCTTTTATCTCACCGATCTGGCCTACCTCGTCACGATTTTGTTTGGTATAATGCAGACCTATCTCGTTCAGAGCTCTTGAATCGCTTGGCCCACCTTGAGCCGTCATTTGACCTTCGTGAAAAATTTCAATACAACAATTTGATGTTTCTTGTTGCAGGGCTTGTCATTGAAAGTGTAACGGGCCAAAGCTGGGAAGAGGCTGTTTTTTCTCGCCTTTTTGTCCCCCTTGGAATGGAACGGTCAAACTTTTCAGTCGCTGTTTCCCAGCAAGGAGAGGATTTTGCATGCCCCCATGCGCTCGTTGATGAAAAGGTCTGCCAAGTAGCATTTCGCAACATCTCCACAATGGGGCCGGCTGGATCAATTAACGCGTCGGTTCTGGACATGCTCCAATGGATCAAGGTACATCTTTCCGATGGATCTAATCTGATTTCCAAGGAGACACTGAAAGAAATGCATACTCTGCAAATGCCCTTTACCTCCCCTTATTCGGACGAGGAGTACCATTTGGGATATGGGCTGGGTTGGATGTTGGGAGTTCATAAAGGACACTACGTTGTCTTTCACGGTGGGGGAATTGATGGATTTATTTCGCAGGTTGTGCTATTTCCTCAAAAAGGAATCGGCATTGTGGTGTTGAGTAATCAATCTGAGACAGGTGGAGGTTTCGTGCGTGCGCTTTCGTGCTCTATTATCGATCGACTACTGTCAGCTGATACCCCTGATCGGATCAGCGAGCTCCACAATCAGTACAAACGGGCTAAAGCTACTCAGAGAGCTTTTAAAGCGGCCAAAAATGCAGAACGTATTGTGAACACGACTCCCTCCCATCCTCTGGAAGGTTACGTGGGTGAGTTTGAAAACCCCGGATACGGTTGCGTCAAATTCTCGCTAGAAGAGGGCAGGCTGTTTTTGACCTACAATCAGATGAAATCTCCCTTAAATCACTGGCAATACGATTGTTTTGTTTCTGTAGAGCAGGTTTGTTCACTCCCTCGCTTGGAGTGTTGGTTTGATAAAGATACAGCGGGGCGCATCGCCGAAGTACGGATTCCTTTTGAGCCTGCCCTCGCGCCTATTTCATTCAAACGCTCCTAGCAATCATTCAGAGGGTGTGCGTGCCCACCCCATGGGAGTGCTGAAAAACACAGCCCTAAAAATATTTTATGGATAAGTTCATATCCAGCTAGTTACGCCCAAAACTCTTCTTACTTGATTGGAAGAGATGATTTCGTAAGTTGTTGTAAATAAGTAACCAGTATCTCTTTGATGTAAATAATCAGTTAATTTTGTTTAAGGAAAATAATTATTTTATAATTTATTTGATTATAAGATGATAGAAATAATAAAATAAACGTAAGTA
>JAJACP010000020.1 GCA_022601445.1 Chlamydiales bacterium | reverse complement strand
TCTGTGGTGATTAACAAGAAACACAGCTCTCTCCATGAGGGTTTGAAGAAGTTCACTTTATTCTGAAGTTATGCAACCTATGCCGAGAAAAATGCTAACATTTTTTTATCTCAATCAAGAGTATGCCCAATGTCGGTGGGAAAGTGCCTGGGGTCTTTGGTGAGGATGGCTCTGGCTACCCGTTTGCCCACCCAAGCGTGGTAGAGAAGCCCCTTGGAACCTAGCCCCGTAAAGAAATACGTCTTAGGATCGATCTGCCCCACAATCGGTAAGTGGTTGGGGGTACACGCCCGAAACCCCGCCCTGCACCGGATAATCTTGGCCTTTTCCAAAGCAGGGAAAAAAGAGGTGATGTTGGGCAAAAGCGCGCCCGCAGCTAATTCTTGATCGGCTCGTTGGGTGGCAAACTCTCTTTCAAAAGTGGCTCCGACCGTACACGTCTTGAGATCTTTGCTCATCACCAAATACTTGTGGGAATTGAGACTGAAACGTGGAGGCATAGCTCCCTTTGGCCACTCCAAATCCAAAATTTGTCCCTTCACCGGATTTAAAGGTAAAGACTGAAGGGCTGGGATGCTCTTACACTGTGGCCCAATGGCGATGAGGATGCGATCGTATTTGTCCAAATCACTTTGGTGTACCATCGCACTTTGATGATATTGCACGCCAAATCTGGCCAGGGTTTGCCAAAGCCCCTGCAGGTAGGCTTGTACATCCACGGTTAAGCCGTCTCTGATATACAGCCCTCCGTTTGAATCGGGTATCTGTAGGCCAGGCACCTCATGCATACACCGCTCAAAGTCCCACCACTCGGTATCGTCGTGGCTCTCACCACATTTTTTAAAAGCGACATTTTGCTGCTCACTTATTGCTGGGCGCAAGATGCCTTTAGATAAGATAACGGATTGACCTATTCCGCCACTCGCCTCAGTGAGTAGGCGGTGTGTCTCTTTCATGCAGTACTGCGCTCTCCAGCTTAACCGTGCCTCTTTGCCCGGATAGGTGTGGAGCAGACCAGAGGAGAGTCCAGAAACACCCCCTCCAATCGGTTCTGGGTCGTAGAGATCGATTGCAACCGACCCTTGCTTATAGTGAAGAAGGAACCAGGAGACAGCCAAGCCAGCAAATCCAGCCCCTAAAATCGCAATGCGCATCGTTTTTCATTTGAAAGAGATCTTGAATTCACTATTATTAGCTTAAAATTCTAGCGAATGTCAATGAGTAAGCCGAAAGAAGTTCAAAATCTGATCTTGATGCTCTCAAGCGGAGTCTTTGTCGCTTTTTTGGTTATCGCTGCGCTTCTCTACTTCTACGGCTCCTCCGGAACCTATCTGGTGCGCTCCATTTTGATCTCTCCCGATGCACTGGAACACATCTCATTTGGAAGTGAGGAGGGCTCTTCGCGCTTTGTATTCAATAAAATCGAATTTGTGCGTGCTGAGAGCCTGGGCAAAGGATGGGGACGCTATGCCGTGAGCAAACAGAGTTACGCTGCTTTTTACAAATTGATTGCAGGAGAAAGAAGTCTGCCTCATCTCTCCGATGAGATGATCCGGGGATTTGAAACTGTGGCTCCCTCCACATTGACAATTTTCGTACAACCACGTGATACGGGAAAGAATGATGCTCTTTTCCAGGAGGTAGAGTTTTTGGATCGGGAAGACGTTTTTCGTATCAAAATGCGAGACGAGGAGGAGACGTGGGTCTATTTCCGCTATCCTGAAATCTATAACCGCGCTATAGAGCTGTTTGCCCCATGAAAGCGGAATTTCTTTTTTTAGGTACAGGAGGCTCCTCCGGAATTCCCATGATTGGGTGTGACTGCCCAGTTTGTATCTCCAAAGATCCAAAAAATGCCCGTTTGCGTCCCTCGGCTCTCCTAAAAATAGAGGACAAACACCTTTTAATCGACTCTGGCCCCGATTTCCGCACGCAAGCGCTCCGTTATCACATCCATCATCTAGATGGTGTGTTGCTGACGCACTCTCACTTCGATCATGTGGCGGGACTCGATGAACTACGGATTTACTATCTCATTGAAAGAAGAGCGTTGCCTGTTTTGGCTTCCAAAGAGACACTGAAAGATCTCAAAAGGCGCTATGACTATCTCTTTCGTGAAAAAAGCTGGGGAATGAGCCTTGCCGCGCAGCTCGAGTTTCACGTGTTAGAAAAAAGTCGTGGTCAGACGGATTTTCTAGGTATTGCTCTTACCTATGTGAGCTATGAGCAAGGAGGTATGGCTGTTAACGGTTACCGGTTCGGTCCTTTTGCCTATATTTCTGATATTCGCACTTATCCAGATACGTTGTTTGCAGACTTGAAGGGAGTAGAAATCTTGGTTGTAAGCGCACTGCGACAGGAATCTTCGATGATGCACTTTACAGTTGATGAGGCTGTAGAATTTGCACAAAAAATCGGAGCCAAGCAGGTCTACTTTACACATATCGGGCATGAGCTGGATCATCATCAGACAAATGCAACCCTTCCCGAAGGCATCTCGCTTGCCTATGATGGGCTAACAGTGGAGTTTTCACATGGAGATGGATGAAGAAGCGTGTCTTGAAGAGAGGGGACTCGATCTAGCGGAAGGGGAGGAGACAGCTGCTCTTCTTGTAGGTGCTTTTAGCGGTGCGGCAGATCGGCAGATCTGCGAAGAGCATCTTGAAGAGCTAGAGAATTTGGCGGATACATTTGGGATTCCTGTCTGCGCCAAATTTCCTTGCTCTTTGCGTAAAGTGGATGGTTCTACATTTCTTTCCAAAGGGAAAGTAGAGGAGATCGCGGTTCTATTGAAGGAGAAGGGCTCACGCCTTCTGATTTTAGATGATGAAATCTCCCCAGCTCAACAGCGCAATCTAGAGAAACGGCTCAAAGTGGCTGTCATGGATCGCACCGAGTTGATTTTGGAAATTTTTGCCCAGCGCGCACAGACCAAAGAGGCCCGCCTGCAGATCGAATTAGCCCGCACGCAGTATGAGTTTCCTCGACTAAAAAGACTATGGAGTCACTTCTCCCGTCAACGCGCCAGTGGTGGATATCTCAAAGGAGAGGGAGAAAAACAGCTAGAAATTGACAAACGCCTTCTTAAAAGAAAAGTTGAACGGCTCTCTCAAGAGCTAAGAGAGATCAAACGGTATCGCAAAACCCAAAGCGCGCAACGACGCCGTTCGGGGATTCCTACCTTCGCGATTGTCGGGTACACCAATGCTGGGAAATCCACTCTTCTCAATGCCCTCACACAAGCCGAGGTGTTGGTAGAAGATAAACTCTTTGCGACACTCGATCCGACAACGCGCAAATTCACTCTTCCCAATAATCAAGATGTTTTAATGACCGACACAGTCGGCTTTATTCGGAAGCTTCCGCACACGCTTGTGGCCGCTTTTCGAAGCACGCTTGAGGCAGCACTTCATGATGACGTTCTTCTACATCTTGTAGATGTTTCGCACCCTCTTGCCGAAGAGCATGCCAAGACGACTCGCCACCTGTTGAAAGAGTTGGATGCTCAAGAAGAATCCATTATCACCGTGTTGAATAAAGCCGATCTGTGCACCGACCGGTCGATGATGGATCGCCTGCGGATCCTGTATCCTAAAACGGTTGTGATCTCAGCGACAGGGCGCACTGGATTTGATGAGCTGGCTCAGACGATGATGCAAGAATTGGCTGAGAGGCGTAAGGTGGTCAAACTCAAGATTCCGCAAAGTGAATACGCTTTAGTGGCAGTTTTGAAACGAGAGGGACAGATTTTGTACGAAGAGTACGAAGAGAATGATGTGATCATCCGTGCTGAGGTTCCGATCGTGTTACTTCACCGCCTGGACCCCTACCGTGATGAAGATTAAGCTTCTCCCCCAACAAGAACGCCCCCGAGAGCGGCTAGAAAAAGAAGGAGTCTCGGCCCTCTCAGTTGTTGAGCTATTGGCGATCATTCTAGGCACTGGAATGCAGGGAAAATCGGTCATTGCCCTTTCTCAAGAGCTTCTGGCCCACTTTGGGTCGCTCATGGCTTTGGAGAGGGCTAGCTTGAACGGTCTATGCCAGTTCAAGGGTTTGGGACTGGCTAAAGCTATTCAACTCAAGGCGGCCCTAGGATTGGGTTTACGCCTTGCTCGCGAAGGCGTCTCTCCCAAGGTGCCTCTCACCAACCCTGAGCAAGCCTACCTCTGGATACGCGACCGGATTGCCTATCGAAGCCAAGAAGTCTTTGGAGTAATACTCCAAGATGTTCGTGGTCATGCTCTTAGATGGGAAGAGATCTCTGTTGGTACCCTCACTCAGACTCTTGTCCACCCACGAGAGGTCTTTTATCCTGCCATTCAACACAAAGCAGCCAGCCTGATTTTGGCCCATAATCACCCAAGTGGTGATCCCTCGCCCTCTTCAGAGGATATCCGTATCACCCGCATCCTGATTGAGGCAGGCAAGTCTCTTGGGATTCCCATTAACGACCATCTCATTGTAAGTAGCACAGGTTTTGTCTCGTTAAAACAAAAAGATATAATTAAAGTTTATTAATATATCCAGTTTATTTATATAATTGGGTTTATGAGAATAACTAGTGATAAATTCGAAATCAGTGCTTCCGAGTCGATTTCTTGGGAGAGAGTCAAGACATTGCGTCTTCACAACGAGAAGTTGGCGTTTGTTTTGGAGAATGGCGATGTGGTTGAGGTTCCGAATTTACGTCCCAGCACAATTGATTCAGCCTTTCGCGCCTACGAGCGTTTTCTCAAAGATCATCCTGTACAGCGGCGATCAAAGTTTTAGGTGTGGTAGCGGTGCGTGGATGCGTAAACGCGGTGAGCGCTCCGAACAGAACAACAAGACTAATTCCTATAGATAAAAGAATATTTGATTTCATATTATGTCCTTATTAGCGAATTCCTAAAATAAACATTATCCGATAGTAGGAATTTTAAAGCAATGGTTAAAATAGTTGTTGTTAAAAAAGATTGGGTTCGTTGAAAGACCTGGCTGTGTTGAAAAAATCTTAGAAGATGCGAGCCATGGAGTAGAGAGATCAGGTCACCCTACTCCTTTTCTGGCTGCGACGGATAAAGCAACGATTTTTCTGTTACTGCAGCATGTGAGGTCTCTGAGATTACGTATGTCCTCAGGTGGAGTGCAATTGGACTCAAGATCGAAAAACTAGAAGCAGTATCCTCAAAAGTACTTTTTTTAATGAAGCAGATCAGTTGAATTCTTCAACTTGTACGCCTAATTTGTTAAGTTGTTTTTCATAATAAAGCTGGTTCCCTCCGTCGCGGGATTCAAGATACTTTTGGACCAGAAACATAACGTATTTTTCTTCAAAGGGATCATATGTTCCATAGAAACGGACAATAATGCCACCTTTGGTACGATGTGAAAAATTGGCTTTTACTGTTCGATTTGATGAGTCTGGTCTAGCCTTCACACCTAGTTCATTAAGTTCTGCTTCATAAAGGGCTCTTTTTTTGCCTGTGGTGTTTGCATATCTATTTATTAACCACCGAACTAAAAGATCGTTATAAAGAGGAGACGCTCCATATACTTTCATAGTACCCTCCTGGGTAGAGACTCGGAGACTGTAGTTCAACAGCCTACTGTTATTTGGTGTAGCACGGGAAGAGCCTGGCTTGCCGGAGGGATTCTTTCTATGGTAATACCATATGGTCTCAGCTTAAATTGGACAGTTTTTCGACGGGCCACCTCAGTATGACATAGCCTTCAATCAAAAATTAAGGCACTCCCCCTATTCAACAATTCCGGATTCTTGACAAGAGAGAGGAGATTTGTCATGATCTCATCCCACTCATGAGTACAAAACGCTTTCGCTTAGCCACCCTCGGGTGCCGCACCAACCAATACGAGACGCAAGCTTACCGCGATCAGCTGATTCAACTGGGGTACCAGGAAGCTGAAGAGGGTGAAGAGGCGGATCTCTGCATTGTCAATACGTGCACGGTTACTGAATCGGCCGACCGCTCCAGTCGGCACCAGATCAGACAGCTTGTCCGTAAGAACGAAGGAGCCCAGGTTGTTGTCACCGGTTGTTTGGCTGAACGGCGCCCTGATCTTGTTCAACAGATCGGAGGTGTTTCTGCTGTTGTTCCGAATAAGGAAAAAGAGCAGCTAGTTGCGTCTTTGTTTCCTGAAGAGGAGGTGCCGGAATTCTCCATCAAGCACTTTGAAGCCCATACACGTGCTTTTGTAAAGGTACAAGATGGATGCAACTCGTTTTGTACCTATTGCATTATTCCTTATGTGCGTGGTCGCTCCCGCTCGCGGACCATCGGCGCTGTTGTCAAAGAGGTAGAAGGACTGGTGGCCAGTGGTTATCAAGATATTGTGATCACAGGGATCAATGTGGGCGATTTTGAGGATAAAGGGCGGGGGCTGGCCGATTTAATCCGCGAAGTGGACAAGGTGGAGGGTGTCAAACGGCTCCGTCTCTCGTCAATTGATCCCGACGAGGTGGATGAGCCCTTGATGGATGCCATTTTGAATGGAAAAAATACCTGCCATAGCCTGCACATTGTTCTGCAGTCAGGCTCCAATGTCGTGCTCAAACGAATGAATCGAAAATATACGCGGCAGATCTTTTTCGATACGGTGGAGAAGTTGCGCGCAGCCTCCCCGGATTTTACCTTCACTACAGATATCATTGTCGGATTTCCTGGTGAAACAGAGGCAGATTTTGAAGAAACTCTAGATGTCATGCGCTCGGTTCAATTTGCCAAGGTACATATGTTTCCCTTTAGTCGAAGAGAGCGAACGCGGGCAGCACTCTATCCTAATCAAGTGCCCCAGCATGTGATTGATGAGCGGAAAGCAGCTCTTTTACAGCTTGCAGAAAAACAGGCATATGCTCTGCGTGAACAGTACGTGGGGCGAAGGCTTTCGGTCTTGACAGAAGACAAACGTGGCGGGCATACGGAAAATTTCCTTATGGTGCTCCTTCCCGAAGAAAGTACTGAGCCGAACCAATTGGTGGATGTGCGGCTGATCAAAAATACTCCAGAAGGGTTGATTGGAGCTTATGATTAAAATAGCCAAACGTCTCCACCCTTTTTCTCACCGCCCTAAAACAACCTGCTTGATTCCAGGGACAGAAATCCTAGTAGAAGCTTGCCCCGCTCGGGTCTGTGTAAAAGATCTCAGTGGAAAGATTCTTAAAGAAGAGGCTTTAGATGTAAACGGGCCACTGAAACAGTTTACGGTGATGCAAGATTTGGAAAGAGGGTGTGTGACCCTTTTTAGCGAGCAGTATCGATTCCATATTTTGCCAGATGGAGAGGTGAGGCCTACAAAAAATCCGCACTTGCCCCCGCTAGCTGTGCGAGAAGTACTCTCACTGGGAAGTCATAAAAAACAAGAGTGGGAAGGGATTAAAAAACGGGCGGATCTGCGTGAAATTTTCCCCCTTTGGCTCCGTCTCGGATCTCTTTTGCACTTGCCTGTGCGCCCGCTGCCAGATGGAGGCATGTTCTCTTTATTGAAAGCGTGTCAGTTGGCTATCGCCTCGCATCAGCCCGAAACAATCACGCCAGCCTTTCTCAAGCTCTTTTTGGCTGGCTTTCATGGCTTGATGGTCCCACGCTTAATAGATGAGGAGTTTCAGGGAATTTTATCGGACGTTTCTGTAGCGGATATCTCGCCCCTCTATTTGCTAACTGAAGGAGCTGCTCTGATTCGGTCGCTCTTTTTTGTTGCCTCGGGTCCTGAATTGACCCTTCTTCCTAATCTTCCTCCTGAATTTTTTGCGGGTAGGATGCTGAATGTAAGCTGCCTTGGATATGGTGAATTGGATATGGAATGGACCAAAAAAACACTACGCCGGTTAGAATTTCGGGCAGAGAGGGAGGGGGAAATCCAGTTTCGCTTTCACTCTAATCTACGCACGTATCGACTTCGCCGTTCCATCAGAGAGAAGGGGGAGGAGCGTAGCTGCGCTGAACCTCTGGAAATTAAATCAGGTAGCCACTATCTATTGGATCAGTTCCAAAAATAGAGTGTGGATCCAAAAATGCCCGTTCGCGAACTACAAAGTGATGAAATGACGCGCCTATTGAGTGGCGATCACTGTGATCCGCACCACTTTTTAGGGCTTCACTCCCAAGTGATTCGACTGTATCGTCCTGGTGCTCCTGAGCTCTTTTTGGAAGTGCAAGGGAAGATTATTCCCGCTACAAAAGTGCACGAGGCAGGGGTCTTTGAGTGCGCCCTCCCGATTGAACTTACGTATTTTGACTACCGGGTCTACCACCAAAATGGTCTGCTGGCCAACGACCCTTACGCTTTTTCACCCGTCTGGGGAGAAATGGATTCCCATCTATTCAATCAAGGCACCCACTATCAACTCTATAAGGTGATGGGCGCCCATGTAATGAAACACGAAGAGGTGATGGGCGTTTGTTTCACCGTTTGGGCTCCCAATGCAAAGCGCGTCTCAGTGGTGGGAGACTTTAATTTTTGGGATGGAAGAGTCAATCCGATGCGGAGCATCGGTCCATCTGGTGTTTGGGAGCTTTTCGTTCCAGGTTTAGAGTATGGGGAGCGGTATAAGTTTGAAATCAAGACGCAGCAGGGCGAGATTGTAGTGAAAGCCGACCCTTACGCCAATCGAGCTGAGCTCCGTCCGATGACAGCTTCGGTTGTGGCAGATTTAGACGCGCACCAGTGGAATGATGAGAAGTGGCTGGAAAAGAGGCGCTTTGTATCGGACGATCCCCAGCCGCTTAATATCTATGAAGTGCACTTAGGATCATGGAAATTAGAGCATGGTCACTTCTACACCTTCAGGCAGCTTGCTGTTCAACTCTCTGAGTATTGCAAGGAGATGGGATACACACATGTAGAGTTAATGCCGATTCAAGAGCATCCCTTGGATGAGTCGTGGGGCTATCAGGTGACCGGTTTTTATGCAGTGACTAGCCGTTTTGGAACTCCTGAGGATTTTCAATTTTTTGTCGATCACCTACACCAAAACGCAATCGGTGTGATTCTCGATTGGGTTCCGGGGCACTTTCCAACAGATCGGCATGCTCTAGCCCATTTTGATGGAACATGTCTCTATGAGCATGAAGATCCCAGACAAGGGTACCATCCCCACTGGAACACCTTAATTTTTAACTACGGCAGAAATGAAGTCTCCAACTTCCTCATTGCAAATGCTCTTTTTTGGCTCGATCAGATGCACATTGATGGGCTACGGGTCGATGCGGTCGCCTCGATGCTCTATCTCGACTATGGACGGGAGCAGGGAGGCTGGATTCCTAACGAGCATGGTGGAAAAGAGAACTTGGAAGCCATTGAATTCATCAAACACCTGAATGCGGTGATCCATGAACAGTTTTCAGGCGTTCTCACAATAGCTGAAGAGTCGACCTCCTTTCCCGGCGTGACCCGTTCACTTGATTGGGATGGACTGGGGTTTGATTATAAGTGGAATATGGGATGGATGAACGACACCTTGCGCTACTTTCATCGTGATCTTGTTTTTCGTCGCTACCACCAGAAAGATTTAACCTTTGGACTTCTCTATGCCTTTTCTGAGAGATTTGCTCTTGTCCTGTCTCACGATGAGGTCGTGCACGGAAAACAGAGCTTACTTTCCAAAATGCCTGGGGATTATGGGCAAAAGTTTGCCAACCTACGCCTTCTGCTTAGTTTTATGATCTGCCAGCCGGGTAAAAAAATGCTCTTTATGGGTGGAGAGATTGGGCAATTCAGCGAGTGGTGGGTCAAAGAGGAGATTCATTGGCATCTTTTGCAGTATCCCAGTCATAGCGGTATCCAGCAGATGACCAAAGAAATCAACCATTTTTATCTCAATAACCGCCCCCTTTGGGAGCACGACTTTGATTTTGCAGGATTTGAATGGGTCGATTTCTCCGATGCTGACAACTGCGTCATCAGCTACAAGCGCAAAGGAGGAGCCGATTATGAGCTCTTTTGCATCCATAATTTTACCTCTACCTACCACCCTCACTACTTCATTCCTCTTCCCAACGTTCAATCGATCAAAGAAGTTTTTAATACAGACGCTGAGCGCTTTGGGGGGTCAGGTAAGCACAATCGTGACCTCGAGCTAGTTCGAGATCAACAAGGTAGAGTCACAGGAGCCCATCTTCAGCTCCCTCCCTTAGCGACTACTATTTTCGAACTAGTTTACTAATAATATACAAAGAGTTACAATTTCTGGCCTTATGGCAATGTCTATTGTAGCAGATCTTTATGGCCCCGAATTTATTGTGATGCGCTCCGCTTTTTCCCAGTTTGAGGCTCGTCCGGTCAGCTCACGGGTAGCGGCAGTCACAGTGGCAACCATTACAGGTCTTGTCAAGCCCTTTATTCTTCCTTTAATTACGGCTGTGGGGCTTCTTTTGTTGCCTGTGACAGCTGGACTCAAAGCAAAAAATGGGGACTATCAGGGAGCGAAAAATCATCTTAAAGCATGGGTTTTTTGCGTGCTCATTTCAGGCGCAATTGTCGCCTTTTTGGCGGTCACAACCTACCATATGCCCTTAGTTTGGTCCTCTGCCACCTTTGTTTCTATGTGCGCTCTTAGCATTATTCTCCATGTAAGAAAAGCCTTAATTTATAAAGAAAACATAAACTATTCCGATTAATTAATTATTAATAATTATATGTTATAATCTTTACTTAATTAAATAGGGTGAGATTATATGAGCGGAATTGTTTCAGGAATGAAAAATATGGGGAGTGAAATGGGTGGCATGCTTGACTCATTCCTCGACTTTCCAGACAAATATGAGGGGTGGAAGCGCAAGGCGCTCTACATTATCTATGATGTGGGCGTGATTCTCCTCGGTGTTTTAATGTTTTCTATGGCGAACGGATTGCTGACAGGTGGTGGATTTAACAGTCTTCTCCATCCCAGTATCACATCTTTAATGGGAGCGCCGATGGCTGTTACGGCTGTAGGGTTTGGAGTCAGCTGGCTTTTGAAAGATATTTTGGGCGAAAAAAAGGGGCGCACACTGGGTAAAATCCTACTTGCGCTCACTCCCGTTTTCCTTGCTGTGGCGAGCACCGCTTTCATACTCAATGGAGGCATGTATGCGGGGCACTTTAGTTTTGCTCATGCAGCGACAACTCCTTTCTTTATTATTGGGGCATTGATTGCGCCTCTTTCCATCTTTGCTGCGGGGCACGCCATTGAGGTTTTGGGTAGAGATGATATCCAGATTATTACCAACAGGCCTCCACCTCCTCCACCTAGAGAAAATTGGCGACGCGATGAAGCGAGGGCTCAATTGGGAGATACAGAGCCAGGAAGATTACTGCAATCAAGTTAGGGACGCTGCAGTTTTTCTTTCAGAAGACGATTGACGACCGGCGGAGATGCCTTCCCTTGTGTTGCTTTCATCACCTGACCAACCAGAAAGCCAAAGGCCCGCTCCTTACCACTTAAGAAATCCTCCACAGATTGAGGATTGTCACTCAGGATTTGATCGATCACGTGCTCTAACTCTCCTTCGTCCGACAGCGGTTTGAAGGCGGGTGTCTCCTCGACGATCGCCTCAGGTGACTTCTCTGGATTTTTCACCATTAAATCCGCCACCTGCTTCGCAATTTTTCCGGTAATCAAACCCGTATCAATCATATTCACAAGAGAGGCAATGTGCGCGCCCGGAATGCCGCTTGTCCACACGTTTTTACCGCTCTCTTTAAAGCGACCCGCAAACTCTACAGTCATCCAGTTGGAAAGACTTTTCGCATTTTGACAGGCGCGCAGAGCCCGTTCAAAGTAGTCGGCAAGCGCTTTTTCGTTTACAATGATCAAAGCTGTTTCGCGGGAAAGCCCATAGTCCTGGATATACCGCTTCTCTCGGTCGTAGGGGAGCTCAGGAAGCGATTGGCGCACGGCATCAATGTAATCTTCTTCAAGAATAAGAGGGGGAAGATCGGGCTCTAAAAAGTAACGGTAATCATCAGCGCTCTCTTTCATGCGCATCAAGATGGTCTCTTTTTTATCAGGATCCCAACGGAAAGTCGCCTGTTCAATGACGGTGTCGGGGTTAGAGTGATAGGCGCGCACTTGACGCTTGAATTCAGATTCAATTGCCAAGCCCATGAAGGTAAAAGAGTTAAGGTTTTTGATCTCGATTTTGTTGCGCAGCTCTTTCGAGCCTTTGGGACGCACTGAAATGTTCACATCCATGCGGAGTGAACCTTCTTCCATATTACAGTCAGACACATCGAGGTACTGCAAAACGGCCTTGATGCCCGTTGCATAAGCGACTGCCTGTTTGGAAGAGAAAATACACGGTTCAGAAACAATCTCAATGAGAGGAACACCGGCACGGTTATAGTCAACACCAGCAAATTGGGAGAAGTGCTTGAGCATGCCGGCATCATCTTCGAGATGAGCGCGGTTGATCGGAAAGGACATCGGAGTGCCCTCTACATCGGCAGTCAGAGCGCCACCAATAATGATCGGTTTGTCAAATTGAGTGATCTGGAAATTGCGTGGACTATCGGGATAGAAATAGGATTTACGGTCGAAACGGCTGTAGGGAGCGACATGCGCTTTGACAGCGCAGCCAAAAAGCACGGCTTTGTGCACGGCTTCTTTGTTTAAGACAGGCAGAGCGCCAGGTTGGCCCGTGCACACCTCAGAGATGTTGGTATTGGGTTCATCGCCAAAACGGTTGGCAGCGGGACTAAAAAGCTTGGCTTTTGTGTTGAGTCCGACGTGGATTTCCAGGCCAATGACCGGCTCCCACTCATTAAATACGGCAGGGTCCATGAATTATACCTCTCGATCGAATTGGGGGGGGATTTCTTTTGCATAAGGGGCCGCCTGCTCATAGGCATAGCTCATGCGGCAAACAAGCGCATCTTCTCTTTTGGCGCCGATAAACTGGAGGCCAAAGGGTTTTTTCTCTGGGTTGAAGCCGCAGGGAACCGAAATGGCAGGAAGACGGGCTAAGTTGATCCCGATGGTGTAGATATCTTGTAGGTACATCTCCAGCGGGTCTTGAATCGAACCTTTTGGAAAAGCGCCAATGGGCGAGATGGGTGTGGCAATGACATCGCACGTCTCAAAAGCGCGATTAAAAGAGTCAATGATTTTCAGACGCACTTTTGCCGCTTGTTTGTAGTAAGCATCTTGGTAACCCGAAGAGAGCACATAGGTTCCCAAAAAGATCCGTTTTTTTACCTCTGTTCCAAATCCATCTGTGCGGGAAAAATCGTATACTTGATCTAACGTCTCGGCACGCTCTGAACGCACTCCATAGCGCACGCCATCGAAGCGGGCCAGGTTGGTAGAGGCCTCAGCTGTGGCAATGATGTAGTAGGTGGCAACAGAGTACTTCAAAATGTTGAGATCGACGTCAACAATTTCACATCCAAGACTCTTTAATACCTCGATTGATTCGAGAAAAATCGCCTTGGGCTCAGCGTGTAGATCTTCTAAGAAAGCCCAGGGCACGCCAATCTTTTTCCCTTTTACATCACCTCCCATCAAAGAGAGATAGTCTTCATGATGTGCCGGAATCGTTGTCGCGTCATGTGGATCGTGTCTTCCCATGACTTCCATGGCCATCCCAATATCCTGAGTCGTCGTTGCAATCGGGCCAATTTGGTCAAGAGAAGAGCCGAAGGCCACCAAGCCATAGCGAGAAACGCGTCCATAGGTTGGTTTAAAGCCCACAACTCCACAAAAAGCAGCAGGCTGACGGACAGATCCTCCCGTATCAGACCCTAGAGTAATCGGACAAAGTCTAGCTGCAACCGCTGCTGTGGAACCCCCTGAAGAGCCTCCGGGCACACAAGAGAGATTCCAGGGATTACACGTTTTTTTAAGAGCAGAGTTTTCGTTCGAAGAGCCCATGGCAAATTCGTCCATGTTCAATTTTCCCAGCGTGATGGCGTCTTCATTTTCAAGTAACTGGGTCACGGTCGCATCAAAGACCGCACGGTAGTTGACCATAAATTTAGAAGCGCAAGTGGTCAGTTCGCCTTTTACATGGATATTATCTTTAATGCCGATGGGGACGCCGGCCAGCCTGCCTAAGGGCTCTCCCTTAGCGCGTTTTTGATCAATCTTGCGCGCCTGCTCAAGGGCACGCTCATGGAAGACAGATAAAAAAGCGCCCACCTGATCGTCAAAGGTGTCGATACGCTTGAGAAAGTAGCGGGTAATCTCTTCAGCTGAGAGTTTTTTGTCACAAAAGTGTTGATGGAGTTGTCTAGCGGATAGTTGATACATGCTTCTAAGGATTTTGTTTGATGATCGGAGGCACGCGGATCATGCCGCCCACCTGATCAGGAGCGTTACTTAAAAAGTCTTCTCGGGAGAGGGGCGAGGCGGAGAGGTCTTCACGCAGAGAGTCGACACCTTGCTCCTCGATATGGCCATAAGGATGGAGGTCGCTCACGTCTACCTCTTGTAGCAATTCAACATAATCGAGAACATGTCGCATGCTTTCGGCATAAGTGGCCAATTCTTCGTCGGTTAATTCAATTCGGCACAATCTACATAGCGCCTGTACGTTCTCTTTACTTACATCTGACATAGGCAAAAATCATGCTCTGTATTAGGATAAATGGCAATGAAAATTCTCGTGTGGTTTCGACAAGATTTTCGTTTGACTGACAACCCAGCTCTTGCCGCTGCGGCTAGGGCTGGAGAGGTGATTCCTGTTTTCATCTGGTCTCCGAAAGAGGAGGGGAGATGGTGTCCGGGGTATCAGAGCCAAGTGTGGCTACACCACACTTTAAAAGCTTTTCCCCTTTCCCTTGTGATTCGACAAGGACCTACCCTTCCTACTTTGCAAGAGCTGATCCAACAAACAGGAGCCGAGGCACTCTATTTCAACCGTTGCTACGAACCAAAAGGGATTGAGCGCGATCTCAAGGTCATCAATGCGCTTTCTATAGCGGTAAAAACGTTCAACGCGTCATTGCTTGTTGAGCCGTGGGAGATCTCTACAAAAGAAGAGAAGCCCTATCAAGTTTTCACTCCGTTTTGGAAAACGGCTCTTAAGCACGCGCCTTTTAAACCTGGTGGCAAGAGTTCTTTTCGGATGCCAGATCAACTGCCTGCCTCTGATCTCCTTGATCTACCTGATGAACCGCTTGATTGGGAAGTAGGCGAAAGAGCGGCTCAGAGGAGATTGACTCATTTTATTCAAGAAGCGGCTAACAGGTATCAAGTGGACCGGGATCGTCCCGACCTTGACGGGGTTTCACAGCTCTCCCCTTATCTCCATTTTGGAGAAATTGGCCCCAGACAGGTCTGGGCGCGCGTTCACGAATACCCTACTTTTGCTCGGCAGCTTTTTTGGCGTGAGTTTGCCTACCATCTTCTGTTTCACTTTCCTTCCACGCCAGATGAGCCCCTCCGTTCTCAATTTGCGCTGTTTCCATGGGCAGAGGATGCGCATATGCTACAGGCCTGGAAAAAGGGGAAAACAGGTTATCCCATTGTAGATGCTGGAATGAGACAACTGCTGCAAACAGGCTGGATGCATAATCGGGTACGGATGATTGTGGCCTCTTTTTTGACAAAAGATCTGCTCGTCCCCTGGCAGAAAGGAGCAAAGTGGTTTTGGGAGAGACTTGTCGATGCCGATCTTGCAAATAATACTTTGGGGTGGCAGTGGACAGCGGGGTGTGGGGCCGATGCTGCACCCTATTTTCGGATTTTTAATCCCGTTTCACAAGGAAAAAAATTTGATCCCGAGGGAAATTATGTGCTTCGATTTGTCCCAGAGTTAGCTTCAGTGCCCTCTCAGTTCATTCATGCTCCTTGGGAGTGGTCTGAAAAGGTTTCGGACTATCCGGGTCCCATTGTCGATCATCAGTGGGCGCGTACGCGCGCTCTTAACGCGTATGAAGAGGTGAAAAAAACATGAAAATCGTCATCACGGGAAGCAGCGGATTTATTGGGTCAAGGCTAGCCACTTTTTTTGAAGAGAGGGGAGATGAGCTTGTCCTGTTTTCTCGCCACCCCAAAGAGGGGGAGCACTTTTGGGATCCTGAGTCAAAACAGATCGATCCTTCTTTATTGGAAGGAGTCGATATTGTGATCAACTTAGCTGGTGAGAGTATTTTAGGACGGTGGAACCAGCAGAAAATGGAGAAAATCCGCACAAGCCGCCTCACATCGACCCAATTTCTTTGTGACTCGCTTCAGAGCCTGGATGCGCTTCCCTCTGTTTTCATCAATGCCTCTGCAATTGGGTATTATGGAGACCGTGGAGATGAGATTTTGACTGAGAAAAGCGGCTCGGGACAGGGCTATTTAGCGGAAGTATGCCGTGAGTGGGAAAAGATTCCCTCCGGCCTGGCTCAAAAAGGCGTCCGGGTCGTTTTTGCCAGGTTTGGGCTTGTTCTGGGTAAAGGGGAAGGTGCATTAAAGCTGATGGAAAAGCCCTTCAAAATGGGGATGGGGGGCTCATTGGGTAAAGGAACGCAGATCATGAGCTGGATTGCCATCGATGATCTTGTAGAGGGGATTGCCTTTGTGATTGAAAACTCTGCTGTGGTGGGGCCTGTTAATTTTACGGCTCCTGGCGCTGTTTCTAACTTAGAGTTTACCAAGCAGTTTGCTGCTCTTCTTCACAGGCCCGCACCGATGCCGATCCCTAAATTTGCCTTGTCGATGCTCTTTGGATCGGGTGCGGAGGTTTTTTTAGCGAGCACGCACGTGCGCCCCGAATGTTTATTAGAAAAGGGTTTTCGCTTTCACTATCCTGAATTGGAAGAGGCTCTAAAAAAATATTTGTGATTAAAGCGCTCAGAGAGTAAGAATATGAATAACTCATTTAATTTTAATCCGGAGGAAAAAATGAGAGTTATTCATTGGATTGCCCTACTTTTAGTGATCATCGGCGCTTTAAATTGGGGCATGTGGGGCTTTTTTCAAATTGATGTTGTGGCAAGCATCTTTGGAGGTCCTAGCACAGCGATTAGTCGTATCATCTATGCGCTTGTTGGTTTGTCAGGACTTTGGTGTTTTTACCTATTCAAGTTTCTTGCATCTTGTAATATCAAGAAAGGAAATTAAAACCCTCCTTGCTGGCGCGAGGCGCTTCGGCGTCTCGCACCTCTTTTTTTCAAGCTTCCACAATCAAAAGCTAAAAACAGCACTTGCCCCAGCGTAGAAGGAACCATTAAATTTAAAATGGCGTGCATTGTTATCATTTCGATCGGTGACTTTCAGATCACCGTCAAAAGTGTGCCCAGCAAATCCCTTGATAGAAAGTCTCTCAATGGGAGAGCAAATCAGATCCAACTCAGCGCCAGAGGTGCAGTATTCAAAAATTCCCTGGGAGTTCGGCTCTTCTTTTTGGACGCGGTGCCGGTTGCGTAAAAACCGGATCGAGCCAGCCGCTTTCAAATAGCGGGACCACTCATATTCAATCGCTACATTGATTGGATAGACTGCATTGATCCGCCAATTTTCAGACGGTACGTAAATAAAACCGATGATGGGCCACACTTTTTCCTTGTGAAGTCCGGCCTCGAGAATGAGACCAAAGTCGAGCTCGATCCATTTACAAAATTCATATTTACCCCAAAGCACTCCTTGGTAGAGCGTGTAGTCGCTAAAAGAAAACTCTTCAGTATCCAAAAAAGCGGCAAGTGTTAACGTCCATGTCCAATCGGTACACGCTTTAGTAAACCCACCGATGGAGAAGTTGACGTAGTTAAACTGGGTCTCATTAAACTCGGGATTGTCTTGCATATCCACTTCAGTCCCTACCCAGCCAGCTCCGAAGATGAGGCCGCAATACTCGCTAAAAGGGTGGGTATAGGCAAAAGCGGCGTCCGCTTGTGTATAGCGTAGATTGCTGTTTTTTACATCGGGACTACGAAAAGAGGTTTTTGAAACGTCCACGTATTGTCCGCTTACGGAAAAAGGGTGGTGGGGTGGAGGCGTATTTTCCAAATCAAAAAGGGGATACTCTAGATGGTCCCACTCTTCTTGAGCAAAAAAAGTGAAAGGAACGAATAAAAGCGTAAGGATAAGGTATCTCATAAATCGTAGGCCATCTCCAAAATGGTGTGTAAATCTTGAGGCTGTTTGAGTTGTAAGTAGAGTGTCTGTTTACCTGAACGGATTTTAAAGTAAGCAAAGTCGTTGGAAAGAGGTGTTGCCACAAGAGGTTGCTCGGTATTAAATGCATACAATTCAATCCACTCAATAGGACTCCCTGTGTAAAGAGTTTTAGGTGGACTGTCAATCAACTTAGCGTGATTTAACTGGTGCACTACATCCAACTGTTGTTGATAGCTTAAAGTGTACGGGAGACCCTCGACAATCAAAGCGCTTCCCCGAACCTCTCCTTTGGGGAGCCACCCTTTAGCTTCCCGTTTCTCAATCCCTAGATAGAGATAAGCACCTCCAAGAAGAACAAAAACAGCGAGTGTGATGAGAAGGATGATTTTTTTCATTCTGTGATGGCTTGGACCGTCTTAAAGTGGAGTTTTCCCACGTGCTTTAAAATTGCATTCCCGTGCGCCTGCACCAGTTTTTTGCCCGCCTCAATTGTCATGGTACTCGCTCCTTTTGGCAATTTTTGCTGCATCTCTTTCTCCAATTTTTCTATTCCCTCAACAAACGCAGCGCGCGCTAAAATTGAGGCGGCAGCAACAACCAAATCTTGCTCACCCTTTGTACGTTGGATCAGTTGAACCTCTTTTCCTTTTCGCCCAAGAGCCTTTTCGACAACGTGTTCAGCAGCAAACTGATCGATGATCACCTGGCTGCACCCTGTTTTTTCGAGCATCTGCTCAATCACAGTTGCATGTCCCCAACCGAGCAGCAGGTTGAGGTTGCCAAATTTTTCATATAACTCGTTGTACCGTTTTGGTCCAATCCGCACAACATGAAAGGGATATTTTTTACGAATTTTTGCTGCAATTTGTACAATTTGTAGATCTTTTAGTTTTTTGGAATCTTTGACACCGATCTTTTCCAGTTCTGGAATGGTTTTGCTATCGGCATAAACCCCGGCAATACAAAGAGGGCCAAAAAAATCCCCTTTTCCCGATTCATCGACACCAATATGTGGTGTGAGATCCTGTGCAGAAGAGGGGGATTCATACCCGTAGTTGAAAACCCCAAGCACTTCTGGTTCCAGGTAGAACTCGATAAATTCTTTCATTCCTCCACCTTGAATCACCAGCTTTCCAGAGGTGTAAAGGGTGCAGACCACCCCTTTTTTCTTCCCCTGAAAAAGCGTGTACAGCGGCTGGCTAAGCTCAAAACCCTGTTCTTTGAGTCCTTTTTGAAGTTTTTCGGTTAAGGCTAGGTCAAATTGAATGACATACGACATGGCATTATTCTTGCATCAGATCTCAATATTAACAATGATGAAATACGTTTTTTTACTCCTCTTTTCACTGCTAACAGGTTGCTTCCCGCACTGCTACAGGGCGCAGCAGCTCCCATTAGAGTGCACAGACATTGCGGAAAATGTTGGTGCAGCCTTCGAATCGGATGCCGTTTGTGAGGGTGTTTATCCCGATGAGCAGTGGTGGACTTTTTTTCAAGATCCTCAGCTCAATACATTGATTGAAATGAGTTTAAATACGCATCCCGATATTAAAATGGCTGAAGCGCGGATCAGGCGCGCCTGTGAGGAGGCAGTTGAAACGCGTTCAGCTCTGATCCCACATCTGTTTTGGTTTGGAGAAGGATCTCGAGAAAAGTTGAGCCGGTTTGGGTCACGTACACAGATTCCTACTTCTATTGAATACATTACTGAAGTGACAACCTATTTGACCACAGCGAGCTATGAGCTCGATATTTGGAAGAAAAACCGTAATCTCTATTTTGCCAGCATCGATGAGATGGTCGCTCAAATTGCGGACTATCAAGAAGCCAGGCTTGTTTTATCTACAACCATCGCCTCCGTTTATTTCGATCTACAATATAACCTGGAACTACTCCGGATCGCTAATGAGAGACTAGACACGCGGAAGCAAGTGTATGCTCTTTTATTACAACGTTTTGAAAATGGAGTGAATTCAGAGTTTCGTCTTTATGAAACCGATACCGAGATACAGCTGATCCAAGACCTGGTCTTTCAATTGGAAGGATTCGTTGGGGTCGATCGTCACGCTTTGGCTGCATTAATTGGGAATACCACCTGTTGTTTTGAGGGAGAGCTTGTGATTGAACCGGCAGCCGTTTTTAACACGCCCTTGCCTCTACCCTCTACTCTTCCCACTGATTTACTGCTTCGCCGCCCTGATGTGACGGCGCAAAAATGCCGGGTCGAGGCGGCTTGCTGTAACGTTGAGGTAGCAAAAGCGCATTTTTTCCCACGCATTGATCTTCTCGGCTACTTAGGATTTGGTTCATTCAAGCTGTCGAAACTATTTACAAAGCCCACGTTGTTGTACTTAGGAGATGCTGTAGGACTACTTCCTCTTTTTACTGCGGGCAAGCTGCAAGCTCAATTGGGTGTTTCTCGTGAAAACTTAGAAATTGCTGTTGAATCCTACAATCAAACTGTTTTAAACGCTGTGCAGCAAGTCAGTGACTCTCTTACGGATCTGATGACAGCTGATGCGCGTTTAGGCGCCCTACAAAAATCCGTTGCTGACGCCAAATCTTTGTATGATCTGACTTACCAGAAGTTTGTTAATGGTGTCTCTGATCGCATTTCGGTCTTAAATGGATTGGAAAACGTCTTCACTCAAGAGGAGTTGGAGGCTGTGGTTCAACTCTGTCGTTTCCAATCAGCTGTTTCACTGATTCAATCAATTGGAGGAGGCTATTATGACGGATGCTGCCCCTAATAAGAAGCGTAATATCTGGTTGTTTGCATTAGCCGCCCTCTTCCTACTCATCGGACTGATCTGGCTTCTCTACTGGATTTTTATGGGACGGTTCTATGTCTACACAGAAGATGCCTATGTGCACGGTAACGAAGTGATGCTCACACCACAAGTCACAGCCGGAGTCAAAGCGATTTATGCCGATGACACCGATTTTGTGGAAAAAGGACAGCTTTTAGTCGAGCTTGATCCTTCCGATTACCTCATGGCTTTTGAAGAGCAGAAAGAAAAACTCGCATTTACTGTTCGTGAGATTGCCGCTGCTTTTCAAGACGCAGGTGCCAAAGCAGCAGAAATTGAGGTGCGTGCGGCAGAGCTTAGGCAAGCTGAGCTCGATCTTAAACACCGAGAGCCCCTTGTAGAAACGGGTGCAGTTTCTGTGGAAGAGTTTGAGATTTATCAGACTGATGTTGTGGTCGCAGCGGCTAACCTTATCTTAGCCGAAAAGCAATTTGAAATGATCCAGGCTCAGATTGCGGGGACAACGATCGCAACACACCCTATGGTGCAGCAGCAAGTTTGGGCGTTGCGCGAGAGTTACCTCAACTTGATTCGGTGCCAGGTGTGGGCGCCTGTAACAGGTTATATTGGAAAGCGTTCTGTCCAAGTCGGTGACCAGGTAAGCGAAGGATCTACGCTTCTTTACATCGTCCCCCTTGATGCTATTTGGATTGAGGCGAATTACAAAGAGACCCAATTGAGCAAGGTGCGGATTGATCAGCCGGTCACCTATACGGCTGATATTTATGGTCGGGATGTAAAATTCCATGGTAAGATTGTTGGCTTTCAACCGGGAAGTGGAAACGCCTTTGCCCTTTTGCCACCAGAGAATGCTTCGGGGAATTGGATCAAAATCATTCAGCGTGTGCCAGTGCGGATCAGTGTGGATCCAGAGGAGATCAGAAAGCACCCTTTGCTTTTAGGGCTTTCCATGCGCACCCACGTGGATGTGCATGATACGGATGGAAGCATGTTAGCAAAAGTACCGACGAGGGAGCCCATCTATACCACATCGATCTACACCCAGCAGATGGAGGAGTTGGCTACACTCGACACTCTCATCGATGACATCATTGACACAAACAGTTTGATAGAGAATGGACAGTGAAGGCCCTCTCAGCGGTTTCAAGCTCTTTTTAGCCACTCTGGCCGTTAGTGTGGGGACCCTGTTAATCACTCTTGACCAATTCATCGCGAATGTCGCCCTTCCTACCATTGCAGGGGAGCTCGGCGTCAGTCAAGACAATGGAACATGGGTGATCACCTCCTATACTGTAGCAAATGCGATTATGGTTCCGCTGACAGGGTGGATGACAAGCTTTATCGGGCGTGTGCGCCTTTTTTCCATTTCAGCTGTTCTTTTTGCCTTGATGTCGTTGATGTGTGGGCTTTCTACAACTTTTCCGATGCTACTGATTTTTCGCGTTTTCCAAGGACTGGTTTCAGGCTCACTGATTCCTTTATCTCAAGCCCTTTTGCTGATGCTCTTTCCCCATAAAAAAGGATTTGCCATGGGTATGTGGGGGCTTGTAGTGATGGTGGGGCCGGCTATCGGCCCCGTTTTAGGAGGGTGGATCACAGGAAGCTATAGTTGGCAGTGGATTTTTAACCTCAATGTTCCTTTAGGCGTTTTAGCTGGTATCGTTGCGTATGCTTTACTAAGTGGTTTTGAAAGCGAGCGCAAGAAGCTGCCGATCGATCTGGTGGGAATCGCTTTACTGGTGGCGACAGTCGGGTGTTATCAAGTGATGCTTGATCGAGGGACCGATGATGACTGGTTCCGTTCTAATTTTATTCTTGCTTTGGGAATCATCGCGTTTATCGGGCTCTGTTTCTTTCTCGTTTGGGAGCATTTTCACGCGCATCCTGTTGTGGATCTCTCGTTTTTTAAGAATCGCAACTTCACTTTTGGTACTTTGATTATCAGTGTGGCTGTTTTTTTTATTTTTGGAAATCTTGTTGTCGGTCCTACATGGGCTCAAGATCAGTTGGGGTATACGCCTCTTTGGGCTGGGTATGCCATCGCTCCTCTGGGCTTTTCTGCGTTATTTGTCTTTCCACTGGTAGGGCTTTATCTCCATTTAATCGATCTGCGCATTTGGGTGGCGGTTGGATTGGCACTTGTAGGAAGTGCCTTTTTCTATCTGGCTTACCTGAGTATTCATACGCCTTTTGCTAATTTGGCCTGGCCCCGCTTTGTTCAAGGGATTGGCTTTGCTCTTTTTTTTGTGCCTCTGACGACCATGAGCCTGAAGGGGATTCCGGAGCATCGAATGGCCAGTGCAGCAGGAGTCTTTAGTTTTGCGCGTATGATGGCCATTAGTTCAGGAGTTTCGCTTGCGACAAGCTATTTTTCGATGCGCGAAAACTTTTTTCAGAGCCGTTATGCGGAGATGGTGATTCCTTCCAATCCGCAATTTGCACCCTATTTTGCTGCTTTGAAGACGCAGCTGGGGTTGGAGGGGAGTCATGCACATGCCTTTGTCTACAAGATGGCGCAAAACCAAGCCTATACGGAGACATTTCTTGAGCTTTGTTACTTGGCTGGTTGGGGGTGTGCGATCCTGCTTTGCCTGCTTGTCTTTTTTCGCTCCCCCAAGAAAAAGGCTCAGCCGCTCCACGTTGGTGGATAAAAATAAAGCTTGTATTTACCAAATATATTTGGTATTATAGAGTGAAAAAATGGAAAAGTAATGCCAATTAGCGGAAAAAACATGGTCATTGGAAACTACGTAAAGGAAACAAAACAGTGATCATACCCAATCACAAGGAGCGAGTGTGTTGCATAACCTTTGTCATTGGTAAACCATCTTGTTGATGAATTGGACCTAAAAATTAAACACAG